>CAZPXP010000003.1:0-196475 GCA_964590975.1 uncultured Ferruginibacter sp. | reverse complement strand
ATTTTATAATAATGTCACCCCTGGCGGGGTTGGATGTGGTTTGGGGTCGACGATTCTATAATAATGGCACCCCGGTGGGGTTGGGTGGGGTGCTGGGGTTGATGATTCTATAATAATGTCACCCCGGGCGGGGTTGGATGTGGTGTTGGGAACGGATGATTCTATAATAATGGCACCCCGGTGGGGTTGGGTGGGGTTTTATACTGTTTTTACTTTATGGGTTTTGCAGGCAGGCTCACCAATTGCTCTTTCAGGAAATCGGAGATCTTGGTGAACAGGTGAATGCGGGCGTTATTGGGCGTGTTGTCGCTGATATTGTGCAGGTAGTCGGGGTAGAACTGCTGATCAAATTGCTTACGCGCTTTTACCAGCGCTTTACTGAGCTCCATACTGTTCTGGAAATGCACGTTATCGTCGGCGGTACCGTGTATCAGCAGCAATCCTTTTTTATAGTTGCTTACAAAGTTTACGGGGGCGCTGCTGTTGTAGCCTTCTGCATTTTCGCCGGGGGTTTGCAGTAACCGCTCTGCATATACATTTTCGTACAACCGCCAGTTGGTTACGGGTGCAATGGCAATGCCGGCTTTAAAAAGTCCGGCATACTTGGTTGATGCCAGCGCCGCAAGGTAACCGCCATAACTCCAGCCCATAATAGCCATATTGGCGGTGTCGATGGTATAATTGTTCCTGAGGTAATTTTTCAGGGCTGTAATGTCTTCTATCTCGATATCGCCCGGCTTTTTAAATGTACTCTTCCTGAAGGCTTCGCCTTTGCCGGGGGTACCCCTCGGATCGATACATACTACGAGGTAACCTTCGTTGGCCAGGGCACGCATGGTAAGGCCAAATTTATCGCCCCACTGGTCGAGTACTTCCTGCCTGCCCTGTCCGCCATACACATACACGACTACGGGTAACCGCTTACCGGCATACTGGTAGGGTTCAATCAGCCAACCCCTGAGATCTACTTTGTAGTTGTAGCTAATATTGATGAACCTGGCATTGGGTATTTTATAGGCGTCGAGGCGGGTTTTCAGCTCTTTGTTCTCAATGAGCTTGCCATAGAGCTTACGGCCATCGCTGTTGTAGACCTGGTAAGTGGTGGGGGCATTGAGCGAACTGTATTCGTCGAGGAAGAAACGGTTATTGGCTGTCAGCAATACGTTGTGATAACCACCATTATCTGTAAGGCGTGCGCGCCTGCTGCCATCGAACCTTACTTTATAGAGATGTTTTTCGTTATAGCCTGACTCATTACCGGTAAAGAAAATCTCACCCGTAGCTTCGTCTACTGCCTTGATCTCAAAATCTTCCCAGAGCCCCTGTGTAATGGCTTTCTTTTCACCACCACCGGCAGGTACTTCGTAAATATGGCTGTAGCCGCTGCTCTCGCTCATCCAGAGAAAGGTGTTGCGGCCGGGTATAAAAGTGATATTATCTGCGTAGGTTCTGATATAATCGGGTTTGGTTTCGTTGAGGATCACCGTTGTGCTTCCCGTCTTTACATCGGCCTTCAGCAGATCGAGGTTGGTCTGTGCCCGGTTCAGCCGCTGCACATAGAGCGATTTACCATCGGGCGCCCATTTGAACCCGGTAATATACTGGTTGGGGTTAACGCCTACATCGACAGGGGTCAGTATCTTATTGGCAATATCGTAGATGAACACCTGTACTTCGGGTACCATTTCTCCCGCCATCGGGTAGCGCTGCCGCATCGTTTCGGGATACACTTTATCGTAATAACTCAGCGGGTAAGACTTTACGGTATTCTCATTAAAGCGCAGGAAGGCGAGAAACTTTCCGTCGGGGCTCCACTGGTGGGCCCTGCCCATACCGAAGTTATTTTCGTACAGGGCGTCGGCCATGCCATAGAGGTTCTGGCCGGGGGCACCATCGTAAGTAACCACCTGTACGGCATCGGTGGCGAGGTTCCTGACGTAGAGGTTACCGTCGCGCACAAAGGCAATGCTTTTACTGTCGGGCGAAAAGCCAGGGTAATTCTGCTTGCCATCGCCGGAGATCGTTTTCAGCGTACGCTTCCTGACATCCCATACATAACAGAATTCTTTTGTGCTCGTGCGGAAGAGTGGCTCCGTCTGGGTTTTGATCAATATCTTATTATCGTCGGGGGAAAACTCGTAGTCGTCGAAATAGGTAAAGGTGATGGGTACGCTGTCGGTACCGGTAAGTACCTGGTTGGAGAAAAGGGTATCGACGATCTTACCTGATTCGAGGTCGAGGGCCAGTATCATCTGCAGGTTCTGATCGGGCCGGGCTTCCATAAAGGCCACCCTGTTGCTGAGGTGAAGCATGTGTACCTGTTTCTTCTGCTCGTCGAAATAACCACTCCAGATCGATTCAAAATTCAGGTTGAACTTATCCTTAGCCTGCCCCAGTCCTTTAAGACAAAAGCATACGCACACACAGGCGGTAATAAAATAATGTTTCATGTTACATGGTTTAATGGTCAGCCTGCCGCTTATCGGTATTAAAAATCGTAGTCACGCTTAAACATATTGAGCCTTACCCCTGCTGTAACGAGGGTGGTGTTGCTCTGGCCGGGTTCTGTCTTAAATTTATAATTCCGATAAAGCAAAGAAACGTCGAAAAAGAGGTTCTCCCTGAATTCGTAAGATACCTGCATGGCAGCATTAAGGCAGTTTACCTTACGCCCATTTCCCAGCGTATATCCATAATCGGAGGTACGGCCATCCACGTTGGCGCGGAGGGGGTTACTGCCAAAGTTGGCACCGTTGAGGCTGTCGAGCCCCTGGTTAAAATAGATGGCGCGCGCATATACATACCATTTGGGTGCGGGCTGGTAACGAACGATGCCGATAAATTCCTGGAAGTTGGCACCCAGCGGATGAGCCAGCGGCTGGTTGTAATGCGTATAATTGGAAATAGAGTCGCCGTGAGAATAGGTAAAGGGCCTTACCCTGTTGGATTCAAACTGCAGATCGAGGTTGCGTACGCCAAAGGCATCTACGTATTTAACCCCCGCCTGTATGCCCCATTTATTGGCCCAGAAGCCTTTGCCACTGCGTACTTCGGAGAGGATAAACTCGTCGAGCAGGAATTGCCCGTAAAGCTGTATGCGGTGCAGCAGGTTGGCTTTAAAGTCGATACCTGCCACGGCATTATCGCGGCTGCCGAGTGAACCTTCGATATGACGATAAAAGATAAGCGGGTTGAGGTACTGGAAGTCGAAACGGTTTTTACGCCCGAATATCACGCCTTCAAAGAGGCCGATGTTCAGCCAGCGGGTAACATTCATGCTGAGGTGATGCATGGCGGCGTATTTGCGGTCGAGCAGGGTATCGCCCCCTTTACGGAAGGAGGGCATCAGTTCCATAAAGAGGTTCTGGTAGTTGAGCTTCCAGATACGGGTATTGATCTTGGCAAAGAGGTAGCTGTTGCCCCAGTCGCTCAGGAAGAGGCTGCGGTATCCGTTGCCGATAAAGTTTTTGTCGTAGCCAAACTGGAAGTCGATGTATTTGGCGGCATTAAAAGTAATGTATCCACGGGCATCGAAATAGTCGACCCCGGTATTTTTGAAAGGTTTATAAAAGCCTACGCCGGGTACGGCGTCGAAGCGGGCGATCTGCCGCTGAAAGAATTGTGGGCCACGCTCCTGGTTGTCGGTAATGAGCGCGGAGAACCCGACCTTACGGGCGATCATACCGCGGGTGGTGACGCCGCGGCTGTTGAGGAAAATGGTCTGGTCGTAACCTGGTTCTATGGCCTGGTGGATCTGGAGGACGGGGTTTACGACGAGAAAAAAGTCTTTGGTGTTGACTTCGATCATATTGGGTTTGGTCTTATAAAAAGACGTCCAGATGGGTTTTTTAGAAGTAAAGTCGGTGCGCAGGCCTGAAACCCATTCACTGTTGTTCATGAGCAGGCTGCGGAGGTTGTACTCGTCTATTGGGGTAAGGTCGAGGTCGGTCCATTCCTTATATTTGTCGATACCGGTAAGGGAGTCGGTATAGCCCATACGGGCGCTGTCGAGAAATTCGGCCTGCCGTACAATGGCTTTACGGTTGAGGGGACGGAGGGTGGAAAAATTGAGGTCGGTATTGGTTTGTTGCTTGATCTCCAGCCTGTCTACAAAATGATACTCTTTTGCACCCTGGTTCAGGTAAGTGGATTGGGCACCTGCATAGAGGGGTCCAATAAAAATCAGCAGGATGAAAAAGCTTTTAATAATTTGCATCTAAATATGGGTTAATGGTAAATGCTCAAAAACAGTACGCGGCACAAAAATACCTTTTTAAAAACATTCAGGTTGTAAATGAAGGAAAAATTCAGGTGCTGGACGTATTAACGAACGATGAACGTATTGAAAGGATTGCTCCTGTTATTGATACGAAAGGGGCCGTAAAGGAGATCAATGGTGAAGGGAAATGGCTGATGCCGGGCGTTATTGACGACCAGGTGCATTTCCGCGAGCCGGGTCTTACGCATAAGGCTACTATCTATTCTGAAAGCCGTGCTGCGGTAGCCGGTGGCGTTACCAGCTT
This sequence comes from uncultured Ferruginibacter sp., assembly GCA_964590975.1. Classification (GTDB taxonomy): domain Bacteria; phylum Bacteroidota; class Bacteroidia; order Chitinophagales; family Chitinophagaceae; genus Ferruginibacter. The sequence continues at coordinate 191,952 of CAZPXP010000003.1, read as the reverse complement.
TATGGAAATGCCGAATACGGTACCGAATGCCCTTACGCTTGACCTGCTGGAGGATAAGTACGGTATTGCCTCGCGCTCTTCCCTGGCCAACTATTCTTTCTTTATGGGGGTGAGTAATGACAATACTGAGGAAGTGCTCAAAACCAATGCACGTAAAAAAGACATTTGCGGTGTTAAAATCTTTATGGGGAGCAGCACGGGTAATATGCTGGTGGATAATCCGCTTACGCTCGATCGTCTTTTCAGGGAAAGCGAGCTGCTGATTGCCACGCATTGCGAGGATGAAAGGATCAACCGCAGCAATTATGAACGTATCAAAGCAGAAAAGGGTGAACTGTCGGCGGCTGACCACCCCCTTATCCGCAATGAAGAGGTTTGTTTTGAATCGTCTTTCCGGGCGGTTCAGTTTGCGAAGAAATATGATACGCGCCTGCATATCCTGCATATTTCCACGGCGAAGGAGTTACTGCTTTTTACCAATATGGTACCGCTGAAGGACAAACGCATTACGGCCGAAGTATGTGTGCATCACCTGCACTTTACCGCTGATGACTATGCGCAATTGGGTTACCTGATCAAATGCAACCCTGCCATCAAAGGGCCTGAGAACAAGGCGGCTTTATGGGAGGCGCTGCTGGACGACAGGCTGGACGTGATTGCTACGGATCATGCCCCGCATACGATTGAAGAGAAAGCTGCCCCCTATGAACATGCGCATTCCGGGCTTCCACTGATACAGCACTCTTTACCATTAATGCTTCACTATCACCAGATGGGAAAAATCGGCCTGGAAAAAATTGCTGAGAAGATGAGCCATGCTGTGGCTGACTGTTTTGGCATTGTAAACAGGGGATATATCCGGGAAGGTTATTTTGCTGACCTTGCCCTGGTTGACCTTACGCTGCCACAGACCGTAAGCAAGGCAAATATTGCCTATAAGTGCGGATGGAGCCCGCTGGAAGGTGTTACGCTGCCGGCCACGGTTACTCATACGTTTGTAAATGGCCGTTGTGTATATGGAAATGGTGTATGGGATGAATCTCAACAGGGGGCCAGGCTGCAGTTTGACCGCTGATGGCCGGGCGTTACCTAAACTATTACCCGAAGGGGTTGTAATACTACATATAGCATTATCCACATGGAAATAGATCAAACCACGCTTAACGACCTTGCTGTTTTTAACCACGATGAGGAGTTCTCTGTTTTCAGCCGCATCAACCTCACGAGCACCATGGGTGGCGGTGCACAGTTGCGTTACACCCTCAATCATCCGTTTAACGATATTGGTCATATCCGTGGCATACAGCAAACGCTGCAGCTTATTTTAAAACAGGAACAACAATGGCCGACACAGATCAGCAATGGTACCATCATGGTGGTGGAGCGGTTTTACGACACCGCTTTTGACACTATACCTGCGGGTGCTTCGCTGCTGGGTACGCTGATGTATAAGGTACTGCACGGGCCCGACTACTCACTGGCCCTTTACTCGGCTACGCACTGCTTCGACTTTATAAAGGGCATGCAGGCTTTTGTGAGAGATTTTTTACATGCAGATACACCGGAGCCTATGCGGGTGTTGCTGGAGGAGGTGCAGACAAAGCTAACGGGCAAGGAACAGTTTGACGCTGTGGCCAGGCACGACAAAGCTATTGCACTGAGCTCCGGTGAACTGCTGAGCTTAGCCAGTTTTTTGCGGTACTATTACAAGGAAAACATGGCGTACCTGATCGGTCTTTTTTTCCAGCTTGATGCCTGGTATGGCATGGCTATGGCGGTTAAAAAATACCGGCTGGTTTTTCCTGAATGGGTAGAGGGTAAACAATCTTCACTGGAGGTGTCGGGCTTGTTTCACCTGCTGCTTAACCGGCCTGTTGCTTACGATGTAAAGCTGGGTGCGGGTAATAATTTTCTTTTTCTTACGGGGGCGAATATGGCGGGTAAAAGTACCTTTATCAAATCGGTTGGTACAGCGGTATTTCTTGCTCACCTGGGCATGGGTGTACCGGCAGAGCGGATGACCTTATCGCTGTTTGACGGTTTGCTGAGCAATATTAACGTGGCCGACAATATTACCAGGGGTGAGAGTTATTTTTACAACGAGGTACAGCGTATAAAGGCTACTGTTACCAAGGTGAATAATGGTAAGAAGTGGCTGATCCTGATCGATGAACTTTTTAAAGGCACCAATGTGCAGGATGCGATGAAATGCAGCAGTACGGTTATTGAGGGGCTGATCAAAATCAGCAATTCTGTTTTTATCCTCTCCACGCATCTTTACGAGGTGGGTGAAGGGCTGAAAAAATATCCTAACATTTGTTTCCGTTATTTTGAGACTTCTGTAGCGGGCGACCAGCTCCGGTTCAGCTACCAGCTTAAAGAGGGTATCAGCAACGACAGGCTGGGGTACCTGATACTGAAGATGGAGGGTGTAGTGAAAATGCTTGAAGAGATATAGTGCCTGTACCGGGGCGTTATATGACAGAATGTCGCTTTTTACTACCTGCTGCCAATGGTCTACTGCTGCTATACTTTTACCTTACTGCAACATCACTTCAACATCACTTCAACATCGCTACAGCAACAGGCGATTTCCGGGTGTGGAATGCTTGTGGAGGGGGTGTTTTACTGCCGGTTTGGCAGTAATGGGGAAGGCAGCTTATGCATGTTCTCAATTGCTTATCTTCATCGTATGAAATACCATCTCATTTTATTACTTCTTGTTTCGGGGCGTCTCGGTGCCCAGCCCAGGGCAACTGTATCTGCCTCTCCTATTGATGTACAGCATTACCGTTTTGGGCTTACGCTATCTGACCGCTCTGATACCATCGACGGCATGGCTTCGGTAACACTGCTCACCGGGCAGCAGCTCAGTACCATCACGCTCAACCTCGCCGGCATCAACCCCGAAGGCAAGGGTATGCGGGTGGTACGGGTAATGGATGGTGAAGCAGCCACAGGGTTCAACCACCGGGGAGACCTTTTACTGGTACAACTGAAACAGGCGGTAGCGGCGGGCGTTACCAAAACCCTGCATATTGAGTACAGGGGTATTCCTGCTGATGGATTGGTTATTTCCAAAAGCATATTCAATAGGCGTACTTTTTTTGGCGACAACTGGCCTAACCGTGCCCGCCAGTGGCTACCCTGTAATGATATTCCTTCGGATAAGGCAAGTGTTGAGTTTATTGTTACGGCTCCGCAGCATTACGGCGTGGTGAGTAACGGCCTTAAAAAAGAAGAGACGCTCCTGCCGGACAGTATGAAGCGTACACACTGGGAGGAAACACAACTCCTGCCGACTAAAGTGATGGTGATTGGTGCGGCGGATTTTTCGGTGGCGGATGCGGGCATGGTAAACAATATACCCGTAACAAGCTGGATATACGAAGAGCTGAAAGATAAAGGCTTTGCCGACTATGCGGCTGCACCCCGGATACTGCAATATTTTATAGGATATATCGGTCCTTACGGATACAAAAAACTGGCTAATGTGCAATCCAAAACCATCTTTGGGGGTATGGAAAATGCCAGTGCCATCTTTTATTTTGAACAGTCGGTTACCGGGCAAAGCAATGTAGAAGATTTGATGGCACACGAGATTGCGCACCAGTGGTTTGGCAATATGGTTACGGAAAGGGCTTTTAATGATCTCTGGCTGAGCGAAGGGTTTGCTACTTACCTCACCGATGTGTACCTGGAATCGCGGTATGGTACGGACAGTATGAACCGCCGTTTGCAGGGAGAGCGCAACGGGGTGGTTGCCTTTGCAAAAGCATCTGATAAACCTGTGGTTGATACTACCTCGGATTATATGAGCCTTCTTAACCAGAACTCTTACCAGAAAGGGGCCTGGATCCTGCATATGCTGCGCCGTACTACAGGCGATGTGGCTTTTCAACGTACCCTGCGTTCTTACTATGCGAAATACCAGGGCGGTAATGCTTCTTCCGAAGATTTTATGGCGGTTGCCGAAGCTGAGTCGGGCAAAAAGCTGGGCGCCTTTTTTAAGCAATGGCTTCACCAGCCTGGCGTACCGCGCCTCAAGCATTCCTGGGCCTACAATGCGTCAAAGAAAGGTGTGGTACTGGAGGTAGAACAGGTACAGCCTGTCTTGTTTTCTTTTCCACTGGATATTGCTATTGAGGCTGGCGAGAAGAAAATCGCCAGGACATTTACCATCAGCCGCAGAAAGACGAAGGTGGTGATTCCGGTGGGTGCAGTGGTTAAAGGAGTAACCCTTGACCCGAATACCAACCTGCTGTGGGAAGCGGTGGTGGAGGAGAAATAATAATGTTGCCCTGAAGAGGATTGTAATAATAAAAGAGTGGTAAAACCACGATGCCTGGTATCTGAAAACCCCTATTTTTACGCCTGCCTGATAACATTTTAATTTTAAACCATGCTGATCAGAACCTATGGGAGCGCCGTTTTTGGCGTTGACGCTATTACTATTACCATCGAAGCTGACGTAAACAACCAGGGGCGGTTCGAAGCTGTGATTGTTGGTCTCCCTGACAGTGCCGTTAAAGAAAGTCTGCAACGCATAGAAAATGCCATCAAAGGCAATGGCTTCTTTATGCCCCGCACCAGGTTATTACTGAATATGGCCCCGGCTGATATACGCAAAACGGGCTCGGCATTTGACCTGCCTATTGCCATCAGCACGCTGGGCGCCAGCGAGCAGCTTAGCCAACCGGAGAAAATGTCGCAGTACGTGATCATGGGTGAACTGGGGCTCGACGGAAGCCTCCGCCCTATACGCGGCGCCCTGCCTATGGCTATACAGGCCAGGAAAGAGGGCTTTGCAGGATTGATACTACCGCAGCAAAACGCCAGGGAGGCCGCCATTGTGGGACAATTGCCGGTATATGGCGCACAGCACCTGAACGAAGTAGTACAGTTCTTTAACGGCGACAACAGCCTGCAACCAACGGTAGTGGATACCCGTGAGGAGTTTCTTCGGGCGCAGCGCGATTTTGAGATTGACTTTGCCGACGTGAAGGGGCAGGAAAATATCAAACGTGCCCTTGAGATCGCCGCTGCCGGTGGGCATAATGCTATACTGATCGGCCCACCGGGTGCGGGTAAGACCATGCTGGCCAAAAGACTCTCCACCATATTACCACCGCTTACCCTTGAGGAAGCGCTGGAAACAACAAGGATATACAGTGTGGCGGGTAAGCTGCCTGATAATGCGATGCTCATTTCCCGCCGGCCGTACCGCAGTCCGCACCATACCGTCAGCGATGTGGCACTGGTGGGTGGTGGCGGTAATCCCCAGCCGGGTGAGATCTCTCTGGCACACAATGGTGTATTGTTTCTTGATGAGTTGCCCGAGTTTAAACGCACGGTGCTGGAAGTGATGCGCCAGCCGATGGAAGAACGCCGGGTAACGATCAGCCGTGCACGCATTGCGCTCGACTTCCCCGCTGGCTTTATGCTTATAGCGAGTATGAACCCCTGTCCCTGCGGCTATTTTAATCATCCTGATAAACCATGTACATGTCCGCCCAATACGGTACAGCGTTATCTCAATAAAATCTCCGGGCCCCTGCTCGACCGCATCGATCTGCATGTGGAAGTAACGCCGGTCACCTTCAGCGAGCTTTCTACGGTCCGCGGAGGTGAGTCTTCGGCCAGTATACGCCAGCGCGTCATCAAGGCGAGGGATATACAGGCGAAGCGCTACCACAACAGTAACGGTATTTATGCCAATGCACAGATGAGCAGCAAACAAATGAAAGAACTTTGTATGATTAATACTGCGGGACATACCCTCCTTAAAAACGCGATGGAAAAACTGAACCTCAGCGCCCGGGCTTACGACCGCATCCTGAAGGTAAGCCGTACAATTGCTGACCTGGCGGCGAGCAGAGACATATTGCCGGAGCACCTGGCTGAAGCGATACAGTACAGGAGCCTGGACAGGGAAAGATGGGCGGGGTAAGAGAGAACTGATATATTACACTATACTCCCCTGCTCTGCTTCCTCAACTCATTCACCTGGCTGAACAGCGATTTACGGGCGAACATAAACAGGCCTTTACGGTGTTTCAGTAAAAAGAAGAACAGTGGCCATACAAAGCGGCCATTTGCTTTACGCGTGTAGAGATCGTACAACGTGGTGTAAAAAGCTGGATCATTATTCCGGGGGAGGTCGCGCGCGGCTTTGAGCCAGTGCATGCGTGCCATATACTCTTTGCGGTTGCGGTTGGTGGCATCAGCTCGCGTGGCGCTGGGTAAGGTAGAGGTAACCGTATCGTTGTGCTGCCGGTAGCGGGTAAGCGGCTGGTCGATGTAACGAATGCGTTTAATGTTCGCAGCCACGAAGCCGATCCAACTGTCGTGCGGCACATCAGGAGGCAGGGGAAGGAGATATTGCTTCAGGGTGCTGTGCATCAATACCGCATGCCCCCATACACAGTTACTCAGCACAAAACCGCGCGTATCGCTGCCCGTATACATACGCCGCAAACGGGAGATGCGGGTATGCATATCATTTCCTTCCTCATCGATCAGTAATGAATCAGAATAAATCAGTACGTCGTTACCAATGGCGTTTACCATTGTTTTTATCTTTTCCTTCTCCCATACATCATCCTGGTCGCAAAGCATAATGTAGTCGCCCGTACATAGACCGATAGCCTTTTCAAAATTCCTTGTAAGGCGAAGGTTCTGGGGGTTGCGGTACAATCTTACACGCGGGTCGGAGGTGTAGCTGTCAAGGATGGCAAGGGTGCCATCAGTAGAGCCATCGTCGCAGATAACGATCTCGGTATTGGTCCAGCTCTGCTGCAGCAATGAATCCATCTGGCTGCGCAGGAAGCGTTCACCATTATATGTACATACCGCTATAGATACGAGTGGTTCAGCCATGGTCAGCCCATTGTTTATAGAGTTCAAAATATTGTGCAGCCGCATTATCCCAACTGAATAGTGCAGCACGCTGGCGACAGCGTTCAGCACTCTCTTCGTCAAACTGTTGCATACCTTCTGCAAATACACGCTGCATCGCTTCAGGCGCAAAGCTGCCGAAGTAGAAAGCGGCATCACCACCGATCTCCGGCAGACAGGTTTCCGTGCTCAGGAAAACAGGCTTTCCATACTGCATAGCCTCGATCACCGGTACGCCAAAACCTTCCGCATAAGAAGGAAACATAAAAGCCAGGCAATGCTGGTAATACCATGCTTTATCTTCCTCGCTGACAGGCCCTACCATACGCGCACGGTCCCTAACACCCCAATGATCGATGGCTTTTTCTATTTCAGCGGCATAATCAAAATGGTTCAGACCGGCAATCACCAGTTCATAATCGTTATCCTTCAAAAGAGCAGGCAAAAGATGAAAGTTTTTGCGCGGCTGTACCAATCCTACGGCAAAAAGAAAAGGCCTTTGCGGCAGGTATGCCGGGCGGTGGGCAGGGTTAAGTATAATACTGCCGTTACCACCATTATAGATAACCGTTCGTGGTTTATTGCCCAACTGCATATGTGCCTCTGTAAAAGTCCTGGCATACTCAGAAATAAATACCAGTTGGTCAGCACGGCTGGCGCGTTCCTGCATCTGCTTCAGCAGGCGCTTATTACGTTCAACATTATCCTTCTCCTCTATAAGAAAATTAAGATCGTGGATGGTATAAATGGTCTTGGTATGACGGTTAAAAGGCCGGTACCACGACAGGCCCGTAGTAATATGCCACACATCATACTTACCGGTACCAAAACGGTAATACTTATCAACAGAACGCTGGATCGTATAATCAACCTCGTTGCCAAAACTGCCTGCCCTTTCTGCCGGTACATAATAATGCAGCCGGTATTCCGGTGAAGCATAAGACCTCAACGCAACTCCCAGGTGCTGGCAGAAGCTGTATAATCCATTAAAAGGATTATGGCGGAGCCTGTGCAGATCAACCAGGATATGCTTCATCTGTATTTTTGTTTTAATATTTCACCGGGGCAGGGCAGCCCGGCAGCACCCGCTGTTGCCGGTACTGTACCAGTGTGCAGAAATCCTGTAAATGCGTACGTCACCGGGGCAAATTACAAAACTGCAGCCAATAATACGGGCCGTAGTTCAACGTTGCAACTGCAATCTTGGCAGGTCAGCCAAAAAAGCATGATATTTGAGGCATCCAAGGTCTTTTAGCATACAACAAACTGCAGTCATGAAAATTCTTATTCAATATCTGAAACCCTATAAATGGCTCGTTATTCTTACGCTCGTACTGGCAGCCATCAATATGGGCTTCTCTCTTGTAGACCCGATCATCTTTGGTAAGCTCATCAACCTGGCGGCAGAAGCTTACTTGGAGCCGCCTAAATACAATAACTTTTTCTGGGAATTTGGTGCCGCAGCCCTTAAGCTGCTGGGCCTTTCGGTAGGCGTTGCCATGATAAGCCGTATCGCCAAAGCCTTCCAGGATTATTTCCTCAACCTCATTACCCAGAAGTTTGGTGCGGCGGTATTTACACAGGGATTAAAGCATGCCATGCGTCTTCCCTATCAGGAGTTTGAAGACCAGCGCAGCGGTGAAACACTTTCTATCCTCACCAAAGTAAGAACCGATGTAGAAAAATTCCTGGCCACATTTATCAATGTGCTCTTCCCCGTTATCATAGGTATCATTTTCGTAGCAATATATGCCACAGCCATTCACTGGAGTCTGCCGCTGATCTATTTCGGGGGCATCTTCCTGCTCATCATCATTTCTAACCTGCTGAGTAAAAAGGTAAAGACGATACAAAAAAATATCGTGGGGCAAACAACCGCCCTTGCCGGTGCCACCACAGAATCGCTGCGCAATATTGAACTGGTAAAAAGCCTTGGCCTCACCAATCAGGAAGTAAACAGGCTGAATAAAAATACTTACCAGATTCTTGACCTCGAACTTACCAAGGTAAAAAAGATAAGGAGCATCAGTTTTATACAGGGCACATTTGTAAATACACTCCGCCAGTTTATTCTTTTCATGCTCATGTGGATCGTGTTCCGCAAGCTGCTCGATCCCGGTCAACTAGCCACTATGCAGATCTTCTCTTTCTTTGTGCTCGGCCCCCTGCAGGAGATCGGTAATATCATCCTCTCCTACCGCGAGGCGCAGGCATCACTGGATAACTTTAACACCCTGATGAAAAAAGCGCCCGAACGTGAGCCGGAAGCACCCAAAAGCCTCGGCCAGATCGAACGCCTTGCCTTTAACGGGGTATCCTTCAAGCACCAGAGCGTAAGCCACAAGGCCATTGACAATATCAGCTTTAATGTGCGTACCGGGGAGACCATTGCATTCGTAGGGCCCAGCGGCAGCGGTAAGTCTACACTGATGAAACTCCTGGTAGGCTTATACCGCCCGCAGGAAGGTAATATCCTCTATAACGGGCTGGATGAAAATACGATCCAGTTCGACGACCTGCGCAAACAGATCGGTTTTGTAACACAGGATACCAACCTCTTTAGTGGCACCATCCGCGAGAACCTGATGTTTGTAAACCCCGAAGCTACCGAAGAGCAGCTACAGGATGCACTGCAAAAAGCCAGTTGTACCAACCTGCTCTTACGCGCTGAGAAAGGTATCGATACCATGATTGGTGAGGGTGGACTGAAGCTCAGTGGTGGTGAAAAACAACGCCTGTCTATCGCCCGTGCATTGCTGCGCAAGCCACACCTGCTTATTTTCGATGAAGCTACCTCCGCACTCGATTCACTTACCGAAGAAGAGATCACTGATACCATCAGGGATATTTCTTCCAAACGCGAGCAAATTACCATACTGATCGCTCACCGCCTGAGTACCATTATGCATGCAGACAGGATCTATGTACTTGAAAAAGGCGAAGTGGTGGAAACAGGCAACCATATCCAGTTGCTGGAAGAGAAAGGATTGTATTATGCTATGTGGCGTCAGCAGATCGGGGAAAGAAAGAAAATGGCGGCAGCCGGTGCGTAGCACACAATCATAAATGTATTATCTTTCACCAATACAATATGCCGCCATGGGGCGCAACCAACAAACACATATCATATGGAGCCAATCGAAATATTAGGCATGGTAGCCGGAACCCTTTCTTCAATAACCTTTCTGCCCCAGGTAATCAAAACCTGGCAAACCAAAAGCACCAAAGACATTTCATTATGGATGTTCCTGCTGGTCACTTCCAGCGTGGTGCTCTGGCTTGTGTATGGCATCATCAAAGAAAGCATCCCCATCATCTATACCAACAGTATGGTATTGGTTATGAGTCTCATCATGCTGTACTTTAAGCTCTTCCGCTTTAAGTCCTGATTCGTTACCTTTGCGGGCATGAGTCAGCAACCCACGCCCAATTATCTCTGGAGCATTTTTACCATGAAATGTCCACGCTGCAGGCGTGGTCCTATGTTTAAGACGGGCAATCCCTACAAACGCATGGGCCTCTCCCACATTTTTGATATGCACGAGCACTGCCCCGTCTGCAACCAGAAATACGAAATGGAAACAGGCTTCTGGTATGGCACAGGCTATGTAAGCTACGCCCTCGCCGTTGCGCTTTCTGTAGCCACTTTCCTGGCCTGGTGGGTAATCATTGGCATTTCGGTCGATGACAACCGCATCTTTGCATGGCTGGGCTTTAACGCCATCTTCCTTGTAGTAGCACAACCCTGGCTCATGCGCCTGAGCAGGGTGATCTACTTATACTTCTTTGTAAAATACGACCCCGAATATGAAAAGCACGAACCTAAAAAGTTCGATGCCTGATACCCTTCGTCAGCCCTTAAAAATATCTGTAAAAATATTACTCCTGTCCAGCTCTTCAATATCACTGAGCTCCATCTCGATTGCTTTTGTGCTCTGGAAGATTTCGATCAGAGAAAGTATAATAGAAACCAGCAGCAGTAACAGGCTGCCCGCAAAGATAATGTGCGACATTTCCGTCCAGCCTCTGAAAATGGCATACATACACAATACACAACACAAAAAGCTCAGTACACCAAAACCCTGCATATAACGGATCAGGTTGAGCCGGCTGCGCAGGTTCCTGATCTGTGCCAGCACATGCTTCTCCTTACCACCAGCATTATATTCTTCGTGCAGTTTTCTCGCCCGGCCCGCAATCGCCAGGAAGCGATTGGTATACGCCAGCATCAGCAGGGTAATTGCCGGGAACAACAACGCCGGAGTATTGATACTCAGCTCTATCATAACATCTTTTAACCGTAAGTTACTATTAAAAAAGACACCCCCGGATGATCGGGGGTGCGCTTAACCCTTATAAAACAACCGAGAAAATTTATTGTTTGAAACTGAAAGACAGTGGTATGTTTAGCTTGATGCTGAAATTGCGACCCATATTAAAAACACCTGTACGACCCGTAACCACATTCTCCTGTGCATACTTCAACCGGCTCAGGTGATTCTGATAAGCCACATCCGTAATATTCTGCCCCGCAAAATAAAGGCTGAACAAAGCTTTACCCTTTGCATTGACAAAGTCAGCACCAATGCCGAGGTTCAACAAAGTATAACCCGGGGTAGTGGTCTCTGTATTATAAGCCCGGAATACTTTATCCTGTGCAAACGTATTATCCAGTTCCAGCTTCAGGTAAAAGTTGCGGATATTGTTTTCGATCTTCTTAAAGTCGCCGCGAAATTCTGTAAGCAGTCTTGGGGCAGGCACAAAAGGCATATCGCTTGAGAACTCAATCTTTTCTTTAAAGCGACCCGCAACAAAAGAGAATGTATTTTCAATATGCAGCCAGTCAAGCGGGTGCGGGTGAAGATCAAGCGTCAGCTCCATACCCGACAGTGTAGCCTTACGCTGGTCAAATTTGAAGGCAGTAATATCTTCCCCGTCTACCATAACCGTCGAGTCGCCGCCACCGGCCGCTTCAAGTTTGCGGTAGAAGATAAAATTATTAAAGCTGTTATAGAAAGCAGAGAGCCCGAGAGAGAAGTGCTGAGTATTAAACTCAAATCCACCATCTACCTGCAGGCTCGTTTCACTTTTTAAAGTGGGGTCGCCGTATTCGTAGCGGTTAGTACCTTCATGTGTACCATTACTTGCCAGTTCAGGTATGCTCGGTGCACGGAAACCACGGGCTACGTTGAGCTTTACAGAAAGCATATCACTAAGCGGTGCGGTAACACCCAGCGTTCCCGAGAAGTTGGAGAATGTCTTTTTAAAAGCCGCTACCTTTTCATCCGTGCCATCCATTACCTGCTTACTGTCAAGGCTACGGCTGTCGAAACGTATCCCTCCGCTGAGGTTTATCTTTTTAAATGATTTCTGGGTATATACATAACCACCAATATCAAACAAACTGTATTCCGGTATAAGCGTCTCCGCACCCTTGTTCAGATTTTTCTGCGCCATGCCATTACCCCCTACCGACGTCTTCCAGCCATTCATCTCAGCCAGGTGTAACTGTGCAGTATAAGTCAGCGTACGCGTGTCAAAATACAGTTCTTTCTCAGTCAGGTCATCAGGATTGCCAAACTCCATCCTTTCATTACGCTGTAACCCTATATTAAAAGCAAGACGCTGTTTGCCCAGGTTGATGCTGTTATCACTGGCGATCTTAGTATGGATGATGCGCTGGAAAGGCACCATCGGTTCAAAGCTGCGGAAGTCTTCCCTGGTTGCCTTAGCCTCACCGCCACCCGGCAGCAGTTTAATAAAATCACCATCATCATCACGCTCACCTTCAACGATACCCAGCTTCTGGTTAAAGCGGCTGAACAGCACATGACTGTAGCCCCATCCACCATTATAACCCACATAACCCCCAAAATTGTTTTCCCTGAACTTAGAGTTAAACACGCTGTTATCATACTTATTAGTATAATCTGCAGCACGGCGTAAAGAAGTGTAAGCATTCCAGCTAAAACCATGCGTATTACCCGCCCAGTTCAGGTTCCACCCGTTCAGGTTGTTATTCGTCTGGTAATTACCAATAAGATTGAACTTCATAGTGCCCTGCTGGATGGGTGTATTAGTGAGCACATTGATCACACCCGCCATCGCATCGCTGCCATATACAATAGAACCGGGCCCACGCAGGATTTCTACTTTAGAAGCACTCAGTTCGTCAATCTCAATACCATGCTCATCACCCCATTGATTACCCTCCTGGCGTACACCGTCATTGATGGTTACAACACGGTTATAACCCAGGCCGCGGATAACGGGTTTGGAAATAGCCGGTCCGGTACCAAGGCTGGATACACCCGGCGATTTGGTCAGCGCTTCAATAAGATTGCTGCTCACCCCCTGCAGAAGATCCGTCTTACGGATAACTGAAATAGACACAGGTATTTTCTTCAACTGTGTAGAACGCGTAACACCCGTTACAACAACGGGATCATTTTCTATAATTGATTCACTAAGCGTAAAATCCTTTTTCGTATTACCTGTTACCACAACATCAAAAGCCACTGTTGTGTACCCTACAAAAGATACCTCCACCAGATGATGCCCTTCGGGTATACCCGTAATACTGTACAGCCCGTTTCCATCAGCCACGGCATTTACTTTAACATCTGAGATAGCCACCGTAGCGCCCGGCAATACAGCACCACTTTTAGCATCGGTGATGATACCAGATAGTGAGCCTTTTACAGCAGGCACTGCAGCCGCAGGTACAGACGTAAGACTGTGCTGGGCAAAGAGGATAACATTACAAAAACAGAGGAAAGAAAGGATAGGTAATACTTTTTTCATTGTATCTAATTTGAAACTATGTTGCAAAGCTAAGGGTTTTATTGAAAATACAACGCCATTGCAAATATTTTTTACAACAACGTTGCATGCCCTTATTTGTCAGGTTAGGGCAATAAAGAATGCCCGCATAAAGCGGGCATTCTTTATAAATATAGTAAGAAGTATCAGGCGATATTCTCGATAATACCGGCTATACCCTGTCCACCGCCTACACAGGCCGTAACAATGCCGTACTTCTTATTCAGCCGTTTCATATCATTCACCAACTGGATGGTGAGCTTGCAGCCGGTGCAACCTAATGGATGCCCCAGTGCGATAGCACCACCATTGATGTTGACGATATCCGGGTTCAGTTGCAGTTCGCGGATAACAGCAAGCGACTGTGAAGCAAAAGCCTCATTCAGTTCGATAAGGTCAATATCAGCAAGACTCATGCCCGCCTGTTGCAGCACTTTCGGAACAGCAGCCACCGGGCCAATGCCCATGATGCGCGGGTCAACCCCGGCGCTGGCACAATTCACCAACCGTGCAATTGGCTTAAGCCCCAGTTCATTAATCATCTTCTCGCTCATTACAATTACAAAGGCAGCCCCATCACTCGTCTGCGATGAGTTGCCCGCAGTAACGCTGCCACCCATAGCAAAAGCAGGCTTCAGTTTGGCCAATGCCTGTACAGTAGTATCGGCACGTACCCCTTCATCCGTATCAATTACAAAACTCCTTTTTTGCTTTTTGTTCTTCCCGTCAAGATAAGTTTCCTCTACCGTAATAGGCAGGATACCACTTTTAAAATAACCGTTGTCAATAGCCACTTTTGCTTTCTGGTGACTTTGCAGGCTGAACAGGTCCTGGTCTTCCCGGCTCACTTTATATTCCGCAGCCACCGCTTCAGCCGTAAGCCCCATGCTCAGGTAATAATCCGGCTCCGTGCTCGCGATAGAATAGGCCGGCACCGTCTTCCAGCCCGCCGTAGGTACCATACTCATACTCTCTACCCCGCCCGCAATAATGCAATCTGCCATGCCCGTGCGTATCTTGGCCGTAGCCATGGCAATGCTCTCCAACCCACTGGCACAATACCGGTTGATGGTAAGCCCCGGCGCCTGGTGCCCCAAAGCACGCGCCGCAATGATACGCCCAACCTGCAGTCCCTGCTCTGCCTCTGGCACAGCATTCCCAACAATAACATCATCCACCCTTGCAGCTTCAAGCTCCGGCACACTCGCCATCAACCCCCTGATCACTTCAATAGCAAGGTCATCAGGACGTGTAAAACGAAATCCGCCCTTTTTACTCTTACCAACTGCTGTTCTGTATCCTGCCACGATATAGGCTTCCTGTAACATGGTTTTCTCCTTTAATATTATTAAAATAGTTGTTTATGCAACTTTACACCAAAGATAAGATATTCTTTGCTTTGGCAAAATATATGCACCCGCGCGTTTTAACCCTGAATCACACTTACCCGCTGCAACAAATAAAAAAGAGACTGTTCTTTTGGAACAGTCTCCCGGGATTGAAAAGTATCCCGTTTTCTCCGCTACTTGTTATTCACAACAAATGTACTCCGCCCTTCAGCCGCGTCCGATCTCACCCTTACCAGGTAAGTACCACCCGGTAATTGCTGAACAGGTATGCTGAATTGATTTTTACCGGGTGTAAAAGCACGGTTGCCCTTATACACCACTGCACCTGCAACATTCGTTACCACTACTTCGCCAGGTGCCGCCTTCAATGTTTCAAAACTTACCTGCAGGTTGTCCGAAACAGGGTTGGGAAATACCGTTATACGGCCATTACTAAACTCCCCCGGCACTTTATCCTTACCCTCAAGCTGTTTTGCACCGGCAACCACAGGATCCTTGCAGATCGTCTGCTGTACAGGATAACTATTATTCGTCCAGGCAGGGTTACCCCAGGGCTGAAGCGGTATCCTTACAGTAGTGACAGGCGTTCTGTTGTTGGAAGGAAGCGTGGTATTACCGATACTGCTGGGCGGGCAGGCAAGCGGGGTTTGCCCTGCAAGATCAGGTTTGATAAAATGCCCGTCGCCCTGCCCGAAAGCACCCACAGGCCGGGCATTGGTACTCACCAGGTAACCCGGTGCAGTGCCAAGGCCGGTAAGGATCACGTCTTCCGGCTCTGCATCATTCAATATAAAAGGCTGGGCAATAGAATTCGCTGTACCAAAGCCCGCATAGGTAAGAATAGCAGCTCCCGGAGGAGGTACGATATTGGGTACACTACCCCAGAAGGTTTGGTTCGCATTAAAGTTGGGGCCGGCAAATACAACCTGCCCCGGGTTCTGCCCCAACGATACCGTACGGGGATACAAGCCAAGCGGTTGCATGCCTCCACCCACGTACACAGATGAAGCCACAAGCCCGCCCACCGGGTTAATAGTTAAGATATAAGGGGTAGACGTAACGACCGCCCTGCCGGGGCCGGTCTGTACCACACCTACCACACAATAGTTACCCGAGTTGGGTTCCCACACCACATCATATCCCGCATCACCCGTATTAGTAATGCCAGCCGCCACAGCAGGGTAAAGATTACGCCAGCATTCCACTCCATTACCGTTATAATTAGCTACAAAGGTTTGCGAAGGCACTCCCGAAGCCGTTCCCAACCGTACTTCACCAGTGATAACAAAATGCCCGGGCATAACACCCGCACATCCGCCCGCTACACCCAGATCCAGCTCACGGGCCATCCACTGACCACCAGTATTATATGTACTCGTCCAAACAATTGCCCCCGCAGGCGTAAACCTCGACAGGGTCACGCGCGAACCCGCCGGTATACCTCCCGTTACAGGTAACTGCACGTTTCCAAGCACTACAACATCCCCGGTTGCCGGCTCCGTTACAACGGCCACGCCTTCATGCCCGTTACCATTGCCCGCAAAAGGATTCTCCTGGTACCATAAAAAAGTGCCGTTCAGCCTGATGCGCCCCACAAACAATTGGTTCACATTTGCAGCGCCTACATTGATCTGCGTCCACCCGGTAACATAATAAGTAGACTGCCCGCTCGCCGGGTCTGGCGGTGCAATACTGATATCGCGCGCAATAAGCCTCCGGTTATTGTTGGCGATAGCGCTGGTAAGCACCCCACCAGCAGCATTATAGCTGCTGATCCATAAATTGATCACACCAGCCGTATTAGTAACATTGCCTATAGCCACATAGGCATTAATAGCAGGATCCTGCACAACAGCCCAGTATTCTTCCATTAACGGAGTTCCCGTAGTTACCTGGAAGCGCTGTGCGTGAACAGTAATGATGATGCAGGAAAAGGAAAGCAACAGTAGTTTTAGTTTCTTTCGCATAGTTGTTATTTTAAAGTTAGCGCCTACTCACTTGGGGCTTTTCGGCATACTCCCTGTATCCGGGGCTTGGAGTAAAAAGATATTTCACATAGTGCAGGCGAAAATTACAATATACGCCCGGTAAATACAATGGTCTTTTAACGGAATTTTTTAACCGGCTGTAGTAAATATTTGTTTTCCCTAAACAGTAAGTAAAAGAAAAGCCTCCCGTACAGGAGGCCTCTGCATCACATAAAATTTTTCTGTCAGGGCTTAGCCCCCGCAACAGTATTACCATCGGGCACAATAAATTTATCTACCGTCGTTTTGATCCTTGCATCAATCTCCGTAGCCTTAATTTTTTTATCAGCATACTCCTTTTCCAGCGTCACCAGAAACTCGTTCAACTGCTTATCTTCCACCTTAGCCTTCAGCTCTATCCTGTCATGCGTACTCACATAATCATCCCATACCATACGCACCCTCGTCCAGTAATCTTTATTTGCATCCCAGTAAGCCTTAGCGGCAGCGCAGGCTTTATCATCAAGACGCTTATAGCTGTTAATGCCCTTCTCTTCTGCCAGCAACCGGTCTAACCCGGCAGCACGAATAATCTTCTGGTTATCCTGCTCGTGCACATAACCACTATCGGTAATATTCAGGCGGTTGGTCCTTTTAAGAATATTATAATCATTACGTACAGAATATTCCCTCCTCGGCAGCGGTGCATCAGCAGTGCTCTGCCATACCATCTTTCCATCAATCTCTATAAACTGGGCTACCCCCTGGTAACGTGGTTCATCACTTACCTCCCATACCGTTTGCGTCCATTTACCCTTTACCTGCGCAGGATTTAATTTTTCCTTTACCCATACCCTGTCGCCTTTATAGTTCCACACAACGGGGTTTTCATAAGTCCATTCTTCACGCCAGTGCTTTACGATCGTGGCAGGAGCAACCACCAGCAGGTGCTGTATCACAATCTTTTTATCACTCACTTCAACAGGCAGCGCAAGCTCCTCCACACCACCAATTTCCTCGCGCTCGTGGAATTTATAGCTGCGATCCGGAGAAAAAGTCTCCGCATACTTGAAATCTACACTAAAACATCCGCACAGCCTGTCAACCAGTTTCCTGTCTTTAGGCGCCTGTGCATACGCCGCCATCCCTGCAAAAAGAATGGCCATTATTACGGTAGTTCGCTTCATTTTTTTATATATAATTTAATAACAAAACAACAACGGCCACACCACAAACAGTTTCAGATTGAGGAAAAGGGTTTACGCAAAAAGAAAAACCACCCGCAATTAAGTGAGTGGTTTGTTCTGCAAAACCCTTACGGTACAACCTTATCCACCCCGTTTTACCAGTGCAGTCTCGTAGGCAGGATAACCCCTTTCGCCATTTTGAGTAAGCGCAGTAAAGCGGAGTTTGTAATAATTATTATCGCCATCCTTAACAATATAATACCTGTCTGTTCGTACCGCCGGAGAAGTAGTGGGGCCGCCACCCGAACGCCAGTCTGCACCTATAGCCACCTGCGATGAAGAGAATGTCTGGGCCGCAATATCTGCTTCCGAAAAATCAGCGTATGTCTTGGTAGCCGTCATCACTTTAGCTGCCAGCACATTCCTGTTCAGCAAAATAATATCCTGGAAAAGATAAGGAACCTCTCCGCTGCCAAAATTGGCAACGTTCGAGAAATGAGTCCAGGCAATATCCCATTTCTTCTTTTCAGGCTCAATCCCAACCACACCATTTTCAAATGAAACGTATTTGAAAAAATAAGACGCATCCCTGGCAACGTCCACCGAAGTAAATGTTGTAGCCGCAATGTCTGCATGCTGAAGAGTGTACCCACCAGACGCATTACGGATGATCCTCACTTTCTTCCAACCCCTTGCAGGAGCAGAAACGCCGATACCCGTACCGCGGTTAATAATGTAAACCTTATTATCTGTAGCCGTAGCAGAAATAGTCGCAATAGCAGTCCTCGTCAGGTCGCCGTTGGGGTAATCAATATACGGCAGTTGTGAAGAAGCCGGAGCCGCCTGGCTGAAAGCCACATCAGCAGCAAAGCCCAGCGTATCCGCCGCAGTAACAGCAGCAAGATCATTCTTGTTGATTTGCTTCGCCATCATGGCAGAAGAAGAGTTGATGATTACACGGTAGTCATCAGCACCAGTATAAAAACCCAGGTCCCAGTCTGTACGCAAAACAGGTACCTGCCTGTTGGCACTGAGATCAATAAATACTTTATTCGGATAATTAGCACCCCCACCATTAACAGTTGCAGACCCCGTCGTAGCAACCAGCTCCGCAAAGCTCAGTGTAAACTGCTTTACAGCACCGATCAGCACCGGTGCAGCAGAACTGTAGATATCAAAGATCAGCTTTTCATCACCATCATACAGTACACCCCCTTTCTTGGCAATGGTGAAAGAAGCCTCGTTATTACCAGAAGGAATGGTCAGGTTGAGCTTACCACCAGCAGCAGCAGGCGTGGTAGTGTACTCAGTACCATAAGCAATACGTTGCTCCGTAAGGTTAAGCACAACAGCGATATCCCTGTCGGTAGGTCTTACCAGCTTTACTTTTACAGTAATACTGTTTTCAGTTTCGGCAATACCCTGTGTAGTGATTTCAAAATTCACCAGGTTATCAGCAAGCAAAGCATCTCTCTTACGGCAGGCACTGAACAACACTAATGTAGCAGCCAGCAACACTGCAATCCTTTTAAGGTTTCGTATAAACATATCAGAAAATTTTATTTTTTTTTATTTATTATTTGTCAGGCCGCACCATCAATAAAAAACGCAGCCATAATTATTAGTCAATGAACCGTTTTCATACAGGCCCCCGTGCAAATAAGTTCATACACCCCTGTATCAATACCTGCAACAGCCAAAATTGATCCTGCCACGGTATAAAAGCCTCGTACAGGCGCGAAAATCATTCTTACATACGCGTAATTAAGTTATGCAGGCACGAAAATCGATTGTACACGAATGAAAAGAACTCAAACACAGGTGAAAACTTCTCAGCACACAAGAAACAGCGTTGTACAGCAGTGAAAATCGTTCTTACACAGGTGGAAAAAGTTCAAACAAGCGTGAAAAAGAGGCTTACAATCACGAAAACCATCCTTACACACGTGGAAACGACCTTAACCCATCCCTTTACAACAGAACACGCTGTCATTTAGTCCTCTCCCAGTTAAAAACAACCCCTGCAAAAAAGGCCCTGCCACTACCAATACTGTTGATGCCGCTGGCAGTATGAACGCTGCTGGCTGTGCTGGTGCTCCTTACCCTGTCCACGTCAAACAGGTTGCGGATACCGGCATTAAACGTAAGAAATTTGAAAGCCTTTTTATTAACGGTCAGGTCAGCCCAGTGGTAGCTTTCCATTTCCGTAAGTACAACGTCCAGGTCTTTCTGTATATACGATGGCCTCTTACCCGTAAACTTGTAAAACAGGTTTACGTCAACACCGATCCTGGCAAAACTGTACCCGATAGTGGAATTGAGTTCTGGCGACCATTGCAGCACAGGCAGCGACTCATCCACCGCTGAATAGTCGTTGTAAAAACCAGTATAAGATGCCCCTAACGAAAGGTTCCACTTTTTGTACTTAACCACGGTAGAAAGATTTACGCCCGCCGTTTTGCTATCCGACACATTCGTCAGGATAAACACATTGGGGTTACGCGCATCCAGTGAGTAGTCAATCATATTTTTGATATGATTATAAAAACCACCCAGTACAGTAGTATAAATAACCTCGCCGGGCAGTATCTTCTTCCAGGTCAACGAACCCGTAAAACTATTTGAGGTTTCAGCTTTCAGGTCGGGGTTGCCTACAATCTGGTGGTTGGCATCAAAAAAGTTAAAATACAACTCACGCAGCGAGGGCGACCTGAAACCCCTTGCATAAGCAAGACGCAGGTCAAGATGCTTAGTCAGTGCAATCTTTGTATTCAGCGAAGGAATAAAGGGAGGTGCATCATACACCGAGTTTTTAATAAAGCGCAATCCCGGGCGGATATTGATCCCGCCGGAAGGCGTTATTTCCGAACTGATAAAGAACCCGTAATCATTTACTTCGTTTCTGCCCGACTTCAAACGCTCACCCTCACCGCTTTCCATATTGATATCTACACCCGGTTGAAAAGCAATCAGCTCAGATAATTTATAAAAAGCCGTACCACGGAAAGTAAACCCTTTAAAGTCTGCCACGCTCTGCGACCCCGCGGCAGCATCCAGCCGTACATCACCCGTCCTTTTGCTCACCGTGGTAGAAAACACCTGGCGGCTGTAATCGGTATAGGCCGCCTGCCCCTGGAAAGACAAATTATGACTCACAAAATAAGAAGCCTGCAACTGGTGCATAGCCCTTTGCGAAAGATATTCCTGGTCGTTGGCAAGAGTATCATTGGCCCCCCTGCTGTAATTAACAAAATTGCCGGGGTTAGTAATGATCTCATCCAGCCCGTCAAAACGATAGCGGATATTAAACCCGTTCCTGTGCCAGCCGATAAACGCGTTTCCAATTATCTGGTCCTTTTTATGCCAAACCAGTTCCCTGCCCGTAGCCGTGTCCTTCCAGCCGCCAAAATAATTCCTTCCGAGCGCACCGCCCAGCATCCAACCCTTGTGGCGCCAGCTCAGCGCGGCATACTGGTTATGAATACCCTCCTTTATACCATACTCCTTACCCACAGATTCCTCGTGTATCCTTGCTGTAACAGAAAGCCTGGCGCCGCCACCCTTTTTAGTGATAATATTGATCACCCCCGCAAGCGCGTCAGCGCCATATACTACCGACATCGGGCCCTCAACAATCTCGATGCGCTCAACAGCATTAATATCAATCTGGTTGATGTTGATCTCGTTGGATGTACCCTGGCGGCCAACAACCGGCAGGCCATCTATAAGAATCTTAACGTTCTGGCCCTTTAAGCCCATCATGGTAATATCCGAGCCACCCGTGGCAAGGTCCTGCGAGAAGCGGATATTGAGCTCGCTGCTCAATACATCCTGCAGCCTGGTAGCCCCCTGGGCCTGTATCCTTTCCTTAGAAATGATGCGTACCTGGTAAACAGAGTTCTTTACCGTTTGCGGTTGGTATTGTCCTGTGATAATTACTTCGTCGAGCGCTTTTGTTTTTACAGTATCCTGTGCCGATACAGGTGCGGCAATACAGGCATACAAAAGGATAATGTATAATTTCTTCATATCAATTCAGTTTCTGGTGCAAAGGTTTATCAGTATCAGTAGCGGTTTGTCATACCACTGTCAATAAGTACAAAGCCGGTATTGTTTTACTAAATAATGACACAGATAACCCCTTCATTAAGCCGCAAAATTGTAGGTATCCGCATACATCGCATTACCGCGGGCGGAAATCATTTTACGAAAAAAGAAAACTGACTTTTTTGTGACAGTAACACCCCTACAAACCGGTTTCCCCCGGAATTTGCCGGGCACACTCCTTCAATTATCTTTGCGCCCAATGGTATATCAATTGCTCCGGCGCATACTATTTGCATTCGACCCCGAAAAAGTACATTACTTTTCCATGCACATGCTGCGCCGCCTGTGCAGGATAGGTTTTACCCGTAAATGGCTGGTACGTACTTTCGGCCCTCATCACCTGCCAGGCGCACAAAACCTGCCCGTAACAGCACTTGGCCTTACTTTTCCCAATCCCGTAGGTCTCGGTGCAGGGTTCGACAAGAATGCCCTCTACCTTACCGAACTCGAAGCCCTCGGCTTTGGTTATGTAGAGATTGGTACCGTTACCCCCCTCCCGCAGGCCGGTAATGATAAACCGCGGCTGTTCCGCCTGCCTAAAGACAAAGCCCTCATCAACCGTATGGGCTTTAACAACGATGGAGTGGAAGAAATTGCACAGAGACTGAAAAACTGGCGCGCCACACACAATGGGCAGATCATCGTAGGCGGTAACATCGGTAAAAATAAAGTAACCCCGAATGAAGAAGCATGGAAAGACTACGAACGTTGCTTTCTTACCCTGCACCCTTACGTAGACTACTTTGTCGTAAACGTCAGCAGCCCCAACACACCGGGACTCCGCGAATTACAGGAAAAACCGGCCCTCCGTAAAATACTCACCCACCTGCAAACCCTCAACAGCCGGCAAACCCGGCGCAGACCCCTGCTGCTGAAGATCGCACCCGACCTCAGCCCCGAACAGATCGACGATGTGGTAGACCTTGCTATGGAGATACAGCTCGACGGGCTCGTATGCAGCAATACCACCATCAGCCGCGAAGGATTGCAAACGTCTCAAGCAGAAATAAAGCAGATAGGTGCAGGCGGCCTCAGCGGCCAGCCCCTCCGGCAAAAGGCTACAGAAGTGCTCTTTCGCATCCACAGCAAAACAGGCGGACAAATACCCGTAATTGCAAGTGGTGGTATCTTTACCGGCGCAGACGCCCGCGAAAAATTACAGGCAGGCGCCCAACTCGTACAGGTATGGACGGGCTTTATATACGAAGGCCCGGGAATCGTAAAGAGAATATGCAAAACATTGCTGTCCGTATAGCAACAGGATTACGGCAGCAGATACAATAGCCTTATTGTATAATAAACTCTGCTGTCGAAGAACCCAGTACATTTTTAATCCAGGCAAAAACAGTTCATCTATCTCCCTTTTCTTTTATACTTTTCACGCAGCATCCTGCAACCATATTCGTTAATGTATAATTTCGAAAATTTTCATGACTACCGTTGATAAATCTAAAACCAACTATTAGTAACAGCACTTAAACATTGGCAGTACCTGATCCGCTCCAGCAGTCATTCGAATATTTTGTTTATTTCGATTGTTTCGTTTAAATTGCATTTGAAATACAAAATTTACCATTATGAAAGCGTTAGAGCAAATAAGAAGGCCATCAAAGCTTGACCAAAAGATTGCAAGCAAATCTTACGACGCTTTGACATCAGTTATAAAACAACTCAATTCAGACCAGCCGGAAATTGAGATTGAAGAAACAAGCGAGAAAATTAAAATTCCCTTAAGTGCTTTAAAACTCTTGGGTGACATTTTAAAAGCTATGGGACAAGGAAAATTAATTTCACTTGTACCTATTGCCACAGAAGTGACAACACAAGCAGCCGCCGAAATTCTTGGTTGTTCAAGACCTCATTTGGTAAAACTACTTGAGGGTGGAAGTATAGCATACACTAAAGTAGGAAAGCACAGAAGAATAAAATTGGAAGATATTATGAAATACCGGAAAGAAATGAAGGAACAACAGAAACAAAACATAATAGATATAATGAATTCCGACGAAGAAACTGGTTTATATGATTCATAGTGTCCGATTCACAGCAGTCTTAGATACAAATGTTGTCTATCCAGTAATTATAAGAGATATTTTATTCTGGTTTGCACACCACGACCTTTATACTCCAAAGTGGAGCGAACATATATTTGATGAATGGAAAAGTGTTATGATAAGAAAAGGTGTCTCAGAAGAAGAAGCAAACAGGAGAATATCAAAAGCCAATATAGCCTTTCCGGATGCGTTAGTAAAAAACTATAACCCTTTAATAAAAAATTTAGAATTATCAGACGCAGATGACCGTCATGTTTTAGCGGCAGCAATTAAAACAAATGCTAACCTTATAGTAACAAATAATATTAAAGATTTTCCTGAAGAGTATCTGAAATCATTTGGCCTAAATGCAAAAACAGCAGATGATTTTCTAACTGATATTATAGACTTAAATCAGGATAAAGCAATTCTTGCCTTCAAAGAAATGGTGTTGAATAAAAAAAATCCTAAACAGGATGAATTTGAGGTTTTAGACCTATTAAGAAATGCAGGACTGAAAGACACAGCAAATTATTTGCATGCACTTTTATGATTTTCTTAAGTAGCGGCAGACATGGCACAAACCGCTTTAACTATTTGTCTTTTTGATTTATACCTCACCAGGTACGTTTGCAATTGTACTGGCTTATCCTGAGAATGAGTCAATACCCTTTCCTGTACCTTTCAATATAACGCTGAAGCCGTAGTCCCTGCTGCTCAATCCTGTAAACAATCCGGAATAATTCTTAATTATTGTACGCTGTAATAGATTCTCCGGATTGATACCAGGGCCCTCCAACACACAGAGATGGCCAATCACCTCTAAATCAACCATTATAAAGCATTTCAGATAAATTGAAGATTACCCTTATTGTTAGCCTGACCTTCAAACAACTCTTTGCGTATCTGGTAAAATCTACCGAAATTTGCCTGGCCGTTGTGCATCCGTTTTACGATATTTTGCCACTAATTAAGACGATCGCACAACTTTTTTTATTAAAACTATCAGTACCCTATTTTTAAGCATTTATTGATAGCACAACCATTAATATAATAAAAAAGCCCCCAAAGAGGGAAATCGAATAATATGGATCAGTTGTTTACATTACACGCACTTACCAGTTTGATCGCACTCGTTTTTATGGAGATCCTGCTCGGGATCGATAACGTCATCTTTGTATCGATCGTACTCGGCAGGCTCAAAACCGATGCAGAAAAGAAAAGGGCATCCTTTATCTGGATGGTGGTAGGCATCATCATACGCATCGTACTGCTCTTCTCCCTCGCACAACTGATCGACCGCACCGGCAAACTCTTTACCATACTCGGGCACGAAGTAAGCCTTAAAGACATCATCACCCTCGGCGGTGGTCTCTTCCTGCTCATCAGCACCACCCTCGAAATACACAATAAGCTCGAAGGAGAAGACCCGAACGAGACCGCAAAAAATCAGAAGAACAACAGCTTCCGCGCCATCGTCGGGCAGATCATCCTTGTAGATGTCGTCTTCAGCTTCGATGGTATCATCACCGCTATCGGTATGGTAGAAAACGATCTGTTCATCGTACGGATCATCGCCGTACTCATCGCCATGGCCTTTATGTTCATCTTCGCCCCAAGAATCAGTTCCTTCATACATAAGCACCCAACATTTAAAATGCTGGCGCTTTCTTTCCTCATTCTTATTGCGGTATTGCTGGTAGTAGAAGGCATACACGTAGAGAAGATCAATATCCCCCATGGCTATATTTACTTTGCCATGGCCTTCTCCTTTGGTGTGGAAATACTCAATATGCAGATACGGAAAAAACAAAAACCCGTTACCCTCCGCGAACCCGTTCTCGAACAGGAAAAAGAAAGCGACGAAGCACACTAACACATCAGCCGCATAAAGCCAGTATCGTGGCGGCAGCAATACCTGCCGTCTCTGTACGCAAACGCGTATCCCCCAGTGCAACAGGTATAAAGCCATGCTCCAGCGCCAACTCAATTTCAGCAGGTGCAAAATCACCCTCCGGCCCGATCAGCGCCAGCTTTTCTTTAGCAGCAGCGGCAGCAAGCCCGGCAAGCGGCTGTTTTGTTTTTCCCACTTCACAGTGAGCGATAAATTTCTGCTCCTGTGCGGCACCAGCCACCCACCGGTCAAACCGTACAGGTTCATCAAGTACCGGTAACCAGCACTGTTTCGATTGCAGCATGGCGCTCACCAGTATACCCCGCATACGATCTGCACGAAAATTTGTTTTCTCCGTACGTTGACACAGCAGTGGGGTGATGTGCGATACACCCAGCTCCGTGGCTTTTTCCAAAAACCACTCCCACCGTGCCGTATTCTTTACCGGCGAAATGGCAATACACACCGCAGGTATCCGTACCGGTTGCTCCGTAGCAGATAAAACATGCACCACACAGCGCTTACGGTTATCATCCGCAATAGCCGCCTCCAGTAATAAGCCCAGCCCATTGGTAAGTTGTAATTTTTCACCCGCCACCATACGCAGTACCTGCACCACGTGCTTACTCGTAGCCTCATCAAGCGTCACGCTCGTGGTGGCAGCAGTAATACCGGAATCATAGAAAAATGCCATGCCGCAAATTAATCAATTCAACCATACAGCCACAGCCAAAGACACCCACCCCAGTAAAACAGCCCGCACCAAACGGTTTTGCATCAAGGGTACCCGGGCAGGAAAATTTGCACATTAATGCTTAACTTCAACTCAGCAAAATCAGCAACCGGGCAGCAGTTGGTCAATTCCTCCACTGCAAATGATAAACAATAGAGTAAATGGAAAAAGCAGCAATCATTACCGGTGTAAGCCGGTAAATGGGGCCTGGAGAATGATTAAAGCATTTCACAACTTACTTGAAAAAAGCAAAGACCCGGGAATCGTAAATGTTTCAGGTGGTGCAGGTTCCTTTGGCGACGCAGTTTTTGTGCTTGCACATCATTTCAGTAAACTGCCCGTTTATGGTATTACAAGGCTTGCACTAAACAGCTTGACCGTAAAAATGACGACACAACTTAAAGAAAGCAAGATCAGGATAAATTCAGTTGACCCGGGGTTCACAGCAACATATCCCGGAACAGAACAATGGGGAGCAAAACCAGTAAGCGAAGAAGCAAAGGGTATTGTCTGGGCTGCTACCTTACCGCAAGACGGGCCAACAGGAGCATTTTTCAGAGACGTACAACCATTAAGCTGGTAATGGAAATTCATAATAACATAAATACACTTCACGCCAAAACACGAAAAGAATGGCGTAAATGGCTGGAGAAAAACAGTCAGACAGAAAAATCAGTTTGGCTGATCATCTATCACAAAAACAGCAACACAAAAAGTATTTATTACGAAGAGGCAGTTGAAGAAGCCATTTGCTTTGGCTGGATAGACAGCATCGCACACAAACGGAATTCCGAAAGCAAGTATCAGTTTTTTGCTCAACGAAAACCCAAAAGCAATTGGAGTAAAGCCAACCGGGAAAGAGCAGAAAAAATGTCGGCACAAGGATTAATGACACCCACCGGGCAGGTGCTGATTGACCTGGCAAAGAAAACAGGCACCTGGGAAGCTTTGGCAGATGTTCAAAAATCTGTCATTCCCGACGACCTGCAGAAACAGCTAAACAAAAATAAAACAGCCTTAAAAAACTTTCTTGCTTTTCCACCATCATCAAAACGCATAATTTTAGAATGGATACTCAACGCAAAAAAAGACGATACAAGACAAAAAAGAATTGAGGAAACTGTGCGACTTGCAGCCGGCAACATAAGAGCAAACCACTACAGGCAATGAGAAAAGAACGGCGGCCACACAACAAAAGACCCGCCGAGAGGCAGGCAGTATAAAAAACGGTTGCAAATCACTGGCTGCAAGTATCGCTACCGACCAAACTTTATTTGGCGTTTAATTCAAATAAATACCGCCTTATATTTTACTCAGGATTTAATTTACGATACAAAAGGATATCCGGTAAAGGGAGCTACAGTTGCAACTCTCCCGGAATTAGTCAAAAACAGTGATTCCAAAATAATAAGATTCACTTATAGCTATAAATTCAGGAACCAAAAATGTTACAGACATTTAAACCAAAATCAATCCTGCTTCAAAAATATGTCGACTTTTTTTATGTCTTTAACAGCGATAAACCTGAAAATATAAGCTACATAGCATTTCCGCATGTAAATACAGCAATCTCATTTTTTAAAGGTGTAGTCATTCACAGGGGCCATTATTTGGTAAATATTACAGCAACTAACCAAAACAAAAACAAATGCGTAGTAGAAATATTAGGAAAATATACCCAACCCGTTTTTGTTAATTATACAGGAAATTGTGAAGAAATCGCTGTTGTATTCAAGCCATTAGGCGCTAACCATTTTTTTAAAAATGATTTAATAGAAGTCTCCCCTTTATTTTCGCAGGAATTAAATAATATACGCTGGACAGAATTTTCTTATGTACTGTTAGACAATAACAGCATAACGAAAAAGATTGAAATGCTGGAAATATTCTTGCTGAACAATTTCAAAGAGATAGAAAATAAAAAGTTGTATGATGCGATAAAATATCTGGAAGATTTTGACGCAAATTATTCTATCGAAAAAATCGCTTCACTATGTGGCATTACATTAAAAACCTTTCAAAGAAATTTCAGGAAACACCTCACCTGCTCACCAGTGGAATATAAAAGAATTGCCCGTTTCCGCCATTCGCTGCAAAACAAGTTAATTTCAAAAGAGCTAAAAACACTTACAAGCGTTTCCTATGAAAGTAATTATTACGATCAATCCTATTTTATCAGAGAATTTAAAAAATTAACCCAACAAAACCCCAAAAGCTTTTTCAAGAATATCAGTGCGCTGGACAAAAAAAACATTATCTGGAAAGTGAAATAAAAATGTCCGGAAAATCCAATTTTAAAAAAACTCCATTGATGAAGTTTGCAACATAAAATGATAGTATCATGCAAACAATAAAGAAATGGGTAAAAATAGGAGATGCTGTTTTTACCCTATGGGACAATAACCAGCAAATCGGAACGATGGAGATAGCTTTAGCCACATCCGGAAGAAAAGCAACAGCAAACTTCGGGGGTAAACAGGTTACGATTAAAAAAACAGGGTTCTGGAAAAGCAATCTTGAAATCTTAGACTCCAATGGGCAGATCTTAGCAAAAATATATGCTGAGAAATGGTACGGCAGTTCTTTTATTCTCGAATATGGCACCAAACAATATAAACTACTTTTAAGAAATAATCCTCTTGCCGAATGGGTCTTACAAAATAACAATGAAGATTTATTAGCGTATGGTTTAAGTACACAAAAAGGTAAGGCAAGTATTAAAATAACAACCGCCTCTGTAAAGCCAGACTACTTATTCGATTTTATATTGTGGTACTTATTTTTTCCAATAGCCGTCGAACAAAGTGCAGATGACTTAACCTTTCTTGCTTTAATTGCTTAACGGTAAAACACCTCCGTTAACAGCAGGTTCTGTACAAGCAGCCCTTGCCACATACCCTATATACCGAAATTTTAAGATGCTATTCCCCCTGTAGCTATAAGTATTGTTTTCAATCACTTTATCGCTGGTTGCTTCAATAAATCTCCCGGGCAAACCCAACGCATTATTTGCCGCCGGCCTTGCCGCAGCATATTCATCACCATACAGCGATCTGAAAGAGCCTTCCCGTTTATGATACCAGCCGGATATACTTCCTGGTTTCAAACAGGAAATGAGCCATCAACGTTCCTGCCGCCGACTCTGGTAGCGCACGCAAGCCTTTCAACACTGCATCAGCATTCATTTTGCCTGCAAATAAGTAATACAACAATAACATTCCCTTAATATCCCCGGGAATAAAATATTCTACTTTTATCCCTCGTCACAATTTCCTGCACCACCCCATGAAAAAGTCACCCAAAGTCCGGTAATACCTATTTTGACACGTACTTTCTGCTCAATCATATACATGGTTAGCCATACCACGTATAATATGCTTTATAATCATCCGTCCTGTGTAAAAGCCTTTAGATAAAATAATAAAATAAAGTATGAAAAAAATATCTTTCCTCTGGTGTCTCATGTTGTCTTTAGGTGGCTACAGCCAGGTAATAGCAGATCCTGCATTAGACCAGGTAGAGGTTTCCACAATATCAAATACAACCCTCGATCCAATTACGCTTCCGCTTAATGGCCTGATCCTTTTAAGGATACCTATCCTTAACCTGAATACATCCAACGGGTTACCCGCGGGTTCCTGCAAAATCAAGATTGGCCTGGGTTCTAAACTGGTGCTTGATCCGGAATTTAACCTTACAACCACCAGTACAAGCGCTTATTTTGACTGGACAGCCGAGATGGCCGGTGGCCAGGTACAGCTTACCGGCGATTTAAAAGCCGCCCTGCCCCCCGGCTTCTCCCTTACCTGTGCATTCCGGGTCAAAGGCAGCGTTGTCGGAAATTCAACCGTAACATCAAACTTTTTGGTAACCAATCATAATACCGCAATCAACCTGTCCGACGAAAACCCTGCCAATAATACATCCTTTCTGGCCTATACAGTAGTACCCGCCACCATACCAGTCACATTTACCCGTATTGCAGCCCGCAGCGAAGCATGCAATATTAAAGTCGATTTCTCAGCCGAGGCCGAGATCAATGTAGACCACTACGAGATTGAAGCAGGCAAAGATGGTATTCACTATATTAAAATGGGGCAGGTTCCCGCGAATCAGCGTATTAACTACAACTA
This sequence comes from uncultured Ferruginibacter sp., assembly GCA_964590975.1. Classification (GTDB taxonomy): domain Bacteria; phylum Bacteroidota; class Bacteroidia; order Chitinophagales; family Chitinophagaceae; genus Ferruginibacter. The sequence continues at coordinate 160,830 of CAZPXP010000003.1, read as the reverse complement.
TAGCTTTTACCTTACAGATACAATTAAAGCACCCCTGCTTTTTGTAAGGATAAAATCAGTTGATCGTGACGGGAGGTTTCAGTACAGCGATATACGATCTGTAAAAAGCTCCTGCGATACCCGGATGACACTCAGCCTCTTTCCCAATCCCGTACAACAAAACGGGGCATTCGTAACCATACGTGCAGAAGATGGCATTTTTAATGGCAGGGTAATCCTTTCACTTACCGATATGGCAGGCAAACTGATTCATAAAAAAACATTTACACTCTTAAATGCAGGGCAATTCAATTATGAAACCGGACATCTGGCCGCTGGCCAATACCTTGTAAAACTCCAGGTTAATGACAACCCCACCCCCTTCGTACTCAAATTTCAGAAATGGTAGCCTGAATAGTCATAAAATAAATTGACAGATAGATATAATAAATCCCCGGTGAGTCAGGTTTCACCGGGGATTTATTTATATAAACGGTCGGTCATCAGGCAGTTGAAGCACAACACTAATGATTACAACATTGAGTATAAAAAGAGAAGCCTCATAAAGTATCCCGCAGAATTAACGCCCCACACGTTGCCAGTCGCAACACAGTTATTATACTTACAGGTAAATATCAGGAATCAGCTATCTCCCCCGAAATGCATGATTAGCAATCAAATTATATCCCTGATATCGCTGCAATAGATCCTCAAAAGAGACCGCCCGGCATTTAACTCTTTATATTATGGCCGCAAAAAGTACAGACACCCCCAAAAAAGACGTGCACAGGCAAAAGCCCATGCACGTCATTGTCAGGATTTGTGGTTTTCTTTATCTATGCTACTTTTTGCTTAAAGCTTTTCAAATTTCAGCACAACAGTCTGTGAGTCATCAGTATTGCGCACCTTAATGAGGTATTGTCCAGCCGCAATATTTCCAAAGCCATAAGTAACACTTGGAGCAGCATTAACTTCTATTTCCCTGCTTTGTACCAGCTTGCCTGCCATATCTGTAAGGCTGATGTTATACTTACCCTTAAGCTGTCCCTGTTCAACTTTAATCACTACTGTCTTTTCATCCTTTACCGGGTTAGGATAAAGACTGAGCTTCAGCTTACCCGCCGGTGTTGATGGGGCAACCTTACCAACAATACGGTATTGCAGGGAAGAAGCATTGTTTGCTCCGTCTTCATCCGACAGTACCGCTGAGGTATTATGATTGGTTATGAGAAAGTTGGCTGTGATAGTCGACTTCCCTTCCACACTTGCCATAACTTTAAAAGACACATTTACTTCAGTGATGTTGGCAGGTAATGCAGCAACCAGGTCGCCGGTTACCTGCAACTGACCGTCGATAGTTACAGACGACCACTTAAAATAATTGCTCAGGGCAGTATTGTTGATATTGTATTGGGGATCGAGCACCAGCTTGGAACCAAACCCGATCTTAATTTTGCAGCTTCCCGCAGGCAGTGCCTGTCCATGCCCGTCATTCAGTACAGGTATCCTTAAGTTGATTACCTGGTCAGGTTGTATCTGGTTGGCATCAATAGGAAAACCCGTTTGGTCAGTAAGCACAATTTTACCCAGCTCAGGATCTGCAGTAACTGCAGGCCTTTGCGCATAACTTCCTGTAGAAGCAATCAGTAAGCCTGCAAAAAGCATGCACTTAACAGCTAAATGCTTATTCTTCAGTTTTTGTTTCATAACAATGATTTAAAATAATTTAAAATAACAGGAGAGCCAGGCTCTCCTGTTGACATATCCCTTATTCGGCCGTAAGTATGATTGAATTGAGGTTATTGTTCAGATTCAATTCTCCATTAGCTTTCCGCAACCTTGCACTGAGCGTAAAGGTCGAAATATTGGATGTGTTACGTGTTAAGGTAACAGACACATTCACGCGCTGGTTACAAAGCAATGTACCAGGAGCAGAAGCATTAGACGGGTTTGTTAAGATGATTGATACAAACGCCGGGTTTGAGTTATCGATCTTCCACCTTGAGTTATCCAGAACGTAAGTTGTTCCACCTACTGTTGTACTGAATATGGCAGGGTTAAAGTTGATGGTAAATCCGGAAACGCTTGTGATACGGATGGTATCACCCACCGATGGGTTACCTGCAATCTCCGAAATATTGTACACAATAGTTTGCGAAGTACCGGGCGTTGCAAACAAGCTTCCGGTAATATCAGATCCCAGAGAAATATCCGGGGCTGTACCCGCAGGCTGTGTAACAGTAGCGGTTGTGGTTGCAGTACAACCGTTGGCATCGGTAGCAGTGATGGTATAAGTACCGGCAGACAGATTGATGAAAACACCCGTTGTAGCACCTGTCGTGTTTACAGTCGGACCAGAAATAACATAGGAGTAAGGAGCAGTACCACCCGCAGAAACTACAGTGATCCTGCCATCAGTACCGCTGTTACAGATGTTGTTTACTGTACCGGTTACCGATGTAGTTAACACCGTTGGCTGTACAATAGTCACAGTAGCAACAGTTGTACAAGTATTGCTCAGATCACCTGTTGCAGTACCAGTAACTGTGTACACACCAGGCACAAGTCCGGTATTACTTACAACAGCATTTGAAGAATTGCGGATAACCACAGTAACACCCGGGCTGGTAACCACATTGATAATACCATTACCTGCACCATTACAGGTTACATTCACCTGTGTAGTAGCTACAGTTACAGGCAGCGTGTATTGCAGCGTAGCCGTATTGTTCTGTAAGTCTTCATCATTCAGTGTAGCCAGTGTATTTACGATAACAATCTTAGAAGTAACGGTAGCTGTACAAGACAATTCACCTCTTACGTTGAAAGTTAAAGTACCGTCAAAATCAGCAGGAATATCAGCGATCTGTGTACCTGTGATGATAACACTGTCAGCCACCACCTGCGATGTCCATGCAAAATAGTTGCTTAACGGAGCAGTAGCCAGGTTAAAGGCGGGATCAAGTATGAGCTTGCTTCCCAGGTTAACTTTAACCAGTATAGTACCGTTAGGAACGCTATTGAGCTGGTTAAGGTTATAGAAAGGAACATTCAGCTTGTACGCCTGTGTGAACAACAGTGTGTTAGCACTTTGCGGCACGTTAGCTAAAGTGGTAAAGTTCATCTGTCCAACCGCCGGATCAGCTATTAACAGACCAGGCTGAACTAATGAAACAGGAGCAGTGATAGCTGAGCAGCCGTTTGCATCAGTTGCAGTAAAAGTATAAGTGCCTGAAGCCAATCCACTGAAAACACCTGAAGTAGCACCGGTGGTGTTAATAGTAGTACCCGAAGTAATAACATAAGTCTTTGCACCAGTTCCACCCGCAGCGCTCACAGTAATAGTTCCTGTTCCACCAAAGGCAGCAATAGGAGTAGTAACAGCAGCAGAAGCGGTAACGCTTGCAGGCTGTGTTACTGTTACAGCGCTTGCCGTTGCAATACATGTTGGAGTAGCTACCTCTCTTGCAGTAACGGTGTAAGGAGAGCCCGCTGCATTAACAGTAAAGGTATTACCCGCCTGGTAAGCACCACCGTTAAGGCTGTATTCTACTGTGCCATTAGCACCGGTTGCAGTAGCAGTAAGCGTAGTTGTACCGCCATTACATGCAATTGTACCTGCCGAAGCCGTTACAGCAAGGTTACAAACCGCCGCTGGCTGACTCAATACAAGGGGAGCAGAAACCGCAGAACAGCCGCTGGCGTCTGTAGCGGTAAAGGTATAAGTACCTGCAAGCAGGTTAGTAAATACGCCGGTTGTGGCGCCTGTGGTGTTAACCGTGGTGCCGGAAGTGATCACATAGGTTTTTGTGCCGGTACCACCTGTAGCAGTTACTGTAATAGAACCCGTACCACCAAAAACAGCAATAGGAGTAGTAACAGATGAAGCAACTGCAACTGCAGTTGGCTGTGTTACCGTTACAGCCGAAGTTGTTGATGTACAACCATTGGCATCTTTTACAGTAATGCTGTATGGAGATCCTGCTGCATTTACAGTAAAGCTGTTACCCGCCTGGTAAGGGCCGCCGTTAAGGCTGTACTGGTAAGCGCCTGTGCCGCCGGTTGCAGTAGCAGTAAGTGTGGTTGTACCACCATTACAGGCTATTGTACCCGCAGAAGCAGATGCTGAAATAGCTGCCGGTTCTGATACGGTTACAGCAGTAGCCGTTGCATTACAACCAGTATTGCTTACTTCCCTTACAGTGGCAGTATAAGTACCTGCCGGTACAGTAAAAATATTACCCGACTGGTAAGCACCGCCGTTGATGCTGTACTCCAATGTGCCGGTTGCACCGGTAGTAGTAGCGGTAACAGTTAAACTGGTTGTACCTCCATTACAGGCAATTGTACCTGCTGAAGCCGTTGCACCTGAGATATTACAGGCTGCGCCGGCAACTACAGTTAAAGAAGACTGTGAAGTATTATCTGCTGTAACGTCGCCTGCAAGTGTACCAGGACCGGTACCAGGCGCATTACCGTTTGAGAAAGACAGACCACCAGATACGGTTGAAGGTCCACCCAGTGCATTACCCTGAACAGCGATCAGGATGGTGCGCTGAACGCCTACAGGAATGATATCCGTACCGTTAGACAGGTTGATCGTAGAACCGTTATTGCTGGTGATTGTCCAGCCAGAAGGCAAGCCAGTTTGTTGTGCGCTTGGCAATATACTGGCAATTGCTGCCGGAACACTGATCTGTGTACGCACTTTATAAATACCGATAGAGCTGGTTGGCCCCGTATTACCAACGGTAACCTGTATGTTTACCGTTCCTCCCAGGGTAACATTACCCGAGTTTTGCGTCAATACGTTAATTGATGCATTTGCTTGCCCCACAGCGTTCGACACTGTAAAAGCGCCTGCCAGGAAAAGCATTATTAATTTAAAAAGTTTCATTTCCTTTTGTTTAAATGGTTATTAGAATTAGTTAGCACTTAAGCCAACTACAGTGCCGTTATTCGCTGCTGAATTGTCGGAACCGCCGCCAACGTTCACAACAAGGCTCTGGTTAGTACCATTACTTGTAGTACCTTTACGTGTTGCTGTAAAACCAATCTGAACGAAGCCGGATTTAGGTATAATAATACCGGGTTTTGAAGTAGCAATCACATTGGTGCCGTCGTCAAGGAAATTCCAGTTGCCATTAGTATTAGGAGTACCGCCACTTACGTTGGAAGTACCATTGGTACCAGACTGGTTAACACCAGTGAGTGTTAAACCGGGTACGGTAATATTCCAGCCGGAAGGCTTCGGTATAGTGATTGTAATGATGCCATTTGAAGCGCCACCGCCATTCTCCAGTACATCCACTAAAAAGTCTGTGGCCTGGTTAGCGGTAAACAAACTACCATCAATTTCAACAATCGGGGCAAGATCAGTACCGGTTGACAGGTTGGTGGGGTCGGTTACGACTGCACCTGCACCGCCAATATTTGGCCTGTAATCCGGACTAAGGAAATTCCATGCATTTGTCAAAAGGCTGCAGGTATTTACTGAGTCGTTGCTGTAGTCGATGTTATTCAGCCTTGTACGGGTAGCAGCATCTTCAGCAGAGAATGATTTGGTAGCATTGTAAGGAGCCGTCCATGTAGAAGTGAAATCACCGGCAATGATGTTGTTCCTGAATACTAATGAATCCTGGTCGGCATTAGCGAGAGCCAGTGCACCATCAATAAACAGACCTCTCCAGTTATTCATCAAAATACTATTGTATATTTTCAGGTCACTATTCCTTCTGATACGCGCACCCCTTCTGAATCCGATGGCGCTGGGCTGCACACCGGTACCATTAGTATTACTTGCACACCTGAAAGCGCCGATCTGTGTTACATTATAAAAAGAAGCACTTGTTTTGGGTTGCAGGGCCTGGTTAGTACCAACAGCCTCGTTATCAGACTCCCAGCCTTCCGAAGTTGAAACAGTTGGGTTATCTGAAACAGCAGGATCCTTTACACCAAGAGCATACTGTACCGTTCCGCTGAAACCGTTATCCGTATCAAAATCATCATCCAGGCACCTGTATGCAACAAGATGCTTACAGTTAACGGTACCGCCAAACCACTCAAATGCATCATCATTAATAAAAGAAGCCTGCACATAATCAATCGTTGTACCACGGCCAACAGAGCCCATGGTCAAACCATTGATTTCGTTATTGGTAGCAAATACATAACCACCAAATTCGATGCGTACATACTTCAGTACACCTGAGTTATCGTTATCATCTATACCACCGTGGAAGTTGCGGGGGTTGGCAGCAGATAACCCTTCAATCAGGTTTTGAGTGCCAAGGTTGTGTTTGGCACGACCCAAAAGCATAATACCACCCCAGTCGCCAAGCGCCCTTGATCCCGCGGCTTTGCTCGATGTAAATACGATAGGGTTACACTGTGTACCTTCTGCAAATAATTTACCGCCCCTTTGTACCAGCAGCGAGGAGTTGGCAACGCTGTTATCGCCACGGATAATAGTACCAGGCTCGATAGTAAGGGTAGCAAGGCTGTCAACATAAACAACACCCTGCAGCAGATAAACGTTGTTGCTGGTCCAGGTAGTGTTTCCGGTAAGTACGCCGGTTACTGTTACAGTAGGAGCACCATAAGCAGCATTCTGCGGATCCCAGTTGGTCCAGTTGTCAGTCCACATTCTAACAGGAGCGGGGGCAAAAGCACCGCGGTAAGTAGTTACGTCAACAACCTGTGCTTTCATAAAAAGCGTTGCCGACAGTAAGGGTAAAATAAATAAAAGTCTCTTTTTCATTTTAATTTTTTTTGTCTGTGTGAAGTTTTTGTTTGTGTGAATTGGTTTGTTTGGTTTTGTTTGTCAGTTTGATTTTAGTATTATTTATTTAAAAAGTATGTGGTTTTTTTCGGCTGTCAAATCTCTAAAAATTGTGTGTAGTAAAAGCATAATTCGCATTATATAAACATTATATAAACGTTACTTCGGATCATATAAAATAACATATCCTATACCGTTATGCACAAGGATTCTGTCCATCGATCATACAGATCAACAGGAACACCAAATCGAAAATAATTTTATGCAGGCCATTTACCGGCACCAGGAAACACGCACATAACAGGACAATCCGATCCAGGACAATTGGATGAAATCCGGCGTTTTACTTTGAGGTCAGATTAATTTAATGGGCAGGTTACGGACTTGTTCAAAGATGCTTTTTTGAAATTAGCTGGCAGCAGCACAAACATCAGAATTTGTAAGTGGCATTAAAGCTGAAAACCTTGGGGGCAATACTTGACGAAAAAAATCTGTCGTTTTCCGTAAATGATTTGCTCCTGTCGTAATCGAAGTAAAAACTTATGTTTTGTGCAAGAATATCCTTTGCAGTAAACTTAAGTTCAAGTTTATTCTTCAATAAAAATTTTGTTACCTGGAAGTCAACTATTGTTCTTGCTTTTTCATAAATATCTGCATCGCGATAGGTTCCGCCGACAGTGATCCTGTCGCCCACCCGGTTTACTGAAAGGGTAGAAGAAAGGCCGGTTTTATCATCATTAAAGCCTATGCTTCCGTTAATGATATAGGGCGACTGTCCCTGGAGCGCGCGATCGGTTACCAGTTGATCCGGGCTGAAGCCAAAGAGGCTGCCCAGTTTTACGTTAGATTTTATATATGCAGCATTACCCGTTATGGTAAACTTGCTTAGAAACGCATCTTCTTTTTTAATACCGAGCAGGGTTGATACAAGTGTTCTGAACTCAGCTTCAAATCCATACACTTTGGCCGATGTGGTATTTATATAAACCGTCTGGCTCGTGGTATTCGGAATAGTAACTATTTCGATAGGGTTCGTAAATTCTTTATAAAAGGCCGACACGGAGAATAATTGTGCCCTGCCGGGGAAAAACTCATAGCGAAAATCGTAGTTCTTTATTTTAGCCCGCTCCAGCGTTTCCTGCCCTTCGTATGTATAGTTGGTTACATAGTCGTAGAACAGGAAGGGTGCCAGCTCCCTGAACTCCGGCCGGTTTATGGTCTGTGCATAAGACAGGCGCAGGTTCATCTTTGGTGTAACGGCATAAACAAAATTAACAGAGGGTAAGAAGTCTTTAATGTCGGTATCAAGATTAACGGGTTTATTAAGGTCCTTTATCGAGTTTAATTTCTGGTTAAAGCTTTCCATCCTTACGCCGTATATCAACCTGAATTTCTTAAAAAACCGCTGGTCATTCATGATATAGGCGTGTGTGAGTGCAGACGATGCCGTGTAATCTGAATTAGAAAGGGTTCCGTCATTCAGCAAAAATCCACCCTTACCATTTTCCATTACTCCCAAGTGCCGGGGCTGGAAGATCTGGTCTTCAGGCAGAAGGAATAATGAATAGTCGAATGCCACCCCATTGCCATTATACGGAGAGAACCCCAGGAGCCTGCTGGTAAAGTCGCGCTTACGAACCTGGTATCCGGCACCGATCTTTATAAAACTTTCGGAACTCTTCATGAATCGATATGGCTGGGTAATATCGGCTTTGAAGCTTTTGATGTTTTCGTTCGATTTGGTAAAAAACATTGTACCCGCACCGGCAATCTGGTTAGGCGGGCCACTGGAGAAGTTTGCATACACGCTGGAAACATCCGGATAAGTGCCGGCATAAGAAGTACGGGAAAGATTGGGTATTTCCCTGTTTACCTTACTGTAAGCAGCCAGCCAGTTTATTTTTGTTTTAACAGGGCCAACCTGGTGCTCGCCCGTAAGCTGGGTGGAGAGAATTTGGTTGGAAGTGTACCAGCGAACCGCATCCTTTATAAAAAGTGTTGAGTCTGTAGTATAGTCTGGCGGGCCTACCCGCTTAACCAGCTTATTATCCGTATTGATGCTGAAATTGTTTTTCCAGCTTATCGTATTCCGGTTATTTATTTTAACCGAAATATTGGCGAGTGCTGCAAGCACCACTTCATCGTTATAAATCGAATCTCTGTACTTGGCCTTTTGTATGAGCTGGGCGTTTGCCGGTGCTGTTAAATCAAAATCAAAGCTGTTTCTTTCACCTTCAGTAAAAGTAAAATTCCGGTTATAGCTCAACGAAAACAATGCACCCAAAAACTCTTTTTGCTTTCTTTCAATATTAAAGCCTTTCGACAACTGAAAGTTAAACCCGGGAGAGGCGCTGTGCTGCTTCAATCCCCATTTATAATTGCCAAAAAGCTTAGCGAGTTCTGCTCTTTTAGCAAAAGAAAGGTTATTGATTTCTTTTGCCGATGGGATGCCATCTGGTATAGCCCTCGTACCATCATCAATACCCAGAAAGTCTTTCTTTCCTTTATTCTCTGAAAAAAAACGGTCTTTACCGGTAAGCAGCGTATTGTATGAGCCACCGATAGAAATCGAAGTAAAGTTCCTGGGCAATATCGATTTCGTGGTAATATCTATTATACCTCCGGCAAATTCACCGCTTTTATCGGGTGTGGCCGTTTTATATATGATAAGGTTATCGAGTATGGAAGAAGGGAATATATCAAAGGCGAAAGCCTTTCTGTCGCTCTCTGTGCTTGGTAGCGGAGCACCATTAATAAATGCAGTATTATACCTGTCGTTCAATCCACGGATCACCGCAAAACGATCGTCCTGAATGCTTGCGCCGCTTACCCTTTTTATCACATCGCCGGTTGTTCTGTCCGGCGTTTTCCTGATCGATTCGGCAGATATGCCATCGCTTACACCTGCGTTATTCTTTTGTGCAATTAATAAAGAAGCTACTGTTTCGCGCGCAGCTCTTACCCTTGTAGCCGTTACCACTACCGCCTGGCGGCTCTTCTCTTCGAGCGATATAGTAAGCACCGTTGTTTCGCCATCCTTAACAACAATTTCATCAATTATTTTTTCGGTATACCCGGCATAGCTGCATTTGATAGAGTAGGTACCCACCGGAAGTCTGTTGAAGGAGAAACCTCCATTCTGATCTGCAACTTCCATTTTCGATTTATCAACAAGTATAAGTGTGGCATTGGAAAGCGCCTGGCCCGAATTCGTATTGATTACTTTACCGGTAATCTTACCTGTTTGTGCTGAAACAGCTATGGAGATAAAAAGGATTATACCCAGAAAAAAGAATTTTCTCATTTAACTGCAGCTTTAAAAAGTTTTCACAAAGGAAACAGATTATTGCCTCAACCATGTCAAGAAATTGTTAATCAAACATTATCTCTTTCACTTGATGGTATTATGTTTCATCTCCACACGCTAATTAACAATTAGATAAAGATTAGATAATACGGCATCGCCGAAGGCAGGTAACAATTAGATAACGATTAGATAATGAAACGAACCTGTATAAAATAACAGATAAGCTGATCTTGCATATCCAAACCGATGAAAAAGTTACAGGGCAAATATTACCTGTCTTAGCTGTTCTATATACGGGTCTTTACATAAGACCAGGTGTTATTTGTTTTTGCTGAGGCAAGGAAACATTTATTTTTTGATAAGCAAAAAACTAAACCCTGTTACGCATAATAAACAAAGTGCTGTATAATGAAATACAGCATATACAATATAAAAAATTGATTTAACCATATTTATTAAATACAACATGAAAAGACTTAAACTATTTGTCCTTGTATTTACGGGTGTTCTTTCGGTTTCGGGTGCAGCAGGCCAGGCGAATGCATCCATCAACGTTTTAACACAAAACTCCGGGAATGTGAATATCGGGGGAACGGTTAACATACAGGTTACCGTTGGTAACACGGGGCCAACATCCTCTATTGGCATTTATAAAATAAGAACACAGGTCAGTGTACCGTCTGCAATAGCGGGTATATTACCCAATGCCCAGCAAACTGGGTTACCTGCCGGCTGGACCATTACGAGCAATAACGGTTCTACGATCAACCTGTCTAACGGTACTGATATCATTCCTGTAGGCGTTCAGCGCACCATTCTGATCGCCGTACAGGGAAATACCACCGGAGGCCCTTCAACCGTTTCCGGCGGTCTGTCTTTCTCAAACGGTAATGCGCCTGGCACAGGCCCGGGTACTTTAGCAGGTGACATTACCGCAGACAATACTTCTCAATCATCAATAACGGTAATAAACTCAATACCCGTAACACTCGCGGATTTTACTGCAGCATTAGTAAACTGCCAGCCGTCCCTGCGCTGGACAAGTGAAACTGAAATAAACAGCGACAGGTTTGAAATTGAAAGGACCAGTGCTGATGTTTACGATTGGGTACAGGTTGGAGTTATTGGAGCAGGAGGCAATACCGCAACCAGGTCATCATACAATTTTACCGACAGAAATCTGTCTGTTACATCAGGGAAGATCTTATACCGGCTGAAAATGATAGATAAAGATGGCCGCTATAAATATTCTGAAATACTTCCCGTATCACTCAACTGTAACATTTCCAAAGTATCAGTATGGCCCAATCCTGTGCAAAATGGAAAACTATACGTTAGCCTTACCGGCACAAAGGGGTACACTCAGGCAACTTTACTCTCGCTTTCCGGTCAAGTCATTTTAACGGGTAACCTTAATAATGGGACTAACCACCTGGATGTTTCAAAAATTGCAAATGGATTATATATCCTGAGCGTAAATGATACAAACGGAATTAATGAGAAAATTAAAGTGCTTATACAGAACTAATAAAGAATAAAAGTACTATACCAGGCAGCAGTAAATGTAAGTTTACTGCTGTTTTTGTTTTATATATTCTCATTTTGATTCGGTTCTGCCGGTGCATTTTTAGGGTTAAGACAGAACATACACCGGGAATAAATGAAAATGGACAAACCACTTGTAAAAGTAGTTTGTCCACTCAACCCGGGGGTAAATTATTTGTTTTCCATCAAAGGATAATACTTGTCTTCAAGCAGCTTGATATGGTGACGCTGGTGGCCGGGAATCATAAAGCCGATAGACAATACATTGTATGAACCTTTAAACGAAACCGCTTTGCGCAGCAGCATTTCATCAGTAAAGGTTTCAAACAGCATAATAAATGACTGACGGGCTACCCTGTACTCTTCAATAATGTCTTCCAGCCTGCGATTATTAGCGTTGGCATAAGTAGCGTGCAGTGCTTCGTCAATAAAGGGTTGTTCAGATTTGTCGTTGCGTGCGAAACACATAGAACGGTAAGTGAATATTCTTTCTGTATCCACCAGGTGCTGAATGGTATCGCGCACAGTCCATTTACCCGGTGCATATACACGGTCGCCCAGTTCCAGCCACTTCTGCACGGGGAAGTTTTCAATTTCCTTCAGGCCCTGGCGCAAAGCATCCATCAGCTCAATGTCTTCAATACGGTCAATGTAGCGGTCAAAATACTCCGGCATGGGGTCAATGTCAGAACGTTTCATGTTGTTTTTTTAAGTTGTTAGATAATAGAAGGTATGTTGTTTATTATAATTGCATGCTTTCGTAAACGGTCCGCACAAATCTACACATTATTAATTCACATTGTGAATACAATACCAGTTGTCTCATCAAAGCCGGTGTTTCAAATAACATGTGCTTAAATCTATGTGCTTTACCTAATTTTGAAGCCGTACAAATCTACTACATGTCTGCAATAGTTTACGAACAACGCCGCAATCAATTTGAACAGCGCTCCACAAAATTATCAAAGCAATTATCGCTTACTGGTGTGGCACGCTTCTTCAGTTTTGCCGGCGCACTGGCCACTGTGTACTTTTATTGGTTAGACAGGTACACTATATGGCTCATAATGTCCGTACTGCTGCTCGCTTTATTTGTAATTTTCGTAACACACTACAGGCGCCTGTCAAAAGAGCTGGATCTAACCCGTACACTGGCAGACATTAATACAGAAGAACTTTACTTTTTACAAACTGGTACCTCCACAGTTGCAAATGGTATGTCATTTACAAATACACAACATCCTTATAGTTACGACATTGATATCTTCGGAGAGCATTCTCTTTATCAATACCTCAACCGTACTACGGCAATGCCCGGACAGACAGCGCTGGCCAAAGCACTGACGAACCCGGACATTAATGCCATTGAAGCAAGACAACAGGCCATTACCGAACTGCAACCCAAACTCGATTTCCGGCAGCACCTTACAGGCTACGGAAAAATCAACGGCCTCAGCGAAACAGCATTTACACAGGTAAACGAATGGCTTGGCACACCCGTTACCCTGTACGGCAGTAAAACCTGGCGCATTATTATGCTGGCACTCCCACTCGCTTTTCTCTCCGTCTTCCTGTTATATCTTTTTGATGTGATTGCTTCCGGAGCATGGCCCACCGCCCTGTTCTGCCTCAACCTTATCGTAACAGCAAGGCTCTTTGCACCCTTTAAAGAACAAACCCGCATATCCTCCAGCATCAGCGGCTCATTGAAACAACTCGCAGCCCAACTCCGCGTAATTGAAAAAGAAAACTTTTCTTCTCCCTTATTAAACACACAAAAGAACAAACTGCTCCAGGAATCCCTTACCGCCAGCAGCAGTATCGCCCGCCTGGCACGCCTGTTCAACAACCTCGATTCCATATACAACCTGCCCGCCAGCGCCCTGCTCAACGGCAGCCTGTTCTTTCATCCCCATACTTTTTATGCCATTGAAAAATGGAAGATCATACACCGGCAACTCTTTCCCGAATGGTTGGCCGCCCTTGGTGAGATGGAAGCGTTAAGCTCACTGGCTAACCTGGCATATAACAACCCCGGATACACTAAACCTATTCTTAAAACTGCGGAAGATCTTACAGCTCATGATATGGGCCACCCCCTGATACCGGCAGAGCGCCGCATAACCAATTCCATCAGTCTCAAAGAGGAAAAATTTGTAATACTCACCGGCTCCAACATGAGTGGCAAAAGCACCTTCCTGCGTACACTGGCCATAAACCTCGTGCTCGCAAGAGCAGGCTCCGTAGTCTGTGCCAAAGCATTCAGCTTCTATCCCTACGATATTTTTGTGAGTATGCGTATCGATGATTCATTGTCGGGTAATGAATCATTTTTCTATGCAGAGTTGAAACGCCTCCAGCGCATCATACATCGCGCACAGGAGGGTAATCCTACCCTGGTACTGCTCGATGAAATCCTGCGCGGCACCAACAGCAACGATAAACACAATGGAACAGTGGGCCTTATACGCAGGCTCGCGGCGATGAAGATATGCGGCATCATTGCCACACACGATGTAACCATAGGCGCAATGAGTGAAACCTATAAAGGATATATGACCAACAAATGCTTTGAAGCCCAGATCAATAACGATGAAATCTATTTCGACTACAAACTCAAAGAAGGTGTTTGCAGCCAGTTAAGTGCATCCTTTTTAATGAGGCGCCTGGGTATTATCGATTAACGGATCAGGAGCACAGAACCTTTCATTGTAAACGTTTCACCCAGCACACACTCCAGTTCAACGATATAAACAAAGGCCGTAGTATTATTCACGATCTCCCCGCGCACGCTGCCATCCCAGCCATAGTTGCGGTCGGCAGCAGGTACATTCGTTCTGGCAAATACTTCCTTACCCCAACGGTCGAAGATGCTGAAGCGTTTTACTTTGGCAATACCATAGCCACTCACAAAAAATACATCATTCTTGCCATCTCCATTGGGCGTAAAGGCATTGGGTATATATACTGCACCCTTATTGCAGGTAGTGAATATATTAATATCATCACTGGCCGTACACCCATACTCCGTACGCACCACTACCCGGTAGCTCACATTCTGATCGGCCACCAGTGCAGGCGCAGGGCAGCTATTACAGTTCAGTCCTGCAGCCGGGCTCCATAAATATTGTGTTACTCCCCCGGTTACAGCAGCAGTCAGGCTAACCGGTGTGCCGGCGGGCACGGTAATATCAGGTCCCAGGTTCACCGTTGGTATCGGCCCAACAGTTACTGTAACAAAAGCTGTATCCGATGGGCAAACATTACCACTCACACCCACCACACGGTATTGCGTGGTAACCGATGGATTGGCAATAGTAGAAGAATTGGCAGGATTGGATAATCCTGTAGTTGGCGACCATATAAACTGTACGGCATTACCCGTTGCGCTGATCCGTACAGGAGTGCCCTCACAGGTCGTCCTGTCGGGGCCCTGGTGCAGGTTTACCTTACGGTCTACACGAATCAGCACACTGTCATACTGTACGCAGTTAAAGCTGTTCGTTACCGTTACTTTATACCATGTATCATCTGCAGGTGAAGCCAGCGGACTTTCAGTATTCGCATTTTGCAGCGTGGCATCCGGTGTCCATAAGTAACTAACGCCATCGTACGCACGCAGGTACAGGCTGTTACCTTCACAGATGCTCGTATTCGGCCTCGCCTGTGGCAGTGGTAATGGATTTATCGTAATCAGTCTGTGCGTAGATACCTGGCAACCGTGCGCTGTAATAAGCGTAAACTCCAGCATATAATTACCCGCAGTAGTAAACGTATGCGTGATCGTACTGTCTGTACCCGCCAACACTCCATTGATACGCCATTCCCTCCTTATAATGCTGTCTGCCGATGTACTGGTAGAATAAAACGACAGTTCTTTATTCATACAGGCACTGGTAGTTCCATTGATACCAATAACAGGATCGGGATGGATCACTGCCACCCGCTGTATGCGGAAGGTATCAGTACAACCATGTACGCTGCTGATAGCCAGTTGTACATCATATATACCTGTAGAAGCATAAGTATGCATCGGGTGAATATCCGTAGAAGTCTGCCCGTCGCCAAAATTCCATATATAGCTGCCGATACCAAACCGGCTGCCCGAGCCATTGATAAAGTTGAAGACAAGATCGTTGCTGCCGCAGCGTTCAGGTCTTGTCACCGTAAACGACGCCTTAACAGAATCAACAATGATATTGCGTGTTGCCGTGTCATAACAATCCTTATCTGTACGTACCACCAGTGTAAGCACATAATTACCTGCATTAAAAGGATATACCAGGTTGGGAGCCGTACTCACGTCAACACCATTTACCTTCCATATATAGCCCGCAATAATATCGAGCGAGTTCGTTATCCCATTGTACTGATAAGTGCCGGGTACGCAACGGATGCTGTCGCCAGCAATAGCGGCTGTTGGTTTGGGGTTGATCACAACGGCTGGAGAGAGCAGTGTACTATCGCGGCAACCATGTACCGATACCACCAGCAGCGATACGTCATAACTGCCATGCAGCGGGTACATATGCGGAGGGGGATTTTGCAGTGCCGACCCCGTACCATCGCCAAAATTCCACGTATAGCTGCTGATTCCAAAATGACTGCCCGAAAGATTATTGACAGGTACTGTCATATTATCCGAACAACGAACGGGGTCCGTAATGCTGAAAGCGGCTTTTACAGAATCAACAATAATAATACGTTCCGTAGAGTCATAACATCCATTAACAGTCTGCACCACCAGCTTAACAATGTAGTTACCCGCCGTAAAATTATGCGTAAGGTTACTGTCTGCCGAAACAGTTACACCATTCACACGCCAGTCAAAACGCTGTATACGGTCGATGCTCGTTACCTGGCTGGTGTATACATGCACACCGGGGGTACAATGGATACTGTCGCCCAGTATAGCCACCACAGGGAGGGGATGGATGATTACGCTGGGTGCGATACCGAGGCTGTCTTTACAGCCATGTACCGACGTAGCCAGCAACTGTACGGTATAGTTGCCATAGCCGGGGTAAATATGCGGGGGTGGCGTTGCCTGTGCAGACGTGGTGCCATCTCCAAAACTCCATAGATAAGACGTGATACCAAAAAAGCTGGTAGAGAAATTATTAAATGTTACTGTAAGGTTATCAGCACAGCGATAAGGATTAACAGGTGCAAAAACTGCGCGTACAGAATCTACAATAACAGACCGGCTCACAGAATCTGCACAGGTATTGGAAGTCTGTACAACAAGTTTGAGAATATGGTTACCCACTGCAAGATTATATGTAAGGTTACTGTCTGTACTTACCGGGACGCCATCTACAAACCATTGAAAAGACTGTATAGGGTCAGCAGAAATAATACTGCTTGTATAAGTATATACACCAGGCTTACAACGGATACTATCGCCCAGTATGGAAGGTACCGGCAAAGAATGTACGATAACCGCCACGGGCTGGGTAAAGGTCTTCACACAGCTGTATTGTGACGTAACCGTAAGCGAAACATCATAATTACCCGGCCCATAAGTATGTGGCGCCGGAACTGCATTATGATCAACAGGACTGCCATCGCCAAAATCCCAGGTATAATTAGTGATCGAAGAATAAGAAGGCACCACCGACAAACTACCAAACGACACCGTACCCGTAGCGCAGAACTCACTGCGCAGCGGGTTAAAGAATGCCTTTGCAGAATCCACGATTACCGAGTCTGTAAGCTTAAGCGTGTACGGGCAGCCTTCCGGGCTGATAAGCACCACGTTGGGCAGGTACTTGCCCGCATTCAGGTAAGTATGCGTTACCACCGAGTCAGACGGTACGGAGTTAACAGGTGTGCCATCGCCATAATCCCAGGCATAGGTACTGATATTGCTTCCCACCACGCGCGCACTGAACTGGTAGGGCTTACAGCCAAAGGCAGGGGCTGCAACAAGACTGCCGATAGGCCCTTTTACACGTATCCACCTGGCAATTGAATCTATACATCCATTTACACCACGTACCCGCAGCACCACCCGGTAAAACCCAGGTTGCGCATAGATATGCGGGGCGGGGTTACGGTCTGTACTGCCCGTGCCACCATCGCCAAAATCCCATTCCCACGCATTAGCATAACTACTGTTATCCGTGTAGGAAATAGCAGCAGGCGCGCACTGTGAGGTATCGCCTACATTAAAGTCGGCTTTAGGTTTTATGATCTTGATATAAGAAGGACGGCTTATGGAATCCATACAACCATTTTCATCGCGTACTACCAGTTTGATGTCGTAAAGACTGTCGAACGCATAGGTATGCGAACCATAATAGCTTACCGAAGATGTACCGTCGCCATAATACCAGGTATAAGCAGCATTATACGCAGAAGAGTAATTATACAGGAACACGGAATAATTATTACACCGTATGGTATCATAACTGAAGAAATCAGCACGCGGGCGGTAACCCCGTACATAGCTGGGCGCGCTTACGGTAGATTCACAACCAATCGCGTCACGGATGGTGAGGGTCACCGTACGGAAATTATAATATGCAGTATTATTATAGAGATGGGTGACAGGAGTATCCACCGTGGTCACATAGGCAGGCGAACCATCGCCAAAGTTCCATGTCCACTGTACGATTGGTGTTGCACCATTCTGTCTTGAGGTATCGGTAAACGTTACCAGCATAGTGGGGTTGCAGCTCGTGAGCGGGGTACCCGAAAAACCAGCTTGTGGACCAAGTACCGTAATGGGTACAGGGTATTCCAGCGAATCTATACAGCCCAGCCGGTCGGTAATGATCAGCTTCACGCGGTACACTCCGTTCGTAGTATAGGTATGCGAAGTGTTACCATTCAGCCATACCCCATAAGTATTGAAGTGGTTGGTATTGTTGATCGTAAACCTTGGCGTACCATCTCCGAAATCCCATGTATAACGGGAAATCTTGCTTGAGTCGATACCGATAGTAGTGAAGCTGACTGTACGGTTCTGACAAATGTCGGTAATAGAAGGTACAAAATCTGCTTTCTCATCAATGATGATCACATTTTTCTGCCCTGTAGTAACAATTCCCGTAAGCGTATCCCTCCTCGTTACGGTAACGAGATAGACTTTCTGCGGAGGAGAATAGGTGTGCGTTACAGGGTTGAGTACGCCGGTATTAACAACAGTACCATCCCCGAAATCCCAGCTCTCCACGATCGTGTTCACCACGGTGTCCGTCAGGGTAACATCATACTTATTGGCACAGGTTTTACCCACGGTAAAACCGGCGCCACCGCCCCCCCCTCCGCCTCCACCACCTCCACCGCCGTCATCATCACAGATATCGATAACAGTTACCGGGCGCACAGGCGAACTGTAACGGCAGCCCAGTTGCGTAACAATAGTGAGCTGTATATTATAACCACCCGCAACGCTATATACGTGTGCGGCAGGCGAACCACCCGGTGCATTAAGCGTATCACCCGTACCATCACCCCAGTTCCAGATATACTGGCTCACGGGGTCGTTAAGATTTGTTACCTGCGCTGTAGCTATAACAGGCAGTGGTTTACAACCCGACGGAGGCACATAGGTAAAATTTACAGCAGGTATGCGTATACTGATATAGCCCGCCCTTTGTATCACAGCCCGACAACCACTGGCTACCGTGGTATCCGTAAGGGTAAGCGTTACTGTGAAGGTACCCGGAGACGTGTAGGTATGCGTTGGGTTAGCATCAGTTGAAGCAGGAGATCCGTCGCCAAAATTCCAACTATAAGCCAGCCCGGTTGCCGGGTTGGTCATGCTCGTAAAGTTTACAGTAAAAGGCACCATACAGTGGCTGGTACGGTCGGCCGTAAAGCTGCCTGCAGGCCCGGGCCTTACGTTAATCGTCTTACGCACCGTATCCGTACAACCATAATAGGTAGACGCTACCAGTATTACCTCATAGTCTCCCGGCGTATTAAAAGTATGGTTCACGGAGCCGCCGAAAGCTACACTGTTATCGTCTGTAAATATCCACTTCAGCGAATAAAGTATTGAACCGGGTGCTGCCGTACCGGAAAAACTGGTGCTTGTTCTTTCGCAGACAGTATCTGCAGAAGTCATAGCAGGCGCAGGCCTGCCCACCCAGATATCATTGTAGTAAGACGTGGTAAATGTGCTCAGGCAGGAATTACCCAGCCGCGCACGCAGCCTTACCGTAAAACGTCCATAGCTGGTATAAGTATGCGAAGGATTAACAGCCGTTGATACAGGCGACCCATCGCCAAAATCCCATTCGTAAGAAATAGGTCCGCTGCCCGTAGTGGTATTGGTAAACGTAACGGTAAAAGGAGTATCACAGCCGGACACGGAAGCAGCCGTAAAGCTGGCGTTTGGCCTGGGATATACTTTTATGTAAGCTGGTCTTGTGGCAGCATCACTGTTACAACCCCAACTGTTACGCACAATCAATGATACCTGGTAATTACCGGGGTTGCTATAAGTAAAAGAAGGGTTCTGTATAGTACTGCCCCCTGCACCAAAATCCCATTGCCAGCCCGTGATAGTACCCGTACCTGTAGTAGACAGATCCTGGAAGGTAACGGCATGAGGCGCACAGCCGATACTGTCGGGTGTATTAAAATTAGCTACCGGTTTGGGATGCACCGTTACCGTTTTGGAAACACTCAATACGGCCCCGTTAGAAAAAGATGCCGTCATCGTTACTGTAAATGTTCCCGCAGTAAGATAGTTTGTACCAACGGTGGGCAGACCATTGCTGATGATCGTACCGTTACCAAGATTCCAGTCGCGCGATACCACTGTACCTCCCGAAGAAATATCAGTAAAGTTCACACCGCCAAGTGGCACACAACCCTGTGTAACATTGATGGAGAAATCGGCCGTCTGGCCAAAAAGCGTTGTACCCCTGCCCGCAAAGAACAGGAGAAGAAGCAAAACAGTTTGGGTAAGTATTGTTCTCAAAGCCTCGTTTTACCACAGCAGGCACATATAATACGATACCTGTTGTTAAGATGAAGCCCAGGGCATGATACCCTGGGCCGGTTATGTAATCAGTACCGGTACTTTACCGGTTTATTTCTTAATGAACTTTTCAACAGCCATCCGCTCATTCTGTTTGCCAAATACCTCTAACGAATAGATACCAGGCGTAAGACTGATCAGCGGCAACGACAGTTTGGTAGTATTGGCCGACACTGCCTGCTCCAGTATTACCTGTCCCCACGCATTTACTACGCGGAGCGTTTTGGCTTTCTGTGCATTGTTTACAAACTGTATCTCAATTTTGTCATCGGCCGGGTTGGGATAGATAATCAGTTCGTGCTTACCATCCACCAGTACCGAAACGATGGTTGTGTAGTTCACGCTGCCGTCGCGGTCTACCTGTTTGATACGGTAGTAATTACGCCCGGTCTGGTAACGGGGATGATCAAAGCTGTAGCTCCTGCCCAGCGGAGAACCGCCCGCGCTTACCGTGCCGATCGTTACAAAGCCTGCACCTGTCGGGCTGTACTGCACTTCATAATGATCATTATTGATTTCCTGTGCCGTATTCCAGCTTACCCTGATCCTGTCGCCCATATAGCGTGCACTGATACCCGTAAAAGTAACGGGTATAACCACCGCCGGAGAATAAGTACGTGGTATTACTACCTCAACAGGTATTGAGTCGGACTTACCCTGGAAGGTAACCTGCAGTTCGTCAAAGCCAACGATCAGGCCCCTGATGCGGTTTACAGCAGCAAGACCAATATTGGCATCTACCACTGCCTTACTGAACGGCGTCAGGTAAGTAATATCCCTTACCACCGAATCGCTGTAGTAACCTTTAACAGTATAGCTCACACTGTCTCCCTGCACCACACGGATGATACCATCCTCCCATGGCGCCCTGTCCACACGTATACTGTCGAGCGTAATATTATTTGGCAGACCAATATTTACATAAATAGAATCATATGCCACTTCGTTGTTTTTAAAACCGTATGCTTCAATAGCGATCTGGCCACTGGCATCTCGTGGCACGCGGAATTTGAATACCGTATCGTTGTTGAACTGCACATCGCTGAACACATCAATAGTCCTGCCCGAATAGGCTATCAGCATTGTATCAGTATTATTCTTCGAAACCTTTACGGTAATTGTATCACCTGCTGCTACTGTACTTCCATTGAGTGCAGGGTCAATACGCATCTGCACATTGGAGGTAAATGTTCTTACTCCGTCAGAATTGCCCGTAAGGAAGAAAGGATTGGGTTTGAGGAAATTGTACCGTGCGCTGAGGTTCGGCGGATTAAACCCGGTAGTGGCGAAAAGACCTCCATCGGCATTGGCACGCAGCAGGTCGTTTACCCTGCTGTGTACAACCGGAATGTCGAGCACACCTTTGGCCACTTCAATCAGGCCAAACGCAAGACGTTTGTTGGAGTGCGCGACGTTGACACCGGGGAAACGGCTTACGTTGCTCTCGTCGAGCCCGCCCTGCTGGCTGCTCTCGGGTACCACAATATCGTTATACTCGCCATCATAGATAGCTTTAAGCACGTCGTCTGCCGTTTGTGCGCCATAAGCCATCAGCCCCTGCAACAGGCGTATACGCATATTCATCGCACCTTGTATCAGGCCTCCCTGTAAGATATCGGGGAAGGGAACGGCCTGGCCAAAAAGCTGGCGACCGATAATGGCGTGCGAGTAGGTAGTATTCTTATTAAGATTACCCGGACCATTAAGATTGGTAAGAATAGAAGGTGAGTTTACCTTCAGTTCTTCCGCACCGTTTACATCATCATAGTCTTCCAGCGAGAACCCGCGGAATACTTCGCCCAGTGTTTTAGAACTGTCGATGCTGAAACCAAGTATGGGGCGGTACTTCACCATTAATATCTTACGCTTGTCGAGCGCCAGGTTAGCCGTCTGCGATCCCGCATGCGGTGTATTGATCGTAATCAGTTTATGGATGTCTTTACGGTAACCCACAAAATTTTCCTGTAAATAGATACGGCTGAAGATACCGCCGCGGCTATGCGCAAGAATATCCACCTTACCGGCCGACATTTTATTTGCCACGCAGTTTTCCAGCAGGCGGTCGATACCGGAAGGCACTTCATAGCGGTAAGCATACTGCGACATTACCGGCTCAGCGTGTTTGTCGTCCGCATACCATATCCGGGAACGCATCCACGGCTTCTTATAATTGTTCAGTACGTTCTTCAGGCTTTCATCCATTTTGGTAAAAGACTGCACGCTTGACCATACCCCGTGTATCATCAGTACGGGCGGCAGCACAAACTTTACCGGCACATCGAGCATCACTTTTTCCGGCGTCAGCGTCGTATCTACTACCTGGAGGCGTACGTTACGCCCTGCATCGTTAGATACTGTGTACAGCTCATCAATAAATTTCGGATGCGTGTATTGCAAACGGATACTGTCATTATTGCCTGTACGGTAACGCAGGAAGAAAGAACCATACTGGTCGGGGTTCTGCGCGTTAGGGTCCTGGGCAATCCGCAGTTTCATATTGTTAGGATTAGCGCCCGCCCATTTAAAGATAGTGGCGCGGCTGCCATCAGCAGCAATAAAGAGCGTATCCTTATCCAGGATATCCTGTGGTACTTTAGAGTCATACTTAATCACCGGGCGACGGAAATTATCATCATCGGTAACCGTAATGGTCAGCGAAGTAGGCTTCAGGTTGTACACGAAAAGATCGCCTCTTTGCAGGCGGTTGATGCCGAGGCTGGTAGCCAGCCATACACTTTGGTCGCGGGCAACTGCAACGCCAAAGATAGAGTTGGAAGTAAGACCCTGCGCCGTGGTGAATACAGTATATGAAGTATCGCTCGAATAATCGCCCCTGCCTTTATACATCAGCAGGCCGTTGCTGGTACCAAAGAAAACCTCTCCGCTGCTGTTACCTCCAATGGCATTGGCGCGGAAAATGGTAGCTGCCGCAATATTGGGAGGTACGCCGATATAGTGCCAGCCTGTTTCATCTTTTACTGCAATACCTTTTGTACCGTTCATCGCCACCCATACTCTTCCTTTAGCGTCTTTATACATGGCCCAGGGACCAAAATCATTATTGGTAAGCCCGAAGGGAACTGGTGTATTGTTCTGGTCGTATTTACCGATATAACCGCCTGCGAGGTTATACCGCAGGATACCCGCGGTAATTACCGAGCCTGAAGTGTAGCCATCACTGCCTACCCATATTTCTTCGCCCACCTGTACAATACTGCGGCAGGTGCGGCGCTTACCGATACTGTAGCTCTCTGTCTGGTAGTTGTTACCTACCCCGATGCTGATACCTGTAGGATCGGGAAGATCAGGGCCGGTTACAAAACTGAAATTATCTCCGCTGAAACGACCTACGGCACCGGGGGCAAAATGGTAACGTGCATTATAATTTAAAAAAGCAGGATACGTAAGCGAATCGTGATAAGACCCTGCCGCCCATGCAGTACCCAGCGAGTCTACACAAACCCCGAGGATATTTCTTGTGGGCGGACCGGGGTTGGGCATTTGCCCTAATACGGGGCGACCCCTGAAATAGAAACGTTTATAGGGTAATGTTTTATCAATACGGTGTACACCTCCATAGAAGTTGTTGTTGTTCCCTGCTTCGCCACTGCCCAGATACAGTACATAACCTGAGGAAGCTACCCAGATATTGTTGCCACTACAGGCGATCTGGCGGATATTCATGCGCTTAAAGGCAGCAAAACCAAGACCTGCACCCCAGTCCTTCCAGGTACGCTTATCATATTTCCACATACTCTTGGCATTTGTTCCGGCATACACATTGTCTTCATCATCTACAGCGATGGCGGTAAATGCAGTATCTCTTTTGAACACCTGTACGGCAACGGGACTGTTTTGGGCTTTTACAAATGCTAAGGTGAAAAACAGGCCGCTAAGGATGAGTAACGCTTTTCTCATATTGTCAGAGTTTAAGTAAATGGATGCTTGGCATATTCGCCGGAGTAGCGGTTAAATTTAAGGTAAAGCGGCAAATAATTTATTACGCCGGAGACTGCAATATAGAAAATTTTCTGTTTCTGAAAATGCGAAAAGGGCAAACCGGGCCTTAATTCTTATTTTTTTAATCTACTCTTACCATGCCTACCCTTTAACCAGTTGCAGCAGTTGTTCATCGCATGGTGAGATGGCCGGACCAAAATAAGCCAGCAAACGCCCTTCTTCATCAACCAGGTATTTGGCAAAGTTCCAGTCGGGGTAATGACTATTCCAGCCATTGGCTTCCGGGTGGGTAAGCCAATGATAAACGGGGTTGGGATTATTTTTTTCCAGCACGGGTATTTTACTGAAGAGAGGAAAGCTTACTCCATAGTTGATACTGCAAAAGCGCGCAATATCGGCGTCGTTCGCCTGCTCCTGCTCTTTAAAGTCGTTGGAAGGGAACGCCAGTATGGTCAACTGGTCTTTACAGGTTTGCCATAGCTTTTCCAGTTCGACATACTGCCCCGTGTACCCGCAATCGGAAGCGGTATTAACGATGAGCACTTTTTTACCTCTCAGGGATGCAAAAGAAAAAGGCTGTGCATTGGTAAGTTGAGCGGTTAACCGGTAAAAATCCGCAGGGGCGTCTGTTCGCTGCGGCGGTTGTATTATTTTTTTATTTTTTTGGAACCTGCCTGCCAGTTTCATCCAGAAGGGATATGTCCACCGGAGCAGGCGTTGTCTTGCTGTTATCATTTTTTACCTGATTACCCATTTAAACAGTTTGAGCTTGCCCTTAAAGGGAGGATACTTAATATCCGGGTCGAACCATACCGGTGTTTTCATCATAGCTTTACGATGGCTGAACACCTGGTAGCTGTTATGCCCGTGGTAGGCGCCAATACCGCTGGCACCACGGCCACCAAAAGGCAGGTTATGATTGGTAAGATGCCAACTGCTGTTATTGATACAGCCACCACCAAATGCAACAGCATCCGTCCACTCCTTTTCCTTTCGGCTGCTGTTGCTGTACAGGTAAAAAGCAAGTGGGTTGGGGTTACGTGCAATGATGGCCAGGGCTTCCTCCCTGGTGCTGAAAGGAATGATCGGCCGTACGGGGCCAAATATTTCTTCCCGCATCAGTGCACTGTCCAGCGATACCCCTTCCAGCAAGGTGGGCTGGATATACAGTTGCGAACGGTCGTGTGCACCGCCATATACAATACGGCCCTGCGGCAGGTAGCTTACAAGCCGGTCAAATTGCTTCTCGTTAATGATCCTGCCATAATTGTAATCGGCCGCGGGGTTATCCGAAAAGAAAGCGACCAGGTTCTTCTTCAGCGCTTCTACCAGCTCATCCTTCCGGCTCTCATGCACCAGGATATAATCCGGCGCCACACACATCTGCCCCGCATTCGAAAAAGCAGCTACCGTTATACGCCGGGCTGCAACTTTTATATTGGCATCGCATTCTACCACGCATGGGCTTTTACCGCCCAGCTCAAGCGTAACAGGTATAAGTTGCTCGGCAGCCATTTTATAAATGGCCTTACCGACCGCAGTACTACCGGTAAAGAATACATGATCAAAACGAAGGTTGTTCATCATCGCCGGAACAACCACCGCCCCATCTCCTTCGGTAAACAGTATATATTCCGGCGAAAAACAGGAAGTTACCAACTGTTTCATCACCGCACTGGTGGCGGGTGCAAACTCGCTGCTTTTCAATACTACACAATTACCTGCTGCAATGGCTCCTGCAAGGGGGGCAAACAGCAATTGTAAAGGATAGTTCCACGGGCCAATGATCAGCACCACACCTAAGGGCTCTGTTACTGTATAGCTCCTGGAGGGCAGGTTCAGGAGGTTGGTTCTTACAGGCTGCGGCTGCATCCATTGCCGCAGTTGTTTTTGTATTGCTGATATTTCGCTGAGTACAAAACCTGTTTCGGTGACCCAGCTTTCTTCGGGGCTTTTCTTCAGATCGGCATATAATGCTTCATGCAGCGCTGTCTCGTACTGGCGAAGACCCGCTTTCAGCACATCCAGTTGTTTCTTCCGGAAAGCATAGCTGCGTGTAGCGCCACTGTTAAAGTACCGGCGAAGACGGAGCAACTGATCAGCCAACTGTGTTGTTTCCATATTTGATCGTATAAGGATGAAGGGCAGCTTTCCGGTATCCGGTGCCGACTAAAACAAAATTAACTGAAACCATGCACATCGGGTGAGATATTCCCCGCAATTGCTGACTCTTACAATCCGCAATAAAATATTACTTTCACTTTTTGATATGACTGACGAACAATACATGCGGCAGGCGCTTAAAGAAGCACAACAGGCTTATGACAAGGGTGAAGTACCTGTGGGGGCAATAGTGGTGATGCAGGACAGGATCATTGGCCGTGGCCATAACCAGGTGGAGCTGCTTACAGACAGTACGGCGCATGCTGAGATCATTGCCCTTACTGCCGCTTTTAACCAGCTCGGTGCTAAATATCTGCCGGAAGCTACCTTATATGTAACGGTAGAACCATGCCTTATGTGTGCAGGGGCATTGTACTGGAGTAAGATTGGCCGTATTGTATGGGGCGCCGACGATGACAAGAATGGGCACCGCAGGCATACAGGAGCCAATATTCCCTTTCATCCTAAAACCCTGCTTGCAACCGGCGTGCTGAAAGAGGAATGTGCAACGCTGATGAAAGACTTTTTTAAAGCGCGCCGGTAAACGCTGTGCAATACAGGTTTGCGATTTCAGAAAGATTTAACCTGCTGCAACGGATTTTCACCCGGTGTTTCGTAAATTTGATCATTCTTCAAACAATTATCTAAAACACATTTTTATGGCTTTTACATTACCTGCATTACCGTATGCACACGACGCGTTAGAACCGCATATTGATACTACAACGATGCAGATCCATCACGGTAAACATCACCAGGCTTACGTAGACAACCTGAATAAAGCAATCACGGGTACACCTCACGAAAATAAAAGTATCGAAGAACTGGTAGCTGCTGCGGGCAACATCAGCCCGGCAGTGCGCAATAACGGTGGCGGTCACTGGAACCACACCTTCTTCTGGGAAAGCATGGCTCCTAAAGCGGGCGGTGCTCCTACCGGCGATCTTGCTGCTGCTATAGACGCTGCTTTTGGTTCATTCGACGCTTTTAAAGAGAAATTTGCCAATGCTGGTATTACACGCTTTGGAAGCGGCTGGGCATGGCTGATCGTAGCCGGCGGGAAGCTCGACATTACTTCCACTCCCAACCAGGATAACCCCCTGATGGATATCGCAGAAGTAAAGGGTTCTCCTATTCTCGGCGTGGATGTATGGGAACATGCTTACTATCTCAAATACCAGAACCTCAGGGCAAAGTACCTTGAAGCATTCTGGAACGTAGTAAACTGGGATAAAGTGGCTGAACGCTTTGCAGCAGTAAAATAGATTTCAACAATATACTGGTTGAGTAAAACCCCGGGGCATGGCTCCGGGTTTTTTATGCCCGGGATACCCACAATACGGTATATATACTACTGCTTCATTTTTTGTACTTTGTAGTTCATAAAATATGCAATATGAAACTATGCTTTATCATACTGCTGCTCTGCACCTGTTTTTTTGGCTATGGGGATACACCCGGTAAGCCAAAGAACCATCCCTGCAATGTTACCCTGCAGCGGGTATCGGCATTAAGCGATTATTCCCTGCACTGGCAAAAGAAGTATGCTGGTGATACGTTCAGCATCAGTAAGGATACGACTATCGCTGTGCCGGGTAGTTCCGGCGCACCCGATGAAGGCTATTTATGGGGTATTCATAAAAAAACGGGTAAGTCTACCGATACGGTGACCTTCTCCAATTATTACAGCTCTGATAAAGTGATGACCATTACAGGCATCACCGGCGATAAGATACAATACACGATACAGTCCCTGTCGAACGACAACCAGCGTGTAACTACGGTCAACGAAGACAGTATCAATGATAAAAGTTTACTGGAACCGGCAAGAAGATCGGAACGCAAACACAACCTCCGCATCACATTATTGGTTTCGCTGGGTGTACTGGCCATAGCGGGTCTGCTTATATTTTTTCTCTACAGGCGTAAGAAAACGACGGCAAAAACAGCTCAGGGTACAGGATCATAACCATGCCCGCCCCAGGGATTACAGCGACCTACCCTTTTTATGGTCAGCCAGAGTCCTTTTACCGGGCCGTGTTTGCGGATAGCTTCTACTCCATATTGTGAGCAGGTAGGGGTAAACCGGCATTTCTGCCCCAGCCATGGTGAAATGATCCACTGGTAGAGCTTGATGGCCAATATAAAGGGTGCACCGGTAATCAGCCAGATAGTACGGAGCAGCGGCCCCGGTTTACCCGCAGTAATACGGTCATCAGCGTCACGGCAACATTGCTTTCCCATACAGGCGTTCGAGTACCCTGGTTATTTTTTCTGTTACAAAATTATGATCGGGGATGTCTTTACCGGTATAGATAAGAAATACGGGCATTGTTAGCTGTTGTTGCCGGAGGTGTTGCTGCAAGGGATTTTTATGCAGCCGCCATGCTTCACGCATAAGGCGCTTTACCCTGTTACGGTCTACCGCTTTCTTAAAGTTGCGGGTACTCACACTAAAAGCAGCAGCAAGGGGGGTGGATGTTGCAGACTCGGGCTGCACCTGATACAGCACCCGGAAGGGAAAATGCGAAAACGACAGCCCGCTGCTGAACAGTTGGCCGATCAGTTTGCGGCTCTTAAGCCTCTCTGTTTTACCCAGTGTATATCGTTCCGTTGCACTCATGCTTACACAAAAAAGCCTTCAAAAAAATTTGAAGGCAGAAATCTTTTTATCCGCCTCCGGGCGGAATCAGATATATTATTTTTTGTCAACCCTTTCGCTGGATACAGTCAGCTTCTTACGGCCTTTACGGCGACGGCTTGACAGTACTTTGCGACCATTGGCTGAAGCCATACGCTCACGGAAACCGTGTACTGATTTACGACGGCGTTTATGGGGTTGAAAAGTCCTTTTTTTGTTTGCCATTGTGTAATGATTTTCCTTTTACAAAAATTATTTTACCTGTCTAAAACCAAATCCAGCTGCATCACCATATGCTGCTGTCTGTGAAAGGACGGCAAAGGTAGGGGTAAAATTCCAATTCTCCACTCAAAAACTTGGTTCAAAGCGCCAAATGCGTGGATTTCACTGGTTTTCCAAAGAAAACAGCGGCATGACTATCAAAATCGGAGGCGGAATCGGTGGTATAAAAGGAAAGGCGGCCATTCTTACTGCATTGCTGCTCTATTTCGGGGTGCCGCTGCAGGTAATCGGCGAGGCTGGCTGCCACAATACTGCCCTGGCTTACGATCGATACCCCTTCGGGCACAAACTTCGCGATACGTGGTAGCAGTAAAGGGAATGTGTACAGGCCAGCAACAGGGTATCAATATCGGGTGACTGCTCCATCAACTGGCTGATGTATTTCGATACAAAATAATCGGCGCCCTCGGTATTGTGTTCGTTGTTTTCTATCAGTGGTACCCAGAGGGGGCAGGCCTGCTGGTAAACTTTTAATGCAGGAAAGAATTTAGCGATCTCGATGGGATAGGAACCCGACTGTACTGTACCGTGGGTACCCAGCACACCCACCGAACCCGATCGGGAGTATTCGCCAATTGTTTCTGTGGTAGGACGGATAACGCCAAGTACCCGCTTATCATCACCCATTGCCGGGAGGTCGTTCTGCTGTATGGTACGCAGGGCTTTTGCCGATGCCGTATTGCAGGCCAGTATCACCAGCTTGCAGCCCTGGCTGAAAAACCAGTTTACACACTGCAAAGTATAATGATACACTGTATCAAAACTCCGGGGGCCATAGGGTGCTCTCGCATTATCGCCCAGGTAAACATAATCGTACTGTGGCAGTTGCTGTACAATCTCTTTGAGGACGGTAAGCCCACCGTAACCGCTGTCAAAAACACCAATGGGTTGCTGCATACTGATAGGAAAACAATTGCTGCACAAGATAAACAGAAATGGCCAGATCATTTAAGGTGCAGCAGATCAGATGCCTGTTTTACGTTTTGCGACTGTACTCTTTACTGTTCCGGCATTCGCTGCAGGTGTCTTTTTTGTTTTTACTGTACTCCTGCGTCGGGCAGTACTTGCGCCTGGTTTACTGCCATCAATATGAACCGTATAATATTCTACCGGTTTAAACTTCGGCTTATACACATGCTGCCTGTTAGCAGCGTCGTCCTTTATATACTGATCGGCGTCTGCAAAATGAATAACGGGCACTTTACCAAAAGCAAGTGCGAGGTCGACGAGTTTACTCACTTTGTGATCAAAATCGCCATTGAGTATCTGTGTGATATAGCCTTTTGTAACACCGAGTTTTTCAGCGATCTGCGTTTTGGTAAGCTGGTGCTCTTTACGGTAGCTTTCGATCAGGCTGAACAACTGCAATTGTATTTCTGTTATCCAGAACTCACGGCTTTTGAGCAGGTCTTTTCTTTTCATTTTCTTTTTGTTTTTTGTAATTGAGGTAATGTTTTTTTATGGACCGGAAAGAGCGGATATCTTCAGCCTGTGTATGCTTACGACCAATAAGCAGGATTAATTTTCTGCCCAACTGCTGAATGGCGTATAAGCGCAGGTGCTTACTTTTAAATTCATACTCAACGGCACCTGAACCACCCTGCAAAACCCGCAGTTTATTTTTTGGCAATGTACCTCCGTTAGCAGCGTATTCTATATACTTCAGAATTGTTCTGTATTCGCTGAGGTAGTTCCTGTTTATAAACTGGTGTTCAAAGTTTTCCAAAGGCCGTGCGCTATCAACGATCAGTTGGTAAACTCCTTCCCGGGCGTTGATCACTTCAACCCTTTCCATGGTAAAAGTAGGCATAAAGTTTAGTTTTAGCTAAACTTTCGGGAGATTTTTTTCTTCCCGAAAATTATTAAAGCTGCATAGATAGGGGAAAAGGATAAAATAGCCCCGGTGTTTTACAACTAAAAAAGCCACCCTTACCAGGGTGGCTTTATGTAATATAGTAAGATGCTTACTTAGTTGTTTCTGCCGGCAGGGGGCTTGGTACCACCAGCGGGGGGTGTTGCGGGTGCATCTTTAATGCCCATCTTCTTTTTTACAAGCGCCAGTATATCATCGCCGGGAGGCGCTACGATAATCGCGTTGATATCAAGTACATAAGCATAGCCACTTTCTTTAGCCACGGCCTTGATTGCATCCATCGCTTTCTGGCGGATAGGTACTAACAACTGCTGCTGGCGTTGCTGCAGATCTTCCTGTGCTTTTTGATTAAAACCCTGTACTTTCTGATACAGTTCGATCAACTGGTTCCTCCTGAAGGTTTTTTGTGCATCGGAAAGTTTGGCTGAGTCTTTTACAAACAGGCTGTCCTGTTCGTTCAATTCTTTCAGCAGATCATTGTTTTGCTTTTGGAGCAAAGCCTGGTATTCATTAAGATCCTGGCTGGCTTTTTCAGATTCGGGCATTGCGGCCATCAATTCTTCAGTGTTGATATAGCCAATTTTTGTTTGTGCCACAGCGCTGCCGGAAAACGCAAAAGCGCCCATCACGATCAAGCCCAGTACTACTAACTTTTTCATTTGTTTTGTTCGTTTACTTTTCTTTATAGTTTATAAAAAGGGTTGTTTCGCTGCATAGAACCGGGCCATTTGTGATTTATTTAACACCCAGGTTACGCAGCACATCTTCGCTCTTATCGAGTTTAGGGTCGGCAAAGATAACGGTAATTCCTTCACTTTTATCCAAAATAAAATCATAGCTGCGTTCTACAGCGAGGCGCTGTACTGCATTGTAGACTTTATCCTGTATAGGTTTAATGAGTTCCTGCCGTTTCTTAAACAGGTCGCCCTCGAAGCCAAAACGCTTCTTCTGGAGGTCGCGAAGTTCT
Organism: uncultured Ferruginibacter sp.; assembly: GCA_964590975.1. Classification (GTDB taxonomy): domain Bacteria; phylum Bacteroidota; class Bacteroidia; order Chitinophagales; family Chitinophagaceae; genus Ferruginibacter. Next base: position 128,334 of record CAZPXP010000003.1, on the reverse strand, counting down.
TTTTCCCTGTTAAAAAGCTCGTCTTCCCTTTTCTTACGCAACGCATCGGTGAGCATAACCTGTTCGGCGTCATAATCCTTGTACATTTTATCGAGCGCCGACTGTTTTTGATCCAATTCGTTCTGCCACTGGTCGCTGAGCTGATCCAGTTTCTTCTGTGCTTCCTTGTAATCGGGCATTTTTTCAAGGATGTATTTGCTGTCGATTACCGCATAGCGCTGTGCCTGCGAGGTAAAGGCAAAAGCAAAAAAGCAAAAGGCGATGAGGATACTCTTTTTCATCTGTATAACTTTTAATTTAACATTCTTTACAGGGAAATATTTTACTGGTAAATGATTAATCGGGTTCCTGACCCAGCATAAAGGTAAACTTGGCGGCTGCTTTAAGTGCATCTCCGGGTTTCATCCTGTCAAACCCTATGCCATAGTCGAACCCGAGCAGCCCGAACATGGGGAGGAAGAAACGCATACCCACACCGGCAGAGCGACGCAGTTTGAATGGATTGTAATCCTTAAACTGGTACCACCCATTGGCTGCTTCAAAGAAGGCCAGGCCATAGATCGTACTGCTGGGGTTGGTGCTGAAAGGATAGCGCAGTTCAAGCGTGTATTTGTTAAAGATGGTGAAGAACTGGCTTGCATTACCATTATCGGGGTTGACTTTAGGATTACTGCTCTCATACACGGGGTAACCCCTGTGTGCGATAATGTCGTAACCGAGTAATGCAAAGTTGTTGCTCAGCCCTGCATCACCCACCTGGAAGCGCTCGAAGGGAGAAATACTGAGTTTATTATTATAGCGGCCGATAAAGCCATACTTGGCCGAAGCTTTGAGGATAAACTGCTTGTTCTTCTCGGCGCCTTTAGGGCGGCCGATGGGTACATACCAGTCGCCGGTAAAGCGCCATTTATGAAATTCCGGCAGACTGTACTGGTTGTCTGAATCGGTGGTAATGCCCATCAGTGAGTAAGGCAGTGTAAACTGGCCACTCAGCAGGAAGTTGGAACCGCCTGTAGGGAAGATGGGGTTAGGCCCTGCAGAGTTACGTGCCAGGGTAATCTTTGCACTGATGTTGGTAGAGGTACCATTGCTCAAGCCCTGGAACACGTTGCCGTAGTTACGCAGTTTGTACTGCTGGAAGTTGAGCGAATAGATCAGTGTAAAGAAGTCGTCGGGCCATTTCAACTGCTTACCGAGGGATACGCTGAAGCCGATCGTTTTGATATAAGAAGTATCACCGCAACTGCGGCAGAAAGAACCTGTGTTATCATACGCATTTGCGTACTTGGTATTAAAGAAGCTTACCGTAAAGGAGTTCCTTTTTTTACCTCCCAGCCAGGGTTCGGTAAAGGAGAAATTATAGGATCGGAATGCCTTACCATTTGATTGTATCCTTGCGCTCAGCTTCTGACCGTCGCCTGAAGGTAAAGGATCCCAGCTCTTCTTTTTGAAGATATTGTAGAGAGAGAAGTTGTTGAAGGTTACACCTAATGTACCGGTAAGACCGATACCGCCCCCCCAGCCTGCAGAAAGTTCCAACTGGTCGGATGATTTTTCTTCCACGGCCCAGTTGATATCAACCGTACCATTTTCCTGGTTGGGCACTACGTTGGGACTGATTTTTTCAGGATTGAAATAGCCGAGCTGCGACAGCTCGCGCTGTGTACGGATAATATCCTGCCGGCTGAACTTATCGCCGGGTACTGTACGCAGCTCACGGCGGATAACGTGATCTTTTGTCTTGTCGTTGCCCGAGATGGAGATGTTACCATAATTGGCCTGCGGACCTTCTGCCATACGGATCTCGAAATCGATGGTATCATTATACACTGCACTCTCTACAGGGTCTACCCTGAAGAAGAGATAGCCGTCATCCATATAAAGACTGCTGATATCGCCGCCTTCTGCACTTAGTTGTTTACCCAGCCGCTTATTCAGCAGGTCGAGATTATAGGTGTCGCCCCTGCGGATACCAAGGAGGTAGTTCAGTATAGAATCTGAATACTTGGTATTACCACGCCAGGTGATGTTTCCAAAATAATACTTGCTTCCTTCGTTTACCTTAACGTGAATATCGAGGTTACCTTTCTTATTGGATATGAGGGTATCTGCCACGATCACTGCATCACGGTAACCCAGTGAGTTATAATATTCGAGCAGGCGTTCTTTGTCTTCTTCGTATTTTTTATCGCTGAACTTGGCGGAGCTGAACAGCTTAAACCTGAAATAAGGATCGAGGTATTCTTTTGTTTTGCTGAGCGATAGTGGTCCTGCATCCCTGAGGTAGTCTTTGAACCTGTCGCTTTTTATCCGGGTGCTGTCGTCGGGGTAAGGGCTCACCACTTTTTCTGGTGTAAGGCTGAAGCGTGTCATTTCCCTGGTACCCTTCATCTGCTTTTTCAGTTTCAGCCCACTAACTGTTTCATTACCTGAGAAGTTTACCGAGTTGTTTTTTACTTTATTGCCTTTAACTATATCGAAGGTCAGGCTTACGGCGTTGTTCATCGTGGTAACCGGCGCTTCTGTTACATTGATTTTTACATTACGGAATCCTTTATCGAAATAGAATTTACGGATCGCTTCTATCGCGCTCAGTTTCATATTTTCTGTAACGACGCGGTCGCGCACCAATCCTGTTTTACCATCAAGATCATCTCTTTCTCCCTTACGCACACCTCTGAACTGGAAAGAGGCGAGCCTCGGGCGTTCCACGAGGGCAATCTCGATGTAAAGGTTACGGTCTTCCAGTTTGGTAAGAAATATCTCTACCCCTGCTACGAGGTTTTGGCGCCAGAGGTTGGTAATGGCTTTGCTGAATGCATCCGTTCCGGGTATCTGTATTTTATCGCCTACGGCAAGACCGGAAATGGAAATAATAAGACTTTCATCGAAGGATTTTGTACCTGTAACGGTAATGCCTGCGATGGTATATTCTTTGGCATATTTCGAATTGAATATCTCCAGTAGCTGCGGGTTGGCTGATACGGAAGGCTTTACGGTATCCTGCGCTGCGCCTTCAAGGGAAGCAAGCAGAAAGAGGGTCCCAATAAGAAAATTCTGGTAAATACTACGCATCTATTGGTTTTTTACAGCCGCAAATTACTTTCATTATTGAAAATGAATTGTTAAATGACGGCTTCTTTGTTGATCTGAGTTTAATATTACCTGGTTTATAAGGTACAGCCGGTTGTTTATGCCTGGCTTTCTTTATCCTGTTCGTTCTTTACCTGTTCGCCCGTTTTGCCGAAGCGTCGTTCTCTTTGCTGGAAATCCACGATGGCTTCGTAAAGGTTTTCTTTCCTGAAATCGGGCCACCTGGTATTGGTAAAATAGAGTTCAGCGTATGCCAACTGGTAAAGCAGGAAATTGCTGATACGGTATTCACCACTGGTACGGATCATCAGTTCCGGATCGGGGAAATCGCTTGTTGCCAGGTATTGCTGGAGTACATCGGGGGTTATATCGCCCGGTTGCATCTTACCCGCTTTTACGTCGGCAGCGATATCTCTTACTGCATTCAGCAGTTCCCAGCGGCTGCTGTAACTCAATGCCATCACGAGGTTAAGGCCTGTATTTTTGCCTGTTTCCTCGAGTGCTTCGTTCAGCTCCCGGCGTGCGTTTTCGGGCAGCATACCCATATCGCCGATCACGTGCAGCTTGATGTTGTTTTTATTCAGGGTAGGTACTTCTTTACGAATTGTATCTACCAATAGTTCCATCAGGCCGGTAACCTCGTATTCCGGGCGGTCCCAGTTTTCTGTACTGAACGCATAGAGCGTAAGATATCCTATACCCAGTTCGGCACAGCCTTCCGTAATATCGCGTACGCTCTGCACTCCATGAAAATGCCCGTAAAGGCGGTCTTCGCCCTTTTCTTTTGCCCAGCGACCATTACCATCCATTATAATGGCAATATGTTGTGGCAAACGCTGCATGTTGATGGTATCCCGGAGGCTCATAATTCTTGCACCTGCTATTGACAAGGGTCAATTTCAGGGGGGCAAAAGTAGTGAAATTTAGTGGGAATACGCATTTGAGCCCCAAGACGGTCAAATCCGGGGAAAATAAGGGCTCCCGGCCGGGCTCGTATAGCTGCGGCAGGTGGGGCAATGGCGGCCGCCATCAATAATTGACCGGTTCGGCCGGCCGGAGCAGGTAGCGCCATACCAGTGCGCCGATAATGCCCCCTGCTATGGGTGCCACCACAAAAAGCCAGAGCTGGCTGAGCGCTTTACCCCCGGCAAATAAGGCAGGGCCGAGGCTGCGGGCGGGATTTACAGATGTACCGGTTATGGGAATGGCAACGAGGTGAATAAGCACCAGTGTGATACCTATGGCAAACCCGGCCATGGTGCTGTTGCCCAGGCGGGAGGTAGTGGCGAAAATAACAACCAGGAAAAGGGCTGTCATCACAGTTTCGGTAAGAAAAGCGGCTGTGGTGCTGTAATTGCCCAGGTAACCCTCGCCCCAGCCATTGGAGCCAAGCGCCCACTCGCCAAGACCGGTAAAGCCCTGCTTACCACTCACGATCAGGTACAGCATGCCGGCGCCAGCAATAGCACCCGTAACCTGTGCCAGCACGTGTATGAACAACTCGCCTATGCTGAGCTTACCTGCTACCCACATAGCGATACTGATGGCTGGATTGATGTGACAACCTGAAATGGGGCCAATTGCATAGGCCATAACCACTACTGTAAGACCAAAAGCGAGTGAGATACCCAGCAGGCCAATGCCTGCCGGACCGGAAGAGGATGTGCCCGCAATAACAGCGGCGCCGCATCCGAATAATACCAGCGCGAAGGTGCCGATAAATTCTGCAACAAAATTTTTCATACCAGTTGTTTTGATTGAGTAATAGTTCTTTATTTCCGAGTCGGAAATATCAACTGAGACGTTGCATGTGCAAAAAAGCGGGGATGGCTTACCAGATATAATCTAAAAGGCACCGAATCTTGCATCGCGGGTCAGCACTGTATCAGTAAGCGTATGTAAGAAGAGGATCAGGTTATTTCTTTCATTGCTGGTCATCGGAATGCCCCCGGTCAGTTGGGGGTCGAGGGTGGGGCTGGCTGTTATACCACTGCGGTAATGATCCAGCACCTGCCCTATGGTATAGAGGCGGCCATCGTGCATATAGGGAAAGGTAAGCCCTACATTGCGCAGTGAAGGCACTTTAAATTTGAGGGAGTCTGAGCGGTTGCCTGTGATACGCATCCGGCCAAAGTCGTTAGAGAAGGTATTAAGGGCCAGTCCATTATTGCGGTAGCTGAAATCGGTAAAGAGGGGTTCCTTATGACAACTCTCACATTTGGATTTAAAAAAAGTATATCCCTGTTCTTCGCTGATGGTAAAGTTTGCTTCGCCGCGTTTTACTTTGTCGTATTTGGAGTTGGAGGAAACGATGCTTCCCATAAACTGCGCCAGTGCTTTAAGCATGTGCTGCGAGGTAATGGCCCCATCTTCAAATGCCTGTTTGAACATACGTACATAACCCGTGTCGTTCCTGAGCTTCTGCAATACATGATCAATCTGTTCTCCCATTTCGTTGGGGGCGGTAAGTGGCGCCAAGGGTTGTACTTCAATATGGTTGATACCGCCATCCCAGTGCAGTTCACGCATCCAGGCCAGGTTGAACGTGCCGGGTGCATTACGGAGTGTGAAGTTGTTGTCGATGCCATGGCTGAGGTCGTGATCGTAAGTAACAAAGGCTGCAAACTGCTGGTGACAACTGGCACAGGGGAAGTTGCCATCACGGCTCAGGCGGCCATCGTAAAAAAGCCTGCGCCCCAGTTGAAAGCCCTGTTCTGTAAGAGGATTATCGGCAAAGATGTTGAAGGCGGGTGCGGGCCAGCCTGCGGGTACTTTAAAAGTAAGGTAGGTGGGATTATATACGACGCCGTTGCCCGGCATAACGTCTTTACCCCTGCACGCGTCCATGAGTACGATCAGCAGCAGCAGGATGCCCAGCAGTATGGTACCTTTTGTTTTCAAATATTAATTGTTGATAACGTCGCTGATGGTGAACATTTTGGCATAGTTGTCTGCGATGGCTTTAGCCTGTACCCCCGGGGTGGTGCATACGGGCAGTACAGCCATACGGATATCGTTAGGGCCCTGCCACCAGGTATTCAGGTCGGCGTCGATTCTGAGTACGGATATTTTGCCCTTGCGGATGTCGATCGTTTTACCGGCAGGCATGGCAAGTGTAATCTTTTTAAGTACTGAATTAGTGCCTGCAAACCCACCCATGTGGTATTCCACGCGGTTGTTAGGCTGTGAAGAAACGGGGGAGTTGCCTTCCATCTTGGCCATGATATAGCCGGTACTCCATGTCCAGAACATATCATTGAGCGGGTCGAGCGCGCCGCTCTGTGCACCGCTTACATTACGCAGGCTGTCTACCCCGAGTACAAAAGAGATGGTGGTATATGTATTGACTTTAGGAAAAATATTAAAACTGAGGGATGCGGTACTCGCCTGGTCTACAAGGTGGTAGCTTTCTTTTTCGGCATCGGAAATGCTGCCGTTGCTGAGCACGATATTGCTCACATAGTATTTGAATTTGCGGATGGTATAGCTTTCGCCAAAGCTGTTGGTATAGGAGGGGCCATTAAGCACCATGGCCGAGCTGCCTACCTTATTACTGAAATCGATGGTTAGCACCCCGATCGGCTCATCGGGGGCAGGTGTATCTTTTTTACTGCAAGCTGCCAACAGCAGCAGAGTGGCCGCAAATAGGGGGTAACACCATGCCCGAATATTGATTTTTGTCATTTCACCAGGTATTTATTTTTTTTCGGCCTGCTTTAATCTGGCCGCTCTTTTTCTTGGAATCGAGCCGTTTTTCCTTAACAGCCCGGGGTGTTCTGGTGGGTTTTCGTTTGCGCGGCACTACGAGGGCTTTTGCAATAAGGAGATTCATTTTCTCCACTACACGCTGCTTGTTGCCTAATTGTGTCCGTTCTGCCTGGCTTTTCACAATTAAAACGCCACTTATGGTGATTTTGGTTGCCAGTTGCTGGTATATTCTTGCTTTTTCTTCTTCGCTGAAAAGAGATGAACTGGCGGGCGACCAGCTTCCTTCAACCATTGTTTCTACCTTGTTGACGTTCTGACCGCCTTTTCCACTGCTGCGGGCCGTTTTAAATTTTATTTCTGCGGCTACATCCTTCATCCTTTCAAAATTACTGATAAAATCAGCGATTTTGCAACCACCGGAGCTTTATTTAGCACTATAATTTTATCAAGAGCAAAAAATTATACATTTTTGCAGGGAACCAAGCGAGTCAGGAAATGAGCCACAGTATATATCATTCATTATCAGAACGTAAACGGGAGGGCAAGAAATCCTTTGCTGTACTGGTTGATCCGGATAAAGTGAACGACCAGGATATGGAGCAACTGATCGGTCTTTCGGCGGCGTCTGGTGTGGATTATTTCCTGGTAGGCGGGAGCCTTGTGATTTCTAACTACCTTGATGAGTGCGTACAGTTCATCAAAAGGCATTGTTCTATTCCCGTCATCCTTTTTCCGGGAAGTCCTTCTCAGGTATCGGCCTATGCTGATGCCCTGCTTTATCTTTCCCTGATCAGCGGCCGTAACCCCGAATTGCTCATTGGCCAGCACGTGATCAGCGCCCCGGTAGTAAAACAAAGTGGTCTTGAAATTATGAGTACCGGCTACATGGTGATTGATGGCGGCGCGCCTACTACGGTGTCTTATATATCGAATGCCACGCCGATACCGGCGGATAAGAACGAGATAGCCATGTGTACTGCTATGGCGGGCGAAATGCTGGGTATGAAACTGATTTATATGGATGCGGGCAGCGGCGCCAAAAGGCCTATTACCGAGAGTATGATCCAGAAAGTATCACAGGTTATCAGCGTGCCCCTGATTGTCGGGGGTGGTATTATCGAACCTGAAAAAGCCTACCTTAACTGTAAAGCGGGTGCCGACGTGATCGTTGTGGGTAATGCCATTGAAAAAGACGCCTCCCTGATCCGTGAAATGGCGGCTGCTGTACACAGCGTACCGCTGGCCGGTATCAATTCCTGAAATACTTAATTATTCATTCTTCCGTTGGCATTCATCATGTGTGTTATCTGGCGCGAGCGTTGTTCTATTTCTGCCTGGTTATGAAAAAGGTATTCTTTTCCTACTTTAATAAGATTGTAATCGAGATCGCTCCTTAATCTTTCTTCCCATTCTGCTGCGCTCATCTGCGCACTCCTGCCCGCCGTTGTCATACGGTAAGTGCTCACGGTATCGCTGTTTGAAGCAAAGAACTTAACTGATTTAATGATTTTCCTGGTACTGAGATCGACGAGTTGACCACTACCCATCGTGATACCGGGTGTAAACTGGTCTTCGCCATACCTGGGATTGAGGCGGTTGTATTCTGTAAGTACAAAAAGGTATTTCAGGTTTTGTATGCGGCGTACTTCGCGAAAGAAAGAAGCCGTATCGGAGTAATAAGATCCGGATGAACCGAGTGCGAGTTGATTTTTAACATTAGCGGGTAATATTTCTTTTTCTTTAAGCTTAGCATTGCTGAGCATACGATGGAAGAAGAAAGTATTTTCTTCTGAGTATCCACTGAGGGAATCGGTTTGGGTGGCCAGTGCGTCGAGGAAATAGCTGAGTGCTTTGGCTGTATCGATCTTTGCTCCGGAGGGTTTAACCTGTTCTGTAAGACTATCGATCAGGTCGCTGATCAATACAGTTTTATCCAGTATTGCCTGTGTATTTTTTTTATTGCTTACAAAGTCGTCGATTGCTGATTTCTGTGCTGCTTCATATTTTTCGTAACGCCTGCTTTCGAGTTTCTGATTGACGTTGTAGATAAAAAAGATCAGCAGTGCCGCCAATATACCCGACCAGGCCCAGATGCCGTGGCGGGTGCGCACCTGGTGTGCTTTGATGACGTTCAGGATCTCTGCGTTGGGCTCATACATTTTGCCATCGCGGCGGATTACCCACATCCTGCCGAGCGGAATAAACGGAATAAACATCAGGTGCCCGTATTTTTGCCGGTACTCGATGGGGATTGAGCTGATTGAGGGGTCGATAAAACCAAAATCGCCGAGTACAAACGCTTTTAACAGATAGCTATTCCAACCGAAGATCATAATATACTCATATTAAGGGTACAAAATAAAACCGTATTATAATTACTATAATACGGTGGCAAGGTAATATAATTCCTGTGAATTAAAGGCTCATCATTTCCTTGAATTTAACTGCCTGCCTGCGGCTTACTTCAATCTTTTCTCCACCATGCAGGTCGAGCAGGAGACCTCCGTTGAAATAGGGTTCTACTTTATCGATCATGCGGAGGTTAACGATGTGCTTGCGGTTGGCGCGGAAGAACACGCGTTCGTCGAGCCGCTCTTCGAGTGCATTGAGGGATTTGAGGATGAGGGGTTTGTTATTGCTGAAAAATACTTTGGCATAGTTGCCTACGCTTTCAAAAAGGCGCACTTCGGAGAGTTTCACAAACCAGCAACGCTCTCCGTCTTTTACAAATACCTGGTCGTTTTCACCAAGCAGGCCGCGGTTTACGCCCATACCTGAGCCGGACTGCTCCTTTTCTTCTGCCGCGTGCAGTTTCTGCAGGGCATCGGCAAGGCGTTTGGGCTCTACCGGTTTCATCAGGTAGTCGAGTGCGTTTACTTCAAAAGCTTTAAGTGCATATTCATCGTATGCTGTGGTAAAAATGACGTATGGTGCCCTTTCGAGTTCTGTAAGCATATCGAAGCCGGTTTTGCCGGGCATCTGTATGTCGAGGAAGATGAGGTCGGGACTAAGTGTTTCTATTTTTTCTATCCCTTCTCCTGCATTGGAGGCTTCACCGATCACTTCTACTTCGGGGAACTCCTGTAACAACTTTTTCAGCTCATTCCTGGCGAGACGTTCATCGTCTATAATTACGGCCTTATGCATATCTGTCGTTTTTATCAGTTGTATTTATGTACCTGTCCGAACATCTGGCCTTCGAGGGCGAGCGGCATGATTACTTTAGACTCCACCGTATCGGGGCTCAGGTTGTGGATATCGAAACTGGCTTTGTCCTGGTACAGGAGGTTGAGCCTGTCTTGTGTGCTCCTGATACCAAATCCTTCGCCATTGAGGCGTGCAGTGGCGAGTTGGCCCGAGTTGCGTACGACCAGCTCGTGATGGTCGCCTACAAAATCCGAGATTATGGTGATCACTCCCCCGTTTACCTGTTTGCTGATGCCATGTTTTATGGCATTTTCTACCAATGTCTGCAGCATCATAGGTGGTACGGGCTGGTCGAGCGTATCTTCGTCGATATTCATTTCCACGCGCAGCCGTTCTTCAAAGCGCATCTGTTCAAGTGCAAGATAATCTTTTACGATATCCAGTTCGCGGTGTAAAGGTACGGTTTCGAGTTTTTCTGCCTGCATACTGCTGCGGAGGATATTGCTGAGTTCGGTAATGGCGCTGCGTGCGCGTACGGGGTTTTCATCCACCAGTGCGCGGATGCTGTTGAGGGCGTTGAATATAAAATGGGGGTTGATGTGCGATTTTATGGTTTTGAGCTCAAGTTCTTTTACCAGGGTTTCGAGTTTGAGGGTATCGAGTTGCTGTTTACGGCTTTTCTCTACATAGTGATAGATGTAGTAGATACTGTTCCACATGAAGAAAAAGATAAAGGAGGTAAAGAAGTTGCTGAGTATCAGGCGCGAAATGTCGAGCTCTTTTCCACCTGTTTCTGTGGTGCGCAGGAGATGAAAGTACTTGACAAGGAGGCTTTCGAGGATACTGGCTACGATAGCAAAGCAGAAAGTGATGGCGATAAAGCCAATGATCTGCCGCTGTACCTGCCAGGTGAGTACTTTGAGGTCTTTGATCACAAAGCGCATCAGGTGTGAGATGATCAGACCGATACCCAGGTAGACGAGCAGGCCGCAGATAAATATCGTATCTAAGTTTTTAAAAGTAATCGCAAAAAAGATATTGGTTACACAAAACACCCCCCACCCGAACAACTGGTAGCTCCAATACTTTGATATGAATTTTGACATATATACAAATTTACTTTACCCCCGGGGAAACCGAAAGAATGTTTTGATTAATGGCGAAATGTGCCTTTAAAAGGTGCGCCACGCCTTATTAACAGGCATGGGGAAACGAAAAAAATTTGCTTTTTATACATTTATTTGGCAATTTGTGCAACCAAATGCTAATACCATTAATCTTGCACTAAATTTTTAACAACTTAAAAAACCAAATTACACATGTCATTCAATCTTATTGATGCGGCCAAAGGTTTATTCACCAACGAACTGCTGCAAAAGGCCAGCGCCTTCCTCGGTGAAGAAGAGAACAATGTTGCGAGAGCCATAAGTGGAGTGGTACCCGGGGTTTTGAGCGGTATAGCAGATAAAGCCACTACTGGCGACGGAGCCGCTGCAATAGCCCATATAGCAAGTGAGCACAATGGGGCAGGTATACTTGATAAGCTGGGCAATTTTTTTGGTAATGAAGAAGGGGGTGGTATGCTCAATAAGGGAGCGGGCCTGCTCAATACCATAGTGGGCGAGCAGAAGTCTGGCATGCTTACCAACCTGATCGCTGCTTTTTCCGGCATCAAAAACTCTTCTGCTTCTTCCCTGCTGAGTATGGCCGTACCGGCGGTACTGGGCCTGCTGGGTAAGCACGCGGCTGCTGATAACCTGAATGCAAATGGGCTGGCGGGCTTTCTCGCCAGTCAGAAAGATAGTATCACTGCTGCCGCGCCTGCCGGGCTCGACCTGGTAAGTATTTTTGGCAGTAAGGCGGCTAATATTGCCGGAAGTGCGGCCGGTATAGCCGGAAGTGCGGGCTGGTCTACTAATGCCGGTAGCGCCGGTGGCCACCATACCCCTGCTGCGGCAACGACCACCGAGGAAGAGGCTGGTGGGGCCATGAGGTGGTTATTGCCCCTACTCCTGCTGGCCCTGCTGGCTGCGGGAGCCCTGTATTTCTGGAACGGCTGTAATAAGAAACCCGATGCGGGCCATGGTGAGCCCAATGCTACCCCGGCTACCGGCCACGGGGGCAAACACGGTGAGCCCAATAAGCCACTCGAAGAAACGCCCGCAGGCAAGGTAGACTCTACCGGCACCTTTATCTATGATGAAGGGGAAATTCTGACCCTCGTGCTGCCAAATAACGGTGGTGAGCTGAAAGTGGGTAAGAACAGTACGGAAGCAAAGCTCATCAACTTCCTCAACGATAAGAATGCCGTACTTGATACGGTGAAGGGCAACTGGTTTGAGTTTACCAATGTGCGTTTTAAAACCGGCAGTGCGGACCTTACCGACGAATCGATGGTGCAGTTGAAGAACCTCGCTACTATCAGCAAGGCTTACCCCACTGCACAGTTTAAGATTGGTGGTTATACTGACAGTACGGGCAGTGCAGCAACTAATATCGCGCTTTCGCAGAAGAGGGCCGATGCTGTTGCCGCCGTGGTGAAGAAGCTGGGCGCAGTGGCTACTGCAATTGTGAGTGCTAAGGGTTATGGCCCTGAGCATCCTATTGCCAGCAATGCCACGAAAGAAGGCCAGGCTATGAATCGCCGTGTAGCTGTAAACGTTAAAGCCAAATAATTTAAAGCGGGTAACTGCAATAAATAAAAAGCCATTACGCCAGAAGCGTAATGGCTTTTTTTATTACCCTCGTTACTGTTGCAGCCAGCTCCTGAGCAGTTTTTGCAACAGTGGCAGTATAAGAAACGTCATAACCAGAACTGCGATAGCTGTGATCAGCAAAGTACGCAGGGGCAGCGGCCACTGTTGTGCAGCCATCCAGGGAAAGAGTAAGAGTACCAGCAACGTGATGAGCGGGTAAATCCCGATCCAGATCATCACTGCCATTTTCCATTTAGGGGGAGGGGTCATAAATGATATATGCCGCCCTTTACGGGCATTTAATAATGATCAACAGTTATTGTGCATCGAATGCTGAAGCGAATACTTTGGCAAAGTCTTCGAGTTTAACTTTACCGAAAGTTGCCGGTTTGTTTTTCCAGTAGTCTTCCTGCATAATGCCCGTACGGATGGCACGGCCCATTGTAGTATATCCTTCGGCGATAGTAGCCGGGAAGCCACTGGCGAGCATACCCTGCTCGGCCTGGTCGTCGGTGACCACTACCCAGGGCACACCGGGGCGGCCTGCGGCACCGGAAAGTACGGCGGCGATTTCGTCGGTACTGCGTTCGTCACCTGACACATAGCGTACATCGATACCAGAAAAGGTGAGTGAAGCCAGTGCGTTGTATGCTGCGTCGGCAATATCGGCGGTATCTACCAGTACCAGTTTTTCGTCGGTGCCACCATAGTTGCCACCCATGATACCCATGCCTTTAACAAGAGGGATCATGTTGAGGAAATTATAGTAGAAGAATGATGGGCGGAGAATGATGGCGTTGAGCCCGTCGATGGTGTTTAATTGACTCTCCAGATAGGCGAGCCCGTCTACCGGTCCGGCGCCTTTACCAAGATGTGCGCCTATGCTGCTGAGTTGCACTACATATTTTATATTGTTGGCCCTGATGGCGGCGACATAATGATCTGCTACCTGCTGCTGGTAGCGGAGCCAGTCGGTTACGGCAAAGTTGGGTGGTATCATGAGGTAAACGGCATCTGCACCGGCAAAGCTGCTGCTTACAAAAGCGGCGTCTTCAACAGACCCTACGGCAGCACGGGCGCCGAGGGCTTCTATGGCTTCGGTACGGGCGGCGCTGCTGGTTACCACGGTTACTTCATGGCCATCTTTAATGAGGCGTTCCACGAGCGGTTTGCTGATATGGCCCAGCGAGCCTGTAATTACATACTTCATTGTATTTTTTTTTAATTGTCGTTTATGTTTTTAATATTTGTACATACAAATGATTAAACAAAAAAATCAGAGCATGTCTGCCATCCTGCCCATATTCATTACGAGGCGGGAGCTTTCTTTTTCACCGAGCATAGCGCTGTAGCTCTGCTGAAATTCCTGCGCGCACTTTTTCATGTCGGGATAAAGGTTGTTGCCAGCAGCAGTGGGGTACACATTGGTTTGCTTACCTTCGGCAATGCGTACGACAAGCTTCCGTTCTTCGAGCTTTTCCATGAGCCGGGTAATGGTGCTGGGTGTGAGTTGCAGCTCATCTCCTATCTGCCCGGGCTGCATGCCGGGCCGTTCTATTACCATCATGAGCAAATAGGCATGACTGGGTGCGAGGCCGATTTTTTTCCAGCTTTGCTGTGCCAGTTTTTCTACCTTGCGTGCCAGTGCACTGGAGGTAAAATAGAGACATTTACAATATTTGCTTTCTGTGGTCTTCAAGTTATTTTTTTGTTGCGTAAGCAAAGATAGGCTCTTATTTGTATATACAAATAAAAAAATAATTTTCTTTTGTAAAGTTATTGTTAAACCCGGCCGGGCGTGCCGGGCCGGGGTATTGTTTTATACTGCTTTTAATATACTGGCAGCGCCGCTGTATTTAACATACCGGATAACGGTACTGCTGATGGGCACGCCAAACTCGACCCCACCCCAGAGCAGGAGTGCGGTGGCGGCAGTGTTCTGCCAGTTATGCAGTGCCAACTGAAGGTTTACGGCTTCGTGCCCTTGCGGGGTATTTTGCCAGGGGGTGATAAGCTGCTGTGGTGCGGGCAGTTCTGTTGCCTGGAGCTGGTATTTTTGTATATTGTGATTGTAGACGATATCGGAGACTGCGGCGAGTACAAATACAAGGCGAAACAGGGGCTGACCGGAGGGGTTACTGAAATTAACGCCTGGTATTAGCGGTGGTACCTGTATTTGGGCCAGGGCTTTCTCTTTGCTGAGTGTACAGGCTGGCGGATCATGAAGGATGCTGCCAAGGGTATTGACCCGGTTGAGCCCGAAGCCTTCGAGCTTAGCGGCGGCCTGCGAGAGCAGTACTGAGCGGGAGCCGAGCGGGCTCTGCCTGTCGTTGCCCTGGATGCTTTTGCAGAGGGCATTGAGGCTGCCGGAATAGTTATAATCGCGGAGGTGCTGCACGCCCGGCATTGCCTGGCGGATGGCTTTGCCGGCCATGATGCAGCCTTTCCATTCTTCGTTGTAGCGTTTTACTATTGCGTTGTTGGGGTTGTGCTCAAATTTGTGTTTATTTGTTTCGGGCTTACGACGGAGTATAATCTTGTCTACTCCTTTCATTTTGTATGCGCTGAGCCCGCCGATGCTGCCGGTAAAAAGTATGTCGCCAGACAAGGTAGCCATAGTGTTGATGGTTTAGGGTGCTAATATAATATTCCGGTTGGCACCGGAAACGGGGTTTTACTACTTTTTTCCAGTTTTAACATATCGTTCGGATACGGTGGCTTTATTTCCTTTTTATTATATGACATCAATGGGTTATCAGTATGGTATGAGTGGGATATCTATGGGGTAACCCCGCTGGTGCTATGCCTGCGTCAGGCGATAAAAAGACTTACCCTGCGCCTATACATAAGCTCAATTTGTACAAAAAACTTGCATTACTCATTTTGATCATGTATTTTGGCATGCATTAAACGAAACTAACTGCTCACCGAAACGCCGGGGGCATTATAACCAGTTAAACATTTACCACGCACCAATAAACCTTTATTTATGAAAAAAATGCTCATTTTTGTTGCACTGCCCGTAGCGGTGATGTTTTTTGCAGGCTGTCCATCGGGTAATAACCAGGACCCTAAGCCTACAGCAGACGTAACTAACCCCACGATCTCGTGGAAGGTACCCGTAGAGGTATCGGACACGCCGAATGCTACCCAGAATGACTACTACAATTTTGGATGGCAATCTTTTATCGCGCTTAACTGGCCTTCTTCCGACGCTTACCGCGGGATGCCTGACACTACACAATCTATCGGCGCTAAAACAGCGGCGGGCAGCTACATCCCGGCAGTATGGGAAAGGTGGAAGGAACAATACGATATCTTCCTGCCTTATGGCAAGAATCCCGGGCCATGGGACTGGCTGGTGACAGACGACAAAACGCCCATCAAACTGCTTCGTATGTTCTCAAAAAATGATACCAATAAAGTACACGATGCATTTGACGAGGCTACGGGTCAACCCCTTATTGCGCAGGACTCTGAGTTTGTGCGTTACGAAGTAAGGGTGGACGAATCTGAGTACACTTACTTTCTGAATAATGGCTATTATAATGCCGACTCACAGATCAACGCGGTTAAAACCAACTCGTTTGTGGGCTTCCCCAAGGGTGGCGATGCACTGTCGAACAGTATGCCTGCATGGGCACAGTACGGTGCTACTGAAGTAAAGGCTTCATGGAGGGTATTTAAACCCAATACACCTGCTTCGGTACTGGAAAGGTATTTCCACAGAACGGCTATCCTGATTGACCAGTATGGTAACAGGAGCAAACCGGTTGAGGTGGGATTGGTGGGCCTGCACATTCTGCGGCTTACTCCTTCTACACACGCTACCTGGTACTGGGCCAGCTTTGAGCAGGTGGATAACCTTAAACTGCAGCCCCAGTATGGCGGTACGCTACCGGCTACGCCTACTTTTAATACCAACCCTGCCAAAACATACGGCGATTCGGGCTTCTCTTACCAACCTGCTGCGGTAAAGTTTGGCCAGCCACTACCACCGGCTATACCGGTGGGTGTTTCGAGCCCCCCATTCCAGCAGGGCAACAAACAACTTGACGCGATCAACACGCTCTTTACCAAACTGCTGAAAGGCACTCCCTTCCAGTACTACCAGATGATTGGTACGGTTAACCCTCCGGGTAAGGGCAAGGGTGATACTTCGTATACCAATGTTGAGCCACCATATCCTAATGTAACGGTAAACACATCATGGATGGCCAACAGTACACTTGAAACGTATATTGCGTCTTCCAACTGTATCACCTGTCATATTGGGGGTTACCCCCAGGGTGTTGACTCGCCCTACAATGGCAATCTGCAGGTGTTTACCTTCCTGCCTGGCCTGGCGCAAAGCAGTTCTAATAAGCCTGCCAAGCCGGTAACGTTTACCCTTTTGAAAAGACGATAATTACATCAACTGAGTATATGTAAAAGGCCGGTTGTCACCGGCCTTTTTGTATGTCAACTGCCTTACCTTTGTTGCCATGGCCAATCCCAATTTAAATAGCGGAAAAGAACAGCTCTCGGCGGTAGAAAAAGAGTTTGAGAATAGTATACGCCCGAAAGAGATCGTTGATTTTACCGGGCAGGGACAGATTGTTGAGAACCTCAAAGTATTTATCAAGGCGGCAAAGATGCGCGGTGAGGCGCTGGATCATATCCTGTTTTATGGTCCGCCGGGATTGGGCAAGACCACCCTCAGCCGCATTGTGGCTAATGAGCTGGGTGTAAACATCAGGGAAACGAGCGGGCCGGTAATTGAAAAGCCGGGTGATCTTGCAGGGTTGCTTACCAGCCTCGGTAACAACGATGTACTATTTATCGACGAGATACACCGCCTGAGCACTGTAGTGGAGGAGTACCTTTATGCTGCCATGGAAGACTACCGCATAGACATTATGATTGACAGCGGCCCTAACGCACGCAGCGTACAGATTAACCTTAATCCTTTCACACTTGTCGGCGCCACGACCCGCAGCGGCCTGCTTACAGCACCCCTGCTTTCGCGCTTTGGCATCAAATCGAGACTGGAGTATTACACGGCTGAAGTGCTGCAACAGATTATTGTGCGTTCGTCGGCCATACTGCATACAAGGATCACCTCGGATGCGGCTAAAGAAATATCGGGCAGGAGCCGCGGTACACCCCGCATTGCCAATGGCCTGCTGCGCCGGGTACGCGATTTTGCACAGGTACTGGGTAATGGTGTGATTGATATGAACATTACAGAACATGCGCTCAAGGCGTTGAATGTTGACGAGCACGGACTGGATGAAATGGATAACCGCATCCTCTCAACTATTATCGACAAATTTAAAGGCGGGCCGGTGGGTATCACGACCATTGCTACCGCCGTAGGTGAAGAGACGGGCACCCTCGAAGAGGTGTACGAGCCGTTCCTGATCCAGGAAGGGTTTATACAGCGTACCCCAAGGGGCAGAGAGGTTACTGAAAAGGCTTACCGCCACCTGGGCAAGATAATGCCGCGGTTTGGCGGTGCGGGGAATTTGTTTAATGCCTGATCTGCAAACAGGTTATACCGACCGGGCAGATGGCATTCTTCCGATCTGTTCGTTCGCTGCACAGCGATTACCTTGCCGGTGTAAATTCCATTTGATTTTTCTGTTATGACAGGTTACTTGCCGCTTTGCGGAGGCGTGGAAAAATTGCTGACCGGATGATCAGCGGGAAACAAAAAACGTCTCCTACTGAGGGAGACGCTTCTATGGTTGATTTATAATGTTTATGGATAATTAAGACGGAACCACCAGCCTGAAACCATTACCGTGGATATTCACGATCTCGATACGATCGTCTTCTTTAAGGTATTTACGCAGCTTGGCAATGTATACGTCCATACTGCGGCCGTTGAAATAGGTATCGCTACCCCATATTTTCTTTAACGCTACTTCTCTTGGCAGGAGGTCGTTCTTATATTCTGCCAGCATTTTCAATAATTCATTTTCTTTGGGCGACAGGGCCTGTAATTTGGCGCCGTTGTGCAGCTCGCGCAGGCGGGGCACAAAATGATAGTTGCCTAAATGGAATTCGGCATTGGTTTCTTCGCGATGGATCTCTTCATTACGTTTCAGCAATGCCTTGATCTTGTGCAGCAGTACTTCACTATCGAAAGGTTTGGTGATATAATCGTCTGCTCCGAGCTTATATCCCTGGATGATATCTTCCTTCATGGTTTTGGCACTCAGGAAAAACAGGGGCACATCGGGGTTGATGTCGCGTATTTCCCCGGCGAGGGTGAAGCCGTCCATATTAGGCATCATTACATCGAGCAGGCAGATATCAAATTTCTCCCTTTGAAAAGCGGCAAGGCCGAGGCGGCCATCTCTTTCGAGGGTTACGTCGTAATCGTTGAGTTCGAGATAGTTCTTCAACACCATTCCAAGGTTGGTATCATCTTCACAAAGCAGTACTTTCGGTTTTGTTGCGTCCATATTACATTTTGTTTACAGCAAATAAAGATATTCAATAGTTGTGAATGAAATGCAGGAACCTAATTTTTTGTTAAGATTAGCAATCTGGCTGTTGCAGGCTTGACTATCTTCCTGATTATCGCCATGTTTTTGCAATAACGGATTTTGTTTCCTGCATATATCTGTCACAAGGCTACATTCTGTTGTTTCCCTCTATTACATTGCATCGATGGTGCCGACCGTGCTTTAATACATGGAGTAGCATCAATTTTATAAAATAAGGATCAGTATTATTTCTTTTTCTTTACCGCCCGGGGAAGAAAGCGTTTATCGGTGAGGGTTTTGAGGAAGGCCACAAGGTCTTTTTTCTCCTGTGGGGTCAGGTGCAGGGGTTGCTGTACCAATGGATCGGCATTAATACTTCCGGGTACAATACTTGCGGGATCGTTGTAATAGTCTACCACTTCTTCGAGGGTTTTAAACATACCGTTGTGCATATAGGGTGCGGTGACGGATACATTGCGCAGACCGGGTGTTTTAAAGCGGCCGATATCGGCGGGGTTGCCAGTAATAAGAAAGCGCCCGGAGTCGTTGAGGTCGCGTGCATTGAACAGACCAATATTGCGAAACTCGTCGGCGGTGAAGTCTTCGCGGAAATGACAATCGAAGCACTTAGCCTTATCGCCGGTAAACAATTGCCTGCCGCGTTCTTCTGCAGCGGAGAGGCGGCGGAGGTTATTGCTCCAGTCGTCGAACCGGCTACCGGTGGTTTCGAGTGTTCGTTCGTAGGCGGCAAAAGCGGCAGCCATGTTCTTTGCGTTGGGGGCCTGCGCAAAGACGCTGCGGAAAAGTTTGGTATACCGTATATCGGCATTGAGCCTGGCTATGGCATCGGCTATGGGCAGGTCCATCTCATCGGGGTTCTGTATAGGCATCAGCGCCTGTGCTTCGAGGCTACCGGCGCGGCCATCCCAGAAAAACAAAGGACGGAACTTCATGTTCAGCACGGAAGGGGTATTGCGTTTGGTAAGCTTACCGCCAATACCGGGACTAAAGGGCAGGGTATCGGCAAAGCCATATTCGGGACGGTGACAACTGGCACAACTAATGGAGGAATCGCGCGACAGGTTCTTTTCATTGAACAGCATCCTGCCCAGTGCCGCCCTGGTAACCAGCGGGGCGGCATTATGCCCCGGGTACACCGAGAGGGAAAGGGAAAGTCCACAAAGGAGAATGGCGGTAATCGCCGTTTTTCTTTTCATCAGTGATTTACGGAGCAAAGCTATATTCAAAAAGCATATAGCGGTTATTCAGTTTAAGTTTGCAGGTGACCGTTACTTTTTTTCGCATCATTTAATATCTTACAGCAAAATTATACTATGCCAAATAAGGAAGCCTTTTTGGAGGCGGTTAAGGGGGGATACAGTTTTAAGGGTGAATCTGCCAGGATTGGTGCTGCCATGCTTGACGGGGAGGTGATTGCTGAGGCGGAAGTGTTTATGCCGCTTAAGATGATGAACCGCCACGGATTGATTGCAGGTGCAACGGGTACGGGTAAGACCAAAACGTTGCAGGTGATGAGTGAATTGCTGAGTGACGCAAGCGTACCGGTGGTACTGATGGATATTAAAGGTGACCTGAGCGGCATTGCTGCTGCGGGCACCGCTAACGATAAGGTTAATGAGCGGTACCAGAAGCTGAACCTTACTTATACTCCCACGTCTTTCCCTGCGGAGCTCCTGACGCTAAGCGACCAGAAAGGTGTTCGGCTGCGGGCTACCGTTAGTGAGTTTGGCCCTGTGCTGCTTACCAAGATACTCGGGCTGAATGATACGCAGGGAGGTGTGGTGGCGATGCTGTTTAAGTACTGCGATGATAATAAGCTACCACTGATGGACCTGAAAGATTTTATTAAGGTACTGCAGTTTGCAGGTGCGGAAGGAAAGGAAGAGCTTGAAAAGACATACGGTAAAATATCTACAACCAGTACGGGTACTATCCTGCGTAAGGTGGTGGAGCTGCAGCAGCAGGGGGCGGATGTATTCTTTGGTGAAAAGAGCTTTGAGGTGGACGACCTGATGCGTGTGAGCGACGACGGGCGTGGCATGATCAGCGTATTGCGGGTGACGGATCTCCAGGACAGGCCTAAGCTATTCAGCACTTTTATGTTGCAAATGCTGGCGGAGCTCTATGCTACCTGCCCGGAGGAGGGTGATCTTGACAAGCCCAAACTGGTGATGTTTATCGACGAAGCACACCTTGTGTTCCAGGAGGCGAGTGATGCATTGCTGCAACAGATTGAAACTATTATCAAGCTTATCCGCTCTAAAGGGATCGGTATCTTTTTCTGTACGCAGAATCCGATGGATGTACCTGCAAGTGTGCTGGGCCAGCTCGGGCTGAAGGTGCAGCACGCCTTGCGTGCATTTACCGCGGCAGACAGGAAGGTGATTAAACAAACGGCGCAGAACTATCCTGAAACAGAGTTTTATAAAACGGAAGACCTGATCACGGAACTGGGTATTGGTGAAGCCCTGGTAACAATGCTTAACGAAAAGGGTATCCCTACCCCACTGGTGCATACCATGCTTTGCGCACCAAGAAGCAGAATGGATATATTAACGGAAGGAGAGATTGAGAACATCATATCCAAGTCGAAGCTGGCACCCAAATACAACCAGGTGATAGACAGTGAGAGTGCCTATGAGATATTGACAGCTAAGCTGGAAGAGGCCGCTGAAAAGGGCGCCGAACAAGCGGAGCAGGAGAAGGCAGCAAAGGAGGAGAGGAAAGAAAGCAAGGGCGGAGGTTTTTTCGACAACCCTATTGTTAAACAGGTGGGCCGTACCGCTGCTTCCATTATTACCCGCGGACTGCTGGGTGCTCTTGGCCTCGGTGGCAAGAGCAGCAAAAAGAAAACCAGTTGGTTTTAGGCAATCAGTAACAGGTGTAGCTGCCTTTGTTTTACTTTTGTAGAATGCTAAGGAAATTTTTTGCTCACCGCTTTGGTCCTCTTGCGGTTTTATTCCTGCTGGTTACCGGCATCAGTTTTATTACGCGTATCGCTTTATTGGTTAAGTCGTGGTCATCGCTCGAACCGGGTTTCGGGAGCAGTGTCGGCATCTTTGTGATAGGGCTGTTTTACGACATCGTGGTATGGGGGTTCTTTGCTATTCCTGTTGCCCTGTACTGCTGGCTGATGAAAGACAGTTGGTACCGTAAGGGCTGGCAACGCATCCTGCTTTTTACCTTATTCTTCCTGCTCATTTTTATACTTATTCTCAATGCGGGTTCCGAAATCGTATTCTGGGATGAGTTCAGCGTACGATATAATTTTATTGCGGTAGACTATCTTGTCTATACCACCGAAGTGCTGGAAAACATCTGGCAGTCGTATAATATTCCCCTGATACTGGGGGCGGTGCTGATTCTCACCTGTAGCTTGCTGTTACTGGTACGCAGGCCATTGGTGCAATCGCAGGTGGTGCCGATGCGGTTCAGAAAACGGACG
This sequence comes from uncultured Ferruginibacter sp., assembly GCA_964590975.1. GTDB lineage: Bacteria > Bacteroidota > Bacteroidia > Chitinophagales > Chitinophagaceae > Ferruginibacter. The sequence continues at coordinate 105,748 of CAZPXP010000003.1, read as the reverse complement.
GTGTTCTTTTTCTTGTTTCTACTGCTGCCGGTGGCAGGTTATTTCCTGGTGAACAACCGCATAAAAAATATCAGCAGCAACAATTTTATAAACGAACTTGCAGGCAATGGCATTTACGAGTTTGGGCATGCTTTCTGGCATAATGAGATCGACTACAATCTTTTCTACGCTACCCGAAGTAATACTGAAAACTTCAGGATACTTAAAGATATGCTCCAGGCGCCAGGCGTTCGGTTTACGGGTGACTCACTAAGTGTAGACAGGGAGATCAGCTATCCCAATGCAGAGCAGCAACGTAATATCGTAATGATCAGCGTGGAGAGCCTCAGCGGTGATTACATGAAGTATTTTGGCAACAAAGAAAACATAACGCCATACCTCGATTCGCTTATTCCGCACAGTATTTTCTTTAAAAATTTCTATGCTTCAGGAACGCGTACGGTGCGGGGGTTGGAAGCTTTATCGCTCGCCATACCACCTACGCCGGGGCAGTCTATCGTGCGTCGTCCTAATAATGAGAATATGTTTACGATCGGCAGCGTTTTGAGGAAGAAAGGATATGACGTAAAGTATGTGTATGGGGGCAACAGCTTTTTCGACAATATGGGGTATTTCTTCAGTCATAGTGGTTACCAGGTTATAGATAAGCGGGATATACCAGACTCAATTGTGCACCACACAACAGCCTGGGGGGTTTGTGACGAAGACATTTTTACACAAGCGATGCGCGAGTGCGACAGCAGTTTTGCGCATGGCAAGCTTTTTTTCAACCATGTAATGACCGTAAGTAATCACCGGCCTTATACCTACCCCGAGAACAGGATAGATATTCCACCTGCATCGCATACGATACAGGGTGCGGTTAAGTATACGGATTATGCTATAAATGGTTTTCTGAAAGCTGCACAGGGCAAACCCTGGTTTAACAATACCATTTTTGTTATTGTGGCCGATCATTGCAGCAAGAGCGCGGGTAAAACAGATCTACCGGTGAACAGGTATCATATTCCCTGCCTGATCTATGCACCGCAACTGATTACCCCGAAGATGGAAGAAAGGTTTACCAGCCAGATTGACCTGGCGCCCACCATCCTGGGGTTAATGAATATGAACTATAATAGCCGATTTCTCGGATACGATATCTTTAATACACCTGCAGGCAGGGAACGCATTTTTATCAGTACGTACCAGGGATTAGGGTATATCCGGAATAACCAGTTGGTTATCCTTTCACCCCAACAAAAAACGGGTATATTCAGACCGGGATTCGAGAGTGGCATTAACCAGAAATGGGATACGGGTGACAGTACGATCGTGAGAGAGGCTATTGCCTGGTACCAGGGAGCCAGTTTCCTGTTTCGGGAAGGGGGATATAAGATTAAATAATTTATTTACGTAAATAACTCATTATCAATAGTTTACAAATTTGCCCATTTTCATATCCGGAATATTATTCTCATTGATTTAACAGATATATAACAAATATCTCAATAATTTCTTGCATAATCGTAAAAACCACATTATCTTTGACTTGGTTTTTCATAGGATATTGGATTTTAAAGCGGGACTAGATTTCTATCTTGGTCCCTTTTTTTTGCCCCTGTATTTCAATGGTTAAACGCTAACGAAACCGATTTCGTCATATTTATTTTCCAATAAAACAGAAGTTGGCTTTATAGGTACGCGTATTTATTCGTCAGCAAAATGCGTAAGTATTTATACGGGTATTTTTTATTATTTAATATGAGTTTCCGGGTTAGACAATGAGAACGTTTCTATTCTCAACCGATCGAATTCACCATTCCTCCACGATCGATCATTACTTTTTTTTCTGCAATTAAATAGTTCATCACATTCCAGAATTTTTCGCGGTTGGTATTGTTGAGCCTCTGCAGTAATTGTTCAATGTGCACAGGGCCTGCTGCAATGCCCTGCATGATTTGGGTATGATAGATTTCAAAGTCATCATTACCTGCTGTTCTTGCATGCTGGTTAATACAGTTGTCACATATACCACAAACGGTACTGATGGTGCCGCCAAAGTAATGATCTATCATATTGTTGCGGCAGGAGTTGGTGGTACGTATATAGGTGATCATGGCTGCTGCACGTTCTGCATAAACCTGCTTACGCTGGTAGTATGCAGCATTATTAAAATGGAAGTCATCTGAGTGACTCCTGTTGCGCAGGAGCACAACCTGTGGTGCATCTTTTTGCGGTGTGTATTCTACTATACCGTGCTGATGCAGTTCCTGTAATTGCTGACGCAAAGTGGCTAAGTTGATTTGGGTATGTTTTGCCAGCTTTATTTCGTAAACAGCAGTGGGAAAATCGAATATTCCATTATACGAACGCAGCAGTGCTTTGATGAGCGGATCGTATTCGGGAAAACTATGCTCAAAATCGTACAGGCCATTCTTACTGGTAGTAAACACCAGTGTAGCCGGTTTAAAGAACACCTCGTTAAATGTAAGCAATCCCTCCTGCTCCATTGCCTTAACTGCATAGGTAGCGGTAAGAATATTAAATTTAAAATTGGTGGCAAAAGCGGCGATATCAAAATTAAAGCTCATGCCTTCGCCTGTACCAGCAGGTATCTGCAAACAATTCATCAACGCCCTGTATACGGCTTTGACCACTTCCGGGCCTGGGAAGCGAATATCGGTCTGTGCCGCCATTTCTGTAAGCTCCCGTTCATCATACAGCAGTACAGCGTAAGCTCTTTTGCCATCCCGCCCGGCGCGGCCTGCTTCCTGGTAATAATGTTCGATACAATCGGGAGCCTGGTAGTGTATTACTACACGCACATCAGGCTTATCGATACCCATGCCAAATGCATTGGTACAGGCTATAATGCGGGTTCGGTTCTGCAGCCAGGCTTCCTGTCGCGCCGTGCGTGTATCATTGTTAAGCCCCGCATGATAACAGGCGGCACTGATACCATGCAGCATCAGCAGGTCGGCCACGTCCTGGGTCTGTTTCCTTGTTTTACAATACACGATACCGCTACCTTTTACATTATTGACGATTTCGAGTAATTTGCTTTGCCGCGACTCAATATGAAACACACTGTAGGACAGACCAGGGCGGGTAAACGGTTGGCTGAACTGGCGGTAACCCGGGCGGAAAAGGAGTTTACCTGTAATATCTTCCTGCACTTGTGGGGTAGCTGATGCAGTAAGGGCGATCATGGGCACAGTGGGCAGGTGTCCTCTCAATGCCGCGATGCGTAGATATGACGGCCTGAAATCATATCCCCATTGCGAAACGCAGTGAGCTTCGTCTATTGCTATAAGTGAGGTATTCAGTGCAGGCAGGTATTCGAGAAAGAGTGGTGTTTCGAGGCGTTCGGGAGATACATACAGGAACCTGAAATTGCCATAAGCGGCATTTTCCAGCGTCTTTCTTACTTCGATAAAACTCATCCCTGCGTGGATAGACAATGCAGGAATACCCCTCCGTTTCAATTGCTCTACCTGGTCTTTCATCAACGCGATCAGCGGACTTATTACTATACAGATGCCGGGTAGAAGAAGGGCCGGCACCTGGAAGCAGACAGATTTGCCGCCGCCTGTAGGCAGCAACGCTAAGGTATCTTTACCTTCAAGCACTGAAGTAATAATATCTTCCTGCAAAGACCTGAACTGGCTGTGACCCCAATACTGCTTTAATATGTCTAATGGTGATGACAATTTATTATTTTATTACGACGGTCGAGACGGCTCGTTCTTAAATCAACGGGAAGGTTACCGCATCCATTAAGCCGGCCGCTAACTTAGGTAAGAAAAAGCATTTAACGATCTACTCTTTTTACAAAGAGCCTTACGGAGTTTATGGCTAGCACGACATCACTCAGCCCCATCACAAGAGCGCCAAAGGTTGGGGTAAGCCATCCGAGGGCGGCGATGGGTATGGCAATGATATTATACAGGAAGGCCCAGAAAAGGTTCTGCTTTATTGTTAGGTAGGTATGCTTGCCCAATCCAAGTGCTTCAGGCAGCTTTTTGAGACCCTGGTTCATGAGGATCACGTCTGCACTTTGCACAGCGATCTGCGAAGCCTCGCTAAGCGAGATGCCGAGCGTAGCTTTAGCAAGGGAGGGCGCATCATTGATACCATCACCGATCATGGCGGTGGGAGCCTGCTGCACGAGCCGCTCCAGGTGCTCAAGCTTTTGCGCAGGGCTTTGGGCAGCGATAACCATTTGTATGCCCAGTTTTGCAGCTACCTGTTCGCACTTTTCCTGTGTATCGCCACTCAGCAGGATGGATTGTATACCTTTTGCTTTGAGCCAGTCAACAACGCCTTTTGCTTCGGTACGTATTTCGTCTGACACATCCACCCAACCGATGCATTGCCCATTGCGCAACACATATACCTGGTGGTTAACAGCAGGTGGCTGCTCGTGCAACAACTTGTACGATCCCGCTTCGTAAATGTTGCCTTCGGCATCAGTTGCTTTCATACCCACTCCTTTGATCTCTTCTGTTTGTTTCCAACGCATGGGCTGGTTGGTTTTCCACGCTTCCGCAATTGATTTGGCAATGGGGTGGTTGGAATATTTTTCAATAGAGAATACAAGGTTTTTAAACCATGCTTCTTCTTGCTCTTTTGTTTCCCAAGCTGTAATACTGAAATTACCTGAGGTAAGGGTACCTGTTTTATCAAATACTACCTGGCGGATATCTTTAAAAGTTTCGAGGCTGGTGGCGTTCTTAAAAAGGATGCCCTCCCTTGCTCCCCTGCCCAAACCTACGGCTATAGCGGCGGGTGTGGCCAGGCCCATTGCGCAGGGACAACTGATTACCAGCACAGCTATGGCACGCAGAAGTGACTGACCTGCGGCGATATCAAAGGCGAGCCAGTTGAGTAAAAAGGTAAGTATGGCAATGCCTGTTACGAGCGGTACGAAGATGGCACTGATTTTATCTGCCAGCTTCTGCACCGGGGGTTTTTCACCCTGTGCATGCTTCACCATTTGCAGAATACCTGACAGCACCGTTTCATTACCGGCGGCAGTCACCTGTGCTTTTACCATTCCCGTTTCAACGATACTGCCGCCGATGAGCTGTTCTTTTTTCTGCCGGAAGATGGGCGTACTCTCACCGGTGAGCAGGGCTTCACTGACAGTACATTCTCCCCAGAGGATCTTACAGTCTGCCGGCACCTGCTCGCCAGTCTTGACCAGGATGAGATCGCCAGTCTTGAGTGCTCTGCTGGCCACCGGGAAGACCTGTTCCTGGTGTTGATCGTCATAAGCGATCATATTGGCCATGACCTGCTGCGATTTTGCGAGCGTATTTACAGCGCGTTGCGTAGATTGTATACTGGCTTCTTCGAGATAATTGCCAAAGAAAACGAGTGTAATGATGGATGCGGTGGTTTCGTAGAAGAGATATCCTTCGCCCAGGTTCATGAGGGTACCGGTAAGGCTGTATACAAAGGCTGCGAGAGCGCCAAGGGCTACCAGTACATTCATATTAGGCATACCGTTGCGCAGGCTCTGTAAGGCACTTTTGCCAAAGAACCACATACCCGTAATAAATACAGGCAGGCAAAGGGCCAGTTGTACCAAGGGTTGCATGAGCCAGTGGATATGCCAGGGCAGCATGTGCAGCATCAGCGGCAGGGTGAATATCAGGCAGAAAAGAAATCTTTTCCTGTTGCTACTGAGCCTGCCTGCTTTTGGAGGTTTGCCTGCTGCATTTTCATCAACTACTTTATATCCAAGGTTCTCTATTCCTGAAATGAGCTTAGTCCTGGGTAATTCTTCTGTTGCAGTAAAACTCACATCGCCATCTATCGGGTTTACCCTGATCTCTTCCATTCCCTGCTTCTCAAGAAATCTCGATACGGTAAGGGCACAATTTGAACAGGTCATCCCTTCTATCTTCCACGCTATTTTCTCCATAACTGCAAAGGTAGTTTTGTGTAAAAGTTTCTTATTACCATTGTTGGAAAATATCTTTGCAACATGGAGGAGATTTTCAATACATCAACGATTGCTGCTGTTGCAGAAGAGGTACTCGCCCAGTTTCCGGACACGCGGGTATTTGCCTTTGAGGGACCAAAAGCTGCGGGTAAAACAGCTTTTATCCACGCGCTTTGCGGCGTGCTCGGAGTAATCCATCTATCAGAAGATGCTCCATCTTCAATCATCAATACCCATATTACGGTTGATGGAGAGAAGATATACCACCTCAATCTTGGCAACGTTACACATGAACTGGATGCTATTAATGCAGGTGTGAAAGACTGCCTCGATTCGGGCGCCTACTGTTTTGCTGAATGGGCACAGCGGGCACCAGGCATCTTTCCTGAAGATATGCTGAAGATCGGCCTGCAGCCGCTGGATGAAACCAACTGGCGGCTTTTTACCTTCACGGAAGGAGCCTATAGCTGAAATCGCCGGTAGTTTATCCCTAATTTTCGTAACTTGCTGAACAACAAGTACTATTTACTTTAAACATCCTGGATATACTATTACTATATGGCTTCTAACAAACCTATTGTTGCCGCTTCATTTTCTTATGAGACATTGGAGGAAACCCTTGACGTAAAGCCGAAGGGTGCTGAGCTATTTATTGGTATGCCCAAGGAAACCTCTTTTAATGAAAACCGTATTGCCCTCACACCCGAATCGGTGGGTGTACTTGTCAACAATGGGCATCGTGTGCTGGTTGAAACGAATGCCGGGCTTGGTGCCAATTACAGTGATACGGATTACAGCGAGGTAGGGGCCAAGATTGTATACGACAAGAAGCAGGTGTTTGAATGCGACATACTGGTAAAGAGTGCGCCGGTAAGCGAGGCTGAATGTGAATTACTGAAGCCCAATCAATATGTGATCTCTCCTATTCACCTGTCGGTGATGAAACGGGATATTCTGGAGAAGATGATGGAGAAAAAGATCACGGCGCTCAGTTTTGAAAACCTGAAAGACGATAGCGGGCATAACCCTATCGTACGGAGCATGAGTGAGATTGCGGGCAGCGCGGTGATGCTGATTGCCGGGCAATACCTCAGCAATGCGAATAATGGCAAGGGTGTGCTGGTTGGTGGCATTAGTGGTATCCCCCCTACTAAAGTAATCATTATCGGTGCCGGTATTGTGGGCGAATATGCTGCGCGTACAGCTTTGGCCATGGGCGCCAGTGTAAAAGTATTTGACAATAGCATTTACCGCCTGAAAAGGGTACAGAATAATATCGGGGTACGATTATGGACCTCCGTAATAGAGCCCAAGATACTTTCCAAACAACTAAAGACCTGCGACGTAGCGGTCGGTGCGTTAAGCAGCAGTGGTGGAAGAACACCCATAGTAGTTTCAGAAGAGATGGTGAGCCAGATGCGGCCGGGCAGCGTGATTGTAGATGTGAGTATTGACAGGGGCGGGTGCTTTGAGACCAGCGAAGTAACCTCGCACGAGAAACCGGTATTTACTCGCTATGATGTGATCCATTATGGTGTACCCAATATACCGAGTGGTTTTGCTCGTACGGCATCGCAGGCGATCAGCAATGTACTGATGCCATTGTTGCTGGAGACGGCTGATGAAGGTGGTATTGATAACCTTATCTGGTATAAGATCAATATCCGAACAGGCATTTATATGTTTAAGGGTACGCTGACCAATTTTTACCTGAGTGAACGTTTTGATCTGAACTACACAGATTTAAACCTGCTGATTGCAAGTAAGCGGTAGTCTATGCTTCAAACTATTGTACTATAAGCCTGCTGTTTAAGTATGTGGCACTGTTTTGAAAAAAATTTCTATTTTTTTTGCAGATATTAACTTTTTATTATTTTTGAATAGTAAAAACATTAATCCTAAAACATCAACATATGTACCTAATCTATCGTTTTTACCAGCCACACACCTTTTTTTCCAACAATTCATTTGTTTTAAAAACGCCTCATACCCACCAATACATTTAACTATGTAAGCTATCTCCGTTGTTTTATAAATTAAATACTTTTCCGTTAACCAAAACAATCAAAAATTATGAAAAAGCTTCTCTCTTTATTGACACTGACCTTGGCTATTGCGCTGAGTTCTTATGCAAAAACAACAATCAAAATTTCTAATCCGGCTGAACCTACAGACATTAAGAAGCAGGTAATTAACGCGCTGAAAGAAAAATCACCTGCCCTGGCTAATGATGCCGCGTTCGTTGCTGATGTTGTAAAACAAGTACAGGATGAGGTAAAAAAAGCAAAGACCCCGGGGGTAAAGGTCATCAAAATTTCCAAGCAGACGCCGCAAGCTGCCTGTGCTGATATTTATATTTATACAGAAATAACAGATTACTATGATGGTGATGGTAACTATATTGGATCGGAGATTTATCAGGAAATCCTGATAATAATCTATCCGTGCTGATATAAAGACATCTGATCTGTGTTAAAACATCGGGGATAGCTTATTTACCATTAAAAATGATTGATATGAACTCAGTTTTCAGGATATATATTATGTCTTTTTTATTATTGTTTTTTAAACCTGTTAACGGGCAGGATAATGCTATCGGGCAGGTAGTTTATTCGCAACAGGTGGCTAAGCAGTCGGACAGTACAGTAACTGCTGCAAAGAGTTATATTTCTAGAGATATGGTATTGTACTTTGGAAAAAGCGGCTCTTATTACCAGCAACCCGGTACTGCGGGCAAGCCAGCCATTAAGTTTTCCGGCGATGTTGCAGATTCTTCAAAACTGAATATGGACAGGATCAATGACGAAATCAAAAGCCGGTTACCGCAGGGTGTAAGAAACGGCAGTACTCTGTACAGGAATTACAAGATACCTGTTCTGCTGTTGCAGCAGACGGCATTTGACAATAATTTTCTGATCAGCGACAGTGTGGCTCCTATTAACTGGACAGTAACCGGTGAGACTAGAACGATTGCAGAAAAAAAATGCAATAAGGCGACGGGAAGTTTTCGTGGCAGAAACTATACGGCATGGTTTACACAGGAGATTCCCGTACCGGCCGGTCCCTGGAAACTGGGTGGTTTACCAGGGCTTATTCTTGAAGCATATGACGATAAGAATGAAGTAAGGTTCAACTTTGTTTCGCTGGATATTCCTGCACTTGTTGCAATAGCAATTACCAAAGAAAGCCTTTCGGGTAAGGCGGTAACAAGAGAAGAGTTTAGCAGGGAGGCAAAAAAGCAGTCTGAGCGGATTGCCAATATGATGAGTGCTTCCGGTAATAAGGTAAGTGTGAATCGCGTACAGATGGTATCGATGGAGATTACACCTGCACAGCAATGAGCCGACTGTTTTCCATGGGCTGAGTTAATGCCCTGCGGCAATTTATTTATTTGAGGCAGCAGATGAAATCATGAAGAAAATAGTAACCCTTATTGTATTGCTTTTTTTTTGCCAGGGTTTACTGGCACAACACGATACCTGCTCCGGGACGGTTGTTGACGCCGCGGGTAAGTTTATTGCCAATGCTTCTGTGATTCTTTCTTTTTCTGCTGGGGAAGTAAAAAAAACGGCTTATACAGTTACAGACAGTTCAGGTCGTTTTACCTTCGTACTTCCGGCTGATGCCGACAGCCTTGAATTGAGTATTTCCGCCATTGGTTATACTGCCTATACAGGCATAGTGCACAATAATAAACTCAACAATATACTGATCACCCTTAAGAGCGCAGGTAAGCTGCTGCCAACGGTAAGTGTGAGGGCTGCGCCCAAGGTAACGGTGAAGGGCGACACTACAAGTTTTAATGCAGATGCCTACAGCCGTAAAAATGAAACGAATGTTGAAGACCTGGTAAAGAAACTACCGGGATTTGATGTTGACAATGATGGTAATATGCGATATAACGGTAAGCCAATAGAACGTGTATTACTGGATGGGGATGACCTGTATGGACGTGATTTTAAGCTGCTGACCAAGAACCTTGCTGCGGATGCCGTAGAGACTATACAAACAATTGACAACTATAATCCTAATACACTGCTCAGTGGCCTGGGTAAATCGGGTAAGCAGGTCTTAAATCTGAAGTTGCGCAAGAGAAAGACCACGGTGAATGGCAATATTACAATTGGTGGCGGGCTGCCCGAAAACAGGTATGAGAACAGGGTTAACCTGCTTTCTGTTTCAAAGACGCTTAAGCTGGTAGCCCTGGGAGGTATGAATAATACAGGCGTCAGCCCCTTTTCATTTATAAATGCCGACAGACCAGCTTACCTGCAACGGGCATCTGATGATGAAACCGAAGCATTCACGGTTGCTCCACTCACCTCGGTAACAGAGCTTAACTACAGGGGTATCGCACCGAGGCGCAGCAACCTTAACCGGTCGTTGATTGGTACTGTAAATTTCCTTTACCATGCTTCTCCGCGTTTCAGGCTTAAAGGTCAGGCTTACCTGATCAATGACAGGGCCAGCCAGTTGCAGCAGAATAATATTACTTACCTTACCAGCCAGCCGCTGGTACAGGTTACAGAGCAAACACAACTTCTAAAGAAACAGGCTTTCCAGGGCTACCGCCTGGAAGCTACTGCAGATCTTACGAAGAAATCACAATTGACCTATAAACTCAAGTTTGATGAAGGAAACAGAAAGAATGATCTTGACCTTGCTTTGTCGGGTCTTTCTTTACAGCCCTGGTTAAAAACAGTTTCTACCACACAGGAACATCGCCTCCGCTATATCAACAGGATCAATACAAATATTGCCTTTGATGCAGAACTGATCTATAACAGGAGTAATGTACCACAAACATTTTTTCTTGACAGTATTCCCTATCCGGATGCATTGGGTCTCGCACCTGACCCCGATGCTTCATTATACCAGCGATCTGATGTTCCCCTCAGGCAAACGGGGCTCAGTGTACGGCTACCGGGTAAGATCGGAATAGACAACTTTCAATTATCACTGACAGCCAATCTCATAGACCGTGATTTTGACAATACCATCTTTTCGCAAAAGCCGACGGGCGAAGTTATACCTGCTAAAAAAGATTTTGGGGGTTACTATAGTGTATCCAACAAACGGCTGAGCGCTGAAGGGGGGTATACTAAAAGATTTGATAACTGGGATCTTTCGGGAACGATTTCCTGGAATTACGAGGGGTTGGCGTTTGATCGCCAGCAGCCGGTGAATGACCTGCAGGATCAGGCTTTTTCTTATCCTGCCTATCGTATATCTGCGGGGCGTAAACTCAGCAATATTTCGCGGGTAAATATTGAGTATAGTTACAAAAACAAACTACCGCAGTTTACGGATCTCATACCCCGTGCCTGGTTATCGACTTACCGCAGCACAGACAGGGGAAGTGCTTTTTACCAACGACTTCCCGAGAGAGGGGTAAGTTTCAATTATTCCCTTATAGATTATTATAAGAAACAGGTATTGCTTTATGCTGGTTTTGCTTACAGGAACAATCCTGCGAATTATATTACATCACTTACACCTTTACCATTAATAGAAACCGACGCAAGGATTGCATCCGAAACAGAAAATGACGGTTACCTGATCTATAACCGCCTGGAAAAATATACCGGTCTTTTAAAAGGGAACCTCCTGTTTGATCTGAATACTTACTGGAGTGGCTACAGGAACATTTTATCAGGTACAGACAGCAGGAGCAAGTTTAATATTACTACAGCCAAGCTTGGTTTTAAATCGTCGTGGAAAGGTCTTTTTAACCTGACCCTGACTTCGACACTAAAGTTAAATACGCAGGAAACCAAACAGGCTGATAAATTGCGAAAAGATAAAAACCGGTTTATGGAAAACCAGCTTAATACTTTCTTTGTTCTTCCGAACCAGCGGTTTTCGGTTGAGGTGGATATTAATCATTACATCATACCCAATAACAAAAAGCAATACCAGCTTTTCTTTCTTGATTTTACCACCCAATATATTGTAAAGAAGGATAAGCTTATCATGAGTCTCACAGGCAACAATATAATTGGCAACAGGAACCTGGTTTTTGATAATATCGGCCCGATTTCTTTTACTACTCAACGGTTCAGCCTGCTGCCAGGTTTTGTTCTTCTTAAGGCGTACTACAAATTCTGACGCGGGCAGGTTGCCTGAAATAATTCTATTTCTTTACCGTTTTGATAAACTGCTTTGCTTCGGCCGAAAGTGTGCTGGTCTGTGTAATGCCGTTCAGCAAAAAAGAGAAGTGCATACAATGTACGTCGTTCATCCTGAAATCAACATCCTGCAATACCATCCCTTTTTTAAAATAATGCAGAGACCCATCGTAACCGCACTTATATTTTTTTGAGGAAGGGCCCGCGGCAATCATCTTACCCAGTTGCATGAGCTTATTTTTATCCCGTATGGAACGTACCGCCACTACCGTATCCATTGTTCCATCTCCTTTAAAATAATTAATCACCACGCTGTCGGCATCTTTTACCTTATCAAGAAAGACCTGGTTTGTATTATTACAGCTTATCATCAGCAGGCTGGCCAACAGTATAAATAAGAAGATTCTCTTTTTCATGTGCGGAAGTTGTGGTACAAGGATAAATAAAAAAAACCACCCTGGCAAGACTACCGGGTGGTACAAGCATGAGAAATTTGCTTTGCTTAAGGAAAACGTTTAATGCTGTGGCAACTTTGGTTAATGATACTTACTTATTTCTGCCACCAAAGTTCGGCACCAGACATTACCATAAGATGATGATGCTGTTATGAAAAAGTTACGTTACCATTTTATCCTGAACACGCGCTTGCAGCTTCGCGTGTTCAGGACTGGTAGCAGTATTAGTTAAAGTTGAATTTTGTCCATCCTTTCCACCATGTGGCATCCGGGCCTGCGGGTGCAATGGCACCACGGAAAGTAACAGGTGTAAAGAAGCTGCTGCTCAGCATCGGATCGGAGAAGTTAGCTCCTCCAATGATGGGCTGGTAACCATTTGAACCTGCAAAAGGCGTAGGATCGGGCGCTGCGTAATTGAAAGGCTGTATCAGCTTGGCATCCGAAGCATTAGTGAGAATAGTATTACCAAAATAACTATTGGTAAACCATGCCTGTATAGTAGCATCGCTGGCACCGGTAGGTGCGCTGGCGCTGGCAGCATATTTCAGGTTTACAGTATTACCAGCCAGTGTGGTATAACGGATACGCAGTGAGCTGTCGTTGATATTCAGATCGGTAGGTGTACCAGTACTCGCGTCGATCAGGATACCCTGGGGCCAGCCCATGATCACAGAGTTAAACAGGGACAGTGATGAGTTTCTCCTGATCTGTGCACCTGCGCGGTACAGGCTGTTCCCTACGTTGTTGAGGGTAGAGCGTGGGCCGATGGCCGTGATGTTGGAGAAGATAGCGCTTGTTTTGGGTGTAGCAGTGGTACCGCTTGCATTATTATCGCTTTCAAATGCTTCCGATGTTGAGATATCAGCAATCAGCGAATCGCGGATTACGAGGCCAAACTGTACTTTACCACTGAAACCATTATCAGTGTCAAAATCATCATCCTGTGTTTTCAGGGCGATCAGGTATTTACAATTTACTGTACCTCCAAACCATTCGAAAGCATCGTCTTTAGCGTACACAGTCTGTATATGATCGATGGTAGTACCGCTACCTACTGCAGCCAGAGTAAGGCTGTTGATTTCTTTATCGGGCTGGAAAGCATAACCTGCATATTCAATGCGGATATAACTGAGCGTACCCGAGTTATCGTTGCTTACAGGCGTGGGCGCTACTGCGTCACCAGAACCTGCGAGACCATCACCATTAGCGTTATCTACACCACCTTCTACCTGGTAGAGGCCGTTAGTGCCGTTAAAGCTGGTATTGATGGGCGCCTTGCCACAGATTACGATACCGCCCCAGTCGCCCGATTGAGGATTGGGAGAAGCAGAAGTAAATACGATAGGTTCAGAAGGTGTACCAATGGCATTGATCTTTGAGCCACGGGTAATGATAAGTGCTGCTACGTCGCTGCCGCTGAAAGAACCTTTAATGGTTGTACCGGCTTCGATAGTTAGGGTTTTGTTACCTACGATGTAAACCAGTCCTTTCAGGATATAAGTATTTTGTTTACGGAGAATAGTATCTGCGTTGATGCGTCCCTGTAAAGTGATGGTTTGACCGGTAGTGGGTGTACCGCCACCATTTACAATAATCACTTCTTTTTCTCCGTCCATTTCAATTTTACGGCAGGAACTTACGCTAATTGCTGCAAGGGCTGTGGCGTATAAAATGTACTTTTTCATTGTTTATTCTCGTCTTGATTTTTATAATGAATAATTAAATGTTAATCCGAATGTGGTGCCGAATTTCCTGGTAAAGCGGTAGGCGTCTTTTCCTTTCTGGAAGCTCTTTTTATCGTCGCTGTTCTGGTAGAAATATTGTGTCTGGTTGAGGATGTCTGAAATATTCAGCCTGATCTCACCTTTATTTTTTATCACTTTCTTTGTCAACTGCATATCAATCAGTGACCTGGGGGCTTCATAGATATCAGGAGAGCCTGCACCTGCGGAGATATCACCTACGAGGTAAATCCTTTCGCCAATGCGGTTGAACAGGAGCGTGGCAGAGAAGCCTGCTTTCTCAAGGTCGTACAACAGACCCAGGTTGATCACGTAAGGCGACTGGCCCTGTAGTGAGCGGTTAACATTAAAGCCCTGGTCTTTTACGCGGCTGTAGATGTATGAGGCATTACCCTGTATGGTAAAATTCTTAAGTACGGGACTGAAATCGAGCTTTTTGCGCAACTCCACTTCTGCACCGTAAGCTGTAGCTTTTTCGGGGTTCTGGAAGCTGAACGTGCTGGAACCACCGCTGCCTTCGTTGAAGATCTGTTCGATGGGCTGGTTAAAGTATTTATAGAACACACCTGCTGTAAATACTTCACCTGAACGGGGGTAGTATTCATAACGCAGATCGAAGTTGGATACTTTAGTACGTTTCAGCCTGGGGTTACCCTGTACAGAAGCGTTGAGCTCGAAATCGTAGATATTGAGGAAAGACAGTTCGCGCAGCTCGGGGCGGATCACGGTTTGTGAACCGGAGAGGCGAATATTCGTCTTATTATTCAGTTTATAATTGGCGTTTACGCCCGGGAGGATGTCTGTTACTTTAGTATAAGTATGGCGGGGATCGTATGCCTTTACGCTGCCCACAAGCTGGTCGAAGTGTTCGAGCCTTACACCCCATACCACTCGGAAGGAAGAGGAGAACTGGTTATCCATCTGTATAAAGCCAGCATTGAGGATGGTGTTGGCAAGATAACGGAAGGTATTACCCTTGATGGCATCAAAGCCCAGTTTAGTACCCGTGCCATCGCCAAAGTTGGCTGCTGCAAATACCTGGTCTGCCGGTAAGAGACGGAGTGAGGGGTTATCGAGCGGCAGGTAGTTGGCAAACAGTTTGGCATCGTACAGACGGTCTTTTATCTGCAGCATGTAACCACCTTTCAGCGTTTGCTTCTGGCCCAGCCAGTTGAAATCATAAGCAAGATCACCACCTGCAGTATAGATATAATCGCTGAGCGACTGGAAGATACGGCTACCACTTTGCTGTGAAAGGGTATTCGAAATCACGAGACTGTATGGATTGGTGGTACCCGATGTGCGCGAGTAAAGAATACGGCGCTGATCGGGGATATAGCTGTCAAGAATATTGAAAGCACCGTACCATTTGAATTTCAGCGGCTGGGCAACCAGGTGCTCGCCGGTGAGTTGTACGGTAAAGAATGTATTTTGTTTAAAGGTAAACTCCGAACCCTGAAGATCATCGCCACGCACGATGTCGATTCCTTTACGGTCTGTAACATAGTTGGGAGCATTGAGGTTAACTATAGACTTAACAGACACTTTATTACGTGAATTCAGTTGTACGGAGAGGCTTCCTACGGCGCCTACCGATACATCCTGCTGGTAGCGGTTATCATTATAATCGAAGTTGACGCTGAAGATATTGCCCGACAGAGAGTTCTGACGGTTAATCATACGGATAAAACGGTTGTTTTTATTATAGCTGAGGCCGAAGGTACCACCTACTTTTTTACTGGCGATTCTGGCGGCAAAGCCTCCATTGAGTTGCAGGGAAAAATTGATAGGGGCATTGATTTCGGTGGCAGACCAGTTATTAGGCATTTGCTTACCGAGAGCTGTTTTTTCTGCCGGTGTAAGGATGTCGAAATTAGACTTGGTGGTATATCCTGCCGGCAGATCGCGCGTGCCGTCATCAATTCCCAGCCAGTCTGTTTTACCACCCTGGTATTTATAAAAGGGTTTACCGATGGTTTGTGTGTTGAACCCGGTACCCAATTGAATATTGAAGAAGCCTTTTGAAGGAATGTCTTTGGTATTTACCTGTATAAGACCACCTGCCCATTCGCCAGGATATTCCGGTACAAAAGCTTTATTGATAACGATATTATCAATCATTGAGGAGGGGATCAGGTCGAAAGAGAATGTTTTGCGGTCTGGCTCGGTGCTGGTAAGCAGAACACCATTCAGCATGGCCTGATTGTAGCGGTCAGCCAATCCACGAACGATGATGAACTTACCTTCCTGTATACTGGCGCCGGGGGTACGTTTGAGTACTTCACCGGTGTTCTTATCAGGTGAGCGGCGGATGGCTTCGGCAGAGATTACAGAAGCTACGGTATTGGTGTTCTTTTGAAAAGCGATAAGAGAGGCAGCGGTTTCTTTCCTGGCTGAGGTAGCCCTTACTACAACCGCTTCGTTTTGTTTTATCTTGGGATCAAGTGTGATATCGAGGTAGAGGATACCGTCTTTACCCAGTTCGGCATCATCAAGCTGTTTGCCCTGGTAGTTGGTAGAAGAGATGAGGATGGTATATTTTTTACCGGGCTCTGCGTTCAGGGTAAAATGGCCGTCTACACTGGTAGAGATGCCTTTACCTGTTTCCTTTATTACTACTGATATACCGCTGAGGGGGGAGCCTGTCTTGGCATCGGTGATCTTTCCTTCTATCCTTCCTTTTTGTGCAACGGCTGGTAAAATACCCACCAAAAACACCAGCAGTGTAGTCAATATTCTCATGCCTTAAAAATTTAGCGCAAAGAACGGCTGCGGAGGTTACCCCTATGTTAACGGAATGTTACGGAAATGTAAAGCGAATGTTTCTAAATTGTTAACAGGGGCAAAATCAAGATAACTTGAACCTATTGAATGGGGAAGAAATGATAGCGGGTATTTACAGCATCCCGTTCATAAGCGTCAGCGCCTCAATACAGCCATTACTTTGCGTTCATGGGCAATTTATTGGGTTTTACACCCGGAAACAATATTTTTGACTGGTTTTACTTAGTCAAATACTTAATTTTATATTATGCAAATAGGCGATAAGATACGTAAAGTACGGGAGCTGAAAGGGTTGAAGCAGGAAGCAGTGGCAGATAAATTAGACATGAGCGCCACTGCTTATGGAAATATTGAGCGTAATGAAAGCAGCCTTTTTCGTTTGATAAGCTGGAAGAAATTGCAGCGGCATTAGAGGTTTCAGTTGTAGATATTATCAATATCCCTGAACAATTTAACATACAGAATATCACACATTCCCAAGTTGGATATAATTATGGCCCTCTGGCTTCATCGGAAGTTGAAGGCTATAAAGCAGCAATTGATCAATATAAAGCTGAAGTTGAGTATTTAAAAGAGCAAAACAAAAACCTGTTACTTATTCTTACTGATAAAAAGAGTTAAACATTTACTTAATATAAAATAACTATGCCACTGAAGAATCCAACAAGGGCGGAAAAGATTGCGTATAAGGAAAAAATGCAAAGAGGTCAGGGAATGGATTTAGAGCCAAAATCGAATTATGAAAACGCATCTTCAACATCAAAAGACCCATTAGCAAAAGAAAATAATGAAGAGAGGAGATTGGATGGTAGTCAAAATCAACAGTATTATGGAGATGATCGAAAAGGATTAGGGTCACCATCAAATCATGATGATTATGGAGATGAATCATTTCCGTAGCTTACTTATTCTTAAAGATATTATTCACAAAGAACAGAAGCGGGTACCTTAAGCACCCGCTCCGTTTACCAAGAATCAATAGCGTTATTCATGAGGATAGCGTTTCGCCCCCGATTGCGCGGAGCAAAAGTGTTTTGAAGCTCTTCGAAAAGTAGGATTACCGAATTGTATTTATAGGTTCACTCAAGAGCATTGATAAATTCATTAAACGAATTCGCGATATGAGTGCAGCCAAAATTCCAATCGTAAACATAAATATGACCGTAATTATTTTCTCCTAACCCGATACAAATAACCGGGCTACCTAAGGTTTCGCCAAAAACAAGTAGGTTATTGGATTTAATTCCTTCCTCATCACTCAAAAACTTCATTGCCGATTGAATAGCATCAACAGCCATAATATTTTCCAGTGTCATTTCCTGCTCAAAACTATCATCAACTTTTCTTTTAAACTTCTTCTTTGTATAAACAACTCTACTGTAGGTAAGCAATAAGTTTTTTAATTCAATTGGAATTTCAGATTGCAATGATTGCTCAAAAATCATTACTTCTTTCTTCTTTTCTGGAGACAGACCAGCACTCTTTTTAATTTCGTTATGCATATATTACCCTCGATATAGCTATTCTGTTAGTGGCATCGCACTTAACATATTCTAATTATTGTGGTTGCTTCCACCAAGGAATAGTTTTACCCCTTTTGGATTTGGGTAACTGATTTTGGAAAGCATCGTCAAGAATACGATCAAAATATATATCTACGGCCCCATTCTCAATATCATTTTTCTTACAACTTACCTTCAATACATTAAAAGCATTATCCTGGTTAATTGTTTGAATAAAGGCGTACACACAATTATCCATTTCTTCATCCGGCCAAAAAAATAGTTCAAGCTTTTCTCCAATATTATTAAAAAACAAGTGCTTCATTTGATACCCTTTTGTTGTAATAGGTAGAAATTCAATAAAAATGTCGCAATACTCCCAAGTGCTATCATTCATAGCTCTGACAAGCCGGAATACATGCCCTTTAACATCGTTTACTGTTGTTTCCATTTTATAAGTTTGAATGCTGATAAAGTTTGATTTCGTTATTTACTTTGGCCTTTACGAGAAACTTTGTTGGCCTTTTATTAGCTCCATAAATGATCTGTATTTCTATGTCTGTCACTGCGCCACCTGTTTGTCCAAGTGCTGTTTTCCATTGTTGCTCCATCGTGTACCAACCGCCAGGATTTTGATTCAGGCTGCTTTTCATTGGCAGTAAATTAATCTGCTCGCCGGGTCCGTTGAATCGCGAAGCAAAGATATGAGCATCCTGGTCTCCGGGTAATGCATCCTTTATTTTTTTGCACTTTACACTCTGTTGATAATTATTACGATCACGTAATATATCTCGCTTCAAATCAGCACAAGTAGCCTTGGCAACCCTTCCTTGTGCATCAGTCTCGTATACAAAATCACCTACCTTATACCGTTTATTGGGCTCAAGCGCATTATTTAGCTTTTTATTCCATCCACTTGCTTTATCGCCGGGTGGAGTAGTAATTTCGGAAGGTGTTTCTGCTACAGGCTTAGGTGTATTATTTAAATCGCCTTCGTCGATTACCGTTTTTAAATCCTGCTCACCCGTAATCACCACATCATCGGCTACCCGCTCCTGCGTAGAAATGATCAACGCATCCGCCTCATCAGATTCTTTGATAAGCAGCTTACCCGCATCGTCTACCATCGTAGCGCCGAGGCGCTCGGCATCTGAAAGCATCTCCACAGCCCTTGCCGCCCTTTGCCCATACTTCGCTGCCAGCCCCGACAGCTTCATCACCGCATAATCGCCGACGGTAAGCACCAGCGGCAGCACCATCATGGCAAGCTGCCCGTTGCGGTAGCAGCAGATATTGCCCTGCCCCCCACCGGGGAAATTAAACTGTCCGCAGTCTGTAAAGTACATTTTTCTGAAGGCATCGGCAATTTTTTTAACGGTATTCCACGCCGTATTATTGATGCTGATATTTTTAGCTACCACTGCCGTAGCCAACTGGTCGTGGTTAACAATACCCGTGCTCACCTGCTGCCGCACAGCCTCTTTAACCCCATCAATCATATTCTTTACATTATCGCCTACTATACTGCCAAGGCCCTGTACCATTTTTACAATACCATCGCGCATGGCCGCTACATCTGCCATGGCAACCAGCTCGTGCAGCATCCCTACACCGGCCTGCGCGGCGCAGTTGGCGCCCTGTACCGAGGCTTCATCGGTAGCACAGTAGAGGTAGCCAAAAAGCAGATCATACCCGAGCGATTGGTATTCCATCTTCTTCCGGTTATCCTCATTCGTTTCGGAGGCATAACCGGCGCTCTGGTGCAGCTCATCGAGCTTGGTATTTACATAATTAATGGTGCAGGAGCCAAGTGCGAGATCGGGAAATATCTCAAGAAAATTACGCACCCAGCGCGGCAGGTTTACCGGGTGGTCGAGGTGAAAGTTGATCTCTTCGGGTATGTACTTTGTGTCGCGGTGTTGTTCGGCGCCGCGCTCAATGTCTTCCCGCATCAGCGTTTCGCAATAGTAGGCTCCCGTTTTGGTACGGCCCAGCACCACGCTG
This sequence comes from uncultured Ferruginibacter sp., assembly GCA_964590975.1. GTDB lineage: Bacteria > Bacteroidota > Bacteroidia > Chitinophagales > Chitinophagaceae > Ferruginibacter. The sequence continues at coordinate 85,201 of CAZPXP010000003.1, read as the reverse complement.
CCCGCTATGGCATTCTCGAGGCTGGTTGCCGGTACGGTAAACGAATAGCCATCGAGGTTAGCAGGTATATTTTTAAAAACCGTTTTTGAGTTGCCACCGGGTGTTATGGCGGTAAGGCGTTCTATATTATAAGAAGAGGCCAGCCCCGAAAAATCGGTATTCAGCTTCTGGAAGCAAACAAATTTGTACGTGGTTTTACCGCTCAGCAACAGGGTTCTTTTCTGCTCAAGCCCATCACACCCGGCTATGTTAGACATGGTAACAAGCCGCTGGGTATAATCGTCGTGCTCTACCACATTACCATATACATTACCGTTCACATCTGTAACAGAAATAAGCGTACTACCGTCGAAATTGTATTGCTTTATCATGGCCTGCTGCTCCATTGTAAAATGGAGTATCTTATTACCGATCAGAAACCTATTGGTACAGGGCAGGCCGGGCATGGGCGAGCCGGTAACCATATTGGCCTTTTCGCTTTCAGATTCGCCATTCCAGTAATCTTCGCGCGTACCGGTAAGAAGATCGTTACAGTTGGCCGGGCCGATTACAGCCTCCTGGGTAAAGCCGGTAGATTCCCAGTCCCAGTGTACCGACATAGGGTCGAAAGTGGCTTCTATCCATTCGCCGGTTATTTTGGTAAACTCTCCGCTGCCGTCGTCGTAATAATATTCATCATCCGTATCCTGGCTGCTGTTGTTCGAGCCATTATAGGTATTATACTGGTAGGCAATAAAATGCGAATCGTTGCTGTACTCGCTTACATTATGAAAGGCTACAAAATGACCATCCCCGTCTGTTTCTATTACCTGGGCCTGGCTGCCGTTGGTAGTGGTTTGATAATTATGGCCGGGGGTACCATACAGACGCAGGTAATCTCTTAAAATAACATTGGCATTCTGGGCGGCGGCTTTTTGTGTTTGCAACAGGGTAAAACTGCCCTCCCGCCAAAAGGGCATGATGTTAAAAAACAGTATAACAATGAAGATCAGCTTTTTCATGATGGTAGTGTTTAGGGGTGTTCTATTGCTTTATCAATTGGGTAATGGCGTTGGCATTGCCATTAATAATCAACTGTACGTTGTATATACCGGCAGGAAGGCCAGCAACTGGCAGTGGGTAAGTATAGCTGCCGGCGGGCAGTACCCGCGGCTTTTCGGTAAAATGTACGTTTCCATCCTGCCCCGAAAGCCTGATGGCTACACCGGCACTCTGCGGCAGTACAAATTTTACCGTTGTATGATTACCCGCCGGGTTGGGAAAAACCAAAAGCGAAACGCCGGCCCCGGTAAACCCGGGTAAAATTGTAATGGTTTTTTTAAGGATCACTTCAAGTGGTTTGCCCGGTTCGCGGCGCAGAGAGCTGTAAAACTGTACATATCCGTTCAGCCTTACAAAACCATCTGCATACCCGGCACGGAGGGATGCATCATTAAACTGCCATTGTTCGGGCCGATCGTAGCTGTAGTGGTTCTTTCGTATGTAATTGCTGTTTTTACCAAATACAAGCTGGTTGCCCTTTGCCTGTATCATCACATTGGCGGGGGCAATATTACCTTCTGTCCATACCGCGTTATAACCAGCGGCCGTTTTTTCCAGCTCCAGCCGCAACGGAACAATTTCACTTACATGCCTGCCGCTCCAATCGTAGTAAACAGCATAGCCTTCGTAACTGCCGGTAAAATCGTTATCATCTGCCGCGGTAAATTTTTCGGTGTATTTTTTCAATCCATTCAACTGATCCATCACTTCCGGCAATACCGTGCTTATATTTTCCGGTAAGGGTTCGGCGAGCTCATCGATAGCCTGCCTGTCGTACAGCTTTGCAGCTTTATGCAGCCATTGCATAGCCTGCACCGTATCTACCGGAGTGCCGTAACCGTTACGGTAACAAAGGCCAAGAAAATACATGGAGTTGGTATTACCCTGCAAGGCTGTTTCGCTAAACAAAGCAAAGGCTTTCCCGTAATGCTGCGCTATGCCAAAGCCTTTGTAATACATATAGGCAAGTGCATTTTTACAATCGGCATCGCCAAGCTGCGCGCCTTCGGAAAAATATCGGGCAGCAGCAGCAAAATCCTGCTGCACCAGTTTGCCCGAGGTATATAAATGACCTGTGTTGTAAAACGACCGTGAGTACTTTTCCTGCATCGCCATACGATACCAGTACAACGCACTGTCTGTATTGGCCCGCACACACGCCATGCCCGTGTACATTCTGGCCAGCAGATGCATGGCCTCTGCACAGCCCATTGCCGCCGACCGGATAAGCAGCGCTTTTGCCGCAGGGGGGTTATGATTTCTGAATACACCATAGAGATAATCTGCACCCTGCCCGAAAAGTCGCCTTGCGTCTGGCATGGGCTGGGCATAGCCTTTATATATGGCTGTTAACAGCAGCAGTAAAATGATCTTTTTCATTTGTTATTGATTTAGGTTGATAAAGCATTTTTATTTTTCCTCCCGCACCGGGCTGGTTTCATATTCTTTTTTCAGCGCTGCCTCCAGTTGGTTCAGTATACCGGGCTTATTCTGCTGCAGATTATTCAGCAACAGGCTGTATTTTTTATGGTCGTTATAATAACGGCTTTCCAGCAGGGCGCAGGCAAGGTGATAGTTTCGTATAGCAACGAGGGCGGCCGCACTGTCTACCCCATCGGTAAGTTTAAGCCGGGCCAGGTTCCACCAGTCGCGCGAAGCATTGGCACTAGCCGGCGCTACAGCTTCAATATTCAGCAGGCTGTCGAATTGCCCGGCAGTAAGTATTTTTTGTAAAAAAGGATTGTCTTCTGACGGCTGTTCCCTGCGGGGTGCTTTGTAGCTGAGCTTGTAATAATAATCTCCCAGCTCTTTCGACTGGATCTTTAGCGCAATGGTATCAAGCTGTGGTTCGGTAAGTGCCAGCATTTTTTTATAGCGCATAACGCCCGCAAGGCGGCTGTCGCTGAGGGAAAAACATCCAAAACGTATAAGCGTTCTTTTGATCTTTATATCGCTGAAGGTGTTGATCTTATTATGCAGGCTGTCGCGGGCACGGCTATAAGGCATTTGCAGGTCGAGAGCAGCATGCTCCTTTGCTTTTTCCAGCAACAGGGGATATATTTTCTGCAGTACCGAATCGGGCACCCCATACTGGTATGCATAATCGTTCATTTCAAGGCAGGTTACCATTAACTATGTAAAGGCACAGTTGCATGGATAAAAAGTACACCTGTCAACCCTTCAGGTGCACCTAACAAAAGCATAGGCATACTTGTCAACTGTTCAGGTGGTCCTGTCAATTGTTCAGGTGCACTTATGAATTATTCAGGTCTGCCTGTATAATTCATAGGTCCGATCCGATTGGGTTTTCTGATCGCCATTTAACCCTGTACCTGTTTATAAATGACTAAAATGTATTCCTGCCCGGCGAAGCTTACCTTTGCACCATCGTTATTCAACAAAACCAAGGTCAATGATTATTCCCGATTTCAGCAGCCCGGCAGTATGGATCAGCCTGCTTACGCTAACCTTCCTCGAAATTGTACTGGGTGTTGACAATATTATCTTTATTTCCATTGTGGCGGGTAAGTTGCCACAAACGCAACAGGCAAAGGCCCGCAATATTGGCCTGATGCTGGCCATGTTTTTCAGGGTAGGTTTACTTTTTACCATCAGTTGGATGATCCGCCTGGTAGACCCCGTGTTTACCATCTCTTTTATTACGGAAAATGACGCTCCTATGGCCATTAGCTGGAAGGACGTCATTCTTATTGCGGGGGGCGCTTTTTTACTGGCCAAGAGCACAATGGAGATACACAGCAAGCTGGAAAAAGCTGCCAAGCCTACAGGAAAAAAGATATATGCCGGTATCAGTGCGGTGCTGGTACAGATCGTTCTGGTGGATATGGTGTTTTCTTTCGATTCGATACTTACGGCCGTAGGCCTGGTGGACAATATCCTGATCATGATACTGGCGGTAATAGTATCAATGGGCGTGATGCTGGCCTTTGCAGGTGTCATCACCCGTTTCATCAACCGCAACCCTACCCTTCAAATGCTGGCCCTGGCTTTTCTTATCGTGATCGGCATCATGCTGGTGGCGCAGGGCTTTCACCAGCACGTAAGCAAGAGCTATATTTATTGTTCGCTGGCTTTTGCCCTGTTGGTAGAGCTGCTGAATATGCGGCTGCGAAAACACAGGGATCCGGTACAACTGAACAATGATATTGACAGCGGCCGGGATGATGTGCTGTAAAGCAGCAATCCTGCATAAAAGCCACTCTACTGCAACTGCATATACAGGGGTAAAAACACGGGTTGTTTGACTGCTTAATATTCTAAAAAATATTACTCCATTTTCTTGGAAATTACTCCGCAAGTGCTCACTTTTACAGTTCTATTTTTAGCTAAACTGCTGTCCTGCCTTACAGAAAATTATTCTCTTGCCACGATTGGCCGGAAAGACATCCTCTCCTGACCGGGATGGTATCTTTTTTGCCTTAAACAGTATTAAATCCATGTCTGGTTGCAAAAAACCATATAGCCTGTTGACCTGCTGCTGGTGATAAACACAATTGCCTGCGAAGTCTTCTGAATGATTCTTATTCAACGCTCAACTTAAAAACACAAGCATGCCTAAAAGTAACACACACTCAAGTCGTGTCCATATGCCTGCGATCCAGCAGGCAGGCGAAACAATATTCAGCAAGTCTGTTCCTGTTGTCTTTCCCGGGCGGTTTCAAATTGCCAGTTCTCTTATTATGTATTGTAAGGCTGAGGGCCGGTACACCAGGTTCTACATCGACGGGCGGCCACGATCGATAATGGTTTGTAAGAATATCGGTCAGTATGAAGCATTGCTGCCATCGCAATCGTTCTGCCGTATCCATCACAATTGTATTGTCAATATCCATTTTATTGCAGATTATGTCAACGGTCGTACAGGTCATGTCATCCTGCAAAACGGGGAAATGCTGAATGTTTCATCACGCAGAAAAAAAAGCCTGCTGCACTTTCTGAACCGCAAATGATCGTTGGCAACGAAACTGTACACACTTGCTACATTTTTATGGTTTCTTCGCAAATCTTTCATTTTTTTATTATTCAATATTGTTGGGCAAACCTCCCCTCAATATTGAATCACTCTTAAAACCACATTTATGAAAAAGTACACAATTCTCTTCGCCACAGTTGTGGCTGGCTTTACCATGCTTCAAGGTTGTAAAAAAAACACCCTTCTCCCCGAACAAGACAAACAAAAAGTACCTGTATCCAGGGAAAAGCTTTTAGCTTTTAAGGAAACGGTACAGTCGCTGCACAAAAATGCCGCGAGCAGCAAAGCAGCCCCGGGTGGCGTGGGTTGCTATTTCTTCGGCACACAGTACGACGACGGATTTGGAAAAATCAGTTGTGTAACTCCAAGCTCTCCTTATTGCCACGATGAGGTTTATGCAAGTAACCTTTTTACCCTCCACTCCAATGTGGCAGTGTCGATGGGTTTTCTTGACGGCGACCTGGTAATGAACCAGATGGTTTACCTCAGTGATCTTCACCCGGATATTCTGAAGGAGATCCTGGAAAACGGTTATTTCGAGATACCGAAGACCGATAATGTTGAGCCGGGTGTTGTTGAGTTTGCTTATGAAGATATGGGATTGCTGATGCCCAGCGAGCCTGTTATCATGCCCGAAGGCCGTTACAGTTTTGAAGTACCTGATGCAAGCGAAAGTCCTGATGCGATTTATGTATTGCACCTGAGGTTCGACCCTGTTAACGGTACCCAGGCTGCGATCTATCTCTATTAATAACGTTACATATCCCAATTACAACAGTAAAAAGAATGGCGTCCGTTGCCATTCTTTTTTATTTCCGGCAGGTGCTGTACAACCTGTCTTAAGGGGTAAAGCCGACTATGATTAATATTATTAGTCAAAATTTTTACTGATAATCAAGCATTTACAAAGGTTCACTTAAAAATACTTCCCTGTTTTCTTGGGAAACTCCATTTATCCCCCCACCTTTGCACTCCAATTTAAAAACCACCGGGATAGCGGTGGTGATCATCGGCTCTGGTTAACGGGGCCATAAAAAACAAATAAAAAAATGAGTAAACTGCATTTCACTACAAAACATGCCAACGAGGCTACCGTTAAACACAACTGGTACGTTGTTGACGGTACTAATCAAACCGTAGGACGCATGTGTGCCAAGATCGCGGCAATCCTTCGCGGTAAGAATAAGGCCTACTACACTCCCCATGTTGATTGTGGAGACTTCGTTATTGTTATCAATTCGAGCAAGGTAAAGTTTACCGGCAATAAGCTGGAAGACAAAGTATATGACACTTTTAGTGGTTACCCTGGTGGCCGTAAGGAAGAGAGTGCCAAAGACCTGCTGAAGCGCCGCCCGGATGCCATTATTGAAAGGGCTATCAAGGGTATGCTTCCTAAAAACCGCCTGGGTCGCAAGATGTACAAAAAATTATTTGTGTATGCCGGTGCAGAGCATCCTCATGGCGCACAGCAACCGAAAGAACTGAAATTCTAACATTAATCAAAAGAGTACAGCGTACTAAATTATAAAAAATGGAAAAGCAAAAAAATGCAGTTGGCCGTCGTAAAGAAGCGGTAACCCGTATCTTCCTCAGCAAAGGTGAAGGTAAGATTACCATAAACGGCAAGGACTATAAACAATATTTTCCACTGGTGTACCTGCAAAACCAGGTAGAGGCTCCGTTGAAAGCTGCTGAAGCTGCCGATAAGTTCGACATCGTAGTGAATGCTACAGGCGGTGGTATTAAAGGCCAGGCGGAAGCTGCCAAGCTGGGAATTGCCCGTGCACTGCTTGAAGTAAGTCCCGATTACCGTCCGGCGCTGAAAGCTGCAGGTATGCTCAAACGCGATCCCCGCGGTGTTGAACGTAAGAAACCAGGCCGTAAAAAAGCAAGGAGAAGCTACCAGTTCAGCAAACGTTAATCCGATTCAAATCATTATTGCAAAAATTATTCAACAATAAAAAATGGAAAATAACACTTCCTTACAACAACAGCTCCTTGAAGCAGGCGTACATTTTGGTCACCTGAAAAAGAAGTGGAATCCCAAGATGCTTCCCTACATCTTCGCTGAGAAGAAAGGCATCCACATCATTGACCTGAACAAAACTGTAGAAGGTTTGCAGGAAGCTGCTGCTGCGCTTAAAGCTATTGCCCGCAGTGGTAAAAAGATCATGTTTGTGGCTACGAAGAAGCAGGCAAAAGAGATCGTGACTGAGTGTGCACAAAGGGTAAACATGCCTTACGTTACTGAACGCTGGTTAGGTGGTATGCTTACCAACTTTAATACCGTACGTAAAAGTGTAAAGAAAATGCAGAGCATTGAAAAGATGCTGGCAGACGGCAGCATTGAAACGCTTACCAAGAAAGAGCGTCTCACACTGCAACGCGATAAAGATAAGATGGAGAAAGTGCTGGGTGGTATTGCACAGATCAGCCGTATCCCTGCTGCCCTGTTTATGGTAGACATCGGGCATGAGCATATTGCATTGGCTGAAGCAAAGCGTTTGAACATCAATACTTTTGGTATGGTGGATACCAACTGCGATCCCAACAAGATCGACTTCCCTATCCCCTCAAATGATGATGCTACCAAATCCATCGCCATTGTGGTAAACTACCTGACTGCTGCTATCGCTGAAGGTTTGCAGGAACGCCAGGCTGATAAAGACGAAGAAGAAACAGATACTGAAGAGAGTGCTGAAGCTAAAGCAGCTAAGTTTGAGGCAAATGCAGAAGGTGAAGATGGCCGTGGCCGCAGGGGTCGTACAAGTGGCGGACCCGGTGCTGGCGGACCTGGTGGACAGGCCAAGCGCCGTGTACCCAACGCAGGTGGCGGTGGCCGCAAGCCTGCAGGCAGGTAATAAAAGCCCGGGATTATGACAACCACGCCGCAGGCAGGATTGTTCTCCGGTAGTGGTAAAGTATTGGATTTTGATTTATTGTAAAAAGAAAAAGGAAAAATCATGGCTACTATAACAGCTAAAGATATTAACGAATTGCGCCAGATTACAGGCGCGGGTATGATGGATTGCCGTAAAGCGCTTACAGAAAGCAATGGCGATATCCAGGCAGCAATCGACTGGTTGCGTAAGCAAGGCCAGAAAGTGGCTGCTAAACGCAGTGATCGTGAAGCAAAAGAAGGTGTGGTTATCGCTAAGACTACCAGCGATAACAAAACTGGTATCGTACTGTGCATCAGTTGCGAAACTGACTTTGTAAGTAAAAACGCTGATTTTGTAGCATTTGCACAAAGCATTGCTGACGCAGCGCTGGCTAATGATGCTAAAACTGCTGAAGAAGTAAAAGCTACGCAGGTAAATGGCCAGGCAGTTGCTGATATGATCAATGATAAACTGGCGGCTATTGGTGAAAAGATAGACCTGACCCGTTTTGAAAGGATCGATGCTCCTTTTGTAGCAAGCTATATCCACGGTGCTAACCGCATGGGTGTACTGGTTGGATTTACACAGGATGCAGGCGATGCCGGTAAAGATGTGGCTATGCAGATCGCAGCGATGAACCCACTGGCAGTTGACGAGAGCAGTATCCCTGCCGACGTGATTGCCCGCGAAAAAGATATCGCTGTTGAACAGGTAAAGGCTGAAGGTAAACCTGCTGAAATGGCTGAAAAAATAGCTATGGGTAAAGTAAACAAATTTCTGAAAGATAATACCCTGCTTGCACAGGCTTTTGTAAAAGATGGCAATAAATCGGTTGGCGATTACCTGAAAGGTATCAGCGCAGACCTGAAAGTGATTGAATTTAAGAGGGTTGCCTTAGGTTAATCCTTATATATACAAGTCATAGAAACGGGGTCTGTCGACCCCGTTTTTTATTACTCCTGTACACCGCTTTGTATGTTTTTTTAAATGCTGTAACTTTACTTTAATTCAAATCTGTACCTGCCGGCTATCGCCGGTAAACAACAATTTTAGCAAATGGAAGACTATAGTCCAATGTTTAAGGCCAACAAAGACGCCTGGAATCAAAGAACACAAGTACACAAGGACTCTGCTTTTTACGATCTTGAAGGATTTAAAAAAGGTGTCAATGCGCTCACCCCTGTGGAGCTGCAGGAGATGGGAGATGTAGCCGGTAAAAGCCTGCTGCACCTGCAATGTCACTTTGGCCTGGATACGATGAGCTGGCAACGTCTCGGCGCTCACTGCACAGGGGTAGACCTTAGTAATGATGCCATCAAGCTGGCCTGGGATATTGCTGAAGAACTGGCGCTGGATACCCGGTTTATCAACTGCAATATTTACGACCTGAAAAATCATTGCTCCGAAAAGTTTGATATTGTTTTTACTTCTTATGGCACTATTGCCTGGTTGCCGGATCTCGACCGGTGGGCTTCAGTGATTGCTCATTTTCTTAAGCCGGGCGGCACATTTTATATTGCCGACTTTCACCCTGTATTATGGATGATGGATGAGAGCTTTACGCATATCAAATATCATTACTTTAATAAAACGGTGATTGCCGAAGAAAATGTGGGATCGTACACCGACAGGAATGCCCCCATCCGTACCCAGGAATATTCGTGGAATCATTCGCTGAGCGAGATATTCTCTGCGCTTATTGGTCACGGTTTATCCATTGATTTCCTGCACGAGTTTACATATTCTCCTTACAACTGTTTTTCCGGGTTGGAAAAAGGGGAAGACGGAATGTGGCGCATTCCGGGAATGGAAGAAAAAATGCCTATGATGTATTCTATAAAGGCTACCAGGAAATAACGGTACTGCAATAAGGTAAACTTATATAAGAGCAGAATGATAGCTGCATATCAAACATTTGCAGTGCTTATTAAGTTTCCTTTACTTTGCACCAAATTTTCTCCATGGCACTTAAGTACAAGCGTGTATTACTCAAACTTTCCGGCGAAGCATTGATGGGCAAAAGCGCTGACGGTTATGAACCTTTAGACACTGATATCATAGCCCGCTATGCGCAGGATATTAAAGCGGCAGTTGAAGCGGGTGTTGAAGTAGCAGTGGTGATTGGGGGAGGTAATATTTACAGGGGCATGAATGAAGCGGAAACAGGTATAGAAAGGGCGCATGGTGATTATATGGGTATGCTGGCAACGGTGATCAATGGTATGGCTATGCAGGCTGGCCTGGAGAAAGCGGGGGTGTATACCCGCTTACAAAGCGCTATCAAGATGGAACAGATTGCCGAGCCTTATATACGCCGCCGCGCTATACGCCACCTCGAAAAACAGAGGGTGGTTATTTTCGGTGCAGGCACGGGTAATCCTTACTTTACTACAGATACTGCCGGTTCGTTGCGGGCAATTGAGATAAAGGCAGAAGTTATTTTAAAGGGTACACGCGTGGATGGCATATACACTGCTGATCCCGAAAAAGACCCTGCCGCTACACGTTATGAAACGATCAGTTATGCCGAGTGCATTCAGAAGAATCTGAAGGTAATGGATATGACAGCTTTTACACTTTGCATGGAAAACAAACTGCCCATCATTGTATTTGACATGAACAAACCAGGCAACCTGCTGAGGGTATTAGAGGGCGAAAAAGTAGGTACCATTGTAAGCTGACCCTCACTTACCAGGAGCCCGGTTTTTGCAGGAAGAGAACATCATTCATACGAGATATAACAAAACGGCCAGGTTTAGTGACCTGGCTGTTTAGTATATACGATACGAATTGATTTATAATGTAGCGAGGTATTGTTTAACCTCATCGAGCGTTTTCTTTACCGGTGTTATAGCCACACTCTGTATACCTGAGGTAGCTACACTTGTGCTGGTAGTTGTGGTTTCATGACCGAGGTAATAGTCATCTCCCTGCCTGGAAACCACCACAACTGTCACCGGTTGGTTCACAGGCACTTTGGCGCTCATAAACCTGCGCAATGTGGCGTTACCATACATGGGTAACACGGTTCGCAGGTTATTAAATACAAGGTAGGTAACGGAGTTGCCATTGGTAAAATTGGGTGCCATACTGGTAGCAACCTGTACACGGTTAACGCCGGCTGTATCATAAAAATAATCGCAATTGATCCACCTGAGGTTAGCGCTAACCACATCGTAATACTGGTTGCCGGCAAATACACCTGTGCCTGTTTGTGCGCTGTCAGCAGCTACTATCCAGTCAAACTGTTCGGGGTTCGATTCGTTGCCATAAAACAACCGCATACGGTTATTTGGCGCCGGGTCGTTAAACCTTATTTTCACCTGCTTACCCGGTGCAAGAGACAGTTCCTGGTTTTCTTTCCGTAAGCGGATAAAAATCTCTCCGCCAGATACCAGCATACGGTTGGCAGATATAGTGGGTTTATCCATGCGTATCATATCGCCCTTACTGGTGACGAGCATGCTTTCAATATATACTTTACCTGTAACCAATTGACCGCCCAATACACAACTGTTGGCCGGAAATATAAACTGGCAGGTGGGTGTATTAAGTGTTACGGGGTTATTGGTAATTTCGAAGCTGTCGATATGTGCTGCAATTTTCAGTTTCTCCTTCAATGGAATTACGGGCAACGAGGAGTTGGAAACAGCATTATACCAGGTGGTATCGGGGCCGGATGGCTGTACGGGGTCTGGTATAAAAAGATCCAGGTCTTTCTGACAGCTACTGAGCCAGATGGCTGAAGTGACTGCTATGGAAAAAAGTTTTCTGTTCATTTTCTTTCTTTAAAGTGTGTGCTTTTAAGATGCGGTGATTGTGCACCGTGCTGCCTGCAGCATCAAAAATCCAGGCGAATACCAAGGCGTAACCCGAGGGTATTATATTTCTGTGTAAGGTTTAATGCCTCCTTACTCATCGGGCTGAAACTGTAGCGGAAGTAAGGCTCTGCCATCAGGTGCCAGCGATCGTTGAGCTTATAATATAATGATACACTACCCAGGAAACTAACGCCAATATTGGTTTTGAAGCCATACATGGAAGAAGATTTTCCTGTAGTGATACTTACGGGCTCACCATTTGCATCAAGTATGTCGCCTTTTTGCCAACTATAAACATTAATCATCGCACCGGCACTGATATTCGTATGTAACCTTCCGTTTCCGAGCTCATAGCCCAGTTGCAGGGGAATGTCTATACTGCGGTAACGGTTATAGGTAACCTTTTTTCTTGTACCTGTTTGCACATAACGGAGTGAATCGTATACCGTAATTACTGTACCATTCGGTTGTGTTACTTCTCTTGGTGTTATAACGATGACATAACGGATATCGCGGGGATTGATATAAGTAAACTTCTCGTTGATCTGGCTGTAGTTGATACCGGAGCGAAGGCTCATGCCGTTATTGAATACCCGGGTATAGCGGAGGCCAATACTGAAGGCAGACTGGAACTTTGTTGTCTCTTTTCTTTTCTGCAAATAATTGGCGCTGGCTGTATCGGCAAAACTGCGCAGGCTTCTTGATGCCATGTCGGGGCCCGCGTACAGTTCAATATAAGTCTTATTAGCAGCAGCGTCATCTTCTATTTTAGGGCAACCGGGTACAGTTACATTACCGAGCAGGCGATCGCGCAAGCCTGACATATCTGGTAAAGGGTGAGATAGTTTGCCGGTGCTGGTATTGAACCGGGCACCCTGCCATTCGGGATTGCTGTTTTGCTCCCCTGCTGTATATACGGGATTTACAACATCTGGGGCATCTACGGTAACTTCCGGATCGCCGTTACTGCGGTTATTGTCATTATTTAATACAGAAGCAGGTTTGATAGTGCTGCTGTTGCGGCTCCCGGAAGGTTGCCCTGCGGCAGACCGGCGAACGGACTCATTATTTAAAGGTGAATAAGGTGGCGTCGCTGGCCTGGCAGACCCAGGAGCGGCAAGCAGCATATTTGTGGAAGCAGAATGGTCGTCTTGTATGGGTGATGTCGCGGCAGGAGAAGCGGCGGGTAAGTTATCAGCAGTTGTTGCCTGCGGGGTGGCCGTAGGTTGTGAGGTGGCAAGTGGCGCAGGAGCAGCCGTTACGGCAGCCAGGTTGCCGGTAGTTACGGGGTGCTGGCTTTGAAGCCACCAGGCTACACCGGCAGCGGTAAGGAGACAGCCTGTCAGTACCAGTAAGCCGGTACGGCTGGTCCAAGCTGCCCAGAAACCACGGGGTTTGCGTTTTTCCCTTTCTGCCGCAATACGGTTCCACATATCCCGGGGCACGTCAGCCTCATACTGGCCGAATTGCTTCTTTGCATGGGCATCAAAATGTAGATCTTCGCTCATACTGCCACTTTTTGTAATTGTATAATTTGTTTCTGCAACATGGACCGCGCCTTCACCAACTGGCTGCGGCTTGTTCCCGGCTGTATACCCAGCATATCGGCAATTTCCTCGTGCTGGTATCCTTCAATAACATACAGGTTAAAGATGAGACGGTAACCATCTGGCAAGTCGTTAATGAGCTTCATCAGCTCCCTTGCCGTAAGATGACCATAAGCGGAAGGCTCCAGCACTTCCTCATCCTTATCTTTAACCTCGTAACCCACAAGCTCTTTGGTATAGCGGCTCACCGTGTACTTTTTCAGTGCCGTATTCACCACAATCTTCCTTATCCAGCCTTCGAAGCTTCCCTGGAAACGGTACTGTCCTATTTTGTCAAATACTTTAATAAATGCGTCCTGCAATATGTCTTCTGCGTCGGCCAGGTTGCGGGCATACCGTTGACACACCCCAAGCATCCGCCCGGCGTAGCGGTTAAATACCTCTCGCTGGCAAAAGGCATCTTCCCTTATACATCCTGATATCAGTTGGTCGTCAGTCAAATTTTACCTGTTTTGCACGGGCAGGTACTACGTTATCAAGATACCCGCTGCTGCAATTACGCTGCCCGGGGGCTTTTTATTGTTATAAGATATTAAATTTCAGGTGTTTTAGATATAAAGCACAAAAAAAACCATAATTTGAGGCACCGAAATTAACAAATCATGATTCCCCAATGCCCTGATTCCGAAACACATACGCCTGATATGTACAGGAAACTCATGTCTGAGAAGGTTTATACCCAAACCAGGCTGGAAGAAGCCCTTTATATCATTGAGTTAAGAGAAGAGACCATAGCGATACTGGAAGAAAAGCTCAGGAAGATGAACGAAATGCAGAGCCGGATGGATGCCAGTGCCTACGAGCTCAGTACCCTGCATGAACTCCTTGGCGAAGAGCAGAAAAAGGCCAGTTATTCCCTGCAACGTGAAACCGGTTTGCTGGATGAACTGTCGGCTACTGTAAAAACGGAGCAGCAGTTTGCTGAACTGGAAGAGAAATGCGACCACCTTGAAAGGCAGGTGATCCTGCTCACCAGCGAGGCTGACGAGATTGCGGCAATCAATAAAGATCTTATGCGCGAAGTAAGGAAGATGCCATTATTACAAAGCGAGCTGGAAAACACGGCGGAAGAGAATGAAGTTCTCCGGCGGAAGGTTGCTGCTCTCGAAATGAAAGTGAAACACCTGCCCACTGTATTTGATGTATAAAAAATAATATGCAAGACTTGCACAGTCGGATTGTATTAACTAAATTACGTTTAAAATAACTGTTTATGAATGCAAAAACAATGGCCATTGTTGCCTACATTACATTAATCGGCTGGATTATCGCTTTGGTAACTTATAACGGCGATGCCCAGAAACCGTCGTTAACAAGATTTCACCTGAGGCAGGCATTTGGCTTAATCGTTATGAGTTTTGCACTGTATATTGTTTTGCTTATGCTGGTCTTTATCATTCCATTTCTTGCCCTTGTTCTCTGGTTGCTATGGATTGGCATACTGGTTTTATGGATAATAGGGCTTGTCAATGCCGCCAATGAGCAGGAAAAGCCACTCCCCATTATAGGAGAGTTCTTCGATAAAACATTTACTTTTATTAAATAAGATCATTCGCAGGGAGTTGAAAAGCGCCGTAAACCGGCGCTTTTTTATTTGTCTGAATTAAAAGACCTTTGCCAAAATATTTCTTATGTCTACCATTGCTGATATCCGCAAAGATTACAAGCTCAAGACCCTCTCTGAAGAAGATATTGCCCCCGATGCCATAGTACAGTTTACTACCTGGTGGGACGAAGCGGTGCACAGTATGATCGATGAGGTTAATGCAATGGTGCTTTCTACAGCAGATGCCTCGGGAATGCCGGACGGGCGTGTTGTATTACTGAAAGGTTACGATGAGAATGGGTTTATTTTCTTTACCAATTACCTCAGCAGTAAGGGCCAGCAGATTGCTGAAAACCCGAGGGCCTGTCTTGTTTTTTTCTGGAAAGAGCTTGAGCGGCAGGTCCGTATCAGCGGTACGATAGAAAAGATCAGTGAGAAAGAGAGCGATGAATATTTCCAGTCGCGCCCCAGGGGCAGCAGGATCGGTGCATGGAGTTCGCCTCAAAGCAGTATCATTCTGAACAGGGAGAGCCTGGAAGAGGATATCAGGTTATATACGGAGCAGTTTGGAGATGACCCTATACCTAAACCTCCGCATTGGGGTGGGTATGTTGTAGTACCCCGGGTAATTGAGTTCTGGCAGGGACGCCCCAACCGTTTACACGACCGGATACGGTACACACGCGACCTGACCGGCTGGCTGGTAGCGAGGCTCGCCCCCTGACAAAAAATACCCGGGATTATACAGCAAGTGTTGCCGCCTACCCCGGGTTGA
Organism: uncultured Ferruginibacter sp.; assembly: GCA_964590975.1. Taxonomy (GTDB): domain Bacteria; phylum Bacteroidota; class Bacteroidia; order Chitinophagales; family Chitinophagaceae; genus Ferruginibacter. The sequence goes on along the minus strand of CAZPXP010000003.1, from coordinate 69,535 downwards.
ATGTATTTTTCTGCCTTACTTATGCCTTTTTTGCGGCAGCCTTCTTTTTTGTTTTAGCAGGTCTTGATTTACCAAATGATGCTTTTGCAATCTTTCCTTTCTTGGTTTTGATATCACCACGTCCCATAGTATAAATATAATTTTAGTGTAGTTAAATAATTTGTCAAAGATGCTGCTTTTTTACGGTTAATCCACATCAGCACTAAAAAAGCAAGGCCGTAACTGCCTTGCTTTTTAATGTGAATTCAACTGCATTATAATTTTGCAGACAATTCTTTACCAGCTTTAAACTTAGCCACTTTTTTAGCTTTGATTTTGATAACCGCACCAGTCTGGGGGTTGCGTCCGTTACGGGCAGCCCTTTTAGACACCGAAAAAGTACCAAATCCTACCAGCGTAACTTTACCACCACCTTTCAGTGTTTTGGTAACTGCTTCTACAAAAGAATCCAGCGCTTCGTTAGCCTGGCTTTTAGTGATACCTGCGTCATCAGCAATCTTCGAGATTAATTCTGCTTTGTTCATAATAAAAAGTTGTATTTTAATAACAGCAACAAATATATAGGGTTTTTATTTCTAACAAGTTTTTTTATCAGTTATTATTTATTTAAAAAACGCTGCAACCCGCTGTACACAAGGGTTCCCGGTGATTGATCTTTACCTGTAAATTTTGCAAATACACCCCAGCAAGCGCTGAAACCCTTTACCACAGCGGGTTTCATTAAACACCATTAGAATCCTTTACCGACGTGGGTTTCAGGGGAATATACAAATGATTTATAACTGTCAAAATATGTTTTTTTTGTTTTGCACATTTAGTTAACAACCTCCATAACGGAGCGGAAAGCAATGAATTGATCGCCCCATTTGTCGAACCCCGCCTGCCGTTGTGTTTTGGCAAAAAGCTCGATATAACGGTTGTATTGTGCCCTGCTTTCGGCGAAGTACTGAACAGCATAGGTAGGGCCTTCTGAGTCGTCTACTTCAAGGAGCCGCAGTACACGGGCATCTGTAAAACAACCTGTGGCAATTATTGCAGGAATATGCTCGTCTCTGAGCCATTGTAACCAGGGTTCCGCTATCGCGGCAGCCGGTTTTACAGTAACATTATAAATGATCATAGTAAAGCTTTATAAACGTCATTCGTGTTCCAGTTCATCGCCCGAAGCCGTACCCACCTTCCGGGTCATTTTAAAAGTAAGAAATAAAAGGATCAGTAAGGCTGCGGCCAGTGCGAGCCATATAAACAGCCGGTTCTCTTTTTTACGCCCGCGCCATTCTTCTGCTGGTAGTGCGGGTTTAGCCACCGAAGGTTGCAGTATTGCAGTACCGATGTTGGTGCCTATACTGTCGAGAAAAGAATCGAGATCGTAGCGGGGCAGGACGGCAAGTGGATTACCCCACTGTAATTCGTACCGCGTACCCGAATCCAGGTAGGCCAGGAGGTAGCGAGTTATCATCCCTGCATAGATACTGTCTACCTTCAGCGGCGGATTGTCCTGGTTATAGATTTCGAACAGTACCGTATCTGCCACGAGGCCAACCGGGTAAACAGGCTCCTTACCTGTCTGCAACATCATTGGACCCAATACCTGCCAACTGCCGTTTTTCCGTACCCGCATGGTAAATTCTCTTTTGTAAAACTTTGTTCCTGTAATGCCTATACGCAACTGGTCGAGCAGGGTTGGTTCAGGAAACACTGCACTTATATAGGATATTCCATCAGTGCTGTCTTTTTGCTGTATCGCTGTTGCCTGTAGCTGTTGTACAACCGGCATACGCACTGGTTGTTTTTTCCATACGCCCACCTTCCGGATATTTACCGGCAACTGGTCTTTACTCCCGGTAGTTATCTTAAAATAACGGTACCTGCTGGGTGCGATATCAATATCCTGCAAGAATTGGCCATCGGTTGATTTGAAATGACAGTTGAGGGATATGTGATCGCGGATAACAAACCATTGTTTATTATCATCGCTGCCACTTATTGTTACCTGCTGACAAACATCCGTATTACGAATCACGAGCACCAGCCGGGCCCGCAGTTCACCGGTTGTATTTTCAACCACTACCGACAGCCTGCTTTTATCATCAATACTGGTGGCCATTAACGGCAGGTTTTCAAAGTTGTCGTCCTGCAGCGGGACGTGGTCTGGTTGAAACACATAGGTTACCCCCCTGCCTTCTTCCGTGAACAGGCGCAGGTCTTTAGGAACAGTTCCTTCATAGTAACACTTTGCCAGCAGAGCGGGCGGTAATGCAATCCTGTAAAACCCGTTATGCGGCACCGGATCTATAGCGGCTTTCCAGGCAAAACCTGGTTGGCCGTTTACCCCGCTCAGCATACTACATACACCCAGCAGGAGGAGCACGATGTGTTTATTATTTATTGTCATCATCAATAATTATTTTTTTAAGGCGTTGATACATAAAGGAAACCAGTAAGAGCAGTACGCCAAGACAGAAGAAAGCAATGATCTTACCCGCTGCTGAAATATCCCTGATATCGAAAATAAATAACTTAACCAGCGTAAGTGCAAACAGTGCTAACGAGATAATGCGCAACGTACGGTACCTGTATTTCATACCCGCCCACATCAGTGCAAAAGAACAAAGTCCCCACACTACCGGCATGCCTGTACGGGTGTATACCCTGCTGATGCCTGCCAGGGGCCTGGTTGCGCTATAAAAGAGCTGGTTGGCCAGTAGTTGCAGTTCAACAGTAACGACTATAACTCCTACTGCACACATGACCCAGGCCACGCCCTCAAAGTCAAAACTAAAGCGTTCACTGTCATTATCTTTTTTCAACTGCCGGGCAAGCTGTACCAGCAGTATGATAAAGGTGAGTACTCCCAGCCAGTGTGCTGTAAAATGCCACTGCGATCTGGCAGAGGTGATGAGCTCTGCCTGAATGCCATAGACAGATGAGATCAACAGCAGGTAAAATACAACAGCAAGTATCAATAACAGGTTAACCACTACATTAGATATTCTCAACAGCACTGACCGCCGCGATATAAAGAGAAGGGTAAATACAAACAGCATACTGAATAAGAAAAGATAGAGCAGCCGTATACCGCTTCCGGGGTAATGCTGGCCTAACTGGAACATAATTTCAAGTGCACCTGAAAGGTACAGCAGCAGCATTGAAGCGGTGTACAACGCGGCCTGGCCTGGCATCAGCATGCCGTTTATTTTTACCGGCCAGGCGTCGTAGCGTTTCCGTAAGAGCAGCAGGAGGAATGTGGCAACTGCTGCATAAACGCCCGTTATAAACCCTTTGTTGGCGATGATCGTCATGGCTGTTCTGCTGAAGTCGAAATAAATATTTCCCCAATCGATCAGGAGGCTGATGAGCATAGCGACCCAAATCATTACCGAAGCCAATTGCATAAGATATATCCTGGAACGTTGATACAGCCAGAACAGCAGTACAGTTTCGGAAGCCCAGAAAAGGGTAATATAATTACCGTTCAGTTGAAGCGGTGCGGCAAGTGAAATAAAGGTGAGTGTAATACCAATGAGCAGGTAAAGGATGGTAGTTCTTTTCCCGGTACGCCTGAGCAGCAGCCATGAAGCGAGCAGGTTAAAGAGACCAAGGGCTACACTGAAAAAGCCTTTTACATTCGCCTCATTCATTGCATGCAGGCAGATAAGCCCCAGGCCGGCATAGACACAGGTATTGATCAGCAGCAGCACAAAATCGAGCGTAAGGAACTTTACTTTACGCGCTGCCTGGCAGGCGATGCTGATGAGGAAGAACTGCAGGTAAAATACCGTTGCGAATATAAAGCCGTTGCGGTAAATGAGCCATCTTGAAACGGTATTGCTGAATGCCTCTGTTGCCAGCCAGCCTGTAAAGATCAGTGTAGTAAATATAAAGGCGATCACATTCAGCAGCCGCCAGCTTTTAAAGTAAGCTATTGCCAGCAATCCGCAGTTGAGCAAGGCCATATAGGTAAACAGGGTGATGTAATTGCCGCTGCCAGTACTCACCATAAATGGCGCTGCAAAGCCGCCCACTATTGCAATAACGGCCAGCTCCTGGCGGTTGTACAGCAATGAAAGTATTGCAGCGAAGGCCGTAATAATGATCATGATGATAAAAGCGGGCAGTTGTTCAAACAGGTGAAACTGCTGGTATGCGAGGGTAATAGTAAAATAGAAAGCGCCGATACCACCCCCTACGAGTACTGAGCTGAAGGCCACATAGTTCTTTCGCAGGCGATGGGCCAGTACAATAAGGATACAGCCGCAAAGCATTCCTACACTCACGCGGCCTACCGGACCGATCCAGTTATTGTCGATGGCATATTTTACAAAGAAGCCGATAGCGAGCACGAGTATACCGATACCAATTTTGCTGACGAGGTTTTCCCCAATAAATTTTTCGATATCGGCCGGTGCTTTTATGGAAGGGGTTGGCGTTACCGTTACAGCAGGTGGTATGATGGTTTCCGGCATCTCCACAACGGTTGCGGGAGCCGGGGCCGACTCTGTTACCGGTAGTGTAAAGGCTTCGGGGGCTGGTTGTACAGGTTCTTCCGTAATAACAGGATCAACCTGCTGTGGCAATACGCCTGGTTGAGACTGTACTACTTCTTGTACAGGTTGCTGCGTTTGCTCTGCTGGTAAAGTTGTGCCGGTGTTTTTTAACAGATGACGCCGAAGCTGGTCTACCTCGGCTTCAAGCCGTGCCAACTGTCGTGAAATATTTCCGCCGTAATTCAATAATACGACAAGGATAATAATGAGTAGTGCTGCGAATAAGAGTTCCATCAGATTAGTATTTGATAGTGCCTAAGGTAATAGACATACTTATTCGGAGATAGAAAAGTGTGTTAAAAATCGAAAAAAGGCCGTTTTTTTTAGCAAATGCTAAATTTGCACTATTGTTGCAAGGCGCTTTTAGGCATAAATATGCTCAATGGCATCCCTGTATTTTTCCATAACTACTTTCCGTTTTAAGGAAAGTTTGGGGGTCATTTCGCCGGTTTCCACGCTCCACTCATAAGGCAGGAGCTCAAATTTTTTGACCTGTTCCACATGATTGAAAAACTTATTAAAGCTTTCCACAAGGTCTTTAAACATATCGATAACTTTTTCGTTGTGGATGATCTCTACGTTTGAGGTATAAGGAACTCCGTTTTGCCGGCACCAGTCTTTAAGGTTGGGAAAAGAGGGTACGATCAGTGCACCGACGAATTTTTTCTCTGCGCCCACTACCATTACCTGTTCCACAAACATCGATTCTTTCAGCTTGTTTTCTATTGGTAACGGTGCTACGTATTTGCCACCGCTTGTTTTAAAGAGTTCCTTTTTGCGGTCGGTTATTTTCAGGAACTGCTTATAGGTACCGGCTCCTTCTACCAGCATACCAATATCGCCGGTATGATACCAGCCATCGGTCATTTCTGCTGCGGTAAGGTCGGGGCGTTTGTAATAGCCCATCATCACATTCGGGCCTTTACAGAGTATTTCTCCGTCTTCAGCAATTTTCACGTCTACCCCATCGATGAGCGGGCCTACTGTACCAAACATACGTCCATCTTCATTAAAACGGTTTACGCTGATTACCGGGGAGGTTTCTGTGAGCCCGTATCCTTCCATTACTGGTATGCGGGCTGCTGTAAATATCCTGATCAGTCTTACCTGGCAGGCTGCGCCGCCCGTTACTACGCATTTAAGGGTATTTCCGAGCCCTTCGCGCCATTTGCTGAATATGAGTTTATTGGCAAGGCCCAGTTGTATTGTATACCAAACGCCCTGTTTTTTATTGATCTCGAATTTTTCTGCAAGGTCGTGCGCCCAGAAGAACAGTTTTCTTTTAGCACCTGTAAGTTCGGCGCCCTTCTGCATGATCTTGTCGTACACTTTTTCGAGCAGCCGCGGAACGGTAGTAAACATATGAGGCTTTACTTCTTTCAGGTTATCGCCGATGGTTTCGAGGCTTTCTGCATAATAGATCGATACTCCACGAAAGAGGTAGAGGTAGGTTACCATGCGCTCAAAGATATGATTGAGCGGGAGAAAGCTCAGGGCGCGCATTTGGTCGCCGGGAGGAAAACAGGGTATGGAAGCCATTACATTGCTCAGGATATTACTGTGGCTGAGCATAACTCCTTTTGGTGTGCCTGTAGTGCCGGAGGTGTAAATGATCGTTGCCAGGTCGTCATAACCGATCTTAGCGGCATTCTCTTTAACTGTAAGGCTGGCTTCTGCGGTAGAAGCATTGATCACTTCTTTCCAGTGCCGGGCATTGGCTACGTGTTCGAAAGAGAAAATGTCGCGCAGGGAGGGTACGCGGTCGCGTATGCTGACTACTTTATTGTAGGTATCCTCATCATTTACAAACACTATTTTAACCATAGCATCGTTCAGCACAAACTCCAGTTCATTTACATTGATGGTGGGATAGATAGGGGTAAGAATAGCACCCGTTTGCTGTACGGCAAGGTCGAGCATCACCCATTCGGGTCTGTTTTTACTGAGTATGGCGATTTTGTCTCTTCCTTCTGCTGTCATATCGCCGCAGCCGATACCCATATTGGCCAGTCCTCCGGCGAGCTTGTCGACAATGTCTTTTACATCCCGGGTACTGTAGGTACGCCATTTACCATTTTCTTTTCCGGCGAGCATTTCTGCGAGGCCACCGCCGGCCAATTGATTTTCTATACAGTCGAATAGTCTTTTTGGTTCCATTGCAATCGTTATGTGTCGTTTAAGTGCCGGTCGTACCGTGTTGTTCTACAGGAAAAGCGGTTAGCGGTCTTTTTGTTTCAGTCGTTCGTATTCTCTTTCGGTCAGGTCTTTCCTGCTTGAGCCATAGGCGTTCATATATTGAAATACAAGACCGATACCCCAGCCGATCATTGCCCATACGGGCCATGGCATGCCCATATTGACTCCTCTTCTGCCGGCTGTAAACCACCAGATAAACCAGAGCAGCCCTATTACTACTACGTATGTACCGAGGCTGCGTTGAAAGTTGGCTCTTTTCTTAGCCACCCGCCAGAGTTCTTTATCTCTTTCTTCCATATTATGGTTTTACTGCTACAAATTAGGTAAAATACCACAAATAAAAAAGCCACCCGCTTACGCGGGTGGCTCAATATGGTTTATTGCAATAATTATTTTTTGGTAGCGCTCAGGTTGATCTTGATATTCACTTCTTTGCGGATAAACCAGTCCTGCGGATTGTTGGGTCCTTTGTAGCTCATGCCCCAAACTGTCCTGTCGATATTGAAATCTGCCATTGCAGTAACCTGTGTGGCTGTAACACTCACTTTAGCAGGGAAAGAAACGTTTTTAGTACTGTCTTTCAGGGTAAGATTGCCTTTGATGGTATGTGTAGCATCTTTCATCTTCACATCTTTCATGGTGAGGCTGTCGTATTTGAATGGTTCCACACCTGTGATCTCAAATTTTGCAGTAGGGTATTTAGCTGCGTCGAAGAAATCGGGGCTTTTCAGGTGACCTTCCAGTTTTGCTTTACTGGCGGTATCGGCCGCGAGATCTGTATTATTAAGTGAGGTAATATCGATTACAAAAGAACCACCGGTGAGGGCGCTGTCTTTTACAGCGAGGCTGCCGTCTTTCAGTTTGAATGTGCCTGAGTGTGAGCCATTGGGTTTTGTACCCGTCCAGGTAACGGAAGAAGAAGCGTCGATAACATAGCTGGCGCCATCGGCTGCTTTTACTTCCTGTTTGTCTGTAGTGGCAGCTTTGTCTGCTTCAGGTGCATTCGTGCAGGCAAAAACGAGGGCTGATAACGCGAAAGGAACAATTAATTTTTTCATTTTATTATTTATTTAGGTTACAAATATAGGAGAAATTATTAAACTCAGTGTTTGAACATCGACCTTTTATATAACTACTTTTACTGATAGTAGTACTGCCCGCCGGGGATCTTGAAAATACGCCCCTTCTGGAAACGGCTGAACTCGGAAGATTCGGCGGGATGTGCGGTGGTCCAGTTCTGGTAGGCAGGCAGGTTCTGCGCTGCCCCGAATACCCATTGGTTATAGGCTTCAAACATACCTTCCTGCAGTAATTGCCGCTGCATATCGAACAGGCGGTAAGGGAAACGATTGTTTCCTTCGCTATACCAGTCGAGTATAAAACGTGTACGGAGCATGGTGAGCGATTCGGGATTGATGCCCAGTGCTATGGCTCCTCCCTGACGGTTGAGTGCCTGGAGAAAGGCCTCTGAAAAGCTGTTTTTCTTTGTGCCTTTTGTAATGTCTGTATCTGCAAACAGCTTCTTGTAGCCTTCCAGCAGCAGTTTTTTTATTTCCGGTGTGCGGCTGCCCATCGGTTCCATATTGATAAAGATCTCCCCATACAACAACCCCCAGGTGCGGTCGGTGCTGAAATAATAGTATTTGCTGGCATTATAGTAATTGCCTGAGTAGTTGGGGTCGTTCTCTATACCCTTTTCCCACTGTTTGATAGCTGTATAATCCTTCTGTGCCCAGAGCAACTCGCCCAGTTCGTTATAAAGGGCACCACTCTGTGGAAAGCGTTTGATGCCCTTGCGGTACATCTTCTCACATTCTTTAGCCTGGTCGAGCCCTTTGTAGATATTACCTGCTATCTGGAAACACTGGTCGTCTGCGTCGTCCCTGTCGAGCAGGGGTTTGATGATGTCGAGCGCTTTATTATTATCATTCTGGTAGGAGTAGCAAAATGCAAGGTCTTTAGCTACGCCAAGGTGTTGCGGTTCTTTTTGCAATGCCCGGTTCAGTACCAGTATGGCATTGGGAAAATCGCCCTGGCGTATAAAGCTCTTTGCCGTTTCGTGCAACTGCGCCACATCCTGTGCCTGTGCAACAGTAACTATTATGGCTGCTACCAATAAGAAGAATATGCGTTTCATTGTCTGTAAAGATATGTAAAGCAGGGTTGCCGTAGTCATCTTCCTGCCTGCTGGTCAACTGCTGATCAGGTGGGTGAGCAGGCCATCCCTCAGCTTTGGTTCAAACCATGTGCTTTTGGGTGGCATGACATTACCACTGTCGGCGATGTCGAATAACTGCTGTATGCTTACCGGGTAAAGGCTCACTGCCAGAGCCATTTCGCCGCTGTCTACCCTGCGTTCGAGTTCAGCCAGCCCCCTTATTCCGCCTACAAAATCAATCCTTTTGTCTGTACGCTGGTCTTTTATACCCAGCAGGGGGTCCAGTACATTTTCCTGCAGGATGCTGATATCCAGTATTCCTACAGGATCGGTAGCGTAGGTACCCGGCTTGGCTGTGAGGCGGTACCATTTGCCCCCAAGGTAGAGACCGAACTCATGCAGGGTGGATGGCTTTACTGCTCCATTGGCTTTTTCTACGATGAATTTGTCTTCTAAAGCCTCCAGGAGGTTTTGCGGGGTATGCCCGTTCAAATCCTGTACCAAACGGTTATAGTCCATGATGCTGAGCTGGCTTGCCGGGAATAAAGTGGTAAGAAAGTAGTTTGCACCGGGCTGTGCGGCGCCCCCAAGGGCTGCTCTTACTTTTGCGGCTGAGGCTGCACGGTGATGTCCATCAGCGATATAGGTGCAGTCTACCTTTTCTTTAAACAGGTCTGTGATTGCTTTGATGGTATCATCGTCGTTTACGATCCATACCGTATGGCGTATGCCATCTTCTGCTTCAAAATCATACACGGGGTTTTTATCCTTTTGCCAGCCTGCGATCAGGGTGTCCAGTTCAGCTACGTTACGGTAGGCAAGGAAAACGTTACCCGTCTGTGCACCCGTTGTTTTGATATGATTGATCCTGTCCAGTTCTTTTTCGGGGCGGGTAAATTCGTGCTTTTTGATCAGCCCGTTCTCATAATCGTCTACACTGCTTCCGCATACGAGGCCCGTCTGGCTTCTGCCATTCATTATAAGCTGGTAGATATAGTAACAGGCTTTGTTCTCATGAAACAGGATATTACGACTGATAAACGCAGTAAGGTTCTCTTTTGCTTTATCATATACCGCCTGGGTGTGCGTGTCTGTATCGTCGGGCAGGTCAATTTCGCTCTTCGTGATGTGCAAAAAGGAATTGGGGTTGCCCTGTGCTTCTGCTCTGGCTTCTTTACTGTTGAGTACATCGTACGGACGCGATGCTACCGCTCTGGCATAACCTGCTTCGGGTCTGAGTGCTTTAAAAGGACTTACTGTTACCATTTTGAGAATTTGGTGCAAACTTAATACATTCATTTTGTTCCGTACCGGGTGGTGGATTATCCTTTGCGCTGTGCGAAATCCTTCATCAGGCTGGTTATGGCAACGACACTGCCGAAACTAAGTGCGTTGTACATGGATACCCGGAAGCCGCCCACACTGCGGTGGCCTTTTACTCCTACCATACCTGAAGCGGTACAAAGTTCGAGGAACTCTTTTTCGAGTGCTTCGTTCTCCATTACGAAAACCGCGTTCATTTTACTGCGGTCTTCTTTATTTACTGTGCCCCTGAAAATGGGCAGGCTGTCGAGGGTGTCATAAAAGAGCCGGGCTTTCTGTTCATTGATCTTTTCAATGGCAGGTATACCTCCCTGTTCTTTCAGCCAGCGGAGCGTAAGCAGACATACATATACCGCAAATACCGGAGGGGTGTTGAGCATACTATTTTCCTTAATGTGATTGCGGTAATCCATAATAGAGGGAATAGGGCGTTTGGTGCGGCCCAGTATTTGTTTATTGACTATTACAAGGTTAACACCCGCTGCACCAATATTTTTCTGTGCTCCTGCATAGATCAGATCGAAGCGGTTAAAATCGAGCGACCGGCTCAGGATATCACTGCTCATATCTGCTACCAGTACGTTGCTTGTATGCGGTATATCCTGCCATTGTGTACCATAAATGGTATTGTTGGTGGTGATGTGCAGGTAACGTGCGTCGTTGGGTACTGCAAAGTTTTTGGGTATATATGTAAAGTTGCTGTCGCGGCTGCTGCATACCACTTCCACCTTACCAAAGAGCTTAGCTTCCTTAATACCTTTTGTACCCCATATATCCGTTTCGGTATAGGCTGCTGTGTCTTTTTCGTCGAGCAGGTTCATGGGTACCTGCATAAACTGTGTGGTTGCTCCCCCATGAAGGAACAATACTTCGTGATTGTCATCGAGTTGCATGAGTTCTTTAACCAGGGAGCGGGCTTCGGCCATTACGGCTTCAAAGACGGGCGTACGGTGCCCCAATTCGAGGATGGATAAACCGGTATTATTATAATCCAGTACGGCTTGTGCTGCCTGTTCAAAAACAGATTTCGGGAGTACGGAAGGGCCTGCGTTGAAGTTGTGTTTGCCAGCCTGTATGGTAGACATTGTCATGTATCGTGCTTTGTACAAAAGTAACGATTGGCTAAAAAAGTTTTTTTTGGAAGTTACGCGGGAACACCAACGGTCTGACCGGACGGGGAGCCGGTGTTTTTTACGTGCTGCAGTACACAGGGATGGCGTCCTGTTTAAATGATGCGGGCCCGGATAACGGCAACTTTAAAGGGGGTGGGTTCGGTGGTACGGATACCGATATAGCGGAAAACCTGGCCTTTTTCGTCAGGCTGCACTTCTAAGCTGGCTTTAAGGGTCCATGCTGCTCCTGCGGGCAGGGTGACGGCCTGTGAATCTACCAGCAGGCATTTACAGGAGCTCACAAATTTCTGAATAGTAACGGGGGTATCGCTGTGGTTGTTTACGCCAATGGTAAATGTTTTTTGCTCACCCATACGCAGGGCGCCGATATCGAGTGTATCGGTAGTAAAATTGAGGCCCGCCTGTGTGGAAGAATTGGGTTTGCGGGGTGTATTGCGGCAGGATGGAAACAGAAGGAGTGCAAGAAAACCTGTAAGTAAAACAGCAGTTACAACGGTTTTACCTTCATAAATATATTGTTGCATGATATAAGCGCTTGCCGGCACGGAACCTGACAGTGCATTTGATTCCAAGCTCAGGCGGTAAGGGTAGTGTTTCTGCCAGAAGTTGTATCTTTCCTGCTGCCGGAAAAATAAATGATGATTTCAAGAACAGCGGCCATAACAATACCTGCACCCACGATCCGTAAAAAATTTACCAGATAAGACATAACGCCACTACCGCTGCTTATTCCTTCGAGGGGAAAGATTGCCGCAATAACAGCGGTGAGGAGCATTACTGCAAATGATGCTATGAATAACAGCCCTATTCCTTTTACAGGACTCAGGGATCTTATCGGCTTTCGGAACAGCAGGAGGATGAGCAAGCAAAAAATAGCCGTTGGAATGAGGGCTACATAGAGACTGGTGACTAGCATCATCATTGCAAAGCTTGCTGCGGCTGTCAAAACTGACAGTATAAGCAACTTACCGAGCAGAACAGTATTGTTTTCCATTGTTGAGTCTGTTGACAAGTTTAACATTCTTTACTTTCTTTAGTTTTAAATGGGTACATCGTTCTTTATATTACTGCATTATGAATGATGTGCTTACCAATATTTTATTGTTGCACGGTCATCGTTGTGCATTTACTTGTGCAATCATAAAGCCAAAACAGCCCACAGCCCTTTTCTGTACGCTTGCAGGACACTTCAGCCTGGCAGGTTGTTGTGCCTACGCATCCATCCATTTTTTTTGAACAGGTACATTCTGTGGCATCGCCACCAGCCGTAATATCGTCATCGGGTGCTCCCTGCTCTTTCTGCAAGTTAGCTAAAAAATCGTTGTAAGTACTGTATTGGAGATAATGAAACAGGTACAGGTATTGGTTTTTATTATTGGCGAACATTATGAGTGCCATAGCATCGATATGCTGAATACGGCTTTCGATAGCACGTACAGGTTGTGCAAACCATGTTATATTCATTTCGAGCAGTAATGATTCTATGAACTGCCGCTGAACGGGGGTAAGCGTAAGCTGCTGCATCCCGTTTTTCAGGTGTACGGTCCATTCATTATATTTTTCTTCCCCGTTGAGGAGATTAAACAGTAACCTGCTTTGCTGTTTTGGGAAGGTGGAGATGGTGGTTTTGGGGGACGTGCTGGCACCAGCGTCCGGCGGAATGAGGGTGGACTTGGTGCACGACATTGTGACAACTGCCAGTATAAATGATATAAAAAAAAGTGTTTTCATAGCTATAAAGCTACTGGTTAATTGTTGTTCTCTCATAATTTGTTTGCTATTGGTCTAAAAGTTTAACTCCACTATTGTCTGTTATACTTTTTGTTATACAAATATATACAGCACATTCCCGGGAAAACCCCCTATTTTTAGTACCGTAATTTTACCAATTACGCCATTTGGCAGTTGGTAAACCGGGATGTTATTCGCTGTTATGGCTTGTCCCGGAGTATTACGGTCATTGAGTCCTGACGGGTTGTTTCTGCCTTATTTCCGGGATAGTACTTTATTTTATAGCGGATCCTGGCGCCGTTACTGTTGCGGATTGCAGCCAGGTATCTTGCGGGGACGGGGTTTGAAACGAGCTTGCAGCAGGCTGTACTTCCCTGCTCCAGCCTTGTAAATTTTGCCTGTTTGGGTGTACTATCGGCGTCCGGGGGCATGAACAGGAAAATGGTATCCTGTGCATTTTTGACAGGGTAGAGCATGATGGCACTATCGTTGTCGATAAAGATATCCCTGTTCCAGGTATTTGTTAACAGTATATCAGCGGATAGTATGGTATCGCCGGGAGCTTTTCCGGCAGAGAATATAAGTGCTGTTTTATCGCCGGGTGCACCGGGGATGATCCTTACTTTGGTTTCGTATTGCAGAAAGCCTACTTTGCTGATGGTGAAGCCAAAGATCGTTTTAATGGCATAAACATTGATCATAAAGACGAAGAAAACAGCCAGCAGTGTGCCGGAGAGGCCATGCCAGTAACTGACCTGCTGTTTATTGGATTCTACATCTGTACTGAGCTTACCGGAGTAATAGGGTGAATGGTGCCAGGGCAGGAAGAGGGTAGCGTAAAAGAGGTAAATATACATGAGTGCAGTGCTGATCAGCTCGTAGTTTTCTGATCGTACCAAGCCAAGAATGTATACGGGCAATACCAGCAGTATGAGCAGGGTGGCCAGGGTAAAGAAGATGATCCGTTCGAAGAAATAGCGTGCATTTTTTCTGTCTGAGCTCAAAATGTTCCTGAAGATATTCTGCAGCCCATAGGAGATCAGCTTAACAAGCAGGTATATGACACCGATCACAGGGAAATAGAGAAAGATGATCTGCCGCACCGAGGTTTGGGCGATGTAATTATTGGTGGAGGCGATAAAATCGGGGAGATTATCGGAAAGATTGTTCATTGTATTGTACAATACGCCTTTGTAATAGCTCAGAAAGATGGACAGTGCGAGCACGAAATACAGGAAGTGGCTGACATATTTTTTACCGGCGGGCAGGCGGCCATAGGCTTCACGGTGCGATTTTCCTTTTCTGACTATTATAAGGGTATTATCGAATATCCGCCACGGCCGGAAGCTGTTGTCGAAAAATGTCAGGGATGTTTTTTTTACAAAGCCCAGTACGTCTATGAGGGCTTCTTCCACGGAAAAGTTTTTTTCTTCGGCCATATGTCAGCTTTGATTAGTTGCATAAAAGTATAGGAATAATTTAATACCTTATGCATGAATACCCCTACTAAGTTGATACTGGCAGTGCCATTTTGGCTCACTCACAGTTCCGCCCTTTCTGGGTATCGTTTTTCCATGCCCCGTTTAATATTTCGATGGCTTTAAGCTCTTCTTCATCGGGCTGTTTATTCATTAATTCATACAGGTTTGGCTGACCGGCATTTACCCATGCGGTGTACCAGAAACTGGCTATGGATAATATAGATTGCCGCATGCGTTTTTCCACCATACCGTCAAGTGAGTGGTTGTAAGCCAGAGTATAGGCTTCTGAGTACTGGCGTACGACTATGCCGTTGCGTTCTTCAAAGGCATACTTACGATCGCCCGGGAAACGGGCTGAGAGCTGCCGTTCGAAGAGCAGTACCGAGTCTGCTGCACGGGCGCTTTCGAGTACGCGCGCCCAGATGTACTGCTCCGGGTTGGAGAGATATACCGCCCTGCCAATGAAAAAGTCAAACTCTTTTCCGGCGAGCAGCTCGGGTATCCTGCTCTCCCAAAAACCATGAATGCCCTGCTGGTTGGTTTTTTGCCCGTTATGGTTACTGCAGGTATGTAAGGGTACGTGTGCATCACTGATGTAATGCCCGAGATCGGCACTGTATTTTAATATACGTGTGAGGTTCTTTTGGCGGAAGGCTGTGGTGAGCTGTGCCAGTACTACCTGTATATGCCAGGGTACAATACCGTGGACTTGCAGACTGTCTTCTGAATACCGGGCTACTGCTTCGGGCCATTTACGCGGAAGAGAATCGTAGGGCCAGGCGCCATAGTGGTCCAGATCGATATAATGCCGTGGTGCTTCGCCGGGCACCGCGTAGCGGCGTTTGTCGGGATCTACGGCATGTGTACTCAGGGTGTTTATGTGCGTTTTGTAAAGACCGAGCATTTCGGGCGGCAGCAGAAAAACGGCATAATAGTTGATTTTCTGATGGGCATAAAAGCCCCAGCACCGGGCTTTTATGCCATGCAGCAACAGTGCTGCGGCGAGCAGGATATATTTCATATGTTAGTTATGTAAATGCGAAATTAAAGCATTGATTGCACAGATTGTGCTGCTACACCTTCTCTCTTTCAATATGCCGTACCGGTATGGTATCACTGGAGCATCAGTGGGGTATCAGTGGGGTATCAGTGGGGTATCATCCCTTTTTGCAACCGGCTGAATTGGTTTTTACCAGGCATGTGATTGCCTGATCAGGCCGGCAGTGTTGTACCTGATACCGGTAAAAGCAACCGGTTAGTAATGATTTACCTTCATCAGCCTGCGTCTTCCACTACATCTGTTACGCCGCCGCTTACGGCAAACTTCATGGCTTGTGCGGAGCTGATGGTTTTGATTTCGCGGATGCGTGTGCGTGGGATAACGTAAACATTCCCGGCCACGGAGTAAGCCATGGGGACATATACAGCCACATAATCAACCAGGTCGAAGTGGGTCATATCGTCCTGGGTAACAAAACCTATGCGCCATACGTCGCGGTCGTCAATATTGGCCAGTACGCTTACGGTAAACTTCTTTTTGTCGCCAGCGAATGCTTCAAAGAAGTCTTTAATAAAGCCGTAGATGAGTTTGATGCCCGGCGTCTTTTCGAGGAGGCCGTCGAAGATGGAGAGTACCCGGCCCATTACAAAGAAGGAGCTGATCCACCCGACAAAAACCACTGCGGCAATGATGATGATGAAGCCAATGCCGGGGATATGTACTACGGGGCGGAGGATGCTGTCTATTTTATCGTATACCCAGTATAGTGCGTAAAGGGTTATCGTAACCGGTGCGAGAATCAGCAGACCCTGGAGGAAATACTGAAGGAACTTTTTGTAACTGAATGGTTTATGCATACCATTAATTTTTGTACACCGCAAAGGTAGTTGTTTCGGCGCCGACTATCCCGGCCCGTTGAACAACAATTTTTTCATTGGTCTGTGTTAAGTTATTGTGACGAATGGCAAAAAAAAGGGATGGAAACTTTGGCAACAATAAAAGTTTCCATAGTTTTGCGCTCGATTTTTATACAATATGGAGGCAAAAGAAAGAATATTATCGAAGGCGAATGAACTGTATATGCGTTATGGCGTCAGGTCGGTAACGATGGACGACATTGCCGAGCACAGCGGAGTTTCCAAAAAGACGATCTACTTATTCTTTGCAGATAAGGACGAGCTGGTGGAGGCGGTGCTGATGGAGGAACTGTCGGACAGTGAGCGTTGCTGTACTGTGGACAAGGCATCATCTGTAAATGCGATAGATGAGATGTTTAAGGTGATGGACCAGTTGGAAGAGATGTTTCATACTATGAATCCCACGCTGATATACGATTTGCAGAAATACCATCCCAAAGCTTACCAGCAGATCGAGAAGCATAAAAGCGAGTTTGTGTTTGCGATGATCAAAGACAATATTGAAAGGGGTATTGCTGAAGGGCTGTATCGCGAAGATATTAACATTACCATCATTACAAGGTTCAGGGTAGAGAGTATGATGTTACCTTTTCACCCGGCCTTTCATGGTAAAACGAGCAGGTTTAATATCGCTTATATAGAAAGTGAGATACTGCTGCATTTCCTTTACGGGCTGGCATCGCCAAAGGGATATAAACTGATTCAAAAATATCAACAAGAACGACTTAAAAAACTAATAGCTGATGAAAAGAAAATGGTTAAATAGGATGATTCTGCCCGCGCTGGCTTTGTTGTGGTTACCGGCAATGGCACAGAGGGTTAATGAATTTTCTGTAAAACAGTGCGTGGATTATGGCGCACAGAATGCGATACAGGTTAAGAATGCCTTGCTGGATGTACAGATACAGCAACAAACGAATAAAGAAATTACTTCGGCTGCTTATCCGCAGCTTACCGGAAGCATTTCGGTAAACGATTACCTGAATATTCCTACCTCGTTGCTGCCGGGCGAGCTGGCGGGGCAGCCCGCGGGCACTTACCTGCCGGTAAAGTTTGGTACAAAGTATAATGCTTCGGGTGCTTTTGACCTGAACCAGTTGCTTTTTGACGGGCAGGTGTTTGTAGGCTTACAGGCGCGCAGTGCATCTATGGATTATGTGCGTAAGAATGTGGAGCTGACGCAGGAACAGATCAAGGCGAACATTTACAAAGTGTACTATCAACTGGTGGTAGGTAAAAAGCAGTTGGAGAGTGTAGATGCCAATATTGTAAGGCTGGAGAAACTTTTACACGATGTGAATGAACTGTTTAAAAATGGTTTTGCTGAAAGGCTCGACATTGACAAAACAACGGTACAGCTCAATAACCTGAAGACGGAAAAGCTGAAGCTGGAGAATACGATTGCCAATGGCAACAGCGGTTTGAAGTTCCTGATCGGTATGCCTCAGAAAGAAACGCTGGTGCTTTCTGATACGCTGAGCTATACCGACCTGAAAACGGGTGTACTGGATGATGGTGTGGTTAACTATAACGATAATAAGCAGATACAACTGCTCGGCCTGGCCAAGCGCCTGAATGAATACAATGTAAAGCGCTACAAACTCACTTATATTCCTACGGTAGCGGCTTTTGCGAACTATACGAAGAATGCGCAGCGCCAGAAGTTTGACTTCTTTGGTAAGGGCGACTGGTTTACGATATCGCTGATCGGGCTGAAGGTAACGGTACCTATTTTTGATGGTTTTGCCCGGAGATCGCGTATAGATAAGGCCAAGCTGGAACTTCAGAAGGTAAGCAACACGATAGAGCAGGTGAAGCAGATGATAGACAACGATGTAGACGCATCGCGCAGGAATATGACCAATGCCCTGCTGACGCTGGATAACCAGAAGAGGAACATTGAACTGTCTGAAAAGGTTTACCAGACAAGTAAGCTGAAATATGAACAGGGGCTGGGCAGCAACTCGGAGATATACAATGCAAATGCAGACCTGAAGGTTGCGCAGAACAATTATTACAGTGCGCTGTATGATGCCATCAATGCAAAGATTGATTTCCTCAAAGCCGCAGGCAAACTATAGTTTACTGTTTTTAAAACCGGATGATTGTTATGAGAATAAAAATGAATGACTTAAATAAAAACCAATTAGTAATGAAACAATATTTGATCCCTTTTCTGGCTGTTTCGCTCCTGCTGGCGGCCTGCGGCGGAAGCAGAAAGGATGACCAGGCTACTGCCAATGACAAGAAGGCACAGTTGGAAAAGTTGAAGAACGACAGGAACAAGACAGAATCGGAGATTCGCAAACTGGAAGAAGAGCTGCAAAAAACAGATACCAATGCGACGAATGCAGCCAAGGTAAAACTGGTGAGCGTATCGCCGGTTACCACGCAGAATTTTGAACATTATATAGACCTGCAGGGCAGGGTTGACGCTGACAATATTTCTTATATTTCTCCGCGTATGGGGCCTGCACAGGTAAAAGCACTTTATATACGCGAAGGCCAGGCGGTGAAGAAAGGCCAATTGCTCCTTAAGCTTGATGATGCCATTATACAACAGAGCATTGTAGCGGCACGCAAGGGGCTGGAAGGCATTAAAACACAGCTCAGCTTTGCCAAAAACATTTATCAGCGTCAGAAGAACCTGTGGGATCAGGGTATTGGCACCGAGGTGCAACTGATTACAGCCAAGACCAACGTGGAAGGGCTTGAGAACCAGTTGACTGCTGCGGAGGAAAATGTAAAGGTGGCGCTTGAGCAGCAGAAGGCCAGCAATGTGTACAGCGATGTAAGTGGTATTGCGGATGTAGTGGCCATACGTGTTGGAGAAACCTTCAGCGGTATGACGGCGAATGGCCCGCAGATCAAGATCGTAAACGGCAACAGCATGAAGATTGTTACGAATGTGCCTGAAAATTATATCAGCCGTGTTCGCACAGGTTCGCCTGTAGTAGCCGAAGTACCTGATGCCAACCTGAAGTTCAATACTTCGGTAAGCCTGCTCAGCCAGTCGATCGATATTACACAACGTGGTTTTATTGCCGAGGCAAAGATTCCTTCGGGTAATGGTATAAAGCCTAACCAGCTCGCGATCATGCGCATCAAGGATTACTCAGCTACCAATGCCGTAGTGATACCGGTGAACGTAGTACAGTCTGACGAAAAGGGTAAATATGTATATGTGGTGATCAAGCAGGGTAATGGCAAACTGGTTGCCGCAAAGAGGAATGTAATTACGGGTGAAATTTACGGCGACCTGGTGGAGATCAAATCGGGTATTGCTGCGGGTGAGCAACTGGTTACCGGTGGTTACCAGAACCTCTATGAAGGTCAGTTGCTGACAATAGATGCCAAATAAACGAGGGACTTAAGTATATGCACAAGCGTAAGCCAATGGCTTACTGCAAGCCAACAAAACAATTGTTATGAATTTAAAGGAAAAAATACAAGATACTTTCCGGCAGTTTAAGCCCACGAGCTGGGCGGTAGACAACCGGACGGCGATATATATCATTGCCATACTGATCTCGCTGTATGGGCTGACCAAGTTCAACACCATGCCCAAGGAGCAGTTCCCGGATATTGTGGTACCTACCATCAGCGTAACTACAGTGTATGTGGGTAACTCGCCCAAGGATATCGAGAACCTGGTAACGCGCCCGATTGAGAAACAACTTAAGGGCATCAGTGGTGCCAAAGTGAAAAAGATCACCAGTACTTCGCAGACAGATTTCAGTCTTATTATTGTAGAGTTCGACACGGATATTAAAACGGAACTGGCGAAACAGAAGGTAAAGGACGCGATTGATAAAGCACAAACGGATCTGCCAAACGATCTTACACAGCAACCTAATGTGCAGGAGTTTGCCTTTAGTGAAATGCCCATCATGTTTGTAAATGTGAGCGGTGACTTTGACGGTATTAAGCTGAAAGAGTACGCGGATAAGATGCAGGACAGATTCGAGGAGCTTACAGAGATTACGCGTGCTGAGATTGTGGGGGCGCCTGAGAGGGAGATACAGATCAATGTGGACCGTTATAAAATGGAAGCGGCGCGTATCACGTTCCGCGATATTGAGAATGCGGTGAGTTATGAGAACCGCGATATCACTGGCGGGCAGATATCGGTGGGCGATATGAAACGAACCCTGCGTGTAAAGGGCCAGTTTGCTACTGCGCTGGATATGCAGAACATAGTGGTAAGGAGCAGTGCACGTGGTGGTTCTGTGTACCTGCGTGATATAGCGCAACTGAAAGATACTGTTAAGGATAAAGAGAGCTATGCGCGCCTTGACGGTAAGAACGTGGTTACGCTGAACATTGTAAAGCGTGCAGGTGAGAACCTTATCAATGCGGCCGATAAGATCAAGGCTATTGTAGAAGAGATGAAGCGTACGGAAGAGCTCCCCAAGGATCTTAAAGTGGTGATCACGGGTGACCAGAGTAAACAAACCGCTACTTCTTTTAATGAACTGGTAAATACCATCATCATTGGTTTTATACTCGTATTGCTTATCCTGATGTTCTTTATGGGTGTAACCAATGCCTTCTTTGTGGCCCTGAGCGTACCACTTAGTGTGTTTGTAGCCTTCCTCTTTCTGCCCGTAGCGGATTTTGTAGTAGGCACGAGCGTAACACTGAACTTTATTGTATTGTTTGCGCTCTTATTTGGGCTGGGTATTATTGTGGATGATGCTATTGTGGTGATAGAGAATACGCACCGTATTTATAATAATGGCAAGGTACCGATTGTACGAAGTGCGAAGGAGGCGGCCGGGGAGGTATTTATACCGGTACTGGCGGGTACAGCGACCACGCTGGCGCCGTTCTTCCCCCTGCTGCTATGGAAGGGGCTGATTGGTAAGTTTATGATCTACCTGCCAACGATGCTGATCCTTACGCTTGCGGCGTCGCTGATCGTGGCCTTTATCTTTAACCCGGTTTTTGCAGTTAGTTTTATGAAGCCTGAGGGTAAGGAATATGAAGAGCCGAAGATGATGATATTTAAGAAGTGGTGGTTCTGGGCGGCTATTGGTTTTGCTGTTGTGCTGCACCTGTCGGGATGGCATGGTTTTGCCAACTTCCTGCTCTTTATGGCATTGCTGGCCGTAGTAAACAGGTTTATTCTGAATGGGCTTATTCATAATTTCCAGAAAAAGGCGCTGCCCTGGCTAATGAACCATTATGAAAACCTGCTGCGCTGGGTACTGAAGGGCCGCAGGCCGGCATGGATGCTTGTAAGCCTGTTCGTGCTGTTTCCCTTATCGGTGGTACTACTGATGGCTCGTGGCAATAAGAGTACGTTTTTTCCCAGCGGCGATCCCAACTTTATCTATGTATACCTGAAACTGCCCGCAGGTACAGATGTACGTTACACGGACAGTGTAACGCATGTACTGGAACAGAAAGTGTATAAGGTATTGGGTAAAGAGCGACCGGGCGAGCCAAACAGCATTGTAGAAAGTGTAATTGCGAATGTTGCGGTGAGTGCTAACAACCCGCGTGATAATAACCGCAGTGTACAGCCCAACCTGGGTCGTATACAGGTATCGTTTGTAGAGTTTGAAAAGAGGCATGGCAAAACAACCGGGCCGATCATGGATGCGATACGCGCTGAGATGAAGGGTATTCCCGGTGCCAGTATTGAGGTGGCACAGGAAGATGCCGGTCCTCCGACAGATCCCCCGGTGAACATAGAGGTCACCGGTGATAAGTTTGAGGAGATTGCCAAAGTTGCGAGCGATCTGGAAAATTATATGGATACCAACCAGATATATGGCATTGAAGGGCTTAAGCTGGATGTGGACCTGAACAATCCGGAGATCACGATTGTTGTAGACAGGGAACGTGCAATGATGGAAGGGTTGAGCACGGGCCAGGTAGGTATGGATATCCGTACGGCTGTATTTGGTAAGGAGGTGAGCAAGCTGAAGGACGGGGAGGATGAGTATAAGATACAGTTGCGTTATACTGATCTTCAGCGTAATAATATTACCGACCTGATGAATATGCGCATCACTTTTATGGATATGAATACCATGATGGTGAAGCAGGTACCTCTGGGCGCTGTGGCGAAGGTTGACTATACGAATACATCAGGGGGTATAAGGCGTAAGAACGTGAAGCGTACTATCCAGTTGCAGAGTAATGTAATTGACCCTTCTCTGACGGGGCCGGTAAATAAAGAGCTGGGATACAAGATTGCCGACTTTAAAGCGAAGAATAAGATCCCTGCGGATGTGACGATCAAGCAAACGGGTCAGGGTGAACAGGAAGCTGAAACACAGGCTTTTCTTGGTACAGCACTGCTTACCGCACTGGGTTTGATCTTCCTGATACTGGTACTGCAGTTTAACTCGATGAGTAAACCGTTTATCGTATTGACAGAGATATTCTTCTCGATCATCGGGGTACTGCTGGGATATGCCCTTACAGGTATGACGATCGCTACCATCATGCTGGGTGTGGGTGTTGTAGGTCTGGCGGGTATCGTTATTAAGAATGGTATCCTGCTTATAGAATTTACAGATGAGTTACGTGGCAGAGGTATGCGTACCCGTGAGGCTGCCATACAGGCGGGCAGGATCAGGATCATCCCTGTACTGCTTACGGCTGTGGCTACCATACTGGGGCTGCTGCCGCTGGCGGTAGGGTTCAACATCGACTTTGTGTCGTTCTTCCAGCACCTGAACCCGCATATCTTCTTTGGTGGAGACAGCGTGGTGTTCTGGGGCCCGTTAAGCTGGACAATTATCTTCGGTCTGATCTTTGCATTCTTCCTTACGCTGGTAATGGTACCGAGTATGTACCTTATTGCAGAAAGGTTACGCAGACCGATGGAAAGGTTCTACGGCACCAAGTTTATTGCACTCCTTGGCTTTACAGGGCCGTTCTTCTTCATCTTTGTTGGTATCATGTACCTTGTACGAAGGCTGACGGGTAAGAAAGTTTGGAATGGCCTGCCGAGGAAGAGCACAGCTAAGAAATAGTTTTTAATCCGGTTGGTTTTTAAATACAAATGCTGTCCTGTAATGGGGCAGCATTTTGTTTTAAGACAGTGCGAAGCGGGGTCAGGAGGTTTTAGTTTAGAATAGGGTCCTGGGCGCTGAAAAGGTTCTCGTCTTCCTTAAGGCGGAGTTCCCATTGCCATGCCGTCTGCATCATATCATCAAGGCTGTACTTTATATGCCAGCCCAGTTCCTGCACGGCTTTGTCGTTATTAGCATAAATGGCTACTACATCGCCGGGGCGACGGGGGCCAATGGTGTAGTTGAGGCGTACACCACTTACCTTTTCGAATGCGGCGATGGCTTCCAGTACGGTATGTCCGTGACCGGAGCCAAGGTTAAAAACCTCGCAAGATATTTCGTTCTTACCTGCAAAGAGGTAGTTGAGTGCGAGGGTATGTGCATGAGCGATATCGCATACGTGTATAAAGTCGCGCAGACAACTGCCATCGCGTGTAGGGTAATCATTGCCGTATACTGTCATCTGGCCGATCTTGCCAATAGCTGTTTGGGTGACAGCGGGCACAAGGTTGGCCGGCCGGCCTACGGGGAGCTCACCGATCTGGTTGGAAGGATGTGCGCCTACGGGGTTAAAATACCGCAGCAGTATTGCGTTGAGGTTACCGCTGTTTACCGTTTCATTCACCATCTGTTCGCCCATTTGTTTAGTGCTGCCATAAGGTGATGCGGCAGATTGCAGTGGTGTAGACTCTGTAACGGGGATATGGGCAGGGTTACCATAAACGGTACAGGAGGAAGAGAAAACAAAATGTTTTACGTCGAACTCCCCTGCACATTTTAAGATATTGATAAGGGAGATGATATTGTTTTCGTAATAGAGCAGCGGCTTTTCTACCGACTCCCCTACTGCTTTAAAAGCGGCAAAATGTATAATACCTTCTATATCGGTATTCTCCTGGAATACTGCACAGGTATCGTCATAATCGCAGAGGTCTACCTTATAATTCTTGATGCGCCTGCCTGTAATCTTTTCTGCGCCGTCGAGCATGGCTGCATGGCTGCGTGAGTTATTATCGATGGAGATTACGTCGTATCCATTTTCAATAAGGTCTGTAATGGTATGCGAACCGATATAGCCACAACCCCCGGTTACCAGAATTTTCTTCATCTGCATATCTTTTGAGCGATTATTACGTGCTGCAAATATAACTGGAACATCAGAAACAGCGTAAGGGTACTATAAACAACAAACCTTCCGCAGGGGAAGGTTGATATTATTGCAATAAATCATTCTTATGGTATGAACAGACTGAGCACCTTATATATGCCCATAGCGAGCAGCCCGCTCACGGGTATGGTGAGTATCCAGGCCCAAATGAGGTTCACCGTTACCCCCCAGCGTACAGCGCTGAGCCTTTTGGTAGCCCCTACACCGATAATAGAGCCGGTGATGGTGTGTGTGGTACTGGCAGGGGCGCCGAGATTAGCTGCGGTAAACAGGGTAATGGCGCCTGCCGTTTCAGCACAGACTCCTTCGAGCGGAGTTACCTTAGTGATTTTGGTACCCATTGTCTTTACGATCTTCCAACCGCCACTCATAGTACCAAGGCCGATGGCTGCATAACAGGCCAGCGGCACCCATTCTGCGTTTTTAAGGGCTATATCAACGGTTGGATAATTGCCATTTACCACCAAGGCGGCTGCAATAATCCCCATAGCTTTTTGAGCATCGCTGCCACCGTGGCCAACGCTGAATGCGGCAGAGGAAACCAACTGTAGTTTTTTATACATATTGGCGGTGCGGTAAGCATTTCCGCCTTTGAGGTAATTGTAAAAATAAGTGAGTATAAACACTACCCCAAGTGAGAGCAGGGCCCATTTTTCGAACGGTTTCTTAAAGGGTATGAATAGAACACATACTGCTACCACCACTGAAATGATAGCAATCTTCAGCCAGAAGTTACGCTGCATGGTAACGATCGTGATAAAGATGGATATGATCATACCGATGAGGGGGGCCAGTACGATAAAGATGAGGGTGGTATAGATATTCTGCGAATCGATGCTGGAGAACCCGGCGTGTGCGATGGCGGCACCTGCAAAACCGCCTATAAGGGTATGCGAAGAAGATGAAGGGATACCATACCACCAGGTTATGAGGTTCCAGATAATGGCCGATATGACGCCTGCCAATATCACCACAAGTGTAATGGATTCCTGGTGAACCGTTTTGGCAACAGTATTGGCTACTTTATGGTCGTTAAAGATAAAGAAAGCGACAAAGTTGAAGAACGCAGCCCAGATCACGGCCTGAAAGGGTGTAAGTACTTTAGTAGAAACAATCGTAGCTATGGAGTTGGCTGCATCATGAAACCCGTTGATATAATCAAAAATGATCGCCAGGACAATAATGGTGATGAGTAAAGAAGTCATACGCTGTTGGTTGTGGTTAAATCAGGTACGTCCTGTTAGAAGGGGGTTAGGCGTATTTTACAATGATACTCTCAATGACATTCGCAGCATCCTCACATTTATCTGTAACGATCTCCATCACCTGATAGATCTCTCTTTTCTTGATCACTTCTTTGGCATCGGGTTCTGTATCGAACAGTTTTTCAATGCTCATATCGAATATATCATCGCCCTGGTTTTCGATGCTGTTGATGGCAACGAGAGCGTCGGTGATCTTACGCATATTTTTCATATCGCGCAGTTCTGTTACCGCACGATGTACGGCTTCGCAGCCTTCTGCGATGACGTCGGCCATTTTCTGGATGCCTATATCGCTTGGGTTCACTTTATAGAAGTTGATCTTCTTTGCGGAGGCCTGTATGTAATCTGCAATATCGTCGAGAGCGGTTGCGAGATAGTGGATGTCTTCCCTGTCGAAGGGGGTAATGAAATTTTTGCCTAACTGGGTAAAGATTTCGTGGGTATGTTCATCGCAGGTATGCTCCATATCTTCGATTTCCTTGATTACCTGCCCACGCTTTTCAAAATCGGGTTCGTTTACTACTTCTTTAAGTTTTTCTCCCATGATTACGAGGGTGGAAGAAACGTTTTCGAATAACTGGTAAAATATCTTGTCTTTGGGTAAGAATATCTTGAAAAATGAATTGAGTCCCATTACACTGAATTTGCGGCAAATTTATGTTATCCCTGCAGGATACAGCCAGAAAGGTAATCGTTAACATTAACTTAATACTGAGGTAACATAAAATTCTTATTGCTTTGCAAAAAATTTTCCAGGAATGCGTAAGCGTGTCGTCCTTCTGGGGCTTTTTATTCTCTTTTTTACTGTGCTAAAGGCTCAATACCTGATGGATATGATCGATACCACTAAAGACAGTGGCAAGGGGTTATTAGCGCTGTATAAGCGTTTTGACCAGATCCGTATCAGCGGGTACATACAGCCACAGTTCCAGGCGGCGCAGGAAAAGGGGCAGAAGAGTTTTAATGGGGGTGATTTTGCACCTAATGTCAACAATCGCTTTATGCTACGCCGGGGGCGTATCCGTTTCGATTATGTACACTTTGCCGAGCGTAAGGGGCCATCGATACAGTTTGTATTACAGTTTGACGGTACTGAAAGAGGGGTCTTTATCCGTGACTTCTGGGGGCGCTTCTTTGAAAACCGTTATAAGCTATTCGCATTTACGGCAGGTATGTTTGCGCGCCCTTTTGGTTTTGAGACCAATATGGGCAGTGGCGACAGAGAATCGCCTGAGAGGGGCAGGATGAACCAGTTGCTGATGCGGGTGGAACGGGATATGGGGATAATGGCCAGTATAGATTCGCGCAAGGGCGGACCGCTGAAATATTTAAAAGTGGATGCGGGTATTTTTAACGGCCAGGGACTGACCGCCACAGCGGACTATGACAGCCATAAGGACTTTATTACCCGGGTGGCTGTGAAGCCTTACCCATTGTCGCATAAAATTACATTGTCGGCCGCAGTTTCTTATCTCAACGGTGGCTTTATGCAGGGCACCCGTTATGTATATCTTTCAGGAAGGAACAGTAGTGGTTATACTTTTATCATTGATTCTTCAGCCCAGAACGCGGGTCGTATCGCTCCAAGAAAATATTATGGTGGGGATGCGCAGTTTAAGATAAAAACGAAGGCAGGCTTTACGGAATTCAGGGCAGAGTATATTACGGGTACGCAAACGGCTACCGGGGCATCGTCTGAAACACCTGCTGCGTTACTTACCGGCAATGAAGCTTATTACATAAGAAAATTTAACGGGGCTTATTTTTACTTCCTGCATAATATCGTTAACAAGCACCACCAGTTAGTGGTTAAGTACGACTGGTACGATCCCAATACAAAAGTAAAAGGGGGAGAAATCGGCAAGCCGGGCACTTCGGTAAATGCCACCAATATCCGGTACTCTACACTGGGCATAGGTTATACCCATTACTTTGATGATAACCTTAAGTTCCTTGTTTACTGGGAAAAAATATGGAACGAAAAGACGCTTTTGCCGGATTACATGACAGATATCCGGGACGACCTGCTGACTTGCCGACTTCAATTCAGGTTCTAACGCAGCAGGTGCAGCAGCTCTTTTGCCGTAGCCTGGTTAAATGAATTACCAAAGGATGCAATAACGTCTCTCCTTTCACGCGCAGTAAGGTGAAAGTTCAGCGCTGCACCTTTATCTTTTTCGGGTACGTACATGAAGGTTAACCGTTTTATGCGTTCTGTACTATCGCTGTGCAGGTATTCATACTGATCTGTCTGGAAGTAGTCCTGCAGCTTATACCAGTTGTTCTGCAGCATGGTTGCCGGTTTAAGGAATATGTCGGTTATTGAGGCCGTTTCCAGTGGATGCTGCCAGTTGTCGTTGATCCTGTCGCGTAACTGTATGACGAGTACGCCGCTGGTGTTTTCTCTTATCCAGGTTTTAAAATGATCTATAAAGCGCAGGGCAGTTTCCTGCCCGAAGTTATCCCTCAGCCCGGCATCCATCACATCAATAACCGGTTCGGATGGCAACCATACGTTGGGCAGCACATAAGGAAAGGTAGCATTCATACGCAATGCGGTGAGGAGACGTATATTCATCGGTTGCTGCCTGGCGAAGAGCGCACCAAAATCCACCGCGTCAGGGCTGGTGGTGGGGTCGGCCTGCTGCATAGCGGGCTTCATCATAAAACTGATAGGCTGTGTACCCAGTAACATCTTACGTCCGTCGCGGGTAATTACACTGCTGAAGATGATCATCGGCACTACTGCCTGCTGTTCGTCGGCAGCAATATCCTTCAGTTCGAGGTTAAGCATCCCGAAAGTATTTTCATTAAGCTTTCTTTCAAAAGCGTAACCACGGTCTTTCCTGTACTGGTAAGCCCCTTCGGAAAATTTCTGTGCCGGGGTAAATATATCACGGGCCACCATAGAGGTAAAGACGGGGTTGAGCAGGTCGCGCGCAATGTTCTCGGTAAATGCGGGGTTATGCAGGTTAAGTTTTTCGCCTTTCAACTTACGGCGGCAGAGTTCGCGGTAGTAGGCCGCGGCAAGCATGCCACCGCTGGCCCCACTGATCATAAAGGTCTGGCGCATCAGTCGTCCATCAGTCATGCTATCTAACTGTTGTAAGGTATTCATCACAAAAGTGGCACTTCGCAATCCTCCGCCACTCACGTTTATGAATACTATCAGCGGTTTACTGCTGTCCTGTTTCTGCTTCCAGTTGTTAAGTACATTGATCATGGCTGCTTTATCCTTTTCGATAGCTGCCGGGGTACACAGCTGCTGAAGACTTTGCTTATTATATTCGGGGCGTTGTGTTTTGTTGGTATAGTTGATGCCATAGGCTTTGTTCCGCGGGTCGATGATTTCCTGGCGGTATAACTGATTGATGACGAATAGCAGTACGAGGACAAAAGGCAGGCTCCAGCTTTGCAGGAAATAGGTAAGCGCGCCGATAACGGCTGTGGCTATGGCAAAAAAGAGAAAGATACTTGCGGCTGCGGGTATCTCAAAAAATTGGTTATCGAGAAAGAAACCGGCAACTACTAAAAATATAAAAGCCAGCAATACGCTGATGATGGCTGCAATATGGTGTCTTTTAAAAATAGCGTCAAGGTAGTCGTGGTTATAATGCTCCACATTTCTTGCTTTGCGCAGCCGGAAGCCGGTGCTGAAATAGTAGCTTACTTTCATCCCGAAGCCCTGCTGTTCACGCTTTTGTGCAGGGTCGAAATACTGACGGAAAGCCTTTGCATTGGCAATGATGGGTGCCATACGGTACTGGATTGTTTTTTCGGCGCCGAAGAAATAGGCAAAGGAAAATGCGATGGAAAGGACAAACCCACCCAGCAGGCCGAAGAGCAATATCAATACTTCAGTGATAGTCATCAACTCCTTATTGCTGTCAAACTGGACGAGGCGTACAGCATAAAAAGCAATAAATAACAGGGGTAGTATGGCATTATTGATACAGTATTTAAGAAATGGTTTTGCGGTGGTAGCCAGGAATTTACACCGCTTGCTGTGCAGGATAAAAGTGGTAATGTTCCAGCTCATGATAAATACGCCCATAGATACACCAACTATGGCTGCACCGAGGGCATTTACGCTGCCGAGGTAGTCTGGTGAAAAGAACAGGGCATCTGCGCCAAAACTTTTCATAAAGCCGCTGTTTATGGTACTGGTGAGTACGGCCCAGAATACCAGCAATACCTGATATTTACGGAAGTGAAGAATGAACAACTGAATGGGAAATGCATAAAATGTATTCCTTAGCATCTGCTTCATGCGGGCGCTTTTATTAAAAGTACTACAAAAAACCAAAGTACTTCGTTATTGCTGTACAGGCGGGGCATGCCTACTGTGTGCCTGCAACCAAGCCGATGCGGCCTGTACCAGTGCTGCTGTTGCCAGCAGGAGGTGTATGGGTTGCATGATGGCGGGCATACCAGTATAGAACAGGGTTATGCCGACGAGTATATTGAGGGTTACCAGTGCAGCAATCCGGTACACACTGGCTTTTATTGCCGGCAAGGCGGATGCCTTCCAAGCTACCACAATAGTAAGCAGCAGCGTAATCCAAGAAAAACTACGGTGTATGATAAAGGTGGTGGGGATATCGGCAAGCCATTGATCCCGCTGCTGATACAGCAGCATTTTAGATACATCATCCACATACATCCTAACCAGGGTACCGAGTGCGCCCTGTATGAATAGTACCCCTATAAGCAGCAGCAGCCAGTTACGGAAGCGTTGAGGAACGTATACCATGAAAAGTCTGTTCTGAAAAGAAAGATAGAGGGCCGCCTGTATCCATAAAAGCAACAATGCGAATAAGAGATGTACTGAAATGCTGAGGTGGGCCAGGTTGAGTTTTACTACCATTGCTCCAAACAGGCCGGTAAGGACCACAGCACCGAGAAAACGGAGGGCAAGGCGGTATGAACGTTTGTGTGTATGCTGTTTAGGATAGAGCAGGGCAACCTGTATCACGGCAAAGAGGCCGAGCAGGGCTCCAAGCAGGCGGTTGATGTATTCAATCCAGGTATGCCAGGCGTTAAATGTATGATCTATATCCTGCTTCTTGAGGTATTTCTCAAAATCAGGCGGCAATTGACTGGCGTTGACGGGAGGTATCCAGCGGCCAAAACACTTTGGCCAGTCGGGGCACCCCATGCCACTCTG
Source organism: uncultured Ferruginibacter sp. (assembly GCA_964590975.1). Taxonomy (GTDB): domain Bacteria; phylum Bacteroidota; class Bacteroidia; order Chitinophagales; family Chitinophagaceae; genus Ferruginibacter. The sequence continues at coordinate 38,418 of CAZPXP010000003.1, read as the reverse complement.
CGTGGTTCGTACCACCCCGCCGGCAATGATCACTAAAAAAGCAAGAATAAATGTAGCCAGTATCCAGCGCCTGATGATTTGCATACCTGAAGAATTGCGGCAAAGTTAAACCATGACGGGTAAGCGGCCGAAAGATTTTGGTAGTGGTCAGGGCTACTTTTTTTGCAGGAACCACATGATGGTGAAGGAAGGGATAAAGTCGGTATAGGGCAAGGCTTCCTCAACAAAATTAATGATGCCGCCAACGGCGCCTTTCCAGGAGCCAAAGCTGAGGTAAAAGATGAGACCGGATAGGGGCGCCCATATAATGTCGCCCAGCTCACCCAGTACAGGTATGGCATAGGTAGCATAACCTATAAGATCCATAATAATGCAAAACAGCAGCGAGGGGGATTGCTTATTCATACAACAATTTACGATAATGCCTGAATTTTACCGCTCTGCATAAAACGACTATTTTTGAAAAAAATATCTATGCTGCTTTCTTGCTTCCAGAATGTATTGACTGAGGCTGGTATAGACGAAGCTGGCAGGGGTTGTTATGCGGGGCCTGTATTTGCTGCTGCGGTTGTGCTGCCCCCCGATTTTTATCATCCCGTACTTAATGATTCCAAACAACTTAAGGCAAAGCAACGCGACGAATTGCGCCTTGTTATTGAAAAAGAAAGCATTGCTTTTGCTGTTGGAGTAGCGGATGAAAGGGAGATCGATCATATCAATATACTTCAGTCTACCTACCTGGCCATGCACCGCGCAATTGATTTACTGACCATACGGCCGGGGTTGTTGCTGGTTGACGGTAATCGTTTTAAACCATATAAGGATACACCATATCATTGTATGGTGAAGGGTGACGGCCGGTTCAGCAGCATTGCTGCTGCGAGCATACTGGCCAAAACCTACCGCGATGAATATATGCTGCAACTGCATAGAGAATATCCTCATTATGGCTGGAATAATAATAAAGGTTATGGCACAGCCGTACACCGTAATGCCATTCTTGTGCATGGGCTTTCTCCCCATCATCGTAAAAGCTTCAATATATTACCTGCCGACCAGTCTTTGTATTAACAATACTTTGTGAAAAATCTTTCCGGGAGCTTTAAACCTCGTGAATGGTGCCGGGTCTGTATTATAGTGAAAACAAATTCACTACTTAAATACAGATTATATGAAAACGAAATTCTTTATTACAGCCACAGTACTTGCGATTACCATGTCGGCAAGTGCACAACAGTACAACAATTATCGTGATGAAAACCGCCGTATCCGGCATGGAGCAGCCAGTGGTCAACTGACACCGGGCGAAGCAGCAAGGCTCAGGATGAGGGAAGCTGATCTCCGCCGGGACGCTATCCGTTACAGGGCTAATGACGGGTATATCAGCCGTAAGGAAAGGGTAAGGCTGATCAGGGACGAGAGAAAGCTGGACCGCAGTATTTACAGGCAGCGTCACGATTGCCAACGCCGCAGGTTTTGATAAGCGGCCGTTTCATATAAACAATACACCGGCTTAATAAATAATAACCAACAGATAAAAGCAAAATGCTATTCGTCACTGCCTTTGTACCGGCGCCCGGCATCAGCAACTGGATACACAGGTAATACAAAGGGCAGATAACCGCGACAGAAATTAGAGTTGTATATCATCAGGCAGTAGGTTACCCGCATCTGTAACAGGATGCGGTTTTTTTGTATTCAGCCTTCCCAGTCGCCCAGGCCTTCGCGGATCACTACCCACTCGTCGGTGGTACAGTCTATGATAGTAGAGGGCACCATACCTCCGGGGCCGCCATCGATCACTATATCGACCTGGCTCCCCAACCGTTCGTAGATGGTTTCAGGATCGGTGTATTCTTCTACCATTTCGCCGGGTAATGAGGCACTGAGTATAGGGTTCCCAAGTATGGTTATAATATCGTGCGAGATGACATTACCGGGTACCCGAAGACCGATGGTTGATTTTTTGCTCTGCAATATCTTTGGTACCTGTTTACTTGCAGGCAGGATAAAGGTAAAAGGGCCGGGTAAATGGTGTTTGAGCATCCGGTACAGGGGTGTATCAATACTCTTGGTATAGTCGCTGAGGTGGCTAAGGTCACTACAGATAAAAGAGAGCTGGGCTTTCTGGGGATCTACCTGTTTGATGGAACAGATACGTTCTACTGCTTTATGCCGGGCAATATCGCAGCCGAGGCCATAAATTGTGTCTGTAGGATAAACGATTACCCCACCATCCCGCAGGCACTCTACCACCTGTTTAATCAACCTGGGTTGAGGGTTTTCCGGATGTATGGTTATCAACATGGTTAAAAACAATTTCCACGCAACTTAGGTAAAAACAAACGGTAAACCCTACTTTTGCAGGGTTTTTTGCACCCCATCCGGATATGACCAGGTTATCAACTGCGTTATACAGCAAAAATCATCATCTTAATAAAAAACAAACTATGTCGCTCATTACAGTAGGCACTATGGCTTTTGATGCTATCGAAACCCCATTCGGAAAAACAGATAAGATTATTGGTGGCTCTGCCACTTATGTGGCTTATGCAGCCAGCAACTTCGTTCAGCCGATACAACAAATCTCTATTGTTGGCTATGATTTCCCTCAGGAGGAGATGGATGAGTTGAAAAAAAGAGGTGTACAGCTTGATGGCGTTGAGATCGTGCCGGACAAGAAGTCATTTTTCTGGAGTGGTAAATATCATATCGATATGAATACCCGCGATACGCTGGTTACTGACCTGAATGTACTGGCCGATTTTAACCCTAAAGTACCTGATGCTTACCAGGGGGCTGAGTTCCTGATGCTGGGTAACCTTATGCCCAAGTTGCAAATGAGCGTGATTAACCAGTTGAAGACCCGTCCGAAACTGATCGTTATGGATACGATGAACTTCTGGATGGAAACGGCGATGGACGACCTCATGGATGTACTGAAAAAGGTTGATGTATTACTGGTGAATGACGGTGAGGCACGCCAATTGAGTGGTGAATTTTCACTGGTGAAGGCTGCCCGAGCCATTATGGAGATGGGCCCCCGCTTCCTGATCATCAAGAAGGGAGAGCATGGTGCTTTACTCTTTCACGAAAACCATGTTTTCTTTGCTCCTGCCCTGCCGCTGGAAGATGTGTTTGACCCAACTGGTGCTGGTGATACTTTTGCCGGTGGTTTTATCGGGCATATTGCCAAGACAAAAGATATCAGTTTTGATAATATGAAAACGGCGATTATTGTAGGCAGTGCTATGGCAAGTTTCTGCGTGGAGAAGTTCGGGCCTGAGCGGATGAAAGAAATTACAAAAGAAGATATAGATACCCGGCTGGAGGAGTTTGTACAACTTGTAAATTTTGATATTGACCTCGTATAATTTTTTGTATTTTCATATATCGTATACAACCATTACGGGTTGCATAACTGATTAAATCAATACCTGTATGTTAGAGATTATCGTACTTATTTTTCTTACCAAACGTATTGGTGAAATTGCTGTTCAGAAAGGTTTGCCGGCAGGCTGGTGGAAATTTTACGCCGTACTGGGATGGGTCGGTGGCGAGATTATCGGTGTTGTACTGGGTATTATGCTATTTGATACCGACAGCATTTTCCCCGCCTTCCTAATAGGTATTGGTGGTGCCATTACGGGGTACCACATTGTGAAAACTATTCTTCAGAAAAAGCCGGACGAGTTGGGCAGTGATATTGACGAGATCGGTAAGAATACTCAATAAACCGGAACGGATATTGACCCGTCCCGGTTATTATAAATCAAACTACATTTTTATCGTTTGCTGAGCTTGGACAATAAGCGCAGTATTTCGAGGTAGAGCCAAACAACGGTTACCAGTAAGCCAAAGGCCCCGTACCACTCCATAAATTTTGGTGCTCCCATCTGGCTGCCTGTTTCGATCATATCAAAATCGAGTATCAGATTTAATGCAGCGAGACCAACTACCAGTAAAGAGAATATGATACCGATGGTACTTCCTTCGTGCAGAAAGGGGATAGTGATGCCGAAGAAAGAAAGTGAAAAAGCTATGAGGTAAAAGATGGCTATGCCAAATGTTGCAGTGATCACAATGGCTTTAAATTTTTGCGTGGCCTTTATGATACGGAAGCTGTACAGCAGATACATGGCTATTACCACACCAATGGTAAGCGCTACTGCTGTCATTACGATACCCGGCGCAAATTTATCAAATGCATCGTTGTAATAGGCTGAAACGGCTCCGACAAAGAGGCCTTCGAGAAGGGCATAAATGGGTGCGAGCCAGGGCGACCACTCCCGTTTAAAGGCCAGGGTAAAGGCTACTGCCAATCCGCCAAAAACGCCGATGAGCATCCATGTGCGTGCGTCGCCACCATTATTGAATTCCTTCCAGGTATAGAATGTTGTGGATAGCATCAGCACAAAAAGTATCCCGAACTTATTCAATGTTCCTCTTACGGTCATCCTGTCGGTACCTGCTACGGTTTCTTCGAGTATGGTATCCCTGAATCTCTTTTCAGATAAAGCGGGATTACCGGATTTGAAAAATGACATATGCTATTTTTTTTATAAAGATATAAAAAGCTCCGGGAAGGGCTAAAATTTCATTTTCCCTGCTGCATACGGCTGATTATCTTTGCAATCATGGAAGCGTTAGTACAACAGATTGAAGGATATAAGGCAGAGATTGGGGCTGTGGAGGCCAATACCCCGGAGGCAGTGGAACAATTCCGTATCAAATACCTTGGTACAAAAGGTCTTGTAAAAGCGGTAATGGGTGAAATGAAGAATGTGCCGGTTGATCAGAAAAAGGCGTTCGGACAGGTACTTAACGACTTTAAACTGTTTACGGAGGCACGTTATGAGGCGTTGCGCAGTTCTGTGGAGCTGGCTGCAGATCATGAGGCAGATCAGCTTGGCGACTTCAGTCTGCCGGGGGCTGCAATTACTGCCGGCGGCCGTCATCCTATCAGTCTTGTACGCAATAAGATCGTTTCTATATTCCAGCGGTTGGGCTTTGCGGTTGCCGAGGGTCCGGAGGTGGAAGACGACTGGCATAATTTCACTGCGCTTAACCTGCCGGAGGACCATCCAGCCCGGGATATGCAGGATACCTTTTACGTATTACAGAACCCCGACTGGTTGCTACGCACGCATACCAGCAGTGTACAGGTAAGGGAGATGGAAAAGGGTAAACTGCCCATCCGTATCATCTGCCCGGGAAGAGTGTACCGTAATGAAACCATCAGTGCCAGGGCACATTGCTTCTTTCACCAGGTGGAGGGACTGTATATAGCCGAAAATGTGAGTTTTGCCGACCTGAAGCAGACGCTGTACTTTTTTGTACAGGAGATGTTTGGTGCGACCGTAAAGGTTCGCTTCCGGCCTTCCTATTTTCCGTTTACCGAACCGAGTGCAGAAATGGATATCAGTTGTCTTATCTGTGGCGGTAGCGGATGTAATGTTTGTAAACATACCGGCTGGGTAGAGATACTCGGCTGTGGCATGGTACACCCGGCGGTACTCGAAAATTGTGGTATAGACAGCAATAAATACACAGGTTTTGCTTTCGGGATGGGTATTGAGCGCATCACTATGCTCAAATACCAGATTAAGGATCTTCGTCTTTTCAGTGAAAATGACCTTCGTTTTCTCAAGCAATTCACGGGAGCAGTATAACCTGCGGGCTGCACGCCTATTCTAAAAAGTACACAGATATAAACTATTGGTTAATAAACCCGGAGAATCATATTTACTTTACTGTATACTATCAAGTATATCCGTACACTATTAACTCTACCCCTGGCCGAATGGCCGGGGGGTTTTTATGTTACTAAATATTTGATAATAAAAAGAAATTGTATAAGACACTTTTAAATAGTCTGCTTTGCTTGCTACTACCTGTGACTGGACTTGCCCAGGCTGCATTCAATTATGTACATTATGACACCAAGGATGGGCTGGCGGGTTCTACCGTTTATGATATTGTACAGGATGGAGAAGGGTTTATATGGTTTGCTACTGAAAACGGCTTAAGCCGTTATGATGGTACACAGTTTAAAAATTACACAGTAAAAGACGGGTTGCCTGACAATGAGGTGCTGAAGGTTTTTGCAGACAGTAAGGGACGGGTATGGGTGGCTACTTTCAACAAAGAGCTTTGCTATTACTTCGATGGTAAGATCTACAACAGTATCAACGACCCGATGGTTAAAAAGATAAAGCTTACCAACAGCATTATGACGATAGAGGAAAATGCCGAGGGTGATATTGTGCTGTGCGATTCCAAAGCAATTGTTGAGGTAAAAGCGAGTAATGAAGTATTTGTTGTTTCAGATATGCCTTTTTTCAGGGAAAAGCAACAGGCTTACCTGACTGTTATCTGTAATCCTAAAGAGACGGGTTTTTATATCGTAGACAGCAACAGGGTATTCCGGTATAAAGACAGACGGGTATCGTTTTACCTTGAGCAGAGACTGCTTCCCAAGGACATAAGCAAGTTTACCATTAAGCAGTATAAGAATGGGGAGTATATTTCACTGGCTCCACCACCCAATTACCTTTCGGGGCATTTTGTGGCTGGGCCAGATCCGGAAACACTATCCACAGTTACTTATTTTAACACTACAGATGGGTGCTGGTCGGTTGACACAGCCAATAACAAACTGGGAGAACATTACCTTCCCGGGTTCCAGATCACAGGCATGATTACAGACTCGGAACAGAATACCTGGTTCTCCACGTTTGGTAACGGCGCGTACAAAATGCCTTCGAAAGAGATCAGGACATTGCTCAGCGGCACCAAAAGAAATACGCTTGATACGGAGATCTTCTGTATCCGCAAAAAGGGTGACCTGCTCATTGCCGGGTCGGGCCTGAGCAAGTTTCTTGTAGTAGACAAAGACGGCTCTTTTACAGCGAAGGATTTTTCAAAAGAGAGGGAAAGGACAGGTAATATAAATGTTTACAACAGGCTTGTAGCAGGAGAGACACTGTCTTCTGGCGTGAGCATTTACGGTTTTGACATGTTTTTACTTAAGGAAGATAACAATTCCTTTCGCCTGAACCGGATTCATCCGGTCAAGTCTATTTTTGAAATCAACAAAGATACCATCATTGTAGCCTGTTCGCGATTTGTGGTCAACATGAGTGTGGGTGATTTTCGTGCTACAGATACCATCTGGCATGAGCGCGGCACCAAGGCTATTTATTACAACAATAAATATTATATCGGTACGCTGAATGGTCTTTATGAAGTGAACAGGGATAAAAGCTACACTTATCTTGGCACCCTCAATTCTGCGCTATCAAGAAGAATTACAGATATACAGGCGGCGCCTGACGGCATGCTCTGGATTGCGACGGGCGATGAAGGCGTTGTTGGGTATAAAGACGGAAGGGTAGTTGCTGTGCTTAAAGACTCCAATGGTTTGAGCAGCAATATCTGTAAAACACTTTTTGCTGGCAACCAGTTTTTATGGGTAGGTACCAACAAGGGTATCAATAAGATAAACCTTACCCAGCCCGGGTATGCCGTTACAAAGTACAGCATATCGGATGGCCTGCCTTCTGATGCTATTAATGCCTTATATGTTGAGGACAGCATTGTTTGGGTAGGCTCGCCTGCGGGGCTTACTTATTTCAATGAGAAAAGGGTATCCGGCTCATCCCTTTGCCGTTTAAAGTTACTGGGTGTGAGTATATCCGGCCAGCAACAGAGTTTCAGTACTTCTTACCGTATCCCTTATACCAACAACAATATCAGTTTTGAGTATGTAGCCATTTCCCAGAAGTCGGGAGGCGATATGACTTATTCTTACAGACTTAATGGGTTAAGCGATGAGTGGAAAACAACGACACAAACCAATCTTACCTACCAGTCGCTCCCACCGGGAGATTACAGGCTTGAGCTCTACGCTGTAAATAAGTTTGGTGTACGCAGCGAGCTGATTACGGTACATTTTTCCATTGTTACTCCGTTCTGGCGTGCCTGGTGGTTCTATACTGCGATATTCCTGTCGGTATTATTGCTGACTGTTTTGCTACTGAACCGGCGGAATAAAAAACTCCGTAAGTGGCTTGAAGAGAAGAACGTTATGCAGAAGCAATTTGCATCGCTGGAGCAACAGGCGTTGCAATCTCAGATGAACCCTCATTTTATTTTTAATTGCCTGAACTCGATCCAGCAATACATACTTACCAACGATAAGGAGAAAGCTAATAAATATCTTACAGGATTTGCATCGCTGATGCGCCAGACGCTTGACAATTCGGGTAAGAAATCAATTACCGTAGCGGATGAGGTGCGTTACCTGAAGCAGTATATCGAAATGGAACGTATGCGTTTTGGGGATAGCTTTACGTATAATATTGCGGTGGAACCGGATGTACGCCAGGACTATATTGAGATTCCTGCCATGTTGCTGCAACCTTATGTAGAGAACTGCCTGCGACATGGTATACGCTACAAAACAGGAGGAATGGGTAAGATCGATATTCATTTTTATATAGAGCATGGTCATCTGTGCTGCAGTGTAAAGGATAACGGTGCGGGACGTGAGAAAACAGCAGCGCTGAAAAGCCAGCAGCATATCGAATACCAGTCGAAGGGAATGAGCCTTACACAAAAAAGAATAGAGCTGCTGAACAGGATGACGGATGATGTTATTACTACAACGATTATTGACTGTAAAGACAATGAAGGAAATCCAACCGGAACGGAAGTACTGGTAAGGATTCCCTTATAAAAGCAAAAGACATGAAAAGTATTATTATTGATGATGAGCCGGGTAATATTGTTACGCTGACCGAACTGCTGAAAGAGTATTGCAGGGATGTGGAGGTGGCGGGATCTGCCCTAAACCCCATTGAGGGGTATGAGCTGATCAGGAAGGTTATGCCTGATGTGGTTTTTCTCGACATTGAGATGCCATACGGTAATGCGTTTGACTTGCTGGATAAACTGATGCCTGTTAATTTCGAGATTGTCTTTATCACTGCTTTTAATGACTATGCTATTAAGGCGTTCAAATATGCGGCCCTTGACTACCTGCTGAAACCGGTTAATATTACGGAGCTGAAAGCTGCTGTAGAAAAGGTAAACGGGCGTTTAGAGCAAAAGAGCATCAATCATCGCCTCAGTTCACTTTTAGAGAATATAAAACCGGAAAATATCAACCTGCAAAAGATCGGGTTGAGCAATAACGAGGGTTTATTTTTCGAGAACATTAACGATATCACCCACCTGGAGGCGGAAGGAAGTTATACCCGTGTATTTATAAAAGGGAAAAAAAGTATTCTTGTATCTCGTAACCTCAAAGAATATGAAGACATTCTACCTGCTGCGACCTTTTGCAGGGTTCACCATTCCTATATTATCAACCTGAACTATGTAAAAAAGTACTTTAAAGGCCGCGGAGGCTATGTTGAAATGGAGGACGGCACAAGTATTGAAGTTTCTGCACGTAAGAAAGATGAGTTCTTCGAGCGTTTTATGCATTGATGCTGCACGGTTTTTTTGCCTGCATTGCTGTTTATGTGCAGTTCGCTACATTTGCAAACATCTACCACACTTTCAAAAAACAACTATGACGGTATGTGTTCTCGGAGCTGGTACTATGGGTAGCGGCATCGCACAGGTAGCTGCACAGAGCGGATTCGATACTATTCTCTTTGATACACAACCTGAGGCTCTTACCAGGGCAAAGCTATCCATAAACAAGAGCCTGCAATTGCTCGCCAGTAAGCAAAAGATCAGCGCAGAAGATCAAGAGGCTATTACCAGCCGCCTGCAATATACAAATGACATCTCTGTATGCATCGCCGATGTGGTGATTGAAGCTATTGTAGAAAAGATTGAGGCTAAAACAACGTTGTTCAATCACCTGGCAGGGATTAATCGTGAAGACGTAATCTTTGCTACAAATACCTCCTCTCTGTCTGTAACTGATATACAGGAAAGGGTACTGAACCCGGGGCGTGTTGCGGGTATGCACTTCTTTAACCCGGCCCCGGTGATGAAATTGGTGGAGGTGGTAAAGGGACTGCATACCACTGATGAAACGGTCGAAAGGATTGTTGAGCTAACGCGGCAGATGGGTAAAACACCGGTGATCTGTAAGGATGCGCCGGGGTTTATTGTTAACCGTGTTGCCCGGCCATATTATCTTGAGGCGATGCGGCTGGTAGAACAGGGGGCTTTATCGCCCGAACAGGCAGATACCGTTATGCAGGCGACAGGTTTTAAGATGGGGCCATTTGTGTTGATGGATCTTATCGGCCTGGATATTAACTATGCTGTAAGCTGCTCGGTGTATGACCAGATGAACCGTCCACCAAGATTGCGGCCATCGGCACTTCAACAACAAAAGGTAGAGGAGGGTAAACTTGGCCGGAAAACCGGTGAAGGCTTCTACACGTATAATCAGTAAATACAATAAAATGCTTCTGACTGCTCTGCGTAATATTCAACAGTATAAACATTTTCCAGTATGATCCTTGTTACCGGAGGCGCGGGCCTTGTAGGCAAAGCATTAATCCGTCAACTGCTGTCTGCGCATGAACCCGTAAGGGCAATTTATAATCATACCCCTATTAACGGCTTTACCGGCCTGGATACCATGCAATGTAATATTCTTGATGTTGCAGGCTTACAGGAAGCTATGCAGGGTATTACTGAGGTGTATCATTGCGCAGCTAAAGTTTCATTTAACCCCAGGCATAAAAGGGATCTTTTTAAAGTAAATATAGAGGGCACGGCCAACCTGGTAAATGCTGCTCTTGAAGCGGGTGTAAGAAAATTTGTACATGTAAGTTCTGTAGCGGCACTGGGTCGTATAAGAAATGATGAACTCATCGATGAGAGTATGAACTGGACGGAAGAAACGAGCAACAGCACTTATGGGCAGAGTAAATACCTGGGTGAGATGGAGGTGTGGCGGGGTATTGCTGAGGGGCTACAGGGTGTAGTGGTTAACCCGTCGATCATACTGGGCTCGGGGGATTGGGAGAATGGTTCTTCGAAAATCTTTAAGTCTGTATACGATGAATTTCCCTGGTATACCGATGGTGTTACCGGCTTTGTAGATGTAGAGGATGTTGCCCGGGCCATGATTGGTTTAATGGAGAGCGATATCAGTGGCGAGCGGTTTATACTGAGTGCAGAAGACCGCAGCTATGGAGATGTGTTCCGGCTGATCGCCAAAGGGTTTGATAAAAAGCCACCGCACAAAAAGGTAACCCCTTTCATCGCTGCATTGGTATGGCGCAGAGAAGCGCTGAAGAGCTGGTTCACAGGTAAAGATCCATTGGTGACCAGGGAGACTGCCAAAACGGCTATGGCCACTGCACACTTCGATAACAGTAAGCTGCTAAAATACCTACCGGGATTCAGCTATACAGATTTGGAAGAAAGCATTATACGTATCTGTCATGAGTTTGAACAAGCGCGGCAAGCGGTGCAATCATAATGTGATAATATTATGAACCTCTTTTACTCTCCCATAACTTTTTTCCAGAGTTCGGGAATACGTTTTACCCATACCAGTTCCTTCATTTTTTCCCGTGCATCTGCAATAGGACTTCCGAAATAAGATTTACCTCCTTCGGTATCGCCGCCTACGCCACTCTGTGCAAGAATGGTAGCATTATCGCCGATATGAAGAGTTTTGCTTACACCAACCTGTCCCCACAGGGTAACTCCATTGCCGATGGTAACGGCACCTGCAATACCGACCTGTGCGGCGAAGAGGCAGTTTTGTCCTATAACTGAATCGTGGCCGATATGGATCATATTGTCCATCCGCGTACCGCGGCCAATGCGCGTGTCGTGGCTTACTCCACGATCGATGGTACAGCCTGCACCAATTTCAACATCGTCTTCAATTATTACCCGGCCACAATCCGGCATTTTCTTATACCATACTTCCCTGTTCTTTTTTGTATTGTAGTAAAAGGCATTGCTTCCGATCACTGTGCCGGCCTGTATTACTACGTTATTGCCTATGTTGCAATGGTCGAGTATAGTGACGTTAGGATAGATGATACAGTTGGTACCAATATTTACATGGTGACCAATAAATACATTGGGATAGATTACAGTATCTTTTCCTATTGTTGCTGTATCGCTGATCGCTTTTGTTGCGGGCTCGAACGGCCGGAAATGATTAACGATGGTACAGTACGCTTCGAAGGGATTGTCTACGATCAGCAGTGCTTTTCCTTCGGGACATGCAGCTCTGGTATTGATGATAATAAAAGTTGCAGCGCTGTTGATGCACTTGTCATAGTATTTGGGATGATCTACAAAAACAAGATCGCCGTTTTCTACTTTATGGATTTCGTTTATACCGGTAGCTTGTCCCGTTGTATTACCGATCAGTTCTGCGTTGATCAATGAAGCAATCCAGGATACCGAAACTGGTGAGGGGAACTGCATATAGATTTTTTTTTGCAAAGGTAATATGGATTGTCTTTCTGCCCATTCAATTGAAAAACAATAAAAAGCAGCCCTGGCAGTATTTTTCCTGAAAAAAGATTGGCTTTATCTTTCCCTTAAAAAAAGGCCTGTGCAGTAGTTGTGATTACAACAGCATTAAAAAAACAACAACAGCAATCGACATGATTTAGTAATGTACAAAAAAACATCATCGCTGGAAACACCAGTGTTCATCACTATTTCAGCATTTCGCAATTATAATGTAACAATGATGCTGATTTAACACATGATTATAGCCGTAATGAAATCGTTGTGCATAGCATTATAAATGGGTTGCTATTATCCACAAGCATATAAAAAATGTGAATAAAAAATTTTGGTAAATTTTTCACGATAGCAAAATTTCTCTTTAATATTGTATTGGGAAACAATTTCCCAGGTACTTACTAACCCATCCATATAAGAACCCGGCAATCAAACGCCGGGTTTTTTATTTTTACACTATGCACATTTTTGAAGAAAGCAGGAATGGTTTCCTGATAAGTACAGATAAAACAAAACTGCAGTTGCCGGTTATTCATGGTTATCTATCGGGGTCATCATACTGGGCAGAAAACATTCCATTGCATACGGTACAGGGTTCGATTGATCACTCTCTTTGTTTTGGTGTATATGATCATGAAGCACAGATCGGGTTTGCAAGAATCATTTCTGATTTTAACACATTTGCTTACCTCGCGGATGTTTTTATTCTACCTGATCACCGCGGGCAGGGCCTGTCGAAATGGCTGATGCATTGCATTACAGCACATCCTGATCTGCAGGGATTACGCCGCTGGATGCTTGCTACAAGGGATGCGCATGCTCTTTACCTGCAATATGGATTCACGCCTCTTGACCGCCCGGACAGGATTATGCAAAAAAGGGATATTACTCACTATTGATTTTTTTATATTGCTCATCACTTGTATCTTGTACGTTAAACATACATTATGCTAAAATCGATGACCGGTTTCGGACGGGCGGAGCAAACGGTAAATGACAAAACTTTTCTCGTAGAAATCAAATCGCTGAATGGCAAACAACTGGAGATGCAGCTAAAGATCCCCCCGCTGCTAAAACCTTATGAATTTGATATCCGCACGATCCTCCAGGAAAACCTGCTCAGGGGCAGCATCGATTGTATGATCACCATCAAGCAGAATGGCACTTCCAAACCGGTTAATATCAATACCGATCTTATCAAGGCATACTATATCCAGATAAAAGAACTCGCGGGAGAACTGGGCATTGATACCAATTCGGTCTTAAGCGCTTTATTACGCCTGCCTGAAGTGGTTACACCTGCCAACGACGTGCTGAGTGAGGCAGAGTTTGAAGAGTTTAAAAAAGTACTGCATACTGCGTTAGCTGAGATCAACCAGCACCGGCTGGAAGAGGGCACGGTAATGGAAAAAGACCTCCTTAAGCGCATCAATAATATTCACGCACAGGAAAAAGTTATCCTGGATCTCGAACCCGAGCGTAAGAAGCGTATCAAGAGCGAGATTGTTCAACTGCTGGAGGAACATGCGGGTAAAGACAATTACGACGGCAACCGGCTGGAGCAGGAGCTGATCTATTATATGGAGAAGATAGATATACACGAGGAGCAGGTTCGACTTAAGCAGCATTGCGAATATTTTATTGCCCTGCTGGGTGATACGGATGAAAGCAAGGGTAAAAAACTGTCTTTCGTGCTCCAGGAAATCGGGCGTGAGATCAATACCACCGGCAGCAAGGCTTATGATGCCGCTATACAGCAATCGGTAGTGATGATGAAGGACGAGCTCGAAAAGGCAAAAGAGCAGGTTTTAAATGTACTCTGACCCAACATATTCAAACATCAGGTAGTTTTGCAGATATGAACCGCAGTTTTCTTCTTCTTTCCTGTACTTTCCTGTTCCTGGTATCCTGCAGGCAACTGGACATCTATGAAAGGAATACGTCTATCCCCGGTATGGCATGGAAAAGTGATTTTGCAGCAAAAGGCACACTGACTATTACTGATACTAATGTACGTTACCGTGTTTACCTTGTATTAAGGCATACGGATGCCTATAAGTATGAAAATATCTGGCTTAATATTTCACTACAGGGTCCGGGCGACAGTGTACAGTCGGGCCGCTATAATGTGCAACTTGCAACAGACGCGCAGGGTTGGGAAGGTACGGGCATGAATGACATCTGGGAGGTACGGAAGCTGCTGGATGCGAACTCACGTATATTCAACAAAAAGGGCGACTGGAACTTTTCTATCAATCACCTGATGCGGGATGAACCACTTCTTAACATAATGAGTGCAGGACTACGCATTGAAAAAGCACCATAAAACTGTTAAAAACTTTAACAGTTTTGCTTATCAGAAAACCCTGTTTTGTACGTTTTTACCAAACAATTGTTTATTTTGCAGGATGCTGAACAAGCTGATAAAATGACCGATGTAACGGAAGTTTTATGGCTGATCGCCCTGAAGCAAGGGAGCCTGCAGGTTGGCAGGGGATTGCGGCAATAATAAAAAGAAACAGATGAAGAAGTTTTTTACCGTGCTGATGTCAACTGTATTGGTTTATGGTGCCAATGCACAATATACATACGTACAACAGGGTGAATTTGGAGTAACGCTTGGCGCCGCTCATTATTTTGGTGATCTGAATACCCGTGCTGCTCTTAACCGGCCTAAACCAGCGCTTGGTGTATTTTTCCGTAAACAATTTGGTAATTATACAGGTTTGCGCATCAGTGCGCACTATGCACAGTTGGGCTATAGCGACGTATACAGCAAGAACAGCTACCAGCAGAAGCGTAACCTCAGCTTTAATACGAATATCTGGGAGATTGCAGTACAGGGCGACTTTAACTTCTTTAAGTTTATACCGGGCGATCCTGACCACCTGTTTACTCCTTATATTACGCTTGGTGCAGGTGTATTCAGTTATGACCCTTATGCCTATCTGGATGGTAAAAAAGAGTTTCTCCGCCCGCTCGGAACAGAAGGCCAGAATAAAGGTTACCTCGGCCGTAAACCATATAATACCATGGCGTTTTGTATTCCTATCGGCGGAGGTGTTAAGTATAATATTTCAGACAAGGTGAATATTTCCTTCGAGATCAGCCATCGCCTTACCTCTACGGACTACCTGGATGACGTAAGCAGTACTTATGCGGGTGCAGCGAACTTCGATCCTTTACCGAATGGTAATCTTTCTACTGCCGGATTATTACAGGATCGTTCTTATGAAATAGATCCAACTAACCTGCTGGGTGTACAGGGCCGCCAGCGTGGCTGGAGCAAGCAAAAGGATCAATATATTTTTGCTGAACTGGGTATCACGTTTAACCTCAGCAGTTACCGATGCCCTACAGGCAACTAATCTTCAACTTCCGGCATTTTGTAATATCGGGATTCTTTTCCTGTGTACTGCCTCTATAATTGCCTGTTAAAGGATTTTGCAAATTCCCGGTAATTTATTTGGCTGTTCGATAAAAACCCCTATTTTTACATTCCCTCAAAGAAGCAATTACAGATCCGTATCCCATCCCCATCCAAAGAATAACAAAAAATCGAATCCAGCGAATTCTGTGACGGAACCATAGTTTTTATCAGCTCAAACAACTGAACTATGGCAATGTTACGCTGCTGCATTTTGGCAGCACTTATCTCATTTTACCCGGGTACTGGTAATGCCCAAACTGTGTACTATCCACCAAAGGCTTCTACCCTGCTTATATCCGCAGCAGCAGATATAAGCCAGCTTTTAAAAAAGGCAGTACCAGGCATGGCGGCTGTACTGGAGTCGTATGGCCCTATCACTCCCGCGGCTGGTATCATCTTTGTATATGATACGACGATGGGTGCACAGGGTTGCCGTATTGAAAGCGACGGGCTGTCTTTCGTGAGGTTTACTGCAGCGGAAGATAACGGCCTGCTGTTTGGCGCATACGAATACCTGTGGATGCTGGGCTACCGGTTCTGGCAGCCCGGCACGATATGGGAAACTATTCCTACCCTTTCTTCACCCTATAAAAGCATAAGCACAACCGTTATCCATCAATACAAGTATAATACCTGGTTCATCAGCGGCGGACATAATACATGGGCCATGGATAAGAATACCAACTATGGCTGGGAAACCTATTTTGGAGAGAATGGTCACCAATGGTCTTTATACCAACGTCGTAACCGTATGACTGGCACATATCGTTTTTCGGGTCACCGCAGTGATGTTATGAACAGCAGTTATATGGCTACGCTGCAAAGTAATCCCTGCTATGTAGCCTGTTATAACGGCACGCGTCAGGCAGGCATACAGTCGGTTCCGGATATTGGCAGTGCAATGGCAGTTGAGCTATGGGCTGGCCGCCTTGAACAAAAGTTTACTCAATTTAAAAGTACGGTTTATGGAAACACAAATCTATATGCTGATCTTTATCGCAACTTTACTTATGCTAATCATCATATTGGTATCGAAGTTTCCGATGGTGCACAATGGGGAAATTCGAAGGATGACGGTGGCTGCGGCAATATGGATTACCCTAAAGAAAGCGATCAGCAGTTTATTCTGGCCACCCAAACAGCACAAAGAATAAACAGCACCTACCCGGATAAAAGATTTCAATGCTATGCCTATAATACCCACGCTGATGTGCCTTCCAGCAATATAGGCATCAACAGCAACATTGATATACAAGTTATTCCAGGCGCTTTCCAGAGTGTCAGCAGCCTGGTTGTACTGCTCAACCGCTGGTACAACAGGCACAACTATATTTCTGAGTATCACTACCTCAACATTCCGCAGTGGGGTGGCGAAACACCAATGAGCCACAGCAGTACAATCAAGCAAACTCTACAACGCATCCAGGAAAAGAACCGGCAGGGTATCTGCTGGGAGGCTTCTCCTGCAAAGTTTGCCAGCCTGCCCTTATTGATGGCAGCGAATGAGCAGCTTGAACACAATATACCTTTTGATACTACTTTAAAAAGATTCTGCACAGATATGTTTGGTGAGGCTTCGGGTACGATTTACCAGTTGCTGCAATCCTGGGGTGATGATAAGGTCATTACAACAGCAGATTTTATCCCGGACAATAAATATAAAATTCCCTACTGGTACCAATTGCTTGGCAAAGCGGTGCAGCAAACAGCGGGCAGCAGCACACTTATTAAACAACGGCTGAGCGAACTTAAGGCTTACCTGCATTACATGGTGCTATATTACGACTGGCTTTTTGACCAGCGCAGCGCTGCTGCCAAAGCAACTAAAGCGGGTGAACTTTGTATTTACCTTGCGAGGATCAATAAACTGCAATTGGTTAACAGCTATTTTCTTATCGCGGATATAACAAGCAGGTATAGCCGCACTGATGAATTTTATACAAGGTACAACCCGGCTAATGGAACTGCTTATGAGAATGGCACACTCGCATTGATCACCCCGGAAACGATTGAGTCTGATTTTGCTGCCGACTTTGCTGCTCAAACTGCATTGATTTCGCAATACCGATTTGAGGATGCTTCGGTTATCAGGAATAAATTCAGCCAGCATAATATCACCCCTCTACAGGAGATCAGCGTGAAAACAGGATATACCAATGGGTATGATTATCCCAACAGGAGTGAATACTATATTGACGCCCCCAGCGCCGGCACTTTTACTGTTTCATATAAACCGCGCTTTGATCTTGCAGGTAAAGGAATGATCAATTTTGCCGTAGAGAATACGGGCAAGGCATTGTTTGTGATACATGACTTTACGATCAGCAATGGCAGTTCAAGCGGCAACTTTACGGTTACAATACCCGAGGCGGGTACTTATAAGTTCAGCGTTGTATCCAAGCAAAAGGCTTCGGTAGATCTTACCATTACCACTAATGGTAATTACTTCTATAAGCGTACTGCATTTCTTGGCAATAAGACTGAAAATTACCGCAGCGATCTGCTTAGTCTGCCGGGCTATTTTTACGTTCCTGCGGGTATAAATAAAGTGTATTTCAGTGTCAATAATGGCAATCCGGGCGGTAACGGATTTGCAACGGCAGAACAGGTGGGTGAATCTTTCCTGTTTACAGATATTGATGGTAATGCTATTAAGCCTGCACTCTCTACTTCCACGGAAGGTGGTCTTTTTTACCTGCCTGTAACTAATAATACAACTGGCGTTTTTTTACATGTAACAAAGATGGAGCAGTATAACGCCTGTTTTGCCAATATCAGCAATGTACTCTGGTATGGAGAAAGAAAGCCATGCAGCGATGCCAACTTTTATGCGGGCATTATAGTGAAGAATGGTGATTGCATTACCCGTCTTACTGCGGCAAATGACCAGGCTGACTGGCAATGGACGGTTACGGATGGCGGACGGCGGTTTACTTACCAGGGGACTGCTGTTGCAGATCTGCCCAACTACATTTCGCCTAATGCTATTGTTACACTCAAAACGGGTACTGGTTGTGCCACAACAAAACGCATGGGCGACGATACGCTTTACCTGCGCCGCAAAGAGGCTTGTGGCAGCGGCGCGCCGTTGCCTGGAAAGGCTTCACTGGTAATATACCCGAATCCTTCTACGGGTGTATTTTATTGTATGGCAGATCATGGTTTTGTGAGAGCCGAAGAGATCATTGTTTCTGATGTAACTGGTAAAACTACTGCCCGGTTTACCAATACGGGGCGTATTGATATGGGCCGTATGCCTGCAGGCATTTATTTCTACCGCTGCCTTACCGGGGGGCAATGGTCTTCGGGTAAGCTTGTTAAACAATAATTAAAAAAGACTGGTTTGTATGAACTGCGGTTTTACCAGGCTGAGGCCACAGGCTGCATTCAACTGGTTTACCATTTCAAGGGCCATTTCAGGGGCATAAGCTTCGTCGGGTGTATGAATAAAAAAATAGAGCTCCTGTAATCCCTGATCCAGCCACTGCATAATGCGTGCCGTCCATGCCTGCATACGGGTATGGTCGGTAGCATGCAGGCTGTTACCTACATAGCGAATAAATGCTTTGGGAACGGGCAGGGTCATGTGGGCAGCATCCCTTCTTCCGGCAGTATCTGTTATGACCGCCCCTATATTCAGGGCTCTTAACCTGTTAAACAGGTCTGCTTTTATACGTGGGTCTTCAAACCATTGGGGATGGCGTACTTCAATAAAAAACTGCAGGTCTACCGGCAGGGTTTCCAAATAATGAAAAAGATGATCCTGCATGCCGGGGCTGTACTTTTCGCTCAACTGCATGAATATTGGCCCAAGGTTTTCTTCAAAGGCCAGCACTCCTTCAAGAAAAGAGGTGGTAGTGGCATCCACATTCCTGAAACCACTGTAATGACTAATGACCTGGGGGATTTTGGGGCAGAACCTGAAGTCCTTTCCTTTTGCTTTAGCTGCCCACTTACTAATAACATCCGGACCGTACACCTGGTAGTGTGTGGCGTTTAACTCCACGGCGTTAAAATGCCTGACATAATGATCGAGAGCGGCAGTGTCTTTCATTCCTTTTGGATAGATCTTCCCTACCCATTCTTTTCTTCCCCACTGTGTACAACCCAGGTAAACTTTCGGGGGTGCGCCGGGTTTGAGTACCTGTGCATTCATGGCAGCGTCTTCCGGCAGGGTGAAATCGATGTGTTCCAGTTCTGCAACTGGTATTCTTCCAAATTCCATAAGGTAAAACTAATACATTTGGGATGAATGAAGGACTCCTGCACGTGCCTCAATCTGCCGCTGAGGGGCCATAAATATCATATTATAAAAAAATACCTGTTTAAAGAATTTCTCATTATGATACAATAAAAAGTTGTTTCCGGCGATTTATATATCAAACCTCTATATCCTTTTCCGGCGGCAGCCGAAAGACCACAAGTATGCTGAAACCATTATTTGCCAAAGGGCTGTTACCAGTTCCTCTGAGGACGCACATATTCGACTATTCCCTTACACGGGGGAGGGCTCATAAAGGGCGCGTTATTACTGCGGAGAAAACTACTCTCCCGGCATTACACAATCATCACATTATTTTACAGGCTACTGCGTATTACTGCACTCCGGGAGGATATGCTGATGAGCTATTATGCATTACTGCAACAACAAAAATTCTTAACGGGTTTCACTGATTGGATATTGGAAAAACGACCTGGATTTGACAGACCAGGTCTGAACTAAACAGTTTATTGTTAGGCACGACAGGAAGCAGACCCCGCAGACAGGCGGGGTCTCTCCATTTTTAGTAAAGGAGAGAGGGTTTTATTATTACATTGAAAAAGCGGCGGCAAACTGGGCAAGCATCCCTGTAAAAAGGCCTATATATATTTCGTAGGGTGTATGATCGCTCACGAGCATGCGTGCGGTACAAACCAGCCCGGCGATGACCAGTGCGAGGGCGAGCGGCCAGGTCATGAGCATGGTATTGCTCTGCATGATAACGAGGAAAATACCCACCAGCCCGCCCATACCGGTAGCGTGCATGCTGATCTTATTATAGATATTGACGATGAGTGAGGCTGAGGCTGCAAGAAATACGCCCAGCATAAAAGCTACAAGTACCGAAGGATAACCGGCTTGCCCGCGTAATACAAAATAGATCCAGAAATAAAATATGCCTGATGCGATATAGGGAATGATGCGATCTTTCCGGGTGCGGAGAAAAACGGATTGTATAAAGTTGAGGCCTTTGAGTAATAGCACTGTTACCAGGGGAAATGCAATGGTATTTACGCCGATAGAGAGGATGATCCTTGTTTTATTTAAGGCTGATATACCGGTAAAATAAGAAGGATGTACGTATACCATGAAGAGGCTTACATACAGGGGTATAAAAAGGGGATGAAATACATAAGACAGTGCCTGTGCGGGCAAACGGATATATATGGGTTGGGGTTCCCATTGTACTCTTTCTGTTCCGGCTGCTGCGTTTGTTTCTGTCATTACGTAATACTTATAATTCTTTTCTTAGTCTTGCAACAGGGATATTGAGCTGTTCGCGATATTTTGCCACTGTACGCCGTGCAATATTATATCCCTTCTCGGTAAGCAGTTCTGTAAGACGCTCATCACTCAACGGATGCCGTTTGCTTTCTTCACCGATCAGGTCGCTCAGTATCTTTTTTACTTCCCTTGTACTTACTTCTTCACCTGAATCGGTCTGAAGGCTTTCGCTGAAAAAGAACTTAAGACGGTATGTGCCAAATTCTGTCTGCACAAACTTACTGTTGGCTACACGGCTTACCGTACTGATGTCGAGGTTGGTTTTCTCGGCAATATCTTTCAGGATCATGGGATGCAGTTCCGTTTCGTCGCCGGTCATGAAAAAGCCTTCCTGGTAATTCATGATCGCTTCCATTGTACTGAGCAGGGTGTGCTGCCGTTGTTTGATGGCATCGATAAACCATTTTGCTGAGTCGATCTTCTGCTTAATAAATAATACGGCTTCTTTCTGTCGTTTGTCTTTTTTACTACCCCTGTCGTAGTCTTTCAGCATATCGCGGTAGCCTTCGTTTACCCTGAGCTCCGGCGCGTTTTTGCTGTTGAGGGTGAGCTCAAGTTTACCATTATTATTGATGATAAAAAAGTCGGGTATGATATAGCTCTCTGCTTTATTCAGTTCACTGTAAGTACCGCCGGGTTTGGGGTTCAGTTTAATGATCTGTTGTATTACTTCTTTCAACTGGTCGTCGTTCAGGCCGAGGCCACGTTGTATTTTTTCGTAGTGCTTCTTTGTAAACTCGTCGAAGTATTTTTCCAGTACAGCTATTGCCATTTCTATCGGCTTACCATCTTCGAGTTTTCTTTCGAGCTGCAAGAGCAGGCATTCCTGAAGGTTGCGTGCGCCGATGCCGGGCGGGTCGAACTGCTGTATCTGGAGGATCAACTGTGCTACTTCTTCCTCGGTTGTAATGATGTTCTGGCGGAAGGCGAGATCGTCTACAAGTGCCGGGATTTCGCGCCGCAGATAGCCGTCGTCGTCGAGGCTGCCAACGATCTGCTCTGCTACGGAATGCAGGTGTTCGTCGAGGTTGAGTAAGCCGAGCTGTTCGAGCAGCAGTTCGTTGAAGCTGACTTCCATCTTGTGCGGGATGATTTTATTATCATCCTGTTCGGGATAGTTATCATCGCGTAAGCGGTAGTCGCCTACTTCATCGTCTCCTTCCTGCACGTATTCGCTTACGTCGATATTGTCGTATTCGTCCTGGCTGCCATCCGGTTCATAATCGTCATCGCCGGTATCTATATCTTCGGGACCGTCGTTGTCAAATTCATCTACCGGGTCTGTTTCGCCCATTTCCAATGCCGGGTTTTCTTCCAACTCTTCCTGTATGCGCTCTTCAAGATTGGCGGTGGGTACCTGCAACAGTTTCATAAGCTGAATCTGTTGAGGAGACAGTTTTTGCAGTAAACGTTGCTGTAAACTTTGACTCAGTGCCATTTCTATCGCTGTTGTTGGGTTGATGCCTGTTCAGAATTTCCTGTCATTGATTCGTAAAGGTTAGAAGGTCAGGCAAACCTAATCCAATAATTTGGCGTAAATTTACATACAAAGGGAATGTGACGTGATTAAAAATATCTTTTTTTTAGTTTTTTGCACGGTTTTTGTGGTTAGCGCTGCCTTTTCGCAGTTAAGACGTACTGCTACAGATACTGCTTCAAGGCTTATTGCCCCGACCAAACCCTTTACCAACCTGCTTTCGCTTAAATACAGCAACCAGAAGCATTTTGCTGCCACGGCACCTCCCCTGATCATCATCAGTTCTTCTTTTTATTGCAGTAACCTGGCGTTTTTCTGCCGTCAGGAGCAAATGGTGGAAAAAATTACCCGTATTCCGTTCCGATTCCGGCTGGGAAGTGTACAGTATACCGACTGGCTGGAGCAGAAACCCAATGCCATTAATCCTTTTCGATAAACATCCTGGTTGATATTGCTACGGGGTTAGTAGTTCATCAGTTTAGTTATGGTTTCATTAAGCCTGCTGTAGGCCATGAAATTCTTTTCGAGTGTTATATTAAACGGCACCGGTGTGTCCAGTGAGGCACAGCGCATTACGGGTGCGTCGAGCCATTCAAAGCAGTTTTCGGCAATCCAGGCAGCTATTTCTCCACCGATGCCCCCGGTGAGGGTATCTTCGTGCAGCAGTAATACTTTACCAGTGGCCGCCACAGCGTGGCGTATTGCGTCATAATCGAGCGGCAGCAGGCTGCGCAGGTCGAGCAGGTGTATACTTATGCCGGGGTGTTTAGCTGCGTATTCCAGCGCCCAGTGCACTCCAGCCCCATAGGTAATAATGCTAAGATCTTCTCCTTCCTGAACCAAACGGGCTTTGCCGATGGCTACGTCGTAATATGCTTCGGGAACAGGACCGCTGATGCTGCGGTATAATGCTTTATGTTCAAAGTAGATGACGGGGTTGGGGTCGTTGATCGCGGCGATGAGGAGACCTTTGGCGTCGGCAGGAGTAGAGG
The DNA here is from genome assembly GCA_964590975.1 of uncultured Ferruginibacter sp. Classification (GTDB taxonomy): domain Bacteria; phylum Bacteroidota; class Bacteroidia; order Chitinophagales; family Chitinophagaceae; genus Ferruginibacter. The sequence continues at coordinate 14,500 of CAZPXP010000003.1, read as the reverse complement.
GATAGACTACTTTGAGCCCGGGTGTATGTACAAACCAGGCTTCGTTGCTCTGGCTGTGGAAAGGCCCGGCGCCTACACCGCCGCCTGTTGGCATACGTATCACTACATCGGCTTTCTGGCCCCACCGGTAATGGATCTTTGCAAGGTTATTGATGATCTGGTTGAAGCCTACCGTTACAAAATCGGCAAACTGCATTTCCATCATTGCTTTATGTGCTTCGAGGCTAAGCCCGAGAGCGGCGCCTACTATAGCGCTTTCACAAAGCGGGGTATTGCGTACCCGTTCTTTACCAAATTTATCTACGAAGCCTTCTGTGATCTTGAAGGCACCACCATATTCTGCAATGTCCTGCCCCATCAGCACCAGGTTGGGGTGCTGTACCATACTCTGCTCCAGTCCTTCTTTAATACCATCGATAAAGCGCTTCCCGGGTCCGGTCATTTTTCCGTCGGTATTATCGGCGGCTTTACTACCTGTCAAGGGTGCATAAACAGCGGCAAGTTCCTCTTCTGTATCTGCTACCACAGGGCGGGCTGTTGAGGCCTGTTGCAGTTCGGCTTCGATTTTAGCTTTAAATACTTCTCTTATTTCGGCCGTCTGTGCAGGGGATAATATACCAGATTCGTGCAGGTATTTCTCGTAGTTTTTAAGCGGGTCTTTCTGTTCCCAGGTTTCGAAGAGGTGTTGGGGTACATACTTTGTACCACTTGCTTCTTCGTGTCCACGCATACGGAAGGTCATACATTCTACGAGGAAGGGTTTCTGGTGTTTGATGCAGTAATCTCTTATACCCCTGATGGTATCATATACGGTGAGGATATTATTACCGTCTATACGTACACCCTGCATGCCGTATCCCTTTGCTTTATCTACCAATGATTCGCAGCGGTACTGTTCATTTACCGGTGTAGAAAGTCCATATCCATTGTTCTCAATAATAAAAATAACAGGCAGGTCCCATACGGCAGCTACGTTAAGGGCTTCATGGAAATCGCCTTCGCTTGTACCTCCGTCGCCCGTAAAGGCAAGGGATACTTTATTTTCCCGGCGCAGTTTGTGTGCCAGTGCTACCCCGCCGGCGATGGCCAACTGGGGTCCGAGGTGAGAGATCATTCCGCAGATATGGTGATCGCGGGTGCCAAAGTGAAAGCTGCGTTCGCGCCCGTTACTATAGCCTTCCTTATTACCCTGCCACTGCATAAAGAGTTTGCTGAGGGGCATATTCCGGCTGGTAAAAACACCGAGGTTACGGTGCAGGGGCATGATCCATTCGTCGTGGTCGAGGGCCATGGCAGCTCCTACAGCAATGGCTTCCTGGCCAATGCCGCTGAACCATTTACTGATCTTACCCTGGCGGAGTAATACCAGCATCTTTTCTTCTATCATTCTCGGATAGAGCAGGTTCTTATACAGTGATACCAGCGTATCGGCGGTGAGGTCTTTTTTATCAAACAGCATAACGATCTATAGTGGCGCAAAGGTAGTTAAAAGAAATGTGCCGGGATACTTACTCCCGGGGTGCGGTTCTGAGGTAAGAGATTTTTTTCTGTTTATGCAATAGGGTGTGCGGCTGCATCCTGTATCACAAAACCGCAATTATGACACGCTCAAAACTATTCATACTCTTCTGTATTGCCGCACTTGCTATCAGTGCAAACACCAACCGCTTTACGCCTGCGCCGGCAGCAAAACCCAAGATACAGGCGGCTATTCTTCTTGACGTAAGTGGCAGTATGGACGGGTTGATCCAGCAGGCCAAAACACAGCTCTGGAATATGGTAAGTGTAATGGGTAAGGCCCAGTGTAATGGTGTTACTCCTGATATTGAGATCGCTCTTTATGAATATGGCCGCGACACCAACGACCCGGCTAAGGGATATATCCGCCAGATCAGCCCGTTTACTACTGACCTTGATACCTTGTCTACCTTATTGTTTGCACTAAATACCAATGGGGGCAGTGAATTCTGTGGTTATGTGATCAAAACGGCCCTTGATGACCTTAAATGGGATGCTTCGCGCACCAGTTATAAGACCATCTTTATTGCCGGTAACGAAGATTTTTTGCAGGGCAGTATTAATTATACAAGTGCCTGCCAGATCGCCCAGCAAAAGGGAGTGATCGTAAATACCATCTATTGCGGAGACAGGCTCCAGGGTATACGGGAACACTGGGACCTGAGTAATTGCGGGGGCGGCAGTTTTACCAATATCAACCAGAATGTGGTTGCTGAGGATATTCCCACTCCGTACGACAGTACGCTTATTACTCTGAATAATTCGCTGAATGGTACTTATCTCGCTTATGGCCGTATCGGCGCCGAGCGTGCGGTACAGCAGGCCAAGATGGATCAGGCCAATAGTGAACTGAGCATGGGAGCAGGTTTACAACGTATTGCCGTAAAGGGTAATGGCGCTTTATACAGGAATGATAGCTGGGATCTTGTTGACGCCAGTAAGAGTGACAGCTCTTTTATTGATAAACTGGATATTAAGACATTACCTGACAGCCTGCGTATAAAAACAAGGGAACAGCTACGGCAGTTGGTAGAAGTAAAAAATAACGAGCGTGGTGTGATACGGAATGAGATCACCAAACTCAGCCAGCAGCGGGAGGTTTATCTTGTTAATGAAAGAAAGAAAAGGGCTGCACAAAATAATGCCGTTACTTTAGAGACGGAAGTGGAAAAGACCATACGGGTACAGGCGTTGAAGTACAATATGGTTATTCAGTAGCCGCGTTGCCGGTTCTTTTCTTCATTGGGAAATGCTTTTCGGTGCACCAACGAATTGAAGAAGGATAGCAGTATGCTGAACAGGAGTGCATACCAAAAACCATCGACCCGGAAGCCACCTACAAAGTGAGCATCGAGGAGAATAATACAGGCGTTGATGACAAAGAGGAAAAGGCCCAGGGTAAAAAGTGTGGCGGGCAGGGTGAGGAGGATAAGTAATGGCTTTACAAAAGCATCCAGCAATGCCAGTACAAAGGCTACTATGATGGCAGTAAAATAGTCTTTGATCTCAACCCCGTCGAGAATATAAGCCAGGATAAATGCATTTACTGAAGTGACCAGTACTTTTATCAAAAATGATTTCATACCTGTGGTATTAATAATCAGATCACAACCAGGTCGTAGAAGTCGTCGGGATTGAGATAGCGTACTGCCATTTCCCTTATTTCTTCCGGTGTGATCGTTTTAATGGTATTGACACTGTTATAAAAATAGCGCTCGTCGAGGCCATTCAGCAGGATGTTTTTCCAGCGGGACATGACCTGGAAGGGGCCATCGAGTTCTCCAAGAATCGTACCCATCATATAATTCTGAACCAGTAATAATTCTTCGTCATCTACCAGTTCTTCCTGCAACAGGCGCATTTCTTTTTTAATTTCATCTACTGCTGCCTCACATACGTCTTTTCCTGCTTCTGCGCTGATGACAAGGGCTGTATCCTGTATATGGTTCTGTATATAGCTATAGATGCCATAAGTGTAGCCCTTGTCTTCCCGGATATTACTCATCAGTCTTGAGCCAAAGAAGCCTCCAAAGATATTATTCAGCACCATTACTTTACCAAAGTCGGGGTGATGGCGGTTGAAGAAGGGTCTTCCCATACGTATTGCACCCTGTACGCCATCGGGGTCGTTACTGATCCTGAATTTCTTTTCTGCAAAGGGGCTGGCGGGGTCGTGCTGCTGGTTGATCAGCGGTGCTTTCAATGTGAGCTGCCCGAAGTTATTGTTTAGCTGCTCCCGGATATCGGCAGGCAGTTTACCCGATACAAATATGATACAGCGGCCATTTACATAGTGCTGACGGTGATAGGCCCTCAACTGGTCGACTGTCAGTGCATCTATGTCTTCGATCTTTGAGTATTTACCGTAGGGATGCTTTTCTCCGTAGATGTAAGCATCGATCAGGCGGTTGCCTACAAAATCGCATTTCATGAGGTTTACGGACAGGCGCTGGCGGCTGTTCTGCTTGTAGATATCGAGCTCGGACTCCGGATATACGGAATCGGTGATCATTTCCTGCATTACAGGCAGCAACTGCGGGAGATGGCGATTTAATGTATGGAGCGACAGAACTGCTGTTTCGTTATAACAATACCGGTTGCAATGGGCGCCATAGTATTCAAAACACTCGTTGATTTCAAAAGCTGTTTTTGTGGATGTACCATTACGCAGCAATGAGTTGGTGGCGGCAGCTACAAGGGCTGCGGGTTCGTAGCAGTTACCGGCATAGAATACTATTTCTACCTGGAGTACTTCTTCCATGCCTGCGTTGATCAGGTAAACGGGTACGTCATTGTTTAAGGTGAATGATTCGTAAGGCCTGAGACGGAGGTCAAAATCTACTGCGTCTTTTATGGGTGGCGCTATGGTTCTGTTGAGCATGCTTGTTTTGCTGTTTGGAATAATTGTGATTGTTAACTGGCTGTGCCTTGTTTAACTGTTGCTGTAATAATACAGGGTATTGCTGTTGGCCGGCGCAAAGATGATGCGGCTTTCTTTAAGAATATCTTCGGCTGTTACTGCCTGGTAATTCTTAAGCTCTTTATTGATCAGGTCGGCATCGCCCAGCAATTCGTAATTGGCAAGGCTGCTGGCCCGGTTCAGTATGCTCATGTCTTCAAAGGCGAGCATGCTTTCTACTTTGTTCTTTACTTTTTCCAGTTCGCGGTTGCTGATACCTTCTTTTTGCAATAGCTGAAGTTCTTCTGTAACTGCTGCTTCGGCGGCTTCCATGCTTACCCCTTTTACCAGCTTGCCTTCGATGGTGAGTAACCCTGCGTCTGCCGTTCCTGAATGAAAGCATTCGATGTTGCTGAACAGTTGTTTTTCTTTTACCAGTTGCTGGAACAGGCGGGAAGATCCGCCGCCGCTCAGTACTTCAGTGATCAGGTCGGCAATATAGTACCGGCTGTCTGTACGCGGGTAGATGTGCCAGTTCATATAGAGCGCATCCAGCGGCACATTTGCTTTTACTTCTTTTTTGCGTGCTTCGGTCTGTTTTGGCTCTGCGGGTATATTGCGCACATATTTCGTTCCTGAGGGGATATCGCCAAACCATTTCTCTGCGAGCGCTTTTACCTGCGGGGTGGTTACATTTCCTGCCACCACGAGTACTGCATTGGCGGGGGTGTAGTGCCTGAAGAAAAACGATTTTACGTCTGCAAGGGTGGCGTCTTCGACGTGTTTCAGTTCCTTACCGATTGTCATCCAGCGATAGGGATGTGTGGTATAGGCCAGCTCCTTTATCTTGTGCCATACGTCGCCATAGGGTTTATTGATATAGTGCTCCTTAAATTCTTCGCATACTACTTTACGCTGTACTTCGAGGCTTTTTTCTGAAAAGGCAAGACTGAGCATCCGGTCGCTTTCGAGCCAGAAGGCCGTTTCGATATTTTCGGCAGGAAGATGGTTGTAATAATTGGTAAGGTCGCTGGTGGTATAGGCGTTGTTTTCTCCCCCTGCTATCTGCAATGGTTCATCATAGACAGGGATATTAATGCTTCCGCCAAACATGAGGTGTTCGAAGAGGTGGGCAAAGCCTGTTTTTTCAGGGTCTTCATCTTTTGAGCCTACGTCGTACATCACATTCACCACCGCCATGGGGGTGCTTTTATCTTCATGCACGATTACCTTTAATCCATTGGCCAGTACAAAACGATCAAAATGTATCATACGGCAAAGTTAAGAAAGAATGCTCCCGGAAAAGAAAGGGTATCGTGTCGAGAACCGGAATTTGTTGGGTTGGCCGGAATTGTCAGAGGATACTGACCGTTTTCAGGGTAACGACCATCAGTTCATTATTGCGCATGAGCACGAGTTTGAGCTTTTCGTTGGGTGACTGGAGCGAGGTTTTATAGGACATTATGTTATTGCTGAAATTATTCCCTACGCTGACGATAATATCGCCCGTTTTCATCCCTGCCTTGTCTGCGGGTGAGTCTTTGATCACGTCTTCCACTAAGATCTTCCCGTCTTCGTAGTAAATGCCCAGGCCTGTATAGGCATAGTCGAACGGTTCGGCAAACCGGCTGTTGGGCAGCAGGTGTATTTCCCGCTTGGGGTAATTGAGCGTCAGGTTGAACCGCCGCAGCAGGTCGTTACCGATCAGGCCGCCCACAAAGGGGTAGGAAGTGATGTTAAAAGAGTCTGTATAGAGGTAAGTGGGTACGCGGTAAAAGGTATAAGGCCCTATTTTGATGTGTTTGATAACGGTGAGGCGCATTTGAAGTTTTCCTCCCATTCCTTCTGCCTGGGTTATTACGGGTCGGCGGCGGCTGAGCAGGATGCTGCTGTCGGCGGCAAACTGTTCGCTCATGAGGAAGCAGATGCCTGCCCCGGTGTCGAAATAAAAGTTAAAGCCCAGCTTACGGGCGTCTTTTATCTGTGCCCACTGGATGGGTATGGAAGTAAAGGCGGGGCGCAGTAAAGTGCCGCCTCCGGGGTATTTGAATGCTCCGGGGCTGTAGACGTCGATCGTTGCACTGTCGAAATTGATCTGTACGAGGTACCGGCTGAGGAAGCTGTACCCTATGATGCCGTCGATCTTTTCGCCATAAACACTGCTTAGTATTTCGTAGTCGTTTACATGGAAGTTGAGGTGTTCTACATCCAGCCCGGGGAGGTGGAGTGTCTGGTCGAAGGCAAAGGGTACTTTACGAACCCCGGCGATACCGCTGATGATCGTATCTGTGGGTACAATCTTCATCTTCAGCAGGCTACAGGTTGCGGAATCGAGCGATATGCCTCCGCTGCCGGTATCGAGAATAAAATTGAGTGTATCGGGTCTGTCGCCCACCCGCGCCTGCAACACCATAACCCCGCCGCTGAACATCCTGAACGGGAAACTGGTGAGCCGGGTGGCTTTAGCTTCGGGCATCAGCTCCTGTGCGGTGAGTTGCTGAACAGCAAAAACCAATAAAAGCAGGCTATATACTTTTCTCATGCGTATTGTTTAGGTGCCAGCGGTTGTTGCACTTTCTGCCCCTGCGAAGACGTTTCATAAAGACAACCAAAGAGCCGTATTAGCTGCATGAATTAAAAAGAAAACGGGCTATTCCGCAGAAGGAAAGCGTTATGTTTCCTTTACTGTATACAGCCCATTTTTGATGGCATAGATGACCAGCCCCACTGAGTTTTTGACGTTCATCTTTTCGAGTATCTTCAGCCGGTAACCTTCTACTGTGCGGGCACTGAGGAAGAGCCTGTCGCCGATCTCCTTATTGGTACATTCCTGGCAGATCAGCTCAATGATCTCTTTTTCACGGTCGTTAAACTCTACTTTCGGCTTGTCTTTATACGGGTTGAACTTGCTTTTTGCAATCATTGCCGTGAGTTTGGTAGTGGTATGGCGGCAGTAGTACTGTTCGCCGCGGTAAACACTACGGATGGCGTCGATGATCTCTCCTTTGTCTGCGTTTTTGAGCAGGTAGCCTTTTGCCCCTGCTTCCAGCATGTCGATGATGAGGTTGTCTTCATCAAACATAGAAAGCCCGATGATGGCGCCTCCCTGCCGGCGGGTAACGAGTGCTCTTGCCACCTCGATGCCATCCATTACGGGCATCGTGATATCGGTAATGATGACGTCGGGGTTGAGTTCTTCCACGAGGGCCAGCAATTGCCGGCCATTCTCTGCCTGCCCTACCAGCCGTATGCCCGGCTCTTTGCCCAGCATGAGACTGATGCCATCCCTGAAGATCTCGTGATCGTCGGCTATTACTACTCTTATAACTGTTTCGTTGTTCATAATTGATGTACTTGCTTTTACAATGGTATTTCAAATAGGTATTGTGTGCCTTTTCCGGGGTCTGACTGGAAGTGCAGGTTTGCGCCCAGCACTTCTGCCCGGCTTTCAAGGTTTCGCAGGCCCAGTCCTTTATTTGTCCGGGACATTTCATCGTATGCAAATCCTACCCCATCGTCATAGATGGTAAGCTGCAATTTGTCCTGCTGCTGGCTGATGTTGATCATAACGCGCCGGGCCCGGGCATGCTTCAGTACGTTATTGATACATTCCTGTATGATACGGTAGATGTTTATCTGCTTTTCCTGGGTGAGTATAAAATCGCCTGTACAGGTAAATTCTATATGGAGCTTATGCAGTTGGCCTATTCTTTCTACAAATTCTGTAACTGCTGGTTTTAGTCCTTTCCGTACCAGGGTATTGGGTAGTAAGTTATAGGAAATGTCACGAATTTTCTGAATGATCTCGTCGATATGATTGCCTGCTTTTTCAATGATCCGCCTGTCTTCTTCATTTACGACATCCACGCTGTTGATCTGCAGTTTTACTGCTGAAAGAAAGGGGCCCAGTTCGTCGTGCAGGTCTGCAGAAATCCGGCTGCGTTCGTTTTCGAGCGTATTGATCTCTGCCAGTATCTTTGCTTTATGCAACAGCAGCACCCTCCGCTGGTGACGGATCAGTGTATAAATAAAGTAGACAATGATGACACCAAGGATGATTGACGCCATCACTACCGAAAGGTAAATGTCTTTTTCTGCGGTATCCATATAATGGCTATGGCATAAACCAGATTAATAAAAAAATTACACCAGGCCTTAATGTCAAAAAGGCTTCTCGAAAACTGTGGTGATACTGATAACGGGTAAATATAAAAAGATTCTACAAGGATGTTATACGCATAGAGGATCACAAATGCGGAGCAGATGAGAAAGCGGTACCGGTAGGCTGATTTATTGCGCTCGGAAAAAACGAGCCGGTTCAGCACTTCTACGGCAGACAGCACTACTACAATGGAATAGAAGACCCTGTAATAGGAGTTGATGTTTTCCCAGGGTTTTACGATAAAGGAAGTACCTATCCATACCAGTGGCAGCAGGGCCAGGAGCGCCGGGTATTTATATCGTGTAGCCGTCCACAGGCCCCACCTGCGGAATTGCAGGATAAGCACGAGGCTTTCTACCAGCACGTAACAGTTGGCGATGAGGGTATTACTGCCTGTTTTGGTGATTACAAAATAGGTGAGCAGTTCGGTGAACAGGCCGAGCCAGATAAAATACAAAAATGGGTGGTCTTCCCGGGCTATTGTCCTGAAGCGGATGGCACCTGCGACAGCAGGTACCATTACACTCAGGCTAAGCAGGAACAGTTCTTTATCATTCATCGGTTATCCTCCTGTTATTTCTGAAGGCGGAGGACAGGAGTGGGGGCATCGCTGGCCGTCTTCGAGAAAGATCGCTTCCCCGGGCGCTGCCATAGATGATGCCATTGCCGTGATGCTTTTTGCGCTGGTGGCAGAATAGGTAATATCTTTCCCATACTTATCTACCCCGACCAGTACCAGCCGCACTTTTTTGGTGGTATCCATACCAAAGTAAATACGGAATCCATCGCATCCTACCTGGTTGAGGAGCTCACGTACGGCCGTTGCATTAAAGGTTTCGCAGTTGGGCAGTGTTTCGTCGCTTGTAGTTCCGGTAGCGAGTATAGCCGATTTATATTTCTTATAATATTTAACGTATGTTTTTGCTGTTTGCAGGCTGATCCTGTGCTTTCTTTCAGACAAACCGGGTTCTGCGTCGTTTGGAGTAACGGGTACGTTTTCGTTTACAGTTTTTTTTGTGGCCATCTTTGTTGGTTTGAGTGGTTATTAAAATAATGATACAAATCTAATTTTCAGGTAAGCCATGGGGGTAAGTAGAACTACGCAATTTTTTACGTATAACTATGGATTTTTAATACCACCGGGGCAAGGATTACTATCAGGGGTACTAACGCAAAGCCATAACTGTATCGTATGCTTCCGGCAAAAAAAGAGCCGGACGTGGCGTTCTCCTGCCCGGTAAAGAAATCGCAGCTATCCGGCGGAATGGGTGTATTTTTGCATTTCACAGGTAATCAGCATGATCACGACAGATTTATTACAGAAAGCGCTGGATGGGGCGTTCCTTACGGTTGAAGAGGGTGTATGGCTTTTTGAGCATGCCCCGCTTACCGACCTTAGCTTTGCAGCGAATGAGCTGCGCAAAAAGAAAGTGCCGCACGGTAAAGTGACCTGGATCATTGACCGTAACCTGAACACCACGAATGTTTGTACTGCCAACTGCAAATTCTGCAACTTTTACCGTATTCCCGGGCACGCGGAAGCGTATGTAACGGATATTGAGACCTACAAAAGGAAGATTGATGAAACGATCCGTTACGGGGGTGAGCAGCTATTGTTACAGGGAGGTCATCATCCTGACCTCGGGCTGGCATATTATACAGACCTGTTCCGCAAGCTGAAGCAGCTTTATCCCAATGTAAAGCTGCATTCGCTCGGGCCCCCGGAGGTAGCTCATATCTGCAAGCTCGAAAAGAAGAGTCACAGAGAGGTACTGACAGCTCTTAAAGAGGCGGGCCTTGACAGCCTTCCCGGACCGGGCGCGGAAATACTTGTAGACAGGGTACGCAGGCTTATCAGTAAGGGAAAATGCGGCAGTGCGGAATGGCTGGAGATCATGCACGAAGCTCACCTGCTCAACCTTACCACTTCGGCCACAATGATGTTTGGCCATGTGGAAACCATAGCGGAGCGTTTTGAACACCTGGTGAAAATAAGGGAGGTGCAGGCCCGTAAGCCGGAGCATGCCAAGGGCTTTATTGCTTTTATTCCCTGGACTTTCCAGGACGTGGATACCCTGCTGGCACGTATCCGTGGTGTACAAAATCTTGTAACGGCTGAAGAATATATCCGCATGATTGCCATGAGCCGCATTATGCTGCCCAATGTTACCAATATACAGGCGAGCTGGCTCACTGTAGGCAAACCCGTTGCGCAGCTCTGTCTTCATGCTGGCGCCAATGATTTCGGCTCGATCATGATCGAAGAAAATGTAGTAAGCGCGGCGGGTGCTCCGCACCGTTTTACCAGCAGGACAATACAGGAAGCAATACGAGAGGCTGGTTTTGAGCCGCAACTGCGTAACCAGCAGTATGAGGCCAGGCTTATGCCTGCAGTGATGGAGGAGCAGGTGATCGATTATTGATTATTACTCATTTTATCATAATTTTAACAGGCCCTCCGAGTGAACCGGAGGGCTTTTTGTACAATAATTGGTAGCTTGAAACGTTGTTTAATCAGTTTAACATACTTAACAAACCTATATTATGGAAAAGTCGATAGATCATGGCGGAGGAACGAATTTCTTAACTCACCTGGTAAGGCTTGTGATCAGCAAACTAAGGCAGAATCCGGATGTTTACCCGATACGCTACTATAAAAAGAGCAAGCGCTTCCGCCGTAACTGGCAGGGGCCACTGGTAAAATAGTTACATGGTAACAGGCATAACATATTTGCACCGGCTTATCCCCGGTGCTTTTTTATTGCCTGACGGCCGTGTATTTTAAAATGAAGCGGTTTATTTCCTTCCGGTATTGTTCGGCTCTATGGCTGTGGTTGCCGCCGGAACCTTTGTGTGCCCGGGCTTAAACCGGAGGGTGCGGTTTACAAACTTCCCGTAGTTGTTATAGATTACGTTGAGCGTGATAAAGTTCATGACATAGTTGCGTGTTTCGGCTGGCAGGTGGTCTTTAATATCCCAGAAGCCAGGGTTTGTTTTACCGCTCTGCTCCATAGCATTCCATACATTGCCTATGCCCCAGTTATAGCTCGCTACAATCAGCAGCCAATCGTTACCGAGGTTACGCGAGCGGTCTTTCAGGTACCGGGCAGCGGCCCAGGTAGACCTGGAAAAGTTTCTCCTGTCGTCTTTCAGGGCGGCCTTTTTAAGCTTTGCAATACTATCGGGACTCAGCTTTGCCATTTTCTTTCTGGCAACTGCATCGGGCTGGGCCACAATGCGCAGGCCATATTCTTTCGCTACTTCATCCATAAACTGCCAGTAACCAACAGCCCCGGCGGAGGATACCGCGTGTGCATTAAACCCACTCTCAAGGGCCAGGAGCACTTTCAGCTCTGCGGGCAGGTTAAACTTACGCAGTATGGCAGCGGCTTTATCAAAAAAGCGCTTTCCTTTTTTATAGGTACGCAACAGGTATTCTCTCCGCTTTTCTGCAAACTGCCCGATATATTCTGTGGCCTCCTCTTCATTGCCGGTGAGGATATCGGGGAACACCACATTGGGTTCGAGGGTAATATATTCCGCGTCTTCTGCCGGAGCCTCAGTAAAGGACTCTGCCGACAGCGGTTTCTTAGCTGTATCTGAAGGAAAAGGGGCTGCCTGCACTGCATTACCCATCAAGAAAACTATAATCACCACAAAGGGCACTAACGTATTGGATTTTATTTGCATATTCAACCTGTAATGCAGGATTAATCGAATAATAAATTTCGGCCGGGAATTTTCTTCAACGAAAATCGTACCGCATTATTGCGGACAGGCTGCAAAGTTGTAATAATTTGCTGAAAAATGGCCCCGGACTGGTTGAGCGGATTATGTAAAATACAACATCGTGAATCTTATCCGGCAATTTTATCCACCATGAGATATTTTTTAATTGTCCTTTTCCTGCTTTCGTGCCTGCGGGGTACCTTACAACCGACTTACGGCCTTACTGATGGGAGAAACAGCGGCTATGCCTGTGGGGATTGCATAAAACTCCTTGCAGAGAAGCCTAAAGAGGTGCTGTTCGGCATTCATGTGAACGACCTCCACGAGGTATTCTTTTCTATGTCGAACCGCGACTGGTTTGATAAAATATTTACGGGTAATGAAGATGGGGTGGCTGTTGATCTTGTAAGCAGCGACCAGTATAATTGCAGTACTCCTCCTCCATCAACTTCTATCCCCAGGGGACACTTGCTGAAGCCGGTTTATAACAAAGCTCTGCGGGAGGGGCTTTCGGATATTGGTAACGGCGGCGTGATCGTAAAAGTGGGTACCCTGCCGGAAGCGCTTTATGGCAAAGGGCTGGAGGGTAACCTCGTACTGATCAAAAATGGTGTGATCTGCTTTTATACGTGGTTTACCAATATTGACCGCGGTTTATGGGATATTCTCGATATGGGACTTTATACGGATACTCTCATTAATAATACTGGTTTCTCTTTCGAGGACAAAACGGGTATCTATACCAACACCTTCACGTACCAACGGCGTTTTATCATTCCTTTCCGCGCGGCTGAAGCGGTATATGACCCCGACAGCATGGTGGTTTTAAACAGAGCACTGCAACTGGCCGGGCAGAAAGTAAAACGGATCGATATCCGTGCTTACTCATCCATTGAGGGTTCAGCAGTACTCAACACGGCCCTGCAAAAGAAACGGGCGGATGTTATGGCAAAACTTATGCAGCGGCTGGTAAAAAATAAGGTGCTCACTACCGTAAGCACTCACGAAAACTGGCTTGAGTTTGATGATGACCTGCGTAATACTCCCTATTCGCACCTGACCCGGCTCTCACACCCCGACGTACGGAAGGCCCTGCTCGACAGATTTCTACTGCTCAAACTGGAAAAATATCTTGCGCGTCACCGTAAGGCTGTCATTACTCTTCATATTGACCGTAAAACGTCCGTCGCCGCCACCGACGGCTCAGCGATCATCAATGCCTTTAACAGCGCCATCACCAAAAAAGACATCGCCCTGGCCAAAGCCCTGCTGCAGGAAGTGTATGAACGTATTGCTGATAACAGCCTGCCGGACAATTTTATATCCCTGCCCGATATACCGCGCCAAAAGGACTTCAGCGGGCTGCTCAACGACGCAGTGGTATATAAATACCTGCTGCGCCTTACGGATGCGGAAGAAGCGCTGGAGAAACTGCGCCTCATCCACACCCTGGATTCTGCTAACGGCAGGCTCAACTATAACATCTGCGCTCTCACCCTGCGGCAATGGAGGTATGATACCGGGTATATAAAACCAACCCTGCTGCTGAACAATATACAACAACTCCCCTCACTGGGCATACCTCCCTCACTGGTAAAAAGAATGCTGGTCAATTTCCATATCATCTTCTCGGAATATAATATGAGCCGGTTTAACTATGCTGCTAAAGACAGCTCGGTAGGCTTTATCCGTGCCAATTATGCCGGGCTGAAACTCAGCGATGACGGGCTGGTATCGCTCGCCAAATATTTTGAATACTATGCACAGAGCGGATGGGCTGAAGAGGTGCTGGTAAGGAGGGCGGGAGAGATAGATGCCCGGGAAGACCTGCTTTTTTATTTTGTAACGCTCCGGATCATCCACCCGGAAATGCCTATAACGGAAATGGTTACCCGGGCTATTCATAATGCCTCTAATATTAACCGTAAAAGGTTCTGCGGGATTTTCAGTTCTATCAACAAAGGGGGTTCCAGCTTCCAGTTGCTGGGGTATGAGAATCTAAAGGCTTTTTATTGTGAGCGGTGCAACGGGGATGAGTGAGGATAACTGTTGGCGGGGACACCGACCATGGAGGCATCAATAATATCTATAATAATGTCACCCCTGCGGGGTTGAAGGCGGGGAAACATTTATGTCGCCCCACGGGGTTGCACGGACGATTATGCTATCAATAATATCCTATAATAATGTCA
>CAZPXP010000002.1:165818-211166 GCA_964590975.1 uncultured Ferruginibacter sp. | reverse complement strand
CTATAATAATGTCACCCCTGCGGGGTTGAAGGCGGGGAAACATTTATGTCGCCCCCACGGGGTTGAAGACGGGGAAACATCTATATCACCATGAAGGGGTTGCACGGACGATCATGGCATCAATAATATCCTATAATAATGTCACCCCTGCGGGGTTGGAGGGTTGCACGGACGATTATGGCACCAATAATATCCTATAATAATGTCACCCCTGCGGGGTTGAAGGCGGGGAAAGCATTTATGTCGCCCCCACGGGGTTGCACGGACGATTATGCTATCAATAATATCCTATAATAATGTCACCCCTGCGGGGTTGGAGGCGGGAAACATTTATGTCGCCCCACGGGATTGATGGGTTGCCCGGACGATCATGGCATCAATAATATCCTATAATAATGTCACCCCTGCGGGGTTGAGGGCGGGAAACATTTATGTCAGCCCTGCGGGGGTTAGAAACATTAAGGAGTTAAGATTATGGAGCGGGTAGCAAGATGAGGGACAGGTTGCCGGCCATGAATACCAACTCGTTAACCTTACCTAATGCGCTTCGAGCCAGTTGCTGCCATGCCCTACTTCTGCTTCTACGGGTACACCGCAGGGGAGTACCATCGCTGACCGCATACAATCGAGAATAACGGGGGTTACTGCGTCGAGCTCTTCTTTTACTACGTCAAACACTAATTCATCATGCACCTGTAAGATCATGCGCGATTTGAAGCGGGCTGTTTTAAAGGCATCGTGAATCTTAATCATGGCCAGCTTGATCATATCGGCGGCAGTACCCTGTATCGGGCTGTTGATGGCATTGCGCTCGGCGAAGCCGCGAACGGTAAAGTTGGCACTGTTGATATCTGCCAGCCAGCGCTTACGGCCCATCAACGTTTCTACATAACCTTTCTCTTTGGCAAAGGCTACTGTTTGCTCCATATAACTGGTAATACCGCTAAACTCTTTTTTATAGTTGTCGATGATCTCTTTGGCTTCGGTGCGGCTGATGCCCAGGTTATCTGCCAGGCCAAAAGCTCCCTGGCCGTAGATGATACCGAAGTTTACGCTCTTGGCCTTATAACGCATCTCCTTGGTAACGTCTTTTTCATCAACTCCATACACTTTTGACGCGGTAGCGGTATGGATGTCTTTGCTGTTCTTAAATGCTTCGCACATATTGGTGTCGCCACTGATGGCGGCTACAATACGCAGCTCGATCTGCGAGTAGTCGGCACTTACCAGTACATGACCCGCATCCCTCGGGATAAAGGCTTTGCGTATCTCCCTGCCTCTTTCGGTGCGGACGGGTATGTTTTGCAGGTTGGGGTTATTGCTCGCCAACCGGCCTGTTACTGCTACGGCCTGCGCATAAGAGGTATGCACCCTGCCCGTTTTTGAATTGATCAGCAGCGGCAGTGCATCCACATAGGTCGATTTGAGCTTGGTGAGCTCCCTGAATGCCAGTATATCGGCTACGATGGGATTGGCTGTGGCCAGCTTGGCCAGCACATCTTCGCCTGTAGCGTACTGGCCTGTTTTGGTTTTTCTCGCCTTGGGATCGAGTTGCAGCTTTTCAAACAGCACTTCGCCGAGCTGCTTGGGGGATGCCAGGTTAAAGCGTACTCCTGCCTGGCTGTAAACATTCTCTTCGGCGGCCCTGGCATCTTTTTCGAGTTGCCTGCTGTATTCCTGCAGGAAGCCTTCGTCTATCCTGATACCTTCAAACTCCATCGCTGCGAGCACTTTTACCAATGGGTTCTCTACTTCGTAAAACACCTTCTCTACCTCTTTCTCTTTTAAGAGCGGCATCAGGGCATGCTTGAGCTGCAGGGTAATATCGGCATCTTCTGCGGCATAGTCTTTTATCTTTTCTATATCCACATCGCGCATCGTGCCCTGGTTCTTTCCTTTTTTGCCGATCAGCTCTTCGATGTGTACGGGCTCGTAGCCGAGGTATTTGGCGCTGAGCTGGTCCATACCCCGTTTGCCATCGGGTTCTACCACATAATGGTTGAGCATGGTATCAAAAATATCGCCCTTCAGTTCGTGATCGTACCAACGCAGCACGAGTATATCATATTTGATGTTCTGGCCGATCCATATTTTGGATGTGTCGTTGAAGAGTGTTCTGAAGCCTTCGAGTATGGCAAGGGTTTCCTGGCGGTTGGCAGGGCAGGGAATATACCAGCCTTTGTGTGGCTCAACTGCAAAGCTCAGTCCTACCAGCTCCGCTTCATTGGCATCGATACCTGTTGTTTCGGTATCGAAACAGATTTCCTTGTGGCGCGACAGTTCCTTAACAAGGCCGGCAATAGCGGCAGGGCCCTGTACCAGTATATATTCGTGGGGGGTATTGTGTATGTTGCGCTCTGCTGTGGCAGTGCCGTATTCGACACTTGCTGCGGTGTTTTCGGTGGCAGCGGCTACTGCATTACCAAAGAGGTCGGTCTGTACGCCTGCTGCAGGTTTTTCAGCAGGTGCGGCTTCTTCGGCAGGTGCATCACCCAGCAGGCGTTTGCCCAGGGTTTTAAATTCCAGTTCGCCGAAAATGTCTTTCAGCTTATCTTTATTTATCTCCTTGATGCGGAAATCTTCTTCATGAAATTCTACCGGCACATTTGTAATGATCGTAGCCAGTTTTTTGCTCATTACTGCTGATGCTGCGCCTGCTGCTACTTTCTGCCCGAGGGCGCCTTTGATCTTATCTGCATTTTCGAGTATGGCTTCGAGGGTATGGTATTCTTTGAGCAGTTTGGCAGCCGTTTTCTCTCCCACGCCGGGGATGCCGGGGATATTGTCTACGGCATCGCCCATGAGGCCGAGAATATCGATCACCTGGCTTACCTCGGCGATGTCCCATTTTTCGCATACTTCTTTGGGGCCGAGTATTTCAAAATTACCGCCCTGGTAGGGTGGCTTATATATTTTTATATTTTCTGATACGAGCTGGCCGTAGTCTTTATCGGGGGTTACCATAAATACTTCGTAGCCTGCCTGTTCGGCCTGTTTGCTGAGTGTACCGATCACGTCGTCGGCCTCATAGCCATCGATACCGATGACGGGAATATTGAATCCTTCGATGATCTTTTTAATATCGGGCAGGGCGGCGCGCAGGTCTTCCGGCGCTTCCTGGCGGTTGGCTTTATAATCGGTAAAATCGGTATGGCGTTCTGTAGGGGCCGAGGTATCGAAACAAACGGCCATGTGGGTGGGTTTCTGGTTGTTGATGAGGTCGATCAGCGTATTGGTAAATCCAAACTGAGCATTGGTATTACGGCCTTTGCTGGTAACGCGTGGATTGCGTATGAGGGCATAATAGGCGCGAAAAACCAGCGCCAGTGCATCTAAGAGGAAAAGTTTCTTTTGCATGGTGTAAATGTAGTACAAATTTCTACTCGGGCGGGGAGCGATGGCGGGTATAAAAGCCGGAGGTCGCCTTTGTGAGGCGACCCCTGGTTATTGTAAACCTTCCGTGATGCGATGTTATAGACTGGTAAGGCTCAGCGTTTCGGTACCGCCATTACCATCGCCCTGTAAGCTGACCGCTGTATTGTTTACATCGGTAACGCGCCAGGCGTTGTTGAGCCTGTCGAGCGTGGGGTCTGTATTGCCCAGGCTGATCATCACCTTCCTGGTGATATAGTCTTCGTACCAATTGCCACTTATGGTAATACCGTTATGGGTAGCTTTTATTTCGCCGTTACTGTCGAATATGAATTCGTAGCCTGCAAAGTCGTTGGTTTTGTTGCTGCTGGCTTCTATATAGAGGTTGACCATCCAGCTTCCTTTGGTTACAACGGGGGTAGCTGATTTACTCACAGTATAATCTTCAATATTGGCGCAGGCGGCGAAGTAGAGGATAACGGCGGCCTTGAGGGCCACCATGAGTATGGGTTTTCTCATGTATAAAGGATTTAGAGTTTACTACTGTTCATAATAACTAAAAAGTGATTAAAATATTGTGCTGCGGCATTGCATTTTACCAGCCTGTCTGTATATGTCTGTCTATGATACCGCACTTACTCTAATCCGTTCTGTTTTTTAAAATCTGCTGTTGTTTGCTCATTAGCAAAATCCATACCTAAAATAGCAGGCCGGATGAAATCATTATTAATCCCGGGCTGCCAATTTCCTCCGTAACTTCGCCTCCAAGATGAAAGAGATCATTGCACAACTCAATGAACCGCAGCGCGAAGCAGCAACACATATTGACGGGCCGATCATGATTGTGGCGGGGGCAGGCAGCGGCAAGACTAAAGTGCTTACTACACGTATCGCCTACCTGATGTCGAAGGGGGTGGATGCCTTTAATATACTGGCGCTTACTTTTACGAATAAGGCGGCGGCTGAAATGCGGGAGCGTATTGAGAAAATACTCCACAGCAGTGAGGCGCGCAACCTGTATGTGGGTACTTTTCACAGTGTTTTTGCGCGCATCCTGCGCGCGGAAGCTCCCAGGATCGGCTATCCTAACAACTTTACCATCTATGATACGGATGATGCAAAGAGTGTTGTAAAAACTGTTGTTAACGAGATGAACCTCGACGACAAGCAGTACAAAGCGAATATTGTGTACAACCGTATTTCGGCTGCCAAGAACGCGCTTGTTGGCCCGGCTGAATACATGAACGACTGGGCGCTGCAGCAGGAGGATACAAGGGCTAACCGGCCCATGACCGGCCAGATCTACGACAGCTATGCCAAGCGTTGTTTTAAGAACGGGGCGATGGATTTTGACGACCTGCTCTTTAAAATGTATGTACTGCTCAAAAACAACCCCGAATCTTTAAGCAAGTACCAGCGTAAGTTCAAATACATACTCATTGATGAGTACCAGGATACCAACCCTGCCCAGTACGAGATCATCAAACTGCTTGGGGCCATGCACGAAAATGTATGCGTGGTGGGTGATGATGCCCAGAGCATTTACAGTTTTCGCGGGGCTACCATCGAGAATATTTTACAGTTCCAGAAGGACTATGATAATGTGAAAGTGGTAAAGCTGGAGCAGAACTACCGCAGCACGCAGAACATTCTTAATGTAGCGAACCAGGTGATCAGCTATAACAAGGGGCAGATAGAGAAAAGGCTCTTTACTGAAAACCAGACGGGTGAAAAGCTGCGGCTGGTACGCACCATGACGGATAATGACGAGGGTAAGTTTGTTGCGGATACGATACAGGAGCAGAAGCTGCGTAACCATTATTTCAACCGCGATTTTGCCATCCTTTACCGCACCAATGCGCAGAGCCGCAGTTATGAAGAATCGCTGCGCCGTATGGGTATACCTTACCGTATCTATGGCGGCATCAGCTTCTACCAGCGCAAAGAGGTGAAAGATTTTATTGCCTACCTGCGGCTGGTGGTAAACCCCAATGATGAGGAGGCGCTGAAACGCATCATCAACTACCCGGCAAGGGGTATTGGCAAGACGACAGTAGATAAAGCGGTACTGCGCGCCAACGAGGCTAATATCAGCATGTGGCAGGTGCTCGAAAACGCAGCAGCGCATGGCTACCGTGCGGGCACGCTTGAGAGCATCAGCAATTTTGTAACGATGATCAAGATGTTCCGGAGCGAGCTGCCCAAAAAGAATGCGTATGAGCTGGCTATCATTGTGGGTAAGAGCACGGAGATTGTAAAGGAGCTGTTTAATGATAAGACGACGGAGGGGCTTGCGCGTTATGAAAACGTGCAGGAGCTGCTGAACTCTATCAAGGAGTTTATAGAAACGCCGATGAACGAGGAGGATGGTGAAGTGGGTGAAAAAGATCTTGGCACTTATCTTCAACAGATTACGCTCTTAACGGATGCGGATGATGATAAGGAGGACAGTGATGTGGTAAAGCTGATGACGATACATGCAGCGAAGGGGCTGGAGTTTTCGGTGGTATTTGTTGGCGGGCTGGAAGAAACGCTTTTCCCCAACGCTATGGCGATCAATACGAGGGAAGAGCTGGAGGAGGAGCGCCGTTTGTTTTATGTGGCCATCACACGTGCCAAAGAGCGGCTCTGGCTTACCTATGCCAATGCGCGCTACCGTTTTGGCCAGTTGCAGCAGAATGACCCCAGCCGTTTTATAGAAGAGATACCTGACGATAATGTAGATAAGAGTTTTGCGGGTGGCGGCGCACGTAACCAGTGGGGCAACGGCGGCTCTGCGCATGAGCGTATGAACCGTGGTTTTGGCGGGGGCTTTGGCAACAGCGCTGCCAATGCTGAACGGACTTATGGCCCACCTCCCGCCAGGAAAAACAGCCCCCCACCTTACCTTGCACCCAAGCCCGCGGCTAAAGTGGTAGAGCATACGCCTTCTGCCGACTTTGTACCGAACGATATGGCTGACCTGCAGGCGGGGCAAAGGGTGGAGCACCAGAAGTTTGGTTTTGGCGAAGTAAAAAAGATAGAGGGCAGCGCGCATAACCCCATTGCCACAGTGCAGTTTGAGCTCAACGGTGAAAAAAAGATCATGCTCAATTATGCCAGGTTAAGGATAGTGGGCTAACCTGAACAACCGGCATTTTACCAGGCTTATGTGATACAAAACCATTACCATACTTTTTTCCGTATTGTGAAGATTCTGGTGAATCTTTATTATTTTTTGGCATATCATCCAAATAACTATGCATGGCACGTAAATTAGCTGATATCCTTTCCTCTGCCAGGCGCCAGTTTTTTACCGGCCGCGAAAAAGAGCTGCAGGTCTTCAGGTCTATTGCACAGCAGGCCGAGCTGTCTACTTTTCTGTTATATGTTTATGGTCCCGGCGGGCAGGGTAAAACCACGCTTGTAAAGGCATATATTGATCTCTGCAACGATTTTTCCATTCCTTATCTTTATCTCGACGGGCGCGACATCAACGCTTCGCCGGAGCGGTTTACCAGTGCCCTGCAGGCTGCGTTGCAGACGAAGGATGATATTTTTGATGCGTTGCAGGGGCAGGGCGGGCGCTTTGTGCTTTTTGTAGATACTTACGAAAAGATCAACCCTATTGATGACTGGATGCGACAGGAGTTTCTGCCGCAGATGCCCGATAATGTGCTCACGGTGCTCAGCGGGCGCCGTCCCCCCTCTAAAAACTGGGTGGTTGACCAGGGCTGGCACCAATTGATGCAGGTGCTGCACATCAGGAACCTGTCGCCAACGGAAAGCCGTGAATTTTTGCTGCGCCGCAACCTGCCTGAATCGGAGGTAGCGCATATTCTTGATTTTACCCATGGTCACCCGCTTGCGCTTAATGTGGTGGCGGATATGTATGCCCAGTTTCCGGGCCGCCAGTTCAATCCTGAAGAGTCGCCCGATATTGTACGTACGCTGCTGGAGAGCTTTGTACAGAAAGCGCCCAGTTTGGCGCACCGGATTGCGCTTGAAATATCAGCTATAGTATATATTACTACAGAATCTTTATTGCAGCAGGTAATGGGTGTGGAGGATGCGAGCGAGCTGTTTGAATGGTTACAGGAGCTTTCTTTTGTTGAGAGTAACCGCCACGGGCTGTTCCCGCACGACCTGGCGCGTGATGCCATCTGTGCCGATCTGCGCTGGCGTAACCCCGACTGGAACAAAGAATTATACAACCGCATACGCGTTTATTATACGAGCAGGATGGATGGACTGGTGGGTGATGAAATGCGAACTCATTTGTTTATGCTCAACTTCCTGCACAGGCAGCACCCGGTGGTGAGGCCTTATTTCGACTGGCAGGAAACGGGCAGCTACTGGATGGAGATGATGGTACAGGAAGACATACCTACTTTACAGGCTATGACGCTCAGGCACGAGGGCCCCGAAGGGGAGAAAGATCTTATGTACTGGGTTACCCACCCTGCTACCCAAACCTGGGTGTTCAGGAACTACGATAAAAAGCCCTGTGGATTTGTGCTCCGCCTCAACATCAACGAAATACCTGCTGATGAAAAGGTAACGGATAAAGCCATTATCGCCATACAGCAGCACGCGGCCAAACATTTTAACCTGCGCAAGGGTGATGTATGCACTATTTTCCGCTTCTGGATGGCGGAGGGCACGTACCAGGGGGTGAGCAGCCTCCAGAGCAGTATCTTCCTCGCCATTGTGCAATATTATCTTTCCACGCCCGGCCTGGCTATTACGATGCTCAACTGTGCGTTGCCTGAATTCTGGAAGATGGTGCTTACTTATGCCAACCTGGATCATGTGGCTGAGCTTGACTTTAAGGTAAACGGCCTAACGCACGGCTGGTATATGCACGACTGGCGCAAAACACCCCCAAGCACCTGGCTCAACCTGCTGGGGCAGCGGGAGCTTGGTTTTGAGCCTGAGCCGACCCGCGAAAAGCAGCGCATGCAGATGGTGGTGCTTAGTGAAGAGGAGTTTGCTACCAGTGTGTATGAGGCACTTAAAGATTACCAAAGCGATAAAAAGCTGCTCAGCAACCCCCTCCTGCGCAGCCGTTTTGTGATGCAATACGCTGATAATGATACTGACAGCGCCATACTTCTTGCCTCGCTGAAAGATTGCCTGGCTGATGCTACGGATAAGATCAGGGATTCGGCCAAGGACGAGAAATTTCACCGGGTATTGTTCCGAACTTTCTTTAACCCTGTGGGCAGCCAGGAACAGGCGGCGGATTTTCTCAACCTGCCTTTCAGCACTTACCGCCGTTACCTGCGTAAAGCGGTTAACCTGGTAACAGAGAACCTCTGGCATCTTGAGATCGAGGGAAAATAGTTTTATACGAAATACCATAGTTTTATACGGATGGCCGTATAAAATAACGTCGTCTCCATCTTTCCGGAATAATTTACTTATACTATAACATCACTTCAACATCACTGCAACATTACTGTAACATCACTGTAACCCTTCGGTTGATGTATTACGGGATTGCGTAGAGGGGTGTGCCGGTTATCTGCCTTATCAAGGCAGCGATTCCTTTCGTCATCAACCGGTTAACCAGCCTGGTTCCCGGCTCAAATAATTATGCCTTTGCAGCCGGAAAAATTAGTTAGGTTTGCGTCCTAAAATTATTGCAAGTAATATGAAGAAAATTTTCATCTCAGCGCTGCTCAGCCTTACACTGTTCAGGGCGAGCGCCGATGAAGGCATGTGGCTGCCCATGCTACTGGGCGAACAGGTCTATAACGATATGGTTAAACGCGGCCTTAAGCTGACCAAAGAACAGCTCTACAGTATCAACAAATCCAGCATTAAAGACGCCATTATCATCTTTGGCAGTGGCTGTACGGGTGAGATCGTGAGCAACCAGGGGCTCATCTTTACCAACCACCACTGTGGTTACGATGCTATTGCTACTGCATCGAGCGTACAGAATAACTATCTCAAAGATGGTTTCTATGCGTACAACAAAGACCAGGAGATTCCTACCAAACTGACCGTGCAATTCCTCGACAGGATCGTGGACGTGACGAAGGAAGTGGAGGAAGGTGTAAAAGGTTTGTCGTGGAACGACAGGTTGAAAAAGATACCTGATGTGTATAAAACGATCACGGATAAGATACTGGATAAGGACAATGGTATTTCCGGCAGGATCTATGCCATGTTCAACAACAACCAGTACATTATGTATGTGTATAAGACCTACCGCGATATCCGCCTTGTAGGTGCGCCTCCTGAAAGCGTGGGTAAATTTGGCGGTGATACGGATAACTGGGAGTGGCCACGTCATACCTGCGACTTTTCGGTATTCAGAGTATATGCTGACAAGAATGGTAAGCCTGCTGATCAGAGCAATGAGAATGTTCCGCTGAAACCCAAATACTTCCTGCCTGTATCTATCAAAGGTGTAAAGGACGGCGACTATGCCATGACTTTTGGCTACCCCGGCAGCACGAACCGTTACGAAACGTCTTATGGTATCAAGCTGCGGAGGGATATCGACAATCCATCACTGGTTAACCTGCGCGATGTAAGGCTTAAGTTCATGCATGAACAGATGATCAAAGACCCGGCTATCAAACTTAAGCTGGCGAGCAACTATGCGAGTGTGGCCAACTACTGGAAGTTCTACGATGGAGAAAGCAAAAAGCTTTTCCAGTTCCATACTTACGAGGCTAAACAAAAAACAGAGCAGGACTTTATCAAATGGGCCAAAGGCAAACCTGACTATGAGGACCTGTTTACAGAGTATGACAAAAACTACAGTGCCTGGATGCCTTATGCCAAGCACAGGCAGTACATCCGCGAGGGTATTGTTGGGTCGCCGCTGGCTTCCTTCTGCGCTTTCCTGTTGCCGGTGGAAGATGCGCTGGTTAAAACAAGCAGCAAGCCCGACGACGTAAAGAAAGCACTGGCTGCCGCCATAGCAGCACGCAAAACCTTCCTTACCGCCGAGGATAAACCCAGCGATGAGAAGATCGTTGCTGCCATTACCATGATGTTCTACAACGACATTGACAAGAACCAGCATCCCATCGGTTTCTACGAAAGCATAAAGGCTAACTTTGGCGACCTGAAGGAAGAAAGTACATTTAAGGCATGGGCGAAAAGTGTATTTGCCAATACTATGATCTTTGATGAAACCAAGTGGGCGGCTTTTGTGGCCAACCCGGATGCCATCACCCTGCAGAGCGACCCTGCCTTTGCTTTTGCTTCAGCATTTGTAAAGAACTATAATATCAAGTACGGCCCGCTTTATACGGCTTTCAACAACCGCAACAATGAGCTGGGCAGAACATATATGAAGGGTATGATGGAGATGAACCCTACGGCAGCGAAAAAGATGTATCCCGATGCCAACTCAAGCATGCGTGTGAGCTTTGGTAATGTAAAGAGCTACCGTCCGCGCGATGGTGTGTTTTACGATTATGTTTGTACAAGCAAGGGTATCCTTGAAAAGTATAAGCCGGGCGATTATGAGTTTGACCTGCCTGCCAAACAGCTTGAACTTTTACAGAAAAGAGACTTTGGCCAGTACATTGATAAGAAGTATAACGACCTGATAGTTACTTTCATCACCACCAACGACATCACCGGTGGTAACAGCGGAAGCCCCGTACTGGATGCCAATGGCAACCTGGTTGGTCTTGCTTTTGACGGTAACTACGAAGCTATGAGCCAGAAACTGATCTACGACAAAGACCTCAACCGTACGATCTGTGTGGATGTGCGTTATGTACTCTGGTGCATCGACAAACTGGGTGGCGCTACCAACATCATTAACGAACTTAAGCTGCTGAAGTAATTCAGCTATGCAATAGCAAAGCCGTTCCATCGCTGATGGAGCGGCTTTTTTATTTAGTGCCGCACCGGTACAAAATACCCTTCGGCGGGTATTGCCACCGCAAAGCGTACCGGTACATTTACACAAGTAATATTTACACTAATAAAACTTTTGTATGAGTACTGTTTCAAAATGGATGAGCTGGGAAGGAGGGGTTGATCTTGTTGCGCTTACTTCGCCCGATCTGCAAATGCCCAATGTGATCGTTCACCTGGGCCGTATGGTGAATACACCGGTGGGCAATGCACCCAGTGGTATGATTCTCTGGCACCCCGACCCCAACGCTATGCCTGTGGTAATGGGTTTTGTAAGCACCAACCCCGAAGTGGGTGCCTATTTCGGGCCCAATATTTTCGCGGGTACTCCTTTTGAGGCAGCGCCTGTAATACCTGCTGAGATTGAGATAAGTATCGATGGGGCGTCGGCTTATGCAAAATGTGTAGCAGGTGGCCATACCTTCGAAGTGGAGATGAGCGCACTCAGCGAACCCTACCTCATCAATCGCGAGCCAGCGGCTATGCCCCCCTTTTACCAGCAGGGTGTGGAAAGAAGCACAGGTAAAACGATATTTAAAGTAGATGGCCAGGAAATTGATATCATCATTCCCCCGGTAGGCATTACCGGTGGCCCGGCCAGTGTGGTGGCACCCAATGGGGTATATGCACGGTAATAAACCAGCGTTTAAGCATACGGACTAAGCAGCGGCGGCCTCAGGGCTGCCGTTTTAGTTGCAGGTCGGTTACCAGACCATGATGATCACTACCACCCGAGCGTATACGCTTTGTTTGCAGGCAGGCAAAAGCATCGTTGTAGAAAATATAGTCGATACGGAGGGTAGGTGAGATGAGCCGGAAAGTACGTCCCATGCCCCACCCTTTGCTCAGCCAGGCATCACCCATACCCGCTTTGAGCTGGTGATAAGTATAACCCGCAGCAACATCGTTAAGATCGCCGGTGAGCACCACAGGTCTTGTGCTTTTCTGCACCAGCCCTTTTACGAGCTGTGTTTGCATAGCCCGCTGCCGGTAGCCAAAACGCAGTTTGCGGATAAGGTTCTTTGATCCGCCAAGATCGCCATCCCCACCCTTCTTCAGGCTGTTGATTATGCGGTATTCGTTGCTGCCGAAGTACACACTTTGCAAACGCGTACTGAAAACATCTATCGTGTCGCTGCCCACCCCGATACCCGCCCTGATCACGCTGCCCGCAAATGGTTTGGGGAATACCTCTTTAGCGCTGTCGGTAATCGGGTGTTTGCTGAAGATGATGGTACCGCTGTAAAACCCACTGTCAAACTTTGGGTAGTCGTAAGAAAAATAATGATAAGGATATGCTGATACACGCGATATAGAGTCGATAAGATTATAATAATTTCCTGGTGTTACCGCGGTAAAAAACTCCTGGAGGCAAACAACATCAGCATCAAGCCCATGCAGGGCATCGAGTATCCTGGCATTGTTGGTCCTGGCCGTTGGGGTATCCTTTGCCATGTAGTTCATCAAACCTACATTCCATGTTACGACGCGGATAGTTCCCGCCCGCTTCTGTTCGGTAAAGGAAGCGCCCGGGTGGAACCCAAAAGAAGCGATGATATTGGGTACACTGGTAAGCAGCGCAATGGCCGGAAGGATAGCACGCTTACGGCCTATCAGCAGCCATATAATGGTAAATAATGCTACCGTGGCAAAGAGCAGTGGAAACACAAGCCCCAGTAAAGAGATCAGCCACCACTGATCGGGATTGAGATAAGGCGCCAGGTTGCTGCCCATAAGCAGCAGCAGGCAAAGTATGCTCGTCCAGTAAAATACAGCAAGGCCGTATCGCTTCAGTTTTGCCTTCATGGTTGCTATTTGGTGCAATAGTAGATCGGGTCTCCCTTCCAGAAACCATACTTATAATTGTCTGCATCTGAAAACTCAGCCGTATAATCATCAACCTTTACAGTAAAGCCTGCGGCACGTAATTTATCCTCGTAATCAAGACCATAAAAACGTACGTGTTCCTTAAGGCCAAAAGCCTTTTCACGTTCCGCTTCGCTCGTAATGCTTTTGTCTTCATAGGTAACTGCCTTACTCTTATCTATCGGTACCTGCATAATACCCCAGCCACCGGGCTTCATCAGCTTAAATGCATTTTGCATTGCCGTTACATCATCTTCAATATACTGGAACACGTGGTTGCAAATGATAACATCGAAAGTTCCGGGCGCTACATCAGGATTGAGCAGGTTGAAATAATGTGTACCCTTTGGAAAAAGATTCGGAAAGATATCTGCAGGATAATAATCAATATTCGCCTTACCATTAAGATGGTGAAAGAATGTAGTTTCCGGTGCAATATGCAGCACTTTCAGCGGCGCACTGTACAGGTTGGTTTTCTTTTCGAGATACATCCACAACAGGCGGTGCCGCTCCAGGCTCTGGCATTTGGGGCACCACGCATTCCGCCGCTTGGTAACACCAAAAGGAGCAAACTCTTTAAACGTACTGCCGCAGCAGGGACAACTTACGGCATTACCCGCATACCTGATGCGCAGGAAAAACCGTCTTACTGCATCGGCGATGGGGAAGATAGGGCCCAATGCTTCCTTCTGTTTGGTACTAAGCATATTTTCGTATTACGTTTTGTTTAGAAAAGAGTTTCTGTAAAAAAAGATACAGGAGCACACCGTTTACCTGCTTACTGAGTGGCAGTTGTGGCCGCTCTGCATTAAAGCGGTGCAGCATTTTGTTGTTAAGCTCCTGCTTCTGGTTCTGTATTCCAAACAGCAGGTCTGCCCCGTTGGTTACTGTATCGAAAAAAGACTGCTTGATATTCCTGTCCGTATGCGGGAAAGAGAATACAACAGGTCCGCCGGGATTAAAGGCTTTTATATAGTCGCAAGACGATACCGTTTGTGCCAGTTGCTCCTGCTCCGTTAACGCATCATAGTAAGGGTGATCCCAACTATGTGCACCGATGGTAAAGCCACTGCTGCTGAGTGTATGCAACTGGCCGGTAGTAAGAAAAGGTTGTACCGTTTGCAGGTAATCGCTGAAAGACAGCCCCAGCTTTTGGGCAAACAGATCCAGTACATTACTGTCGGCCCTTGCAATATTCTTTAAGGCCGCACCAATAGCTTCAACTGAAGAGGTGCTGCCGATACCCGCGGCCAGTTCACCGAGCAGGGCGGAGTTATTCTTTTCGTTCTGTACCGCCCCGATGAGCAGACTTATTTTGCAGCGGTAGAAAAGTTCTTTATTATCGATAAAAGCCGGATTGATAAAAAAAACGGCCGGTACTCCTTTTGCGCTGAGGATGGGAGCGATCACGTCATGCACTTCCCTGAAGCCATCGTCAAAGCTCAGCAGGAAAGCATTTGCAGGTAAGGCATTATTCCTTTCCATGCATGCTACAATATCCGTAACCGTAACCGGCTTGAAGTGCCTGAGCAGGAAATCAAGATCGTTGCTGAACTGCCGTTCATTCTTATACCCATAAAGGTACTGGATATGCGGAAGCGCCTGATTGCTTACCGTATGATGGTAAGGCAACAGGGTAACAGGCGGTGCCAGTTTCTTACATAAAGAAACAGGAAGTAACGAAGAAGCTGTATAAAATATCGATTTAAGCATGTTCGTTATTCAGCAGCTCGTCAATATAAATGACACGCGTATGCTCTGTTTTGAGAAAATCTTTATTTGCCGTTTTGATCTTAAGCAACGACCTTACCT
The DNA here is from genome assembly GCA_964590975.1 of uncultured Ferruginibacter sp. Classification (GTDB taxonomy): domain Bacteria; phylum Bacteroidota; class Bacteroidia; order Chitinophagales; family Chitinophagaceae; genus Ferruginibacter. The sequence continues at coordinate 196,244 of CAZPXP010000002.1, read as the reverse complement.
GGCGGAGTACTATTTTAGGGATATGCACCAGCGACTGTACCATACCCTTCTGCCTGCTCTGCGTAGCCACCACCAGCACAAAGTTGATGGCAAACGCCAGTAACACTGCGCACCATCCCCAACCTGTCACTGGTTGTACAATAAATCCTGTAATACAAAGTACCATCGCCAGGAAGCACAGGATAAACAGCGGCGGGCGCAGCATCATCAGCCCCATCACCATTTGCCCGGCACTGAAACGCAGCAGCCCTTTACAGAAAAGTGTAAGGCTTTCCCTGAAATATTTAAAGTAGGTAAATATCCAGCGGGTGCGTTGCTTTTCCAGTGTATCACCATCCTCCACTTTTTCATCATACACAAGGCAATCCTGTGCAAAAGCAATCTGTTTTACCTTCTGTACCAGTTGTATCTGCAATTTCTTATCGAAGCCGCCAAGCGCATTGTTATAAAAGATCTCGCGGTAGAGGTTAAGATCAATGGCGATACCAAGACCAAGGATAGCCGACGACAGGCCCAGCCTCATCTTCGCCTCCCGTTCAACAAACGTATTGTAAATATGCCCTACCGAATCAAGCCGGGCATAGGTACTGCCATAATTTTTCGAGAGCATATGCGTTTGTACCGCCCTGTACCCATCAAGAAAATAATAGTTAAGGTTGTGCAGGTAGTCAGGATGTACAAGGTTGTCGCTGTCAAAAATGATCAGTGCCTCATGAGGTCTTTCAAAGTTTTCGACGGCATAAGCGATAGATTTCGTCTTGGCATTAAAGGGGGTTACAGGAGCCAGTATTTTTATTCGCCTGTCATCAAAATACAGGTCGGATATGTCGCAATCATCCGCCACTACATACACAATAAAGTTCCGGTACCGTTGTTTGATAAAAGAATCTACCAGTGGGGCAATAAAACGTGTATCTCGGTGCGCCGTTACAATAGCAGCAAAATCCGTTTCCTTTACCGGCACATCGCCACTGCTTCTTTTTCTTTTAGCAGGCAGGATAAAATAAATTATAGAGAACAGCACTGGTTGTACAAAATACAGGGCCAGTAATATATTTACCCCCCAATACAATATCCATAATATGGTTACCAGTACCTGCATGGTTTAATTGGCCTTTTTCCAGATACTTACAAATGCACCCGTAAAACTGTACGGCAGGTATTCTGCCAGCCCACAGTCCAACTTCTGGAAAAACCTTACACGTTTTGCAACCAGTGAGAAAGGAAAAACATTTTCTACAAAATTGGTTTTCCCAAACACAGTTATCCTGAACGCATTTGCCTCGGCAAGCGCATTCAGGCTTTTACGGGTAAAAAACTGTATATGTGTAAGATCGTCAGCATCGCTCTGTAAGGTAGTGCCTTTATAGCCGAGCATCGACTTGATCTTTTGCAGCAGCCTCCATTGCCAGTTATTTTTTCTTTGCAGCGCAATAACAGGCTTGGTGATCATCATTTCCCTGGCACCTCTGCCATTAGGTACGGTTACGATAAGGGTACCGTCATCCTTGAGTGACCGGTACAATACTTTCAGGAGACTGCCGGGATCCTGCAGGTGCTCCAGCACTTCGCTGCACAGCACAGCATCATACTGCACACTGCTCACCGCCAGCTCTTCCGCGCTGACCACGTCAAAACTTACATTGGTCAGTGTATTATCCGCCTTTGCCTTTGCAATCGCTTTATCGCTGATATCTATTCCTTTTACGTTGTACCCAGCCTTACCCATGCTTCTCGTAATAAGGCCGTTGCCGCAGCCTACATCGAGCACCGTTCCGTTCTTTGGTATATTATTCTGCAATGCAGTCAAAATAAACTTCAACCGCTTTATATCCGAATAGTTTTTAAACCCCGAAGTATCCAGTATCTCCTGTATGCTTAGTTCCATATCTATCTCAGTTCATTGTAAATAGCAATCATTTGTGCCGCGGCCTGCTTCCAACTGAAGCGGGCTGCGTTCTTATAACCCTCCTCCTGTTTGGTGCAGTACAGTTCATTGTCCGTAAGCAGGTTGTTGATGACAGTTGCCATACCCGCCGCGTCTTCAGGATCAACCAAACAAGCTGCACCGCCGCTTACCTCCGGCAAAGATGATGTATCCGAAGTGATCACCGGCGTGCCGCAGGCCATGGCTTCTATTACCGGCATCCCAAAGCTTTCGCGGTGAGAAGGGTACAGGAACACTGTAGCCAGGTTGTACAGCAGGGGAATTTCAGCAAACGGCACATAATCGAGTATACGGATGTGCTCCATCAGCCCCGGTGCATCAATTTTTTTCAGCAGCGAAGCGATGTACTCCGGCTCGCAGTCAGTAATCACCAGCGGCAATATTGCCGACGCCGACGCACAGTATAGACTAAACGCTTTAAGCGTACCGATAGTATTCTTTTTGGGTGCTGTATTACCAAAGTGGAGCAGGAACCGTTCAGGCAATTGGTATTTGTTGCGAAAGGCATCTAACACATCGCCGTCATCTATCTTTTTAAACTGGGGATTGATACCGTTATAAACTACCCGTATTTTATCCTCAGGCAGCTTCAGCCGGATAGCTATCTTTTTTTTTTCGTATTCAGAAACAGTAACGATAACGCGGGCCTTACGGGCGATGCGCGGCACAATAAAGCGCCGGTAAAGATTGCCGAAGTTCTGGTAAGCCGATCCGGAAAAGTTAACCGATTCCATGTATATCACATCGTGTATCGTAACCACCAGGGGCGTACGGCCAAAAAGCGGGGCAGTATTAGCCGTGCAATGCAACAACGCAGGCTTTACCTTTTTTACCCTGCGCGGCAAGCCCACCTGTTCCCAGGTAAAGAAAGAAGAAGCCGTAAAAGCATTAACAGAAAAGTTCGCCGCAGGTGGCAGGCAGGCTTCATCCACGTCTTTACGTACAAAGAGCACATACTGCCTGTCTCCCGTATCATGCTGCAACTCTCTTGCAATTTCAAGCGCTACCACTTCCATGCCGTGTTTCTTACGGCGAAAAAGTCGTTGAGCTTCAATACCAATAATCATTCGCAATTGAGTTTAAATACGTATGTGTACCCGTGCAGGACAGTACTCTTTAATAAGAGCACCAGTTATAACAGCTATACGTTATGCAGTAGCCAGTTGTTTTGTAATGCCCCATCCCTCCGGCAGCTTTTCGGTAATTTCTATGTTATCAAATTCCTTGCTCTGCCGCGCACCCACCCTTTTAGCCCATTCAGCCATCCTGCGGATGCCTTCCTGGAGAGAGATGCCTGTTGATGAGCCAAATACTTCGTGGGCTTTGCTGTGGTCGCTGTAGGCATGCAGTACTTCATTGCGTGCCGCCAGGTAGGTAATATCAGGAGATACGCCAAATTCGTTACAAACCACCGTAGCCAGTTCGTTTACCGTATAAGGTTGGTCAGCGCCAATATTAAAGACGTTGTTATAAGCTGCGGGTATATCCACCGAGCGGGCAATAGGTATGGCCACATCATCAATATAGCTGAAAGCACGCGTTTGTGTACCGTCGCCAAAGATGGTAAGCTTTTTACCCTGCATGATCTGGTTCATAAAGATGCCGATCACATTGCGGTACTTGTCGCCGATGTTCTGGTTTTCACCATACACATTGTGCGGGCGGAATACCACATAATTCAACCCAAACATTTCGTGTGCCGACCTGAGGTCGAGCTCTACCGCGTATTTAGATACGCCGTAAGGATCTTCCGGCATAGGAGTCATCCCCTCCGACATGGGTAACTGGCCTTTACCATATACAGCTATAGAAGAAGTAAATACAAAACATTTTACCTTATGCTTAACCGATTCATTGATCAGGTTAATACTGCCAATAAGGTTATTGTTATAGTTAAAATGACGGATAAAGTGCGAAAGCCCCTCTGCTGCGTAAGCCGCAAGATGGTATACATAATCAAACCTGTGTTTGGCAAAAAGCTCCTGAACCAGCGCTACATCCGTAATACTACCCTCTACAAATTCTGCACCCGCCGGGATATGGTCTTCAAATCCACCGCTGAGGTCGTCCAGTACAACCACTTTATGCCCCATGTCGAGACAGTGTTTTACTACGTGTGAGCCAATAAAGCCTGCACCACCTGTAATTAATGAAGTTGTCATGATTTTTTTCTTTTTTGATTTTTGGTAAGAAGTTATACAGGTGAATATTTTGATTGGGTTAGATTCCAGATAACACCTTTTATATATGCCTTTAAATGGCCGAATTGCCTGCTGAATAAGAATTTTACCACTGCTTTAGGCGTGGAAATAAACAAAAAGAACAGCATGAAGATAATAAAACTTCCCATACCCGTATTACGGCGCATGTATAAAATGCGGTTACGCGTATGGTAATACACCTTTATTGCACTCTGTTTGCCCATCGTAATCGACTCTTTGTGAAAGATCAATCCCTTAGCCTGGTAGTATATTTTATATCCCGCTTTCAGTATCCTTGCGCTCCAGTCCCACTCCTCGTAATAGATAAAGAACTTTTCGGGAAACATACCCACTTTGTCTATCACTTCCTTTTTAACCATCATAGCACAACCATGAGCGCCACTCGTGTAGCCGCTTACATCGTGCTGGCCATGATCTTCCTCTTTATTACCAACCGCAGTAGTACGGCCCGTATAAACATCAATAGGATTAAAGCCGGCATACTGTATGATATCAGGATGGTGGTGAAACCTGATCTTAGGACAGGTAACACCGATAGTAGGATCGGTAAAGAATGGTTCCAGCAGCACGTCGAGCAGGTCGGGCGTTACTTCCGTATCATTATTTACGATAAACATGTAATCCCCCTTAGCCTGGCGCATGCCCCAGTTATTACCACCGGTAAAACCGAGGTTCATTTCCGAACGCAGTACCCTTGTGTTGGGATAACCCGCTTTTTCGTATTCAGCGGTAGGATCAGTAGTAGATCCCATATCGCATACCAGTATTTCGTAGTTCCTGTACCTGAGCTGGCGTGTGCTTTCAAGAAAGGCCGCCGTTACTGCATGCTGGTTCCAGTTCAGGGTAATGATCGATACCAGGGGATTGCCCATTTGTTCATTGCTCATCTGTCGCTTTACTTTTCTTAAGACTCAAAATTAAACATTCGTCTTCTGAATGAGAGCGCCAGGAGTTTTAAGCATGATTTTAATATCGTTCTTAAACCCGTGATTTCTTGCGTAAGTAATATCCAGTTCGATCCTCTCGTCAGCGCTCATATCCTCCTTACCACGTTTGGATACCTGCCAGAGACCTGTAATGCCGGCAGGTGCCATAAAGCGTTCAGCACATTTATCGGTGGTGAGCGCCGCTGCTTCGTTCAGAGGCAGGGGCCTGTTGCCTACAATACTCATATCGCCCTTCAGCACATTAAACAACTGGGGCAGTTCGTCAAGGCTGGTATTACGCAAAAAAGAACCTACTTTGGTTATACGTGGATCATTCTTGATCTTAAAAAAGGCAGGAGAATCATCGCTGTTCTTGTAGAGGTTCAGCCCGGCAAGCTCTTCCACCTGCTTATCAGCATCCACTACCATAGTACGGAACTTAAAGAACTTAAACACCTTAAATCCTTTACCAGCCCGCGGTGCGCTGTATAATACCGGACCTTTCGACTCAAGCCTGATCACAAGAGCAATCAAAGCCAGCAGGGGCAACACAAGCAGGATGGCAATACTGGCAAGTATGATGTCGCTTGCCCTTTTGCAATATAACATAATGCATGGCGCAAACTCAGCCCGGTGGCTGTTTTTACCTCCTGAATCCTGGCTCGCGATCATTACTTCCCGGAGGAAGCGCGCCTTATCACCCAGCTTACTGTAATGCTTTTCGAGATTCACTACATCATTTACCAGGTTGAGCCTGCGCAGACCCTTTATTTCATTTTCATTAAGCGCCGTTTCACTGTACACAACAGGCACAGCCGCTTTATACTTATCCTTTAACCATGTAACAAAAGCGCTCAGGTTGTCATAATTCAACGGTTTATTAATGATAACCATTGTTGGCACCCAATTTGCGGCTTTTTCAATTAGTATCGTTTTTGCTTCCTGGAAGGTAACTGCATGCCGGTTAGGTGTAGCAGAAGAAGACCTCGACGCCAACTTGTGCGGCATATCGCCGATGACGAGGAAGTTATTTTGTGCGTCATGCGCCCTGTCATTGCCGACGGAGCCGTATGCTGTCGCATTATTAATACTCTTGTTGGTTGCCATATTGCTTGTTTAAAGTTCGAGAGGTAATGTTCCGGCAGGTAAGACAGCCCGTAACATGGTAATGCTTATTGTTCTTAAAAAATATTCAGGTTTACAAACCTTCGCCTTTTAGGTAAAAGCTGCCGGGTATCGTCGTGAGTGAGCTCACGTACCTTATCAGCCAGGATAACAGGGTCAAAAGGCTTTTTAAAGAATGCAGCGCCCAGTTTAGCGGCGTCATTCATGAAGGCTTCATCTGCGGAATTAGATAATATAACGGTAGGAATATTCTTCATATATGAACTGGTGGAAAGATGTTCCAGCAGTTTAAAGTTATCAGACTGAGCATCCGGTATATCAAGAATGATCAGATCATGTTCAATCTCTGTATTTAATTGGCGCAGCGCATCGTTGCAACTGGGCGCAGAAGTAACATTATATTCGGCTAAAACTGTTGTAAGCAGGTAGCGCATTGGCTTATTCTCCTCTACAGTCAGAATTGCTTTCTTCTTCATCTTCAATGGTTTAAAGGTCTCAATGTAAAATTCAATGAGGCTCCTCAACGGACATGCTGGAATATTATCTTCTATAGCAATTCAAACAGTACAAACAGTACAACGGATATCAGAGATTGTAGTGGGGTTTTTAATAAGCCGAACTGTTGTCTTTAGGAAAATTCACAAAAGTGAACTTTATCATGTGGGGGGTATATCAACACCGTAAAATTACTAAAAACAATCTAATAACAAAATTATATCATAATTTTTTTTCACGAATACCACAAAGCGGGTATCTTTTTGTTTTTTAATGCCTCTTTACACCTTTCGCTTTGCTTTTTCCCATAAAACAGTCTGTTTATTCCCTGCAAAACGGAAAAATCCGATACACAAAGCTATGTTCATAAATACAAAATAGTATGCCGGGTACAATAGCTTAACCTTAATATTACGTATTGACATCAACCAGCCCAATACTGCTGCACCATAAAATAAGACCTGCATCAGCAGCAGTATCCCGTAAAGCATTTCCCGGTTACTTATATAGATATACAAGTTGGCAATAAAGATAAAGAGGAGCAGCGGAGGACAAAGCGCCCAACGGAGCACACGATGAGAGATATACTGGAAGGAAAGCTTCCCGTATTTGAAAATATTAAGAAGTCCACGCAATATATATATAGACTGGAACCCACCCGCACTGATGCGTATCTTTCTTTTCTGCTCCTCCTTCATGCTGAAAGAAGGTGCTTCAGCCGCAAAAGCCCCCGGCTCATAAACCACGCGGTACCCACTACGGCAGATCTGCATCGAAATGATAAAATCATCAAGCAGTATGCGCGTATCAACCGGCTCAAAGAGGGCCGTACGTACCGAAAACAACTCGCCCGCAGCGCCAACAACCGTATAAAACCGCGAATCAAGCTTTTTAAGTGCAGACTCATACTTCCAGTACAGCCCTTCGCCCGCACCAGCCGTATCCTGCTTGCCCGATTCATCAATGATCTTCTTTTCACCAGCAACAGCACCCACTCCGGGGTCGTTGTAATGCTTCACAATTTCACGGATACAGTTGCTGTTCAGCCACGTATTCGCATCGCAAAAAACAACATAAGGCGTCGTAACATACTGCATAGCCCGGTTGATCGCCGCCACTTTGCCCTCGCGCTCAGGCTTAAAAAGCAGTTGTATCGCCGGGTAGCGGCCGATAATGGCCGTAGTTCCGTCCGTCGACCCGTCTGCAATAAATATCACCTTCAGCTTCTCCGCCGGGTAGTTGATCAGGAAAGTATTCTCGATCTTCTTCTCAATAACCGTCTCCTCATTATAAGTGGCAACCACAAGCGTTACCTCCGGCTCAAACGACAGGTCCGCCGCCGGAGCACCCGGCCGGCCAAACATACCCTTTATTTTAAGGTATACCCACAACAGGAGACCATAACCGATATAGCTGTAAAAGACAATGGCAACAGCGATCCAGAGAAAGATTTTGAGTACATTCATTTTTCTTATAATTACCGGAAACCCGGGTACTTTTTATTAAAACTCCAGGTGAAACCGGTTGCAAAAGGCCAAAATTACCCAGTTTGTAGTATGCTTTTGAGCAAATAATATTTGCATCTTCCAAACTAATACGTAATTTTACGATCTGAAATTATCCCCGCAAAGTAAACTATAATCTCTTTAATTTTTTTTAGAGACGTTTTAAACTCCAATACAAAACCTCTGAGTAGTCCATTATCTTATTGTAATTCGTACGATATTCATCGTTACAAGTACCTGTGTAATGACCAATAACTGCTAAAAATCACTGAGTGTTTCTTTAATGGTATTTGTAAAAAGATAAAAATGAAGTTTTTTATTACCCTGATCTGCGCAGGCCTGATGACTTTCATCGGCTATTCCGCCAACGCACAAGCCAACGTGCTCAATCCCAATGACCCCGATGTCATTTTTTCAGCAACCAATCAGCCCGCAGCGCCATCATGGGGTGCAATAAGCAAATGGGGGCACAGTGCACGTCTGTCATGGAACCCTTTCTCCGTAGGGTATAAGTCATACTATTTCAAAGGCATGGCCTTCAGAATTAAGTTTCCGCAAAGCTACCAGCACAATGTTGCCGATGGTAAAAAGTATCCTTCCTTTTTCTTCTTCCACGGTCTTGGCGAATACGGCAATATCTGGGATAATGAACTACAACTGCTGCACGGCGGAGAACTCCATGCAGCCAAAGTAAACGACGGTACATTTGATGGTTTCCTTGTTTACCCGCAAAGCTCCAGTGGCTACCTTCCTGCTTATTTCGGTGCCATTACCGACCTTATAGACTCACTCGCAAAATATGTAAAGCTCGATCTGGACAGGGTTAGCGTAAGCGGTCTCTCCGGTGGGGGCCAGTCTACCTGGGATATCCTTCAGACAGAAAACTATGCAAAAGTATTCTGCAGCGCCTTACCCATTTCTGCCGCACAGAATGAAGACATACAATATTTTCCCAATCACGTCACTGTACCCATCTGGCTGGCCAACGGCGGTAAAGACAATAACCCTACCCCCGAAGCAGTTATTACAGTAATGAATGCCTACAGGGCACTGGGTGGTAATATCACTCAATCCTTTTACCCCCTGACCGGTCACGGCTCCTGGTACGAGTTCTGGGCAGAACCCAACTATTTCCCTTTCCTGAACGCCCAGCACAAAGCCAATCCCCTTGTATATTTTCAGCGTACCGCCTTTTGCCCCAACGATTCCGTAAACGCAAAGCTCGGCTTACAGGGTGGCTTCTACGCCTACGAATGGCAGAAAGATGGCGTTACCATTCCTGGTGCTACAGGCAAAGACCTCATTGTAACAAGCTATGGTCAGTACAGGGGCAGGTTCAAACGTAAATCAACATCAGACTGGTCCGTATGGTCGCCCACACCAGTAATTATCTCGGCAAAAGAACCAACAGTAACACCACCCATACAGATCAGTGGTTTGCGCAGTAATGTACTGCCCTCGCCCGATGGCAGCACAACGGTTCCACTTTTTGTACCCAACACTTACGCCTCTTACGAATGGCGCAGAACAACCGATAATGCAGTAGTAGGATCGGCCAATATATACAACGCACCCCTGGGATCTTATAAGGTTAAGGTAACAGAACAGTATGGTTGCAGTAGCGATTTCTCTCCCGCATATACCGTTATTGCCGCCAACGGCAGCAATGTGCCCGATAAGGCATCCAACCTGTCGGCGATCGCCATCTCCAATAACACAGTGCAGTTAGACTGGAACGATAATCCCAACCCTATCAACAACGAAACAGCATTCGAGATATACCGCAGCACCACTTCCGGTGGCAACTATACGCTCATCGCCAAAAAAGGTACAGATGTGTTATCACACCTCGACCAGGGCCTCAGTGCCAATACCCGGTACTACTATATCGTAAGGGCCATCAACAACAATGGCGCTTCTGCCCTGAGTACTGAAGTGAGCGTGCTCACCAAGCAGGACGTCGTACCACCCACAGCACCGCTGAACTTAAGAGTAACAAACACAACCCGCAGCTCGGTAACACTCGCATGGGATGAATCTACAGATGATGTAGCCGTTAAAAAATACGACGTTTATGTAAATGGTGTAAAAACATACAGCACACCCAACGCAACATTTACAGTATATAACCTCACCCCTTATCAAACCTATAGCTTCTATGTGCGTGCAAAAGACGCGAGTGGAAATGCATCCCCTGCAAGCAACCAGGTAAATGCAGCCGCAATACTCACAGGGCTGAGCTATAAATACTACCAGGGCGATTGGAATGTACTGCCCGACTTCAACGCCCTCACACCTTACTCTACCGGCATGACCGCCAATGTAGACCTGGTACCACGCGTACAGAACGATTATTTTGGTTTCCTCTGGGAAGGCTATATCAATATACCCGTAACAGGTACTTATACCTTCGAAACCTATTCAGATGATGGCAGCAAGCTCTATATCGGCACGCCTTACAGCTATTCAGCTACACCAGTAGTAAATAACGACGGACTGCACGGAGGCCAGTTCGCCAGTGGAAACATCACGCTTTCCGCAGGCGTTTACCCTATCGCAATGACATTCTTTGAAAAGAATGGCGGAGAAGTAATGAACGTGTACTGGGGCAGTACCGAAGCCGGTATTGCAGCCCGTACGCCAATACCCAACAGCGCCTTTACCGACGCCCCTTCTCCCGTAGGCCCCGCTCCCGTTGCCCCTTCATACCTGAATGTAACCGCAACAGGTTATAACCGTATCAACCTCAGTTGGACAGACAATAGCAACAACGAAACAGGTTTTGAGATCGTACGCTCCACAACACTGCTCGGTACCTATATCCCTGTGGGTATTACCGCTGCCAATGTTACCAGCTTTATCGACTCTACCGCCCTCAACGCCAATACAAAGTACTGGTATAAAATAAGGGCCGTAAATACTGTGGGTGTATCCAACTTTATCAGTACCGTAGAAGGTATGTGGGCATTCGAAAACGACTACAACGACGGTAGCGGTAACAACCGCATACTTACCCCTGCCAATTCACCCGTCTTTTCATCAGCCGATAAAAAAGAAGGTGCATATTCACTGACGCTGAACGGAAGCAACCAGTATGCCGACATGGCCTTCAGTGCAAGCTCTAAATTCCCCAGCAACAGTTATACCACCCGTACAGCAAGCGCATGGATCAAACCAACCGCAGCCGCAGTAAGCGGTACCAACAGGATCGTATTTGATTATGGTGGTGCCGACAATGGTCTTGGTCTCCGCTTTAATGCCAATGGGCTCCAGGCAGGTATCGCCAGCAACAGCGTAAGAGCTACTGCAACGGTAAACAATATTGCAGGCAATAGCAATTGGGTAAACAATGGCTGGAACCATGTAGCCGTAGTGTACAATGTAAATACACTGAAACTGATCGTTAATGGTGTTGAGCTTGCTTCAACCAACCTCAGCTTTACGTCTGTAGGCAGCTCCACCAGCCCTTCACGCATCGGCGCCTCTTCCGGAACAAATGCTTTTAACTCATCTTCTTCCTCTACCAATATGGGCGGACAGATCGACGACGTGGTTATCCTTACAGAAGCCGTAAATAATGCAGGTGCAACAGCGCTGATGACGCAGACTTACAGTGCAGATACCACATTCGCACTGCCCGTAGTACCCGGCAATCCAACCAATCTCGTAGCCACACCACAGTCGCCTTCAGACATCGCCCTGCAATGGAACGACAACTCCGGCAACGAAACAGCGTTCGAGATCTACAGGTCTGTAAACAATACCAACGGCTTCAGGTTACTCGCCGTAGTAAACCCCAATAGCGGCGCTACTGCAAGCTATACAGACAACAGCCTCTTTGCCAATACCCAATACTATTATAAAGTACGGGCCATAGGCATCGGAGGTAATTCAGCCTTTACCGCCAATGTTACCGCCAGAACAGGCAACAACAAGCCCCGTTTTGCAGCAGCAGGCAACATTACCATGCGTTATGAAACACAACGCCAGGTAGTCTTTACCGCAACCGATGCAGACGGCGAAGCCCTCACGATGAGTGTGCAGAACCTTCCCGCATTTGCCGCTTCAAATATTACCGCAAACGGTACTGTAGCAATAGACTTCAACCCTGCCATTACCGACCAGGGCACATACAATATTGCAGTAATCGCAGCAGACGGTAATAACGGTAAGGATACCGCAGCCTTTGTGCTCACGGTAAACGCCAATTACCCTCCCGTAATTACGCCCATCAGTCCTGTAACGCTCAACGAAGGAGCAGAAGGCAACTATACCCTAACCGCTACCGACCAGGATGGCAACAGTTCACTTACCTGGTCGCTCACCAGCGGGGCAGCCTTTGCCACCCTTACCAATAACGGTAATGGAACAGCGAACCTCAAGCTCAAACCAGGCTATGCACAGGCCGGTAACTATACCTTCTCCGGCACCGTAAACGACGGCGCAGGCGGCACAGCTTCAGCCCTGTTCAGCGTTACCATAAACAACGCCAACCCGCCTTCAGAAAAAACGTTTATCAGCATCAAGCACAGCGCAAGTCCAGCCGCTGCCACACCCTGGAATAACATAACAGGGTTAAATACAAACAACCTCCTGAACAGTAGCGGTCAAACCACCACTACTGGTCTGGAATTCCTCACCAGTGCATGGAATACCTGGAACGAAGGCGCCGTAACCGGCAACAATTCCGGCGTGTACCCCGACGATGTGATCAAAGACTACTATTACTTTGGCATATTCGGCGCACCCAATACAGTCGATTTCAGGCTCAAAGGCCTCAACACACAACTGCGGTATAATGTAACCCTGTTTTCCAGCAGTGCGTGGGCAGGCACCGCCAATAACGGCTCTACCGTATTCACCATCAATGGTGTTCCAAAATCATTATACGCACACTTTAACCAGCAGAATACAGTAACCTTCAGCAGCATTTCACCCGATGCAGGCGGCAATATCCAGGTAAGCATGAGCAAAGATGCAGGTACACCCGTTGGCTACCTTAATGCCATCGTCCTCGAAAAACCATTCGACGACAGTACAGCACCCGCAGCACCCGTTAATCTTTCTGCCGAAGCCCTGCCAAACGGCTTTGTTAAACTAAGCTGGAAAGACATCGCATACAACGAAAAGAATTACCTCGTGTACAGGGCAACCAGCGCAGCAGGTCCCTTTACCCTGCTGAACCCCGGTGCGTCAAACGCAGATGATACTGCATATACCGACAATACCGTACAGAGCAGCACTTCATATTTTTATAAGATTGCAGCATCAAACCAGTACGGCACATCTGCCTTCAGCAACGTGGCAAATGCAGCTACCTTAAATAAAGTGCCCGTGTTCAATACACTCGACGATGTATTTGTAAAAACCGGCAATACCGCTACTGTAAACATTGCCGCCACAGATGATGCCGGCGATGTGCTCACCGTAACCGTAACCAACCTGCCATCCTTTGCCACTTATCTCAGCACAGGCAACGGCACAGGTACCATTACCATCCAGCCCGGCACCAACAACATAGGCATCTACAAAAACATAACCGTAAAAGTAGCCGACAACTACGGCGCTTCAGTAACAAGAACATTCGACATATCGGTAACCGACAACAACACACGTTCCATATATGTAAACTTTGGTCCCGAAGGCGGTACACCGCAGCCTGCCCCCTGGAACAACTACCTGGCGTTTCCTTTTGCCAACCTTACGCTGAGCAATCTGAAAGACGACGCCGCAGTAAATACAGGGTTCACCGTAAAGCTCCTGCAGCAATGGACAGGCAACTTCCTGTATGGTATGGCAACCGGCGACGACAACGGCGTTTACCCCGATGACGTTATCAGAAGCAGCATTTATTCAAATTCAACAAACCCCCTCACCATTGAGTTTACAGGCCTTAACCCGGCCAAAGTGTACAATATCGCCCTGCTGAGCAGTATCAACTCCGGTGCGGATGCCACGGTAACCTTTGCCAGCGGTGCCCAGTCGGCAACCATCAACGGACGCTACAACAGCAATGTTGTTGCACAGCTTAATGGCCTCATACCCAATGCATCAGGCGTTATACAGGTAACCGCTACCAAAGGCTCTTCAGCGCCTTACCTGAACCTCAACGCACTGGTGATACAGGAATACAACAGCAGCACAACGCCCATAAGGCCAATCAACCTCTATGCAGAATCCGACCTTACCAGCAACAGGCTCAAACTGACCTGGAGCGACAGGAGCAGCATCGAAACGGGCTATAAAGTATGGCGCGCAACACAATCCGGCGGCACTTATACCACAATTGCCACCCTGGCCGCTAATACAACCAGCTATATAGACAATACCGTAGCCGCCGACACAAGGTATTACTACAAGGTAACCGCCGTGCGCAATGCCACTTCAAGCGAGTACAGTAATATCGCTACATCAATAGCAGCAGCCAGGTCTATCCTGCTCAACCTCGAAGTAAACTACCCCGCAGCAGCTCCCTGGAACAATACAGATGCTGTGCCCATCCAGGGTGCAACATTCAGTAACCTGAAGGAGAATAACGGTATCAATACCGGGTACGAAATGGTGATCACCAAACCATTCAACGGTGAGTTCTTTGCCGGTTTTGAGGGAACAGGCATCTTCCCGTCCAACGTGATGAAAAGCAACTACTGGGCAGACGCCGGGCAGACCTGCGAAGTAAAATTCAGGAACCTCGATCAAAGCAAACGCTACCGTATCGGCTGCTTCGGAAGCTCAATGTGGAACAACTACTTCATTGCACGCTATACCGTTAATGGCAGAAGCGTAGAGCTTAACAGCTACCAGAACAGTACAAAAGTGGTTTACCTCCACAACATCATCCCGAACGATGATGGCGAGATAACCCTGCAGGTAAATACCGTTGATGGTTCACCATACAGCTTTACCGGTGCATTTACCATCGAGTATTTCAACGACGATATACCCGCAAACGCCGATGTAATACCACAAACGATCCAGCAGAGCCGTCAGGCAGCCCCCATCACTAAGATGGATATGGATGTACAGCAAACAGAACCCACCAGGCCCCTTACAGCGGCCCCGGTGGCAGAAACAACCACTACGGAAATTGCAAAAACAGGCAGCGCAAACAGCGTAAATGTTTATCCCAATCCGTTTACCAGTAAGATACAGGTAGAAGTAAACAGCAAAGCAGCCTCATCGGTTTCTGTAATGCTGTACGACCTCAATTCCAAACTGGTTTACAGGAGTAACACATTCAATGCTGCAGCCGGCAAGAATACAGTTACCCTCAACCTGCCGGGAAGCCCGGCACTGGTACCCGGTAATTATGTTCTTAATGTTTGGATAGACGGTGTTATGATGAAGACAGTAAAGCTATTAAAGATAAATTAGAAGAACCACCCAGCACGAGTAAAATCTGGTACCCCCTAACGGTATCAGATTTTTTCATCATAGGAGGTTTATATTTGCTTACAGAACCAGGTTCGATATTATAAGTATGATGAGTATATTCAGTAATCCGGATTGGATAAAACCATTTGAATATTCATATAAAAGTTTTGATGAAATACCCCAAAACGTTTTTGATGAAATAAACATCGGTCTCTCAGCCATCCAGTCTGGTACGCCATTAGTGAGCATTGTGGTCACCGCTTATAATGAAGAAGTAGCCATTCTGCGCACCGTCGGCAGCCTTTCAAGGCTCAAAACCAATATCCCGCTCGAAATCATCGTGGTCAACAATAACTCGAACGACAAAACGCAGCAGACACTCGACAAACTGAAAATCAAAAATTTCTTCCAGCCCATACAGGGTTGGGGGCCGGGCAGGCAGATGGGTATGGAAAATGCACTGGGTAAATATATCCTCCTGGGCGATTCAGATTGCATCTATCCCCCCTGCTGGGTAGATAAACTTACCGCAGGGCTCCAAAAACCCGGCGTCGTATCTGTTTATGGCCGGTACTCCTTTATCAGCGAACCAGGCTTTCCCCGCTGGAAACTCTTCATCCTCGAAAAACTTAAAGACATTATCGCAGAAGTGCGGCACATCAAACGCCCCTTCCTCAACTCTTATGGCATGAGCATGGGCTATGTAAAAGAGCTGGGGCTCAAAGAAGGGTTTTATATGAATAAAACCCATGGCGAAGACGGAAGAATGTGTCACGACCTGATGAAGTATGGAAAAGTAAAGCAAATACGATCCAGTCAGAGCCGGGTATGGACCGGCGTACGCACACTGAAAAAAGAAAAGAGTTTTGGTAAGATTCTCGCAAAAAGGATCGGCAGGGAACTGAAAAGATTTTCCATCTATTTTCACACCCGCATGAAATACCACCCGCCCAAACAATAACACAATGCCGAAGGCGCATATACGCCGCCACTGTACCATTCCATACCAGCCCGCCTTTCCGGGCATATATGGAAACTTCGATACCTTTGCCAATATTTTTCGAAAAACCACGCTCGATAAACGCCCATTTTCAAATAACATGACCGGTTTTGCCGTTTAACTCAAATAATTTCTATAATGGACCTGATATATTTCTTAAAAGTATTGTTTCGCAGAAAATGGATCATCATCGGTTTATCCCTGCTCGCAGTAATAACCACCTTCATACTGGTACTCAAAAAAAAGCCCCTTTTTGAGTCCTTGGCACAATATTCAACCGGCTTTACAGCAGAAAAAGTAAGGCTGGCAGACGGAACAACGGCGATAGACCTCTATACCGCAGATGTTAAATTTAACAATGCCATCGAAACATTCAAATCACCAAGGGTAGTAAGCATGATCTCGTATAAGCTGATGCTGCACGACCTCGCCAACCCCGCAAAAGCCTACCGCAGGCTCAAGGTAGGGCAAACAGAAAGCTCAGTCTATAAAGCCGTAAATAAAGACACCGCACAGGCTATATTACAGGATAAGGTGAGCAAAAATGAACTCCTCCGCTCCGACAATGAAAAAGAAAAACTATTACTCGAATACCTCAAACTCTATGGGTACGATTACGAAGAATTACTGAAGAACATTTCTATCGATCGCGTAGAACGCACCGACTACCTGAATATCCTTTTTCGCTCCGAAAAAGCCGAGCTCTCCGCAGTAGTGGTAAACGGCATGGGCCAGGAATTCCTCAACTACTACAAAAACCTGAGCTCCATACGCTCCGAAGAAAACGCACAAAGCATCCAGGAGCTCGTAACCAGCCAGCAGAGCAAGGTAGACAGCCTGGGCAAAAAGCTGCTGAACGAAAAAATGGCACAAGGTAGTATCGACCCTGTAAGCAGGAATACCAGTGCGATGGAAACCGTTAAAGAACTCGAATCCAAACTCGCAGAAGAAAGAAGTAAGTATAACGAACATTCCAACCGTGTCAGCTACCTGCAAACAAGGCTGCAGACCCTCCAGGCAGGTTCGCCCGCCACAGGAACAAATAACGACGAAGTCATCAGGCTCACCAATAAGAAGAACGACCTCGTAGCCGAGCTCGCCCGCAAGGGAGGCAATGATCCCGCATTACAGCAGCAGATCAACGACCTCCGCACAGAGATCATACTCAAATCCAACAGTGGTTCAAACAAAAGCAAGATCAAAGACGAGATAGATAACGTAACAAGACAGCTTAACGAAGAGCAGGCCCTGCTGAATGCTTCTACTACCACCATCAACGACTATACAAGCAGTATACGCCGGTACATGGGCATGACCAACGTAAATGCCGGCAGTGATGTAAAAATGGATGCGATCAAGACCAGGCTCGACATGGAAAACAAGCAATTGGGCAATGTAAAAGAAAAGTACAACCTCGCCGTAGGCCTTATCAAAGACGACCCAACAGCCAACTTCATCCAGACACGCATTGGCCAGCCCGCCGTCGATCCGGAGTCTAAAAAAACACTACTCAAAATGATCCTCTCCGGCCTGTCGATGTTCTTCCTCTCTGCCGTATTTTTCATCTTTCTTGAAATATTCGACAACTCGGTTAAAACACCCGTCATCTTTGGCAAACAGGCTAAGGTTAAAGTAACCAGCGTGCTCAACAAAGTTGCCCTGAAAAATGTATCCATTCCCGATGTTGTACTCGAAGACAACGACGGGAAAAAGTATGTACAGCAGAATCTCTTTAAGAACAACATCCGCAAGCTGCGGCACGAGTTGCTCAACAGCGGCAGGCATGTGTTTCTTTTTACCAGTACCCAAAGCGGCGCAGGCAAAAGTACAGTGGTGGAAGCCCTCGCCGCCAGCCTGCTGCTGAGCAAAAAGAAAGTATTAGTGATCGATCTTAACTTTTCCAACAACAGCCTCACACGCGCATTCAATACCGACAACTATATCCAGGACGTGGGCGCCAAAATAAAATACGACCTGCCCATCTCCAGCCAGAAGATATGCGCCCCAACAATGTATGATAACCTCCACATCATCGGCTGCCGCGAAGCAAACGCTACGCCATCAGAAGCCATCTTCAATATTGATATGCCCGCATTCCTGCACGCCCTGCAAAAAGAATACGATTTTATCCTTATAGAAGGCGCAGCCCTCAACGATCATGCAGACAGTAAAGAGCTCGCAAAATATGCAGACGGCGTCTTTACCATTTTCTCTGCCGAATCGCCCGTTACACAACCAGACAACGAATCATTCAAATTTCTTGACGCACTCCGCGAAAAGAATTATGGCATCGTTCTGAACAAAGTACTCAAAGACAATATTAACGTATAGCCCAATCAACCCACCTGCAGTGAAACCCGAAAGGCTTACATGGATCGACTACGCGAGGGGCATTGCCATCATATTGGTGGTGTACCGTCATGTATTCCAGGGCCTGAAAGAATCCGGTATCGCCATCGACAACTACCGTTACCTCGAATACGCCAACATCTTTTTCTTCAGCTTCAGGATGCCTTTATTCTTTATCATCTCCGGCATCTTCGTTACCGCCAGTCTCAGGAAAAGAGGCATAAAAGAATATATTGCAACGAGGGCCAAAACCATTTTATACCCTTATTTCCTGTGGGCCTGTATTCAGCTCACCCTCCAGGCCATATTTGCCAGGTACACCAATGGCCACCCCACCCTGCAATCCTACCTGTACCTGTTTTACCTGCCGCGCGAAATCGCACAGTTCTGGTACCTCTACGCCCTTTTTAATGTAGCATTGGTCTACGTGCTGGTAAAACAAAAGCTGCACGTAAGCGCAATGCAGAATATCGGGCTGGGCATCCTCATGTTTTATGGCTCCGTGCTGCTCTACCGCGAAAAGATCGATACCGGCTTTGCAGGCGATATCATGCACTACTATGTATTCTTCGCCATCGGCGATACCATCAGCAGTTATATGATGAACAGGGACAACTTCACCAGGTTCGAATCCTGGAAACTACTGCTGCCGCTGCTCTGCTGCTTTATAGCCGCACAGTCGTATTTCCTTAAAGCCAACCTCAGCAGCGGGGTGGAGAAATACCAGTTTGTTGAATATCACCAGCCCTTCATCTTTTTACTCATCGCCCTTACAGGTTGCGCCTTTATCATCAACCTCACCTTCGTGCTGCAAAAAAAGAAGATACTCAACTGGCTGCCCCAACTGGGACGCCATTCCCTGTACATCTACGTGGCACACGTTATAATATTTGCAGCAGTAAGGATTCTGCTCACCAAAGTATTCGGCGTAAACAACGTCATCATCCTGCTCGCCAGTGGCATCATCGCAGGCTTAACCGTTCCCGTTATATTATACAAATTATCAGTAAAGTTTAATATACCCTGGCTTTTTACATTAGAAAAGAAAGACCGCACAGCCATAAAGCCCGCTGTTCAGGTCGCAGAAAACAACAATTAATTCCCCATGTCAAATGCACTGAAATATAAGGATTGGATCGCTTCCGGCTTCTTTGGCGCCATGCAAAAGCTGTTAGTGCCCGTTTCCAGTGTATTGGTCACCATGATCCTCGCCCATAAAGCGCTCACCAAAGAGGAAATGGGTGTATGGGCCCTGTTCATGAGTATTACCGCCGTAGTGGAGCTCATCCGGCAGGGACTGGTAAAAACATCGCTCATCAAGTTTATCAATCACAGCAAACCCGAAGATCATGGGCATGTCCTCGGCGCCGCTTTTTTCCTCAATGCCTTTATTACCCTGCTCACCGCGGTAATCATGCTGGTATTTACACCATATATCGCCAGCCTGCTCAAAGCACCTCAACTGGAAAGCATGCTCTACCTGTTGCAGATCGGTATGGTGCTCATGATACCCTTTTCACATTTTGAATGGCTGATGTACGGGAAAACACAGTTTAAAGGGCTCTTCTGGACCTACCTCTTCCGCCAGGGCTCCTCGCTGCTGCTGGTGTTCCTCGTCTTTATCTTTAATGATAAAGTATCACTCAACGTACTGGTACTGATCTACAACTTCGGCCTGCTGGCAGGAGCCATCGTTTCCTATACATACGTAAGGCAGTACCTTGCAAAGTCATTTGTATTCTCAAAACAGTGGATACTCCAGCTCCTCCACTTTGGAAAATATGTTTTTGGCTCGGGGCTCAGTACGCTTGTATTCCGCACTGCCGACCAGATGATGCTCTCACCCATACTCGGCACCACCCTTTACAATGCCTCACAGAATATTGCCATCAGGATCATTAACCTCGCCGATATTCCCTCGCAAACGCTGGGCGATATCCTCTTCCCGAAAAGCGCACGCAGAGAAAGCAGCAGTAATCCCGAAATGATCAAATACCTGTATGAGAAAACAGTAGGCGCATCACTTTGCTTCATCCTGCCGATGATCGCATTTGTACTGTTGTTCCCAAAGCTCATTATTATTATTCTGGCAGGACGGCAGTATTTCGACGCCATCCCCTACCTGCGCCTTGTTACCATCACCGGTATCTTTCTCGCCTTTCTCAAACAGTTCGGCGTCATCATCGATTCAACCGGCAGGCCCTACCTTAACTTTCTTATCATTACCATACTGGCCATCATCCATGTAGCCTTTTGTTATTTCTTTATCCGTTATTTTCATTTCCTCGGTGCCGCCTATGCTTTGTTATGCTCGCACCTTACAGGCTTTATCATTACACAATATATCCTGCACAGGCTGTATAAAATAAATTTCCTGAACTGCTTCAAACAAGCCTTTCTCTTTTATCCCGAATTCATTAAAATCATACTACACAAAATGCCATGGAAAAAGCAATGATACAAGACAGGGATATCATCATGTTTGGCCTGCAGCCATGGGATATTGAAATCGGCAGCAATTTCAAGAATATGGCCGTTGAAATTGCAAAGCACAACCGTGTGCTTTACATCAACCGCCCGCTCGACCGCTTCACCGCCTGGAAAAAGAAAAACGACAACAAAACAAAAACCCGGTTAAACAGCATCAGGAAAGGAGAGGGCTTTGTTACCGGAGCCGGCACCAACCTCTGGGTATCCAATCCTGCCGCACTCATCGAATCAATCAACTGGATGCCTCCGGGCATCTTCTACCGCTTACTCAACAAGCGCAACAATAAAATACTCGCACGCGAAATACGCCGTGCAGCCGGTACACTCAACTTTAAAGACCCCCTGCTGATCATCGACAACGATTTCTTTAACGGGCTCTATCTTAAAGAATACCTGCAGGCCCGGTGTATGGTGTATTATATCAGAGACTACCTCCTGTCGCAACTCTACTTCAATAAGCACGGCAGGAAAGCGGAACCCGCCCTCATCGCAAAGGCAGACGTTGTGACCGCCAATTCACTATACCTTTGCAACTACGCCAAACAATACAACAACCGTAGCTTTTATATTGGTCAGGGTTGCGATGTAGAAGAGTTTGTACAGCCCCCGGCAGAAATACCGGAAGATATCCGGTCAATCGAAAAACCCATCATCGGTTACTGCGGTATGCTTACCGCTTCCCGGCTCAACATGGCATTGATAGAAAACATTGCCCTGCAACGCCCGTCATGGAACATTGTTCTTGTAGGGCCCGAAGACGAGAGCTTTAGCAATTCAAAGCTGCACCAGTTGAACAATGTGCACTTTCTCGGCATCAGGCCCGCCGCCGCATTGCCCGGGTATGTACATCACTTCAACATTTGCATAAACCCGCAGCTCGTAAACCAGATGACCATTGGTAACTATCCAAGAAAAGTGGATGAATACCTCGCAGCAGGCAAACCCGTGGTAGCTACCCAAACAGAAGCCATGCAGGAATTTAAACAGTACGCCAGCCTCTGTAACAATGCAGAAGAATACATCGAAGCCATCGAAACAGAACTGGCAGATGCACACAACGAAAGCCGCGCTTCCGCAAGGCAGGCCTACGCCCGGTCGCACACCTGGCAGGCATCCGTGGCTCAATTATATACAGCGATAAACAGCAGCAAACATGGATAATATACCGGAAGAAGAAACAACACAGGTCAGCAGGTTCTCAGAAGCCCTTACGCTCGTACTCGTAACCGTGCTCCTTGTCTTCCTGTTTGTTAAAATATTATTTTATTGATAAAAGTGACAGGCAACAGCAAAAATATTACCGCTCAGGTATCCAACTGGCTGCGCAGGGAAATACTCATAAAAAAACTGCTCTCGCCGGGAGGTATAGCTTTGCTCGCCCTCGTTGCAGCAGGCTGCGGTTACCTGGCCTATCTCGACCTGTTTTTTATACCCATTGCAATCGGCGCCGGCCTCATTGGGCTCATCATCACTTATTATTGTCTCTTTCAGCCCCATACCGGTTTTTATATTGTTACCACCATCGCCTTCTTCGCCTTCTTTCCCAGCCGCCTGCTCAATAAGGAAATACCACTGAGCTCCGTAGTAGAAATATTGGTGCTCTTCCTCTTCCTCGGCACACTCCTTTCAGTAAAGAAAAGCGGGGCCCGGAAAAGCGGGCTCATCAAAACAGGCATCTCCGTTTTCCTTATTCTCTATACCATCTATTACATCATCGAGCTGTTTAATCCCAATATGGATAATATGGGAGGCTGGCTGTTCAGCTTTAAACGCTACCTCGTTTACTTACTGGTATATTTTATCGCATACCGCCTTATCGATACGCCCGGCAGGCTGCGGTACTTTATCAAATACTGGATACTCCTTTCATTCATCGCCGCAGTTTACGGGTGTTACCAGCAGTGGTTTGGCCTGTTACCCATGGAGCTCAACTACATCAAAAGCGACCCGATCGAATTTAAACTCCTCAACCAGGGAGGCAATATCCGTAAGTTCTCATTCCTCTCCGATGTAGTTTCCTTTGGCATCCTGTCAGGCTCCATGTCTGTGCTCACCCTCATCCTTGCCATCAACGAAAAAAATAAAAAACGACGCAACCAGCTATACTTCGCTTCCATCATACTGGTGCTCGGCATGCTCTATTCCGGAACCCGAACCACCACCATCATTTTACCGGCAGGTATCGGTCTGTATATCTTCATGACCATACAGAATAAGACCACCCTCGCTACCATGTTTGCTTCTTTCCTCATAGCATTCTTCGTCCTCTTCGCACCCATCAACACACCCGTTCTCAACCGCATCCGCTCCACCTTTAATTCAAAAGAAGAATCCCTGCAGGTGAGAGACATAAACCGGCATTATATACAACCCTATATCTATGCCCATCCCATAGGAGGTGGCATCTCCACCACAGGGGTGGAAGGCAAACGCTTTAACCCCGGTCACCCGCTGGCAGGTTTTCCGCCAGACAGCGGTCTCCTGAAAGCCGCACTCGAACTGGGCTGGGTGGGCCTCGCCCTTACCATGCTCTTTTACCTGGCCATTTTATACCAGGGCATCCATTACCATTTCAGTATAAAAAACAAGGAATATAAAGTATATGTTGTAGCCATAACCGGTGCCCTGTTTGCGGTCATAGTAACACAGTACGCACAGGTATCCATCGGGCAGATACCCGGCGCAATATTCTTCTTTGCCGCCCTCTCCATACTCAAAAAAATAAAAGAGATAGACGAAGAAGAAACCAATGCAAAAGCCCGGGCAGCAATCGCATTGTAACCCCCAAACAACAAATAAAAAAAGATGGCGTTTTTTATTACCTTTTACATCACAAAATCATAAACTACTATACATGACGAGGTTATTGATAATCGTATTGGCCACATTAGCCCTTCCCGCAGCCCTGTACAGCCAGCGCGTTGGTCAACGGCCGGATAGTCTGCGCAAAAGAATGCCCGTAAATACTCCCGCACAAAATATTCCTGTAAACAGCCTCGAAGTATTACAGAAGGTAGACGTGTCCAAACTCAACCAGGATTCACTTATCCGCGAAAAGCTGGTATCCCTTGTAATGAACAACCCCAATATCAAGATCGCCGATGCCAATATCGCTATCGCAGGAATCGAATATGAACGCGCAAAGAAATCCTGGCTCAGCTCCATCAACGCCGGTGCAAACATCAACGAGTTTGTCATCCGCAACTCCGCCGCAGCCAGCTTCTTCCCCAAATACAACCTTGGCATAAGCATACCATTCGATATCCTGTCCCGGACGAAGCGCGAACGCAAAGTAGCAGAACAGAATATCGACATCGCAGGTTATATGAAGCAGGATAAAATACAGGCCCTCAAAACAGAAGTGCTCATCCGATACGAGAACTACAAAGAGAAAAAAGAGCTCGTGCGCCTGCAGATCATCGTGATCGACGATAACCTCCAGGCCTACCAGGTAGCACAAAAGAACTATGCCGACGGAAAGATCGAACTCGAAGTGATGACGAGGGCTTACCAGTCCTATATCAACGAACAGGCAAAACAGGTCAGCAAAGAACGAGACCTCAACGTATCCGTTTTACAACTCGAAGAACTGATCGGTGTTCCTCTCGATAAGGCCATACAAGACGCACTTCTATTAAAATAAACCACCGGTTACAGCCGTACCCGCTCCACAACACGATATGTCAGATCAACAGCCCGGCAAACAGAAACTCTTTTTTCCCAACCTCGATGGGCTACGCTTCTTTTGCTTCCTCATTGTATTCCTGTATCACTGCAACGAAACCATCTTTAAAAAGATCAGCGATACCCGCACAAGAGAGGTACTGCACTTTATCTTCCAGAACGGCAATGCAGGCGTAAACATATTCTTCGTGCTCAGCGGCTTCCTCATCACCATGCTCCTCATCCGGGAAAAAGAGATCAGGAATACCATAAGCCTTAAAAACTTTTATATCCGCCGTATTTTAAGAATATGGCCCCTCTTCTACCTCTGCGTAGTACTCGGCTTTGTGCTCTTTCCCTTATACAGGTACCATGCACTAACCGGCATACACGAACCCTCCGGCCTGCTGTACTATATTTTCTTTGCCACCAATTTCGATCTCATCCATATCTGGCCACAGTTGCCCGACGCACTTACCCTGGTGGTACTATGGTCCGTAGCAGTAGAAGAACAGTTCTACCTGACCTGGCCCATTTTCATCAGGTACGTCAACAAAAAATCCTATCCCGTACTTTTTATCAGCATCATCCTCGGTACATTGCTGTTCCGCTGGTACTATACCGGGCATACCGATGCAGATTATGCCGTACGCTATTTTCATACCTTCTCTGTTATCGGCGATATGGCGCTGGGCGGGCTCGTAGCCTGGTACTGCTCTTACAACAGCAAACTGCTCAGGTTCATAAAAAATATGCCCCGCTGGCAGATACTGCTCTTATACCTGCTCACCATCAGCGCCGTACTGTTTAAGAAAACGGTATTTTACCAACCCCTGCCCCTCACCATAGAACGGGTGGTACTCGCCATCCTCTTTGCAATGATTATCGCCGAGCAGAACTACGCCGGCAGGTCATTATTCAAATTCTCCCGGTTTAAACTCGTAAGCAGGCTAGGTATCTATACCTACGGGCTTTACTGCCTCCAGTTCGTTGGCATACTCGCCGTACAGCAGTTGGGCGATAAATTCGGACTTACCATGCACACCCTCACCGGGGCCATCACCGGCGCATTAATCGCACTGCTGATCACCACAGGCATCAGCATTCTCTCCTACCATCTGTACGAGAAACATTTCCTGAAATTAAAAGACAAATTCGCAGTGATCACAAAATCCTGACCACATAATTAACTTCCCTAAAAAAGCGCAATAGCATCACACACGCACGAAACCAACCCATACACACGTGAACTCGAATCAAACAGGCGCGCAGATGAGCTATACACAGCGAAAAAAGCCCAAACACACGTGGAAATTGATCGTACAGGAACGAAAAAGGCCAATACACACGCGAAAATCGTGCTCACATACACGGAAATAAGTTGCCACAGGCGAAAACGGATCTTACACGGATGAAACAGTTACAAACACGCGGGAAAACCAATCTTACATAGATGAAATAAGCCCAAACACACAGGGAAACCATGCAGACATACGCGAAAACGAACGTTACACCCGTGAAAACGGCCCTTACAAAGGCAGAAACCGCCCCGCTTCCACAGATATACAGGCAGCCGGGGAATTTAATAAGCCGCCATCGTACAAAAACCATTGCGCAGCAGGCCGGAAGCCATCACTGCAATACCTGCGGCAGGCCACTGGCATTCAACAGGTTAAATCTTAGTAAATATACGATGTGGAAAAGAGTACAAACACTTTATCCCTTAAATTTGCTTTCTTGCGATACTAATACTATCCCAAAATTCGTTTAGAGCATACAAATACCATGTTCCATCAAACATTGGTCTGATTCTTGTTTGCATCACGGATTAAAACTTTTACCTCTTTTGCGCACAAGATGAAAACTTTATTCAATCTTATATTTTTTCATCAGGATGGAACATGTTTTGTTAAGTGCATTTTTTACCACTGTAAGCACAACCCGTGTGTATTTGTGTAAAGAATCACCTCACAGTATTTGTGCAGCAGTATCCAATATCAAAAAGCCTCGCACAAGATGAAAAAATGTCTTCTGAAGTCCTGGACCCCCGTGTGCTTATTTCTGTTCATTTTTTTTACGGGCCAGCTCTACGCCCAGCCATTCACCGTAAATGCAGGAGCCGACTTCCGCATCAACCGTAAAGACGGGTTTGCCATGCTCAAAGGCTCCATCAACCAGCCCACAGCAACAGAAAAAGAATGGCGCTGCCTCAACAGACCAAATGGCCGCCCCGAAATAGCCAATATCCTCAACCCCACACGCGATACCTCAATGGTAATCGTGCTTCCTCCCGATTATACCGGTTATTACGACTTTGAGCTCAAAGCCACCTACAACGCAGTTACCAAAAGAGATACGGTAAGGGTCTTTGTAGACTGGGGCACATTTCCACCACAGGCCGGTGGCCCGGTAATACGCATGGCCACAGCGCTCGACATCCTTGCCATACCCAATTGCACCCTCGGCGACGCCGTGATCACCGGTGCCAACGACGGCCCCGGCTTTCTCGGCAGCAATAAGATCGATATCTATTTTAATAACCCCGCCGGCATTTCCATCACAGCAGGCCACCACCTGTGGATACCCGCCGGGCAATACAACAGCATCTACCTCAACTTCGACTCCCTGCAACTCAATGGCACACCCAACAATCCCGTCATCATTACCAATTATGGCGGGCAGGTAGAGTGCACACAACTCGTTCTTAGAAACGCCAGGTACACAAAGCTCACCGGCAAATATGTGCCAGGCGTATCCGGTAATGTTAACTATAAAGGCCACGATGGCGGCTACGCTTACAGCAATGGCAAGTATGGCATTTATTGTAACCCGGCCTGGACAAACATCAGCGGCGCAGGCATTCGCGTAAAAGGCAAATGGATAAAAGGACTCGAAGTAGAATACGTAGAAGCCGCCAATGGCAACTTTGCCTGTACCATGGTAAAGGAAGATGCCGGCCCTTACGATTACGACTCTGTTTATTTTCACGATAACTACTTCCACGACAGCCACGGTGAAGCCAACTATTGGGGTAGTACCGCAGGCGACCCGCAACACCAGTTCAACTATGCGCGCTTTATCAACAACAGGGTCATCAGGGCCGGTAACGAGCTCATGCAGTTCAATAACCAGGGGCACGATAACTATGTAGAGAATAACGTTTTCGCATTTGGCGCCCTCAACTGGAGAAGCCCCTTCGAAGCCTTTAACCAGGCCAATGCCATACAGCTCGCAGTAAGGAACGGTAAAAACTATTTCAGGAATAATCTGGTAAGAGGATGCGGCGATCAGCTCATCTCCATGTTCTCGCAAAACAACGACGCCAAATATGTATCAAACGGCGATACCTGCCACGTAAGCAATAACCTGCTCGACTACTCAAAAGGCTTTATCGCCTCGTATATAGGAGGCAACTACCCCTGCACCAATGTAAAAACCAATTTCAGCAATAATGTGCTGGGCAGGAATTTCTTTATGGGCGACAGCATCTACACCACGGCAGTATCAGCAGGCATCAATACCAACAACGTGCTGCGAACAGCCAATGGCTCTGCCATCAACAACAAGGTCATCCTGAAAAATAATATCCGCGACAACAGTAAAACCGTTTACTCCATACAGGGTAACCCGCTCGACAGTTCGGGCAATACAGTAACCACCATACCCTTCCCCGCTTTCCAGAACAGTGGCTTTACCGACAACCTCAACTACAATAAGTTCGATATGTGGGCCGACACACTTTTCAATACCTGGAAAAACGAATACGGCACACCCGAGCCCGGGCAGCGGTATAACCAGCCGGTTTACTACCAGCCCGGCGACTATGTTACCTTCCTCAGTAAAATATACAAGTGCAAACAGGCACATACCTCGCAGCCACCCGCAGGTGTTACAGACAACTACTGGGAATTACAAACCTGGACGGACGGAACAAATACATATACCAACCCGCCCGACGATTACAGGCTGATCCCAACAGATTACTACCGCACAAGAAAAATGGGCCTGCTCGATACACTCGCCAGCCCCAACCAGCCCCCAACAGCCAACGCAGGCATTGACATCACCATCACCCTGCCGCTCAGCACGGTAACATTAAATGGCAGCGGCTTCGACCCCGATGGCATTATCACCAACTACCAGTGGACAAAGATCTCCGGCCCAACTATCGGCGCATTGGTCAACCCTACATCTGCATTATCACCCGTAGCAGGCCTGGTACAGGGCGTTTATAAATTCGAATTGACCGTAACAGATAACTACGGTGCCACAGGCAGAGACACCATGCAGGTAACCGTAAACCCCGCACCCAACCAACCCCCAACGGCTTCAGCAGGAGTAGACCAGGTAATCATTTTACCGGGCAGCGGCGCCATACTGACTGGTGCTGGCGTAGATCCTGATGGTAATATTGTTGGCTACCAGTGGACAAAAATTGCAGGGCCGGCAGCAGGCACCATCAATACACCCGCTTCCGCACAAACACTGGTTACAGGATTAGTACAGGGCGTTTATAAATTTGAATTGACCGTAACAGACAATGATGGTGCTACAGGTAAAGATACCATGCAGGTAACCGTGGCGCTTGCACCGCCACCCAACCAGCCACCAGTTGCCAACGCAGGTAACGATATTACACTCACCCTACCTGCCAACAGCACACCATTAAATGGCAGCGGCTTCGATCCTGATGGCAGCATCACGGCCTACCAGTGGACAAAACTCACCGGGCCAACCACCGGCGGGGTCATCAATGCTACCTCCGCAGTGGCTTCCCTCGCAGGGCTCGTACAAGGTGTCTACACTTTCGAATTAATGGTGACCGACAATAACGGCGCTACAGGAAGAGACACCATGAAAGTGACCGTAAACCCTGTACCCAATCAACCCCCAACAGCCAACGCAGGGAACAACATTACCATTACCTTACCCACCAATACCGCCACCCTCAACGGTAGTGGTACGGATAACGACGGTAACATTACAGCATATCAATGGACTAAAATTGCCGGACCCACAGCGGGTACCGTAACCAACCCGGCATCGGCACAGGCTTCTGCAACGGGATTGGTACAGGGCATCTATAAATTTGAATTGACCGTAACGGATAACAGCGGCGCAACAGGCAGAGACACCATGCAGGTAACCGTAAACCCCGCACCGCCACCCAACCAGCCACCTGTAGCCAACGCAGGTAACGATATTACACTCACCCTGCCCGTCAACAGCACGCCATTAAATGGCAGCGGCTTCGATCCTGATGGCAGCATCACAGCCTACCAGTGGACAAAACTCACCGGGCCAACCACCGGCGGGGTCATCAATGCTA
>CAZPXP010000002.1:0-165718 GCA_964590975.1 uncultured Ferruginibacter sp. | reverse complement strand
AACTCACCGGGCCAACCACCGGCGGGGTCATCAATGCTACCTCCGCAGTGGCTTCAGTAGCAGGGCTGGTACAAGGTACCTACACCTACGAACTGATGGTTACAGATAACAACGGTGCCACAGCAAGAGACACCATGCGCATCACCGTGAACCCCGAAGTAATAATAATACCCGTTAATATCCCCCCCGTTGCCAACGCAGGCGCAGACATCAACCTTGTACTACCCGGCAATGCAACACCACTAAGAGGTACCGGTACCGATGCCGACGGCATCGTTGTAGCCTACCAGTGGAGAGTACTCAGCGCCACCGGATCCCACCAACTGCTCAACGGTAATATAGCGCAGGCAATTCTCAGCAACCTGCAGCAAGGCTTATATTCAGTTGAGTTAACAGTAACAGACAATTTGGGGGCCACAGGCAGGGATACCGTTTCAGTCACCGTCTCCGGCGCACGTTTCAGCCCCGAAGACAATAACCTTAAAGTATTCCCCAACCCCGTACAGGGCATACTTAAAGCAGAGCTCACCATCATTGATATCAACAGGAAAGTTATCCTTGTACTTACAGATGCAGCAGGCGCTAAGGTTTACCAGCAGGAGTACTTCATAACACAGTCCGTAGTAACAGAAAACATAGATATGAGCAGGTTCAGAAACGGCAGTTATGTGCTGACGTTAGTGCTCGACAACGGCAAAAAGATCAGCCGCAAGGTGGTTAAAATGTAAAATGATTATTGCTTAAATACACGGAAGAAAGGATGGGTGGCCAATTGCAGCATCGGTTGGTCACCCGTGCTGTCTCCATAGCAATATATCTCCGTATAGTCATCAAGGTTATATAATTTCCTGATCCGGTTTACCTTCTCAGGCCCGTTGCAGTTCTCACCCTTAAGTTTACCCGTAATAACATTTTGTTCTGTCGTCAACTGCGTAGCAATACAGCCCAGTTGGTTGCTTTCACACCATTCGCCAATCCAGTTCTCCGCCGAAGCAGATACCACTACAATCTCATGCCCGCTGTTCCGGTGATGCTGTATTTTAGCTATCGCATCCGCACGCAGAAGCGAAGGCAATTTCTCCGCACAGAAATGATTACACCAGTCGGCAAAAACATCAACAGGCATACCACCAAAAAAATAGGTCAGTAACCGTTCCTTTGCCCTGCTGTTCGATACCAGCCCCAGCTTCATCGAAACCAGCACCGGCGAAAGCAGCAGCATACCACTGTAATAAGAAAAACTACCCCTGCAAAAACGAACCAGCTCCAGCATAGTATCCTTACGCGTGATCGTTCCGTCAAAATCAAAAAAGGCAATGGCTTTTCCCAAAACAGTTTATTTAAAGATCGTAATATCCTTCATGTACAGGATGATGTAAAAGCTGATTATCCACAGTACGATCGACACCTGGATAAACCGGTCTTTGTACAGGATCTTGGTGGGCGACTGTGAGTCCTGCTGCACAAAGATCACCTGGAGATAGCGGAACACACCCGCCAGTACAAAGAGGCAGGTATAATACAAACGATAGGTCTTCAGCCGGTTAATGATCTCCGGCGACATGGTGTACATAAGATAAGCGACGATGATCACGGCGCAGATCAGGGAAAGTGCAACATTAATAAACTCAAGATTATATCCCTTCACCGCCCTGCGCATATCTGTACCCGAAGAGAGTTTAAGCAGCACATCATCACGGCGTTTGGCAAGCGCCATAAATAAGGCCAGCAGGAATACCATAATGGTAAGCCATTCACTCAGCCCGATCCGCGCAATAACCGCTCCCGCTTTTACGCGCAGCACAAAACCAACAGCAATGATAATAATGTCAAGTATCGGTATGTTCTTCAGACCAAAAGAATAGCCAACATTCATCAGGAAGTAAATACCCAGTACAAACAAAAACTTGTCGCGGATAAACCAGGCGCCCGTAAACCCCGCAACCAGCAGCAGCAGGCAGATAACAACAGCCATGGCCTTCGGTACCCTGCCCGAGGCAAGCGGGCGCTTACACTTTACAGGGTGCTTCTTATCATCCTCAATATCACGGTAATCGTTAATAATATAGATACTGCTCGCCACACAACTGAAACAGGCAAACCCCGCCAGCACCAGCAGCACCGTATCCTGGTTGAAGATCAGTTCCGCAAAGAAAACCGGGATAAAGAGGAAGAGGTTCTTAGCCCAGTCTTTAGGACGTACCAGTTTGATATAATCAATCATAAACTTATATATAAAATTAAGCCTCCTGCTCCTTTATCTTCAGGGTTTCTTTCTCTACCAGCCACAGCATCATAGGCATAAGCACCAGCACCATCGGCACCATAAACAACCGGGTCTGGTACGCCACCACCGACACAAAATGCACCACAAACCATAGGGGAACAAGAAACAAAAACCATTTTTTAAGCAGGTGAGGAAACAACCTGAACTTATATAATATAATAAGCGGTATCACCGCAAAAGTGCCGATCAGTTCCATATACGCCTTTACCCCAACTGCGCTCATCAGGTTCAGCTTCAGCATCGGTAATCCCGCCGGGGCCTTCCATACCTGTTGAGGCCGGTAACCAAAATACATTTTTAACCCGATAAAGATGCCGATAAACAAAACATAACACACCGCCGTAAGCAGCCATACCCTTTTCTCAGGGAAACCAATAGCCCCGATGTTCATTTTTTTGAAATTGAACTGCGTAAAATCTGTCTGCGAAATAAAGTATAACGCCGGCATCAGCATACCCGTTTCCCGGTTAAAAGCAGCCAGCGGTGTAAGCAGCAGCAACCAGTTGGGATTTTTCTTATACACGATGATATTCGCCGCAAGCAGGTAAAAGATAATATCCATATAGGTATTAAACGACAGATCAGCCGCAGCAACTGCGTTCCCGAAAGCCAGGGCAAGAAAATTAATACCAAAGAAGATAAGCCATTTGCTCCTCACAAAATATTGCCAGAGCCGCCATACCAGATAAAAGATAAAAAAGTGTTCCAGGAAGCGGAAGAAAATAAACAGTATCATATACTTCATCGCGCCCGGCGTCTGCAGCAGTTTTACAAACTGGTCTGTTTCAGCCCCGGTGCCCGACGTACTTTCAATAGAAAAATGCAATTTATCCTCAATAGGATAAATCTTATCGATAGTGTGGTTGTACACCCAGAGCATACCCTCCACCATATAAGGGCAAAGAATGCGGTATTGCCACGGATTATAAAATTCCGAACGCTGCTCAATAACCGCCCGGTGCCGCTCATAAGTAAGCAGCCCGTTACTGTAGTAAAAATTGCGGTAAATAGGGTAAACAGACAACAATGCAAAGCAAAAACTAAGGAGCAGCGTGCCCGCCCTTCTATTTTTTTGCAACGATTGTGTAATGCGGATAGACATACATTGTGCGTTTATCTTGTTCGATGATCTGAAGACCGTTATCCTCTAAAAGCTGCTTCGCCCTTTTCATACTCATTTCATTGCCGATCTCGCGCGCAAAAATCAGGTCGTGCAGCTTGTTGAAATATACCAGTGGGCTGGCCGCATTGATATCTTTAAGTACCAGTCTCGCGCCCGGCTTAAGAATAAGCGACAGGTTTTGTAAAAAAGATTCCTGGTGCTTTTTCGGTACATGATGCAGCACATCCACGAGAAACACCACATCCATTTCTTTTATCCTTTCAGGAAAAGTTACGCCATCATAAGTCGAAAAACCATAGCTGTCAGCCGGCTGATCGCTGAAAAGCCTGTTTGCATTATCAATCAGCCGCTGCGTAATTTCTATACCAAATAAGTAAGAAGGCCTGGCAAACCGCGAAAGCAACAGCAGGAACTGGCCCGAGCCGCAACCGATATCCCCGGCCTTTTCGCCGGGCTTCACCATTTGAATAAGACTGATAAACGGGCAGATGAGAGAACGGTACTTGATCTTAAGACTATCTATGAATCCTGCGCCCTTATACTTTTCCTTTAAAAAACTGATGATGGCCGGGTTCGTGATGGCTTCCTGCATGAATGGGTTTAATAATTGAGAAAGGCCGAAGGTACTAAATTAAAGCGTACACACTTCTCGTAAGAAACCGGAGAAGTTTTTTTTATCTTTCGATATAATTGAACAGGCAGGAAAGTAATTTTACAAATGAATCTGCAGCATACATATTAGTTTCGGCTCTTTTCTTTTTTATTTTTACGCAGCAGTGTCGCAGAACTCAAAATATGAATATTCCAGATTTCAATAAAACATATTTATACCGCATAACTCATTTGCAAAATGTACCCCATATTTTGCAAAACGGGATTACACACAGAAACTCCCCAAACGCTAATTCGGGTTACATTAATATTGGTGACAGTAGCCTGATAAACACCAGAAACAAAAAATATATATTTGTGAATAATGGAGGTCAGGTTGACCCTGCCACCCGGAGAATTAGTCTTGGAGAGCAAATACCCTTTTATTTTGGTTTTCGTATGCCTATGCTGTATGTTATCCAACATGGGTATAAAGGCGTCACAAGACAGTCTCCGGAAAATATCGTATATTGTGTATGCACACTACAAAAAATAATAGATTCCGGATTGGAATTCTTTTTTACTGACGGGCATGCAATCGACTCCCTGAGTTCATGCTATGATGCCAGTAAGATTAATGATATAAGAAGTATTATTGATACAGATGCAATTAATGCTATAGATTGGACTTCTGCTCGTGACCTGAAGCGAAAAAAGGAAGCAGAGTTTTTAGTCAACGGGGATATACCTGCCAATTGCGTTGTTGGATTCATCTGTTATAATACAGAAGCAAAGAGTAAACTACTTGCGATGAATATAGAGGAGGGGAAAATATATGTTGACCTCAAATACTACTTTTAAACATATGATAGTTTTTAAAAAGGGCAATATACTGGAAAGCGGGGCAGATGCATTGGTAAATACAGTCAATACCCAGGGGGTAATGGGCAAAGGAATTGCGCTGCAATTCAAAAAAGCTTTTCCCTACAATTTCAAAATCTATGTAGATTCTTGTAAAGCCGGAGAGCTGAGCCCCGGCAAACTCCTGATCGTAAAAGACCAGGATTTGCTGGGAGGAACCAGATGGATTATTAATTTCCCTACCAAAACATCATGGCGTAAACCTTCAGAATATGAATATATTGAAAAAGGATTGGATGAACTGGTAAGGCGCTTGCCCGAGATGGCTGTTTCTTCTGTAGCAATACCTCCTGTAGGTAGTGGCAATGGTGGATTGGATTGGAATAGAGTAAAAGCAATAATTGAGGATAAATTATCATCAAGACCTGAGAATATTATTGTATTCGAGCCAAGCAACCTCATCGAAGAAACTATGAAAAAGGAGCGAATCAAACTTACTGAGGCAAGGGCGATGCTATTGTATATGTTATATCAATTGGAGAAAAGTGGCGAATTCGTGTCAGAGTTCTCATGTGAAAAAATTTGCTACTTCCTTCAACGATTCGGGGCCAAAAAACACATGAAACTTGATTTTAAAGCAAATTTTTATGGCCCTTATTCCGGGAAAGTACGTCATGTCATTAATTATCTTAACGGTAGTTATATAATGGGCTATAGCGCGATGGATAAAAAACCATTTGAACCCTTGCAGTTAATCCCTGATGGAGAGGAATCCGTTAATGAGTATTTAAAAGATAAACCAGAATTGAAATTAATAACAACCGCTACAGAAAATTTTCTTGATGGCTTTTACTCTGATTTTGCATTAGAACTGATTTCATCCATTGATTTTATCACGCAAAAAGAAAAAACGTTCGACTTGGAAAGCATAAAAACTTCTCTTAGTAACTGGAATACAAGAAAGAGGACAATGTTTGCTAATGACAGATTTATTTCCATAGCACTGGATCATTTAAAAAAAACAGAATTTATCGATTGATACCATCTGGTTAGATTAGATTTGCTTACTTTACAGCTCCTCTTGCATCTGCAGCCACCTGATTGATCGGCCAAATATAAAGCCATCTTAAATAAACGGTCATGAAGTACCTCAGGCAGCATTTTATGCTCTTTATCTGTTCCCTGCTCTTTGTTGTGCAGGCAGGCATAGCCCAGCCCTATAAAAGAATTTGTGTAATGGGCTCGTCTACCTCCTACGGCTATTTTGGCAACCCCGCCCAGTACCCGAGAGACAGCGCCTGGGCATTCAAACTAAAGAAATACTATAAAGATGCCGGTATCATAGATACCCTGTACAATATTGCCGTAAACGGTACAGATTGTTACGTGGGTATGCCTTCCACCTACGTGCCCCCGGCAGGCCGCAACCTTCCCGATAACCAGTTCAACATTACCAGGGCAGTCAACTTCAACCCCAAACCCGACGTCATTATCGTAAATTATCCCACCAACAACTACGACTGGCTGAGTAATACCGAGATCATCAATTGCCTCCGCACCATTAAAGATTCAGCCAACGCAAATAATATACGGTGCTATATTACCACCACCCAGCCCAGGAATAATTTCAACAACGCAGAAAGACAGAAATTAAAAGACTTAAAAGCCCTTATCGAAACTACTTTTGGCGTCTGGGCCATCGACTTCTGGACGGATATTGTACAGGATCCGCCCATCGTTATCCGCCCCGAATACGCCATGCCCGATGGTGTGCATATCCTGCCCCCCGCACATACCATTCTCAGGAATAAAGTGATTGAAAAAAATATCTTTTCCGGTGTTGTGCTCCCCGTAAAATTTGCCGGTTTCAGCGCACAACTCAGCCCGGCAGCCGTAACCCTCAGTTGGGAAACCCTTACAGAAGAAAACAATAGCCATTTTATAATAGAAAAAAGCAGCGATGGTACCCGGTTCACCACCCTTACCACCATAGCCGGGCACAACAACAGCACCAGCATACGCCGGTACCAGTATATTGATGAAGATCCCCTGCCTGGGCTCAACTATTACCGGCTCGCAGCAGTAAGTCAAACCGGCGAACAGCAATACTCCCCCATAGTAAAGATCAGTTACAAACGCACCCCGGAATTGATCAGTAACCTCTATCCCATGATAGCCGATACCCACATATCCGTAGTACTGGGGGCCGACGGAAAAGAAAAAATGACCCTTTCCATAACAGATATACAGGGCAGGCAGCACTATACTAAAAAAATCATGGTCGAAAACACCCTTACCTGCAACATACCTGTATCAGATCTTCCACCCGGAACCTATATACTCACAGTAAACTCGGGCAATAAAAAGCAGTCCAAAAACTTTATCAGGAGGTAATCAGCAGCAAATAAGTAGTAATAGTTGTCAATTAAGAACTGACGGCATAATATTTGCATAAAACGAGCCTAACCAGCATGGATTTATTACCTTTACAGCCTGTTGCTTACACTTTAACTTTAATTCTATCGTATAAACCGGGAACCGGTCATCGAAGTGATTGCTTAAACAATTATGAGAACGGCAGGATACCCCTTTTATCAAAATATTTTACCAAAAAAAAGATGGTGTTATGAAATTAAAACTCTACTTACCCAGTTACGCTACCGGCAGGCCCTTTATCAAACTGGCATTGCTGGTACTCGCATTATTTACCGTGGGTTTTGTACAAGCCCAGCCCGGCGAAGCCCTCGATTTCGATGGCAGTAACGACAGGGTTAACCTCCCCTTTGTGATCAGCGGCTCCTATACCAAAGAAGCATGGATCAACATTACCAACCTGGGCGCAGATAATAATATTGTTTCCGGTTCGGCTACCGCACTATGGGCGCCTGCATCCGCAGGGTCAAGGCTCAGCGCAGGGCACGGTGGCGGGTTCAACAGTGTACAGGACCCCACGCCCCTGGTAGCCGGTACATGGTACCACGTAGCCGTTACTTACAACGCCGCTACCGGCGATATGAAGCTCTACAAAAATGGTGTATTAGTTAATTCCGCAACAGGAGTAGCCACTTATACAGAAACCGTACAGTACATCGGTGCCTTTAATGCCGCTTTTGTTTTTTCAGGAAAGATCGACGAAGTACGCATCTGGAACGTAGAACGCACTGGAGCACAAATAGCAGCAGCAATGAACTGCCCGCTCACCGGCGATGAGCCCGGCCTCATGGCTTACTACGATTTTAACCAGGGAACAGCAGGCGGTACCAATACAGGCCTCACCACCCTCAACGATATTAAAGACAAATGCCAGAAAGCAAATGCCACACTGGTAAACTTTGCACTCACCGGCGCTACCTCCAACTGGGTAGCCCCCGGCCCCGTTCTTGGCGGCTCATGTACCAATACAGACCCCAATATTAATGTAACCGGCAACGGTAATTGCATCGTAATAGGTGATGCCACCCCTTCGCTCACTGACCATACCAGGTTTGGCGATTATGGTATCGCTCCCCTTACACGCACGTTCACCATACAGAATGCAGGTAACGGCAACCTTACCATATCCGGCGTTGCCATCAGCGGCGTCAATGCCTCCGACTTTACCGTTACAACCCCACCCGCAGCTACGGTTACTCCGGGCAACAGTACCACCTTTACCGTCCAGTTTGCACCCACCGGCGCACTCGGCGTTAAAACGGCGCTGATCACCGTCAACAGCAACGATGGAGATGACGGAGCATTCAGCTATGCTATCGATGGTAACTATGCGGGTCAGGGTAAATCACTCGCCTTCGACGGGGTAGGCGATTATGTTACACTGCCCAATATACTCTCAGGCTCCTATACAAAAGAAGCGCTCGTCTATTCCTTCAATACAGCCGTATCCAACAATATTGTATCCGGTACAACAACAGCATTCTGGGCACCCAATACAGCAGGGTTCCGCCTCACCGCGGGCCACTCTCCCGGCTTTAACCAGGTGCAGGATCCCACGCCTCTCGCCGCCAACACATGGTACCACGTTGCCGTAACTTATGATGCAGCCACACAGGAGATGAGGCTGTATAAAGATGGTGTTCTCGTAAGTTCAGCAACAAGTGTACCCGCATACACAGAAACCACTCTTTTCATCGGCGCATTCAACAGCGGCTTCTTCTGGAACGGACGGATAGACGAAGTACGCATCTGGAATGTAGTGCGTACAGCCACTGAGATAGACAACAATAAAGCCTGTTCACTCACTGGCGATGAACCCGGGTTGATCGGCTACTATAACTTTACAAATGGAGTAGCAGGCGCCAACAATACCGGTGTTACCACGCTGCCCGATGTAAGCGATAAATGTAATGCCAACAATGG
Organism: uncultured Ferruginibacter sp.; assembly: GCA_964590975.1. GTDB lineage: Bacteria > Bacteroidota > Bacteroidia > Chitinophagales > Chitinophagaceae > Ferruginibacter. Next base: position 156,500 of record CAZPXP010000002.1, on the reverse strand, counting down.
TACGCTCAACGGCTTTACACTGAACGGTACACTCTCCAACTGGGTATCAGACTCGCTCACACTTACAGGCAGTTGCACCAATACCTTCCCCAACATCATTGTATCGGGCAACGCACAATGTATCATAACTGGCGACAATACACCATCGATGGCCGACAATACCGACTTTGGCAGTTATATTGCCCCGGGCGTAGACAAGGTCTTTACCATCACCAACACCGGTAGCGCCACGCTCAATATTGGTACTATTGTATTTACAGGGCCTGACAATACCATGTTCACCGTATTGGTTCCGCCGGCAGCCACTGTAGCCCCGGGCGCTTCCACAACCGTAACCGTAAGGTTTGTAGGATTTGGTCTGGGCACTAAAACGGCAGTAATGACCATCAATAACGACGATCCCGACGAAGCACCATATAGTTTTGCGATACAGGGTAATGGAACTGTCATCCTCCCTGTTACACTGGTATCATTTACCGGCAGCCTCGATGGCGGCAAGGCAAAACTGCGCTGGACCACGACCGCCGAGTTAAACAATAAAGGATTTGAAATATTACGCGCAACAGGCAACAGCAACAACTGGGAAAGCATAGGCTTCGTACCGGCAACCAACCTTGCCACCGGCAGTACCTATGATTTTGCCGATCGCCTGCCCCTTATAGGAGGCAACAGCTACAGGCTCAAACAGGTGGATGTAGATGGTAACTATACATTAAGCCAGATCGTTTACATCAGTAATACAGTAAAAGGCCTGGTGATCAGCCTCTATCCTAACCCTGTAAAAGATAAGCTCATTCTCCAGTTTAACGATAACCAGTTGCTCAATACACAGGTAAAGATCAGTACGGCAACAGGACAGATACTCTCTACCGTTACGATCAGGAGTACCCGCCAGGAAATTGACTTCGGCACTGTGCCGCAGGGCATTTACCTGCTCACTTTCAGCAACGGTCAGGTACAACGTATTGTAAAACAATAACATTAGAATAAAACTGTAACCGCCCCGGAACCAACTGGCATAGTTGGTTAACCGGGGCGGTTCTCTTTTAATACGCAGTCAACCACACCTTCCCCTAAACCGCAGCCTACCCCATATTACAAAAAAAATGGAATACCCCTCCAACTTTCCCGGAGTACGTTGTCGCAAGCCAAATAATACGTACGCCTCATACTAAAGCCATTAAAAATACGTTCCTTTCCAGGGAAAGTGCATTACCTCAAAAAGGACCACAAGTTGCCCGCAACCACCCACTCCTTTTTTTAGCGCCTCCCCATTCAACTTTACCCTGCATAACGTGTGAATTTGATTTTTTGGTAGTTATTTATTAAATGGCATAATTTTAGCGTTATTGTAAACCAGCAAAGCAAACGCGTGATGATTCGTATAAATAAATTGCCTGTTTATTTAAAATCTTAAAGATTAATATCTGTATGAAATCCAAATTCTACTCCCTTTCAGGGTCGTTGTACCTCCTTTGCCTTTTGCTGGGGCTGTTTCAATCACAACGCACCTCCGCACAACAATTTCTAACCACCATCGATGGCTGGAATGCCTATGTGCATTTACCGGCAGAATATGCCGATAGCCCTTCAAAAAGCTATCCGCTTATTTGTTTTATACCCGGCATCGGCGAAATCGGTACCGACCCCGGTAAACTGCTGCTCTATGGGCCTTCCAGGTTTGTTTCACAGGGCCATAATATGGAATTTACAGTTAACGGAAAACTTGAAAAGCCAATAGTAATCTCAATTCAACCCGCTTCTGCATGGCCAAGCGCGTGGACGCTAAATAGAAAATTAGACTCTATTGTAGCCCGCTGGCGTTGCGATATAGACCGGCTCAATGTAACCGGTCTTTCAATGGGTGGCTGGAGCTGGGAGAACTATGTAGATGGGTACACCCCGCAATTTACCACGCGCATCGCTTCAGTAGTAGCCATGAGCGCCCCGGAACCCGACAACACCATTGGCAATATGCGGCAATTTGCCCAGGCAGGCGGTAAATGGTGGGGATTTGAAGGTACCGGCGATTATCGTAAGATGGACCTGATCCGTGATACCATGAACCGTTATATATCGGCCTCGGCACGCTACTATCAATACTCCGGCGGGCACTGCTGCTGGAATACCTGGTACGACCCCACCTGGAAAGAGAATGGCGAAAGTATCTACACCTGGATGTTAAAGCAAAAAAGACAGGCTGTTGTTCCTACACCAAATATTCCACCCACAGCCGATGCAGGGCGCGATTCATCAACCATAGCAATAATACCCAGTGTTAATCTCAAAGGATTCGCCAATGACCCCGATGGCAATACCATCAGCATCAGGTGGACCAAAATTGCAGGCCCCGCAGGCGGTACTTTAGCAAATGCAAACACCATGCAAACATCCGTATCCGGTCTTGGGTTCGGCAGTTATAAATTTGAGCTTGTAGTAGTCGATACTTTGGGGGCAATAGGCAAAGACACTGTCGTGATCAATAATGGCTTTGTAGCCGTCCCCGTAACACTTACCAGCGTTAACGCCCGGCTGGTTAACCAGAAAGTGCTGGTGGAGTGGAAGACGCTGACAGAGATCAACAGCAGCCATTTTATCGTAGAGAAGAGTACAGACGGCCAGTCGTTCAGTAACATCGGTACTGTTACTGCCGCAGGATATAGTAATGATGAAAAACAATACCAGCTTACAGACGCCCTGCCCGGGAATGGCATCAATTATTACCGGCTGAAAATGATAGACAGGGACGGACAGTCCATATACAGTAATATTGTTACAGTCAACATAAAAGACCTAAGGCCCGGTTCGGTAGCCATTACCACTGCCTTATCCGGCGGCGGCATTATCCAGTTGAGCATACTCAGCGATAAAGCCCAGCCGGCCAGTTTGGTAATCACCGATATCACAGGGCGTAAACACGTTAGCATGAGCCTGACCTTACAGAAAGGAATTAACAAAGTGGATAAAGCCGCAACCCTTTCAAAAGGCGTCTATTATGCCAACCTGCACACTACCGAAACAAGGATATCAACACCACTGTTGAGTCAGTAAATATCAACTCAGTATCAGCATAATGCCCGGTTGAACGCACCTGTGGGTTGCCAGACCGGGCATTATCATGTCTGCGATCCCCAAATAAATTACCAGATTTCGCCTTGCCCATTTACACACAGCCTTTATATTTGTAGAAACGAATTGCAGTGAACACTAAAGAAGAACTTTTACAGGACGTTGTCATCAAATTCGCAGGAGACAGCGGCGATGGAATGCAACTTACCGGCAGCCAGTTTACCAACAACACAGCACTGATGGGGATCGACCTGGCCACTTTCCCCGACTTCCCGGCCGAAATCCGCGCCCCGCAGGGTACCTTACCCGGTGTGAGCGGTTACCAGTTGCGCTTCAGCAGCGACCGTGTGTTTACACCCGGCGATCTCTGCGACGTGTTGGTAGCCATGAATGCAGCAGCCCTGAAAGTAAACCTGTCCCAACTGAAGAAAGGGGGTAAGATCATTGCAAATACAGACGGCTTCGATAGCAAGAACCTGCGCCTTGCCAATTACCCCGAAGGGGTAAATCCGCTGGATAACGACAGCCTGGCAGGATACGAAGTGATCAGGATAGATGTAACCAAAATGACCCGCGAAGCGCTGAAACCCTATGAAATGGGCGTGAAGGAAAAAGACAGGGCAAAAAATATGTTCGTCCTCGGGTTCCTGTACTGGATGTACAACCGCGACATGGATAATACCATCAACTTCCTGCAGGAAAAGTTCGGAAAGAAAGAAACGATTCTCAACAGTAATATTGCCGCTCTGAAAGCAGGCTATAATTATGGCGATACCACCGAAACCTTTACCACCCGCTTTAAGGTTGATAAAGCTAAAATGACTCCGGGCGTTTATCGCAGCATCATGGGCAATGAAGCAGTAGCCTATGCATTAATTGCAGCCTCCCAGAAAAGTGGTCTCACGCTTTTCCTCGGCAGCTATCCCATTACCCCTGCCAGCGACATCCTGCATGAGTTGAGCAAATACAAAACATTTGGCGTAAAAACCTTCCAGGCAGAAGATGAAATAGCAGCGATCACCTCAGCCATCGGCGCGAGCTATGGCGGTGCACTGGGGGTAACCACCAGCAGTGGTCCCGGCATTGCCCTCAAAGGCGAAGCCATGGGTCTTGCAGTTATGCTCGAAATTCCCCTGCTGATCTGTAATATACAAAGAGGTGGTCCATCAACAGGTCTGCCAACCAAAACCGAGCAGAGCGACTTGATGCAGGCCTATTACGGCCGTAATGGCGAATGCCCCATGCCGATCATCAGCGCCAGTACACCCAGCGATTGTTTTGGTGCCGCTTACGAAGCAGCTCGCATCAGTATACAACACATGACCCCCGTTATGTTCCTCAGCGATGGGTATATTGCCAATGGCGCTGAGCCCTGGCAGTTCCCGCAGAGCGACGACCTCGCACCCATTACAGTAAAGTTTAAAACAGAGCTTGATGAAGGGGAGGAGAAGTTGCAGCCCTACAAACGCGACGAAAAGCTGGTACGCCCCTGGGCCATACCCGGCACACCCGGACTGGAACATCGTATCGGTGGACTGGAAAAACAAGATGGTACAGGTAATGTAAGTTACGATGCTGCCAACCACGAACACATGGTTAAAACCCGTCAGGCTAAAGTAGACAAGATTGCCGACTATATTCCCCTGCAGCACATCGATAATGGTCCTGAAAAAGGAAAAGTATTGGTACTCGGTTGGGGTAGTACTTATGGAGCAATCAAGAGCGCCGTGGCAGAACTTCTTACCGAAGGACATTCTATCGCACACGCCCACCTGCGTTATATAAGACCTTTCCCATCAAACCTCGGTGAGATACTTAAAAGCTATGATACCGTTATCATACCCGAGATCAATAACGGGCAGTTGATAAGGATCATCCGCGATGTATATTTTGTTGATGCCAAAGGATATAATAAGATCATGGGTGTGCCCATTACAAAAACCGAACTGGTAGAGGCATTGCGTCAATACCTGTAAACAAATTAAGGATATGGTGGCAGGCCCTATACCTTTACCAACTGTGTCTTAATAGCGTAGAGCACAAGCCCAACCCTGCTCTTTACATTCAGTTTTACAAAAAGCTGGTCGCGGTAGCCTTCCACAGTACGCGTACTCAGCCCCATTTCGTGGGCAATTTCTTTATAGGTCATCTCCGTGCAGACAAGTCCCATAAAACGCCGTTCCTTTTCTGTTAGCTTGGTATTGAGCTGTGCAGGATTTTCATCAGTAATAGTACGTATAAGCCGGTTAGCCACCCACTCAGAATAATAGAATCCCTTATCAGTCACGAAATCAAGCGCCTTTTCAAGTTCTACCGGGTGTACATCCTTAAGCAGGTAACCCGATACACCCGCTTTGATCATACTGATAATCGAAGGCTCGTCGTTAAACATGGTAAGTGCAATGCTGAGTATACCGGGATGGTTAGTCTTAAGCCAGGCTGCAGTTTCATAGCCATTCATCTTGGGCATATTGATGTCCAGCAACACAAGATCCGGCAATATTTTCCGCTTACTCATCCAGTCTACAAACGCCTGTCCGTTTTCTGCTTCATGCACAACCTCGTACCGTTCCATCTGGTTGATCAGGGAAGTAATAGCCTTTGCTACAAGAAGGTGGTCATCAACAATTACAATTTTTTTCTTTGTCATGGTGTTAAGAGCTTACCAACAGGCTCAGCGCCAGTTGAGTGCCCGCATGGGTCTGCATCGTAAGGTCTGCACCCAGTGCCTTGGCACGGTTAAAAATATTTCTCAGGCCGCTACCCCGGCCTTCCGCAAATACATGATCGATATCAAACCCTTCTCCATCATCCGTCAAAAGCATCGCAACACCGGTCTCTTCAAAGTTAAGTTTCATTTGGATAGTGGTACAGTTCGAATGTTTGATACTGTTCTGGATAAACTCCTGGCATATCCTGAATAATAACAACTCCTGCTGTTTATTTAATATATCCGTATGCTCACCCTGTACTTCCAGTGTACAGTTTGCGATCTTTAACTGGTTAATCCGCGCAGCCTCACCCGTGAGTGAGTCGATCAGGCCGTGCCCCGCAATATAATCGGGATTAAGCGAATTGGCTACCGACCGGAGATCACTGATGGCACTGCCAAGCGTTTCGCTGATGCTTACCAGCTCTTGCTTTTCGGCGGAAACGGTTTTACCAGCTTCCAGCCTGTTGATATAAATACGGGCAAGCGCCAGTTTCTGCCCGATGTTATCGTGCAATTCCCGTGTAAAATGCTGTAATGTATTCTCCTGTACTTCAATTTTTGCCATCAGCAGCTCATGCTTTAGCGATTCAGTCAGTTTCTCCTTCTCCTTGCGGTAAAAACTCCGCTTATTCCTGTAAAAGATAATAAACAGGATAATGATCGTAATAAAGAGCATCACGATCAGCGTAGAGTAAAATATCAGAGGCTTTATTTCGCTGTCGGTTTCAAACATAGCATACTGATTGCAAAAAAGAAATAAATAGTACAGAGCATGGAATAGAAAATAAACTTCATACTGTTGTATGTTTTCACAAACTTAATTGCAGTAATATTCCAGGCCAGGTGAAAAGGTAGAGTGCCGAGATAGAACAATAGTATCCCGACACTTAGCCAAAACTCAGGTTGTTTATAATATTTGAACAGTTTCTCAGAATTGAGCAGTTCGTAACCATACAGCAGTACCATCACCATCAGTGTAATTACCCCGGTTACGTAAGAACGCAGGTACAGCCTTGTATAGCCAGCTTTGTACACAAATTCGTCGAGTACAAAGAAAAGAAGGTAAAGTCCAACCAGCAAAAAAGCTGCATTCTTCATCCAGGTCCTGCTCACAAAACTCCGGTACATCAGTATAAGATAACAAAACTCAAATGGTATTACAACATCATTAATCCACGCGTTGCCCAGCCCCTGCGACCGCCGGTAATAAGCAACCACATCAAACAATACAATAACGAGCAGGTACAGTGGCAGAGCTTTTATATTGCTGCGCAGTATCCGTTTGCTGTATATGATGGCAATCACGAGCGCCGTAACCTCAAAGAGCATATACATATTGGCCGTTGTAAAAAGTTTCATTCAGTACCGTCTTATTGTTCTTACAAAATATTTACTCAAGGTAAAAAATAAACCGGTAGCAGCACTTGATTTAAAAGCTCATGCTCGCAGAATCCGGAGGACCAAGTTGCCCATGATCCATTGCAAAGAGGTTACCTCCACCCGAAGACGCCATATTCAGAACATTATTACCGTTTGTGTTTCCCTTAAGCGTCCGCAGGGGAACAGGTGAGCAGTTCTGGTTCATTTTACCCGGGTCGAAGTCAACATTATTCCCCCCCTGATCCCTGTACGTTGGAATGATGATCAGCGTATGCTTACCAACATATGAGTCAGGCACTCCGTAAAGAGGCGGGGTGGTGTTATGCGCGGCATAGTAAAAACGCAATCCCAGTGATTTAAGGTTGCCGCACTGTGCTTGATCTACCTGTGCTTCAAGGTGGCAAATATAGTCTTTCAGCCGCTCAAGATCAAACCAGCAGGCGTTAGCATCGTTAATGCCCAGTCCATTACTGATTGCCTTTTGCTGGTTGTCGCGGTAGTTGTTGATCATTTGCTCTACGATATCGAGGGGCATGCCTTCATAGGGATCGGTACAGTTACCATACGCTGCACTGCTTTCAGCGCTGCTGGTAGCAATTCTACTCTTCGCATAAGGATGGTCGGCAGATTGTTTTTCCCTACCTAAAGTGTTGTCTTTTTCGCAACCTGTGAATGCCAGTAGAGAGTAGGTTAGGATCAATGCAATTCGTGTTAGTTTTTTCATAACTTAAAAATGGTTTGGTTTAGTTAATGTGAAATCAAAGTAAAACGATTTAAAAACCAGCCGCAATAGGGGTAAAACCACCCCATAATTACCCTACCGTTCTTTATGGTTTTTTATTACTGGCAATCAAGCACTTACACAAAAAATAAACGCATTTCTCAAGCTGAAAAAGCGCTCCTGCACCGTTAAAAAACGGTGCCCGCTTTTTACAGAACGAGGGTATTTCAGGGCATTATTAACAAAACACCCTTCCCGGAAAAACGGATACAACCCTATAAAAAGCAACTGCTCCGGGTTTCAGTTTTAGGCTTACCCGTTACCGTTAAAAAAAGATGGATTTACACGTTCTAAAACGCTTGCGATCCCATTGCACGGACAGTACGTTTGTGTTGTGATGAGAATGATAAGGTTCATCAAAAAAAGATCCCGGTTCAGGTCATCACAAAAAAGGCTCATACCTACGGCAAACACCAGCAGGGCCCGCTGACAAAAGCCCGTAGTACGAACCCGCGGAAGATACCCGAAACACCGCGTTATAAACCAGGAGCTGGGCAGACTGCTGCTGATCAGCAGAATTACCAAAACTAACCGTTAAGATACATAACCTGTAAAAGACAGTACAAACCATTCCGCCGGTATCACATGCCGGATATGATTCCCAGACTGTAAAACTTACAATTCGACTTGTTTCCACAACGGTGCGGGATTGCTGAAAACCGTTAACAGAGTAAGCGCTAACACTAAACATTGTTAAAAATGAAAAAACTATTATTTCTCTTCTGGTCGCTGATAAGCATATTCTCGGCCAATGCACAGGATGCAGATTACACCTTTACTGAAGGGCCAGCCGTAATACAAACTTTCGACGCATATAATGCAAGCAACATTAAGGTACGTATCGTAACAGAAAACCTTGTGAGCCGTGGGTACACCCCCAACGGCGTCGCCACAAAAGTAGCCGGAACATTTGAAGGCAATCCGGTAGAATGGTTAGTTAAGGATTATAACCATCCCGACGGCACCACAGCATCACAGATATACCTGAAGGGAGTAGATGGGGAGTATAGTGCATTAAACATTTATAAGAACCCTAACGATGAGGCTGCCAACTATGGATATGAAGAGTGGTTCGTAAACCAGGAAAACCAGTTGCAACTCACACATAGCTTTTTCTCCTGCTTCTTTAATGTTATCTGGCAGAGGTGTGGCGGCAACTTTAATGCTGGCGCAATATGGAACAGTTGTAAAAAGTATGTACCCTTCCGTCTTGGCCAGTTTGTAAGCTGCATCTACAATAAGATGCTTGGCCAGGCCCGTGCATTCCTGAACTGCCTGTGGAATAATCTCTGGAGCGCTGTGTGGAGGTGCATATAAACCATCCGCATTTACTAACCCCGGTCTGATTATACCCGGCAGGCAAAGCCAATCCTAATCGATCTATTAAACTAATTGGTACCGAAACCTGTAAGCAATGGTTGGCGCCATTCATCATGAACATGCACAGGCTTCAGAATACCCACGGGCAACCTTCCGAAACACCGTGTTATAAGTATAAAGTAGGACGGTATCGTTACCGGTTAACGAAACAACCAAAACTAATCAATTATGAAAAAGTTATTCTTATTGGCCATTCCCGTCTTGGCAATCGCAATCTTTGCTTTTGCAACCCCCTCAAATTCAACCGGTGTAACCCGGGTGGGTGAGCATCTGTACCAAATTGAAAAAGATAATAAGATCTCAGAGGAAGATAATCAGGCTATCTTATCAATTGTAAAAGATGAGTACGGTATTGTAGAATTTGAGAACTGTTCTGATGGCCCTGGCCTGAAGTTGGCAGCAAAAGGTGGCTCTACTGTTGAATGGTATTCCCATAGATGGGACGTTCTCCACAAATCAACAAAATGGGATGATGTAGCATCCACTAATGCCAATCTCGCTAAACTGGAGCAGATATACAGCAAGTATGTAGATGCTGGAGCAACTGCAGGGGGAAAACAATAAACAACCAAAGGGAAACTGGCGGATAGAAAAACTGTTTTACTCTGTCCGTCAGATTCTTTTCAGACTCGGATAATTATGAAAAAGAAAATATTTTATATATTCTCAATATTTCACATAGCAGTGATACTCTGGGTTTCTTTTGCAAGTAGCTATATTACCTATTGCGATTTTTACCAAAGGAAACAAAGTGATGGCCTGCAAAAACTTCAGTCACTGTACAACAGTATCTGGATAATCGGTGTGTACATGAGATATACCGGTACTGAAACCGGGTATGGCTTTTTTGCACCAAATGTCAGGAGTAATGGGCTATTAATTGGCGAGACTGATATGGTGCTCAAAGAACCACCCTTTCTTTCTTTTGAAGGAAGAAATCGGTTTACTACGCTTTCTTCACAGATAACAGAACAAATGTTGAAAAGTATTGAAGATACTATTCCCAGAACACTTGATATTATTGCAAAGAAGTGGGAGAATTACTACACACTTATTCTTAACAGTATAACCCAAAAAACCTATCAAGGTATTTCTGTGAAAAGTGACAGCCTTACTCTTAGCTACAACTTGATTGATTATCCTCCACTTAAGATAGCAAGTAGTGCAAAATCAGTTATACCCAATTTACTGAAAATTAAAAAGATTAAATTTCTGAGAAGATATGAAAACAGCAATTAACATAAAAACGATACCTGCACAGCATATTAATAACCAGTGGTTAGCTTTTCTCAGGGTAGCAGTTCCTGCATTAGTCCTGATCCAGTTTTTATCAATACTTCCTGATTTTGAAAATATTTTTACTTTCAACGGTTATGTAAAGCCGGATGTTCTTGATGCATCCCTTGATAACTTCAGCTTCACTATATACGACTGTTTTACTTTTATTAAGTCAGCCATCCCGTCGGTTGAGTACAACACCGTACTTTACTTTACATGCGGTTTGTTCATATTCTCGCTATTATCCCTGTGCGCAGGTTTCTTAACCAGGGGAAGTGCTGTGCTTTCTGCACTTACACATTTACTGCTCATGAAATCAATTCACCTCTATGAATATGGTGCTGATTTCTTTATGACAATACTTCTTTTCTACTGCGCAGTATTCCCCGTTGGCAGGGTCTGCTCGGTAGATAATAAAATCTTTAAAGCCCGGAAAACACCCATCATATCCCACGTATCATGGTTACGGATACTACAAATCCATATTTGCATAGCTTACTGTGTCAGCGGCATCGACAAAGTACTGGGATTCAATTGGCACAACGGAGAAGCAATATGGAAGGCAACCACAAGCTTTAACCAGTTAGGTCTCGTCAATGTAACCAGTCTTGCACCCTATCCGGTCATTTTTATCATGGTAGGTTGGATGACTATAATAACAGAAATGTTATATCCAATCTTTATTAATATTAGGAAAACACGGAAGATATGGCTGTTGCTAACCATTTCGATGCACCTTGGAATTATACTCCTGCTTGGCCTTTTTTTCTTTTCGACCATCATGATCATCTTCAACCTTGCTGCATACTATGTACCTTATATGAAGCCTGAAAAAGAAAAAAAATCTGCCCCCGGCCCCACGGTATTGACACCTGCGCTAACAACACATTGATCACTTATTATAACAAAACAATGAAAAATAAAAAACACATTATCATACCTGCTGCGCTGCTGTTCGCCCTGCAAAGCGAAAGCAAAGCCCAGAATTTTGGCCGTTATGCTGACTGTACCACGGGCCGGGGCCTCTGTGGTATCATTGTGGAAAACATCCAGGCCGAACAACGCATTACCGACACTACCCAGAAGTTCTGGCTGCAATCCAAAACCGACAGTACCCTGTTACTGAAGATATCAAGATCGAATATCACACCCGAAGATGAATACAAGATCTTTGGCGCACCTTTAGCTTCCTTTCAGAAAGACGAGCCGGTCTATTTCCATCTCGATGCAGCCGTACCCGTTGAGCCCGCACTCGTAAAACTGCTGGGCTTGCCGGAGAAAACAACTACAATCAAAGCAGGTTCCTACCTGCTTGAAAGAACAGCACCATATTTCATCACCGAACTTAAACTGCTTTAATATGAAAAAGAGCATTACAATACTCATACTGCTCATTACATCAGTAGTTTCAACAGCCATCGCAGGCCCCGGAAGAGAGCCTGCCGACGTGCTTGATGAGATCACTTTGGAATGCCGACAGATCATTATGAAGTACCAGAAACAGGCCCTTGTTTACACAGACAGTATAGAGGTAATAAAAACCAGGCTGCAAACCGAAACCAGCAACAGCGTTAAGCTGGATCTGCTCATCACGAAAGACGCCTACCAGGACCAGGTACTCCGCCTGAAAGCAACTGCCGAAGGCGACATCACCAAGCTCCGCTATATCAAAGGCCTTGAGATCGTACGCATACTGTACGACAAAGTACTTGGCCTCGATCATCATTTTGCTTCGGTGCGCACCTTTTCCGAGATCAACAAACTCGGCAACCCCAACAACTACCAGGAATTTACCAAGATAAAAGACGTCATAAAAAATAACAGGGATAAAAAATCATTCGACCTTACCAAACTGCTGGGGCAGAATATTGTTGCCTCAGTAATACAAACCTTTTCCGGTTTGCTCAATAGCGGTCTCTCAAAAGAAGATAAAGAGAAAGAACTTGAGCAGGTAGAATGCATCCTCGATTTCACCCTGCGGATGCACAACGACCTGAACCTGATCTTCTTTGAAACCTCCTACCTGCAGGCCAGTAATGAAGAGATTAAGCGCGATATTGAGGGCATGTTTAAAGATTATACCAAACCCGTGGGATACCTCGCCAGTTTACAGGACTGCCGGGCCAATGACGATTGGGATAACCTTAAGGAAAAGCTGAATAAATATCTCACGGATATGATAAGTGGGCCCGACAAAAAGAATGCACACAAAATGCAGATCAACCTCGAATTTTCTATCGACAAGCTTTTGCAGTTTATTGCCAAATACAACAATTTTATTGATGACGGGGTAAAGTTTTACCAGAAGTTCAGAACGATCCTCAATAGCTACGAAAATGAGAAACAATGCGAGAGTAAGTTGCCCATCGAATACAAGAAACTAAAAGACGATATCGACATCGCTATCCAGAAATTCAATATTGCTTATAAGCCCGTGGAAATTAACGGCACCAAAATGAAGGAGATTCTTTATGGTATTAACGAATACGAATAAACGAGTTGGCAGACGGCTATCAGGCAGGGTTAATTGGTTTAGTTAATTGAGGGCCCGGCCAATGCAGTTCAAAGCCAGCACAACAGATCTGGCAAGAGGCAGGAGGACGGTACACCTGCACTGTACCGGAGCCACTTACTGATCAAAAGAGCCCGGCTGTATATGCCGGGTTTCTTTGTCTTGGAGCAGGGTTTATTTCTACGAGGTTATTTTCCCGGCTTTGTTTATTTTTATAGTATGAGAAAAGATTTTATCATTTTCAGCATACTTAGTCTCGGAATACTGGCTGCACTTGCGTGGTACATCTGGCCGGGATTCTGGTACATACTTGGTGTGTTTGCCATCCCCGCACTCATTGGTGTATTCGATATGCTCCAGACAAAGCACTCGCTTATGCGCAACTTCCCTTTCCTGGGCAGGATGCGCTGGCTGATGGAAGCCCTGCGCCCTAAACTCTACCAGTATTTTATTGAAAGTGATATTGATGGCCGCCCCATTAACCGCCTCGACCGCAGCACTATTTACCAGCGCGCCAAACAGGAAACAGATACAATGCCTTTTGGTACCCAGCTTGATGTATATGCCGAAGGCTATGAGTGGATGAGCCACAGTATCGCCCCAAAAGATTTTCACACCCTTAACCACCACCCCAGGATAAAGGTGGGCAATAAAGACTGCCGCCAGCCTTACGACCTCAGTGTTCTTAATGTAAGTGCCATGAGCTTCGGCTCACTGAGCCCCAATGCCATCATGGCATTGAATGGCGGGGCTAAAATGGGAGGCTTTGCCCACAATACCGGCGAAGGAGGTATTAGTTCTTACCACCTCCGGATGGGTGGTGATATCATCTGGCAGATAGGCACCGGCTATTTTGGAGCAAGGGATAAGGAAGGCAATTTTAATAAGGAGGCCTTCCGCCAGAATGCCCTGCGCCCGGAAGTGAAAATGATAGAGTTGAAGCTTTCGCAGGGCGCCAAGCCCGGACACGGAGGTATATTACCGGGTAAGAAGAACACACCTGAGATCGCTGCCATCCGCCTTGTAGAACCGGGAACAACAGTGTACTCACCTCCTTACCACAGCGCCTTCAGTACCCCCAGGGGATTGGTACAGTTTATTCAGTTGCTCCGCGAAGAAAGTGATGGCAAACCGGTAGGTTTTAAACTCTGTGTAGGCCGTAAAAGTGAATTTATCGCCATCTGCAAAGCCATGGTAGAACTGGACTGCTACCCCGACTTCATTACGGTTGACGGAGGAGAAGGCGGAACGGGCGCTGCACCACAGGAGTTCAGTAATTATGTTGGCGCACCAATGATGGATGGCCTGGCCTTTGTACAGAATATGCTTGTGGGCTTTGGTATACGGCAACACATTAAGGTAATTGCATCTGGTAAAGTATTGAGCGGTTTTCACCTGGTTCGCGCTATAGCACTTGGTGCCGACGCTTGTAACAGTGCCCGTGCCATGATGATGGCCCTCGGCTGTATACAAGCCCTTGTATGCAATACCAATAAATGCCCCACCGGTGTGGCCACGCAGGATCCTGCTCTTTCAAAAGGACTTGTGGTAGAAGATAAAACCAAACGCGTATTCTATTACCATGAAGACACCGTTAAAACCTTTGTAGAACTCCTTGGTGCAGCAGGTATAGACAATCCTTCACTGTTAACCAGGAGCCATATCTACCGTCGTGTATTCATGAACGAAGTACGTACGTTTGAAGACATTTTTCCAAGCTGTGCCAATGGCTGTATGACAAGGGGAGAGATCCCTGACCGGTATAAAGATGATTTTGAAAAAGCAAATGCGGAGAGTTGGAACTAAAAATGGTTTTGCTGCTATCCCTGCGTACCCAGTAACCCTTTGGAATTTGAGCCGATGATGGTACGCTTCTCCCCATTACCAGGTGTATCGTTTTCTGCAGACTTTTTTTGTACGACGACAACTTCGATATCGTTCTCTTCAGGAATGATGAACGTTTCCAATTCTTCATCAAGCCCGTTGACAGGTTCTTCATTATCAAGAGAAAGAAACTTTTTCTTCAGCGCAGAAAGTGGTGGTGCGGGTGTAAGTTGACTTTTATTAACAGAAGGAGTACTGTAGCCCTGCGGAGATATCTCCATATTCGCCAGTTCCTTTTCCATTATTTTTTTAAGTTTAGATGTAGCCATATCAACCTCCGTTCTTTTGTAGACAGTAAAAATACGTTTTTTTACAAAAAAATGCAAATGCTTTACCATCCCAGTCCGAGGCAGGTATATTGCCGTGATAGCTTGATTTCTATACACAGGCTGAACACATCTTTCAGGTTATGTGGTATGTGTTTTGTGTACTCTTTTTTGGCATAAAACAGCGCGGCAGCAGGAGCCATTCCCATGCTTATACCCCGCCAGAAATGGTCGTGCAGAGGCTTTCCATAATAGTTATAAGGAGGCTGAAGCGGCGAGTAATGCGATCCGGTACAGCCCGCAAATGCAAGGGCACCAGCTTTGAGATAGGCCAGTGCGATCGACTCCTCAGGACTCCTCGGAGCAGGCAACCCAGGTCCCGCTTTACGGCAGGCGGGTTGAAACACCGTAAGTGCCCCCCAGCAGCAACCCGTAAAAACGATTGAACCACCCGAAGATGCCGGTACGTTTTCCAGTGCAAAAGCCTCGTATTCATCCCCGCCCGTAGTTTCACCCCAGAAACGTGTGCCATCCCTGTCAGACCCGTGCAGCATATAATATACAGCACCCAGCGCACTACCTTCTTTGATATAGGCAGGAGAATAGTCTGCCGATACACCAAAATTGGCTGTTCCGCCAGGCAGGGTCGCAAAGGTTTGTTCCGCAAAGGGCCGCGCTACATTCCGTATACCAAAACGGCTGCCGGACTTGAAGGATGGTGCGGAAAGTGCTGCGATCAGTAAAGCGCCGCTCATTGCATCAGGTATACGGCTTACCGGTAGTTCAGGCAGCAGGTCGCCATCCATATCGCCATAGATGTCATCGCTCCAAACCACGAAGCCATCAGCATCCTTTCGTTCCATACCTGCATCTACCAATAGTTTTCGTAAATTACTATCCAGCACATCAGCCTGCTGGCTGGGCACCACGTCATATCCACCAATGATCACCACACCCTTAAAGTCTCCTGCACG
Organism: uncultured Ferruginibacter sp.; assembly: GCA_964590975.1. Lineage (GTDB taxonomy): Bacteria > Bacteroidota > Bacteroidia > Chitinophagales > Chitinophagaceae > Ferruginibacter. The sequence continues at coordinate 140,263 of CAZPXP010000002.1, read as the reverse complement.
AAGTTTTTCCCACACGCTAACCGCAGCCTCTTCAGCATGCTTTGTATCGGCGAGATTGATCTCGAAAAGTGTAACACCCTGCGTTTCCCTGATCTTTGCCAGAACTGCATTGGTAACGGGACCGATATTTTTTTCCAGCAATACAGGGCACGTAATGAACAGCAACTGCGGCAATGATCTGCCACCTGCCACTTTCCAATCTTTAGCAAGTTCCGGATTGTCAGTTGATAACAGTGGTGTAGCAACATGAACCTTTTTTCCACCACCTTCCACCTCAATCGTAATGGTCAGTTTTGGCGAGTCAGCCGGCAAACGGGTAATAACTTCGATATATGGCCCGCCAGGTTCTGTACCCGTTATAATATTTATCCCGGCTGGGCCTGTGTGTACCGCCTGTGGTTTTACCGGGCGTGCTATCGGTACGGCAGATAGTTTATTAGCAGAGAAGTCGTTCAGCGATCCCCTGGCCGGTATCATCCGCAATACACCTGCTTCCTTCCCTATCCTGATCAGCCCATTCCGGTCTGTACGCGCAAAATTTAGCCCGCTTCTATACTGCTGAAGTAATTGCAGTACCTCCTTATCGGGATGAGCAGCATCCTTCAGGCCACCTGTATGAGCAAAGTATTTTGTACCGGCAAAAGCGTTGAGCATAGCAGCGTTCAGCCCGTTATCACTGCCATGATGCGTAAGTTTAATAAAATCGTAAGGCCCTTCAGCAATCACTTTTTCAAAAAGTCTGCTCATATGAGGTTGCAGCCCGCCCACTTCCGCCCGGGCAAACTGCATATCGGCTGCCAGCAGGGCAGACCAGCCATCAGACTTTACCTTAAATACAATGCTTTGGTTGTTCTTGGCTGCACCGGCACTGGCCTTGTCTTCTCCACCCAACGCGTCTGCCGCTTTCTGTTGTGCCAGCAACCGGTAGGCTTCCAGCATATCTGCATCTGTAGCGTCTTCCTTAAGGCCATCCATCGAATTATTAGCCACCCAGTCGGCCGTACCCACCAATGCACCGGCGCAGATCTGCAGGTGTTCCTCCGTAGGGCCCAGTATCGTAAGCCCAAACGCCGAAAACGCTTCCTCAAGTTGTTTAAGTGCAGTGGTATGCACACCGGTATAGCGTATAACAGTAGTTCCCCGTTGCTCCAACTCGCGCAGCATAGTTTTGTACTTCGATTCGAGAGTAAGCGCATCCTCCATAAAAGTGAGCAGGGCATCATCGGGCAGGTCTGCGTGGTTTTCTTCCAGTAGAGCAGCAGCTACGATCTTCTGGCTTGTATTACTATCTGCGGGAACAGGACCATCCGCCACTGTACGGCCCCAGCCCATCTGCCCGTCTGCTACCAGTGCCGATTTAACTATGAGATCGCCCTTCTCCACCAATTGAGGAAGGCAGCCGATATGATCAAGGTGACAATGTGTAATAACGAGCAGGTCAATAATGAAAGGAGGCTCTTTCCGCAACACAGTTTTAAGCTGGTTGCGGATACTGTCGGTATCACCCGGGTGGGCGCCATCAACAAGTATAGTTTTACCGTCTTTTGCAATCAACAGGCAATCCCCATACTTGGTATCACCCATATCCAGCATATAAATGGTCATAGTAGTAGTGTTTAAGTCGAGGACAGCACACGAACACGTTACAGTTCGAAGAGCGTTACCGCTATATCCTTGAAGTTAGCAAAAAAAAGAACACGACCCGGTAGTAGAATTGTTAAAACAACAGCCTGAATCCGTAAAAGGTTATGCCGGATATACAGTAAAAAAAGGCAGCATAAACGCCTTAACAACAGTGTTGCTCTACGTCTGTTTCCCACAGTTGCCATACAGTTACCATACTGTTGCCATACTGTTACTATACTCTGGGTATGCTTTAACTACTGCAACGGTCTGGTTCCGATACCTTTAAATGAACCATCGTCTACCGACTTGACAAACTTGATCAGTTTGGGGAAATAATGAGCCTGATCATCCCACATACTGCAATGGCTGCCATTTGGGCAGATAAGGCTGTCGCCCAGTTGTACCTGAGTAGCCATCCATTTCATGTGTTCAGGGTCCATGGTGTCGTGTTTACCCCCAATGGTAAGGGTAGGTACCCTGATGGCGGGCAGGTCTTTGCTGCGGTCCCATTTTTCCAGCCGCCCGCTAATGCCAAATTCGCTGGGGCCCTGCATCAGCACATATACCTGTGGATTAATATGCGGGAAAGCGCGGCTGATCGGCTCAGGCCAGGGCTGCACACGGCAGAGATGCTGGTTGTAGAAGTTGGGAACCAGTAGCTCCATATACTTTGGATTCTCGAAGTCCTTTTTAGCCTCCAGCATACGAATCGTGTCGAGTACCTTAGAGTCCATCTGTTTAGCCAGAACATCATTGGCATACTTGCCATACAGTGGGCAACTGCTCATCATATTACTGATGATCAGTCCTTTAAGATTGTCCTGGTATTTAAGCGCATATTCCACCGCCAGTATACCACCCCAGCTATGCCCCAGCAGGTAAAAATTATCCTTGGTCAGGTTAAGTGCCTTACGCACCTGCTCCACTTCCTCCACAAATCGCTCTGTAACCCATAGGCTGCTGTCGGTGGGTTTATCTGAAAAATAGGATCCCAACTGATCGTAATATATAAACTCAATGCCTTCAGCCGGAAAGAAACTCTCAAAGCATTCAAAAAATTCGTGCGTGCCACCCGGGCCGCCGTGCAGCAGCAATACTTTTATTTTGGGGTTGTTGCCAAAGCGTTTTGTCCAGACATTGAAAGTGCCTTTCGGCGTTTGTATCGGTATCATCTTAATACCACCCGTTTGCACCCCGCTGTCAGTTTGCGCAAAGTAGCTGGCCGGAGAGATATTTTCAGTATCAACTGCAGGTTGATGGGTGCAGGAGCAGGCAACTGCAACGACAACAAATAAGAGTAAATACTTCATACTGTATAGTTATAGCACAATATAGTAAAATATCGTTGGTGTAAGCACAGGTTCGGGTTCATACCCTGGCATACAAAAAAGCCGGCAAAAATACCGGCTTTTACGATGAATAAATCATCCTCAACTTTCTTCAGGACCACCGCTGGTATCTATACCGCAGTTGCCCACACGGGTGAAGCTGCTTCCCAGGCAGGGTACATCCGGGCAGCAATACAGCGGCCCTTCAACACAGCTACCGCAGCCTGCGCCATAGGGCAGACAGCCATCAGCCTTGCCAGTTCCGCCTTTTACTTTCTTCATGTTTTCCCTGGATAATACCGTACCCAGGCTTTCAAGTTTCATAATCATAATGTTCAGCAGTTTTTAATCATCAAAAACTGCCAAAAACTTAATGGTTAACATAATGCCTACTCTTACAAAGGGTTTTCAGCTTCCCCCTTTTTATATAATAAATTGCCAGTAAATAGTCCCGGGTACAAATGCGGCCGGGTATGTCAGCACCTTCCGGCTTTTATATGTAAAGTGGCCAACCTCGGTCAGCCACTTTAACAAATCTTTAATCGTGCTTACATGTCACTGCTTCCGGGATCAATATATACCCCGCAGTGCCCACCCGGACCAAAGCCGCCATAGGGGCCAAGGCAGGGTAAATCTCTGCAGCAAGTGTCGGTACAGGTACATGATGCACCATAAGGCAGGCAACCGGGTCCAATTTGGGCGCCACCTTTTACCTTTTTCATGTCTTCTTTGGATAACATTGTACCCAGGCCTTCAAGTTTCATAGTCATAATGTTCAGCAGTTTTTAATCATCAAAAGCTGCCAAAAACTTTATTCGTTAACATTCTGCCTACTCTTACAAAGGGTTTTCGGCTTTCCCCTTTCTTTATATGATAAAGAAGTACTTATAAAATGTTTTTCAGTTCTTCAATACGGTACGAATCCGGTAATCTTCTGCCATTGATAAATAGGGTAGGTGTATGCGTAATCTCCGCTTCCTTACACCAACCCGCCATTACATCCACCACGCTCCTCATCTTTTCTTTCCAGGCGGGAGCAGCACTATCTACCGGATATCTGGCAGCAAAAGCGGTAAAGTCTTTTTTGCCACCCGAGTACCAGTCATCAAGCGCCTGTTTGGTAGTAGTTGCATCCCTGTCTTCAGCAAAAGAGAGTAAATGCTTGGCCACTTTCCCTCCGCTGTCACCTGCATCATTTGTTGCAGTAAAAATAATTTTAAGATTCATGTCGGGATTCCGGTGTATGATTTCTTCCAGTATAGGGTGCGCTGCGGCACAGGGTCCGCAATAAGGGCTGCATACCTTAAGGATAGTATTGGCAGCAGCAGGGTTACCAATAGTAATACCTATAGATTGCCAGCCTTCCGGTGCCTGCTGTTGCTGTTCGAGCAACTGCCTGAAAAAATCAGGGTTGTAAAGCTGGCGCTTATATGCCGCCTCGTAAGTAGGTTCGTCTTTTGCTTTTTGCAATACCGGCTTCAATAAGTACCATCCAACAATAGGAAACAGCATGCAAAGTGCAACAGCAACAGCCACCCCTTCGCCCGCAAAAGACCAGCCCGGCTGCGATCGCCAGGTAAATATCGCCCACGTGGCTTCCAGCAGCAGCACAACCAGCACAGCGAGGCATAAGGGGCACCACTGTTTTACCTTCTGGTACTGGTAATATATGCTGAACAGGATATAAGGGGAAACAGCAATAGAGGCTGCTGCCAGCCAGGGAATTTTGTCCGCGAAACTAATACCCGGGTAGAACAGGAACAGAAGCGTAGCACAGAAGTAAAAAAAACCCATTTCACTCCACTTGATACCAGCTATACCAGAGGCCTTGCTGTTCAGTACAGCATCACAGTTGATCTGTTTACCTCCCGTGCACAGGTCTTTCAGAAAGCTGTTGGTTTTATCCATTTCATACTGTAGCAAAAGCAGCGCAATGGCTGTGCCGCAGAGCTTGGTAAAAGTTATTGCTGCCGCAAAGGGCAGTAGGCTGCTGAAGCTATTATTTACCTGTACCAGGAAAGCCACAATAAGCGTAGCTACGATGGCCAGCGTACCGCCAATAAGCAACCTCCTCCTGTTTTGTAGCTGCTGCTCTTTCTTTGCATTCGCTTCATAACCCGGTTCGCCACTCAGGGCATCTGCCTCTGCTATTAAAATGATCCGCTCCCAGTCATTGATGAATTTCGCCCTTGTCACCGTAACAAGTTTATGGCCTGCCGCGAAATAACTTACCTCCGTGGGCGATACGGCAGTAACCAGCACAAAATCTTTACCAGTAGGCAGGTTCTTACAAAAGGCAATAAAGGGAACAGGTATATTATCCAACTGCTCCGCTTCCACCTCCAGCACCTGGTTAGGCACAGCATACCTGTTCAGTACGTCGTTAATAGAGTAAAGACTCGGGTAAAAAGGATTTTGTTCTAACTGTTGGGTAAGATGAGTAAATGTGAAAGGTATTTTCAGCGTTTTCAAATATTGGCGCACAACATTCGTCAGTGTCGAATTATAAGTAGTAGCCATAGCCTCTGTAAAGTGTTTGAATAGTACGTAAGGTTAGCCATTTTCCTTAAAATGAACAAATTTAATTATACTGAAGGTAGAGGAGCTGTTTCCGCTGGATACTATACATTCAGGGGCTTTTCGGAATAAAAATTCCCCGGCACACCCTCGTCTGGGGCTGCCGGGGAATCATTGATCAATTTTATGCCTCTTATTCCTTGGTATCTTCGTCTACCTTAGACTGACAATTGTCCTCACTCATATTCTCCATCTGCTTTTTCCCGGTGTTCTTGGTCACTTCAATCATTTCAAGGCGCACACGGGTAATACTGCTTTTCATATTACAGGCAATATAATAATCACCTCCCTTTTCTGCTTCTATCTCTACCTCGGTTTCTTTCTTCATCAGGCCGATACCCCCTACCTTAGCGTTGATAATATGTTTGCCCGGCCCTACAGCTATCCTGAAATATTTGTTATTGCTCAGCTTACAAAGTTTTTTACCATCAACAAAAATGGAGAAATTAGCCATTGCCCCGCTGAATTGCCCGACACGGTAAATATAAATGTGTGCAGTATCCTCCGGCTTTCCGGCGGCCTGGGTATGAGCAGAAAGAGATAATGAGCCCATTACCAGGGCCACTACAAATAATAGTTTATTCATAACAGAATCATTTTTAATTGTTGTTTTCAAAAGCGTGTTGCCAGGTAGTTGGGCAGCATTTCGCGCCAGGTAGGCCAGTCGTGCTTCCACTCCTCACCCCACACATCCAGCTCGTAATTAATGCCTTTGTTATAGAGTACACCGGCAAAGCTGCGCGACGCATTCGGATCTTCATAAGCCCCGCTGCCAGTAAGGATATGCACATGATGGCTCCTGCGTATCTGCTCAAGCACACCATGATCAGTAAGATTCGGAATATAATGCTGTGGTGAGTTGAAATACACCTGGTCGTCAAAATAACCCTTGGTATATTCGGTAAGGTCATACACACCGCTCATGGCAATCACCCCGTCTATAATATCGGGGCGTTTTAGGAAAAGGTTCATACTGTGCAGGGCTCCAAAAGAGGCTCCGCAGGTAATGATCGGCGTTTCGGGAGAACTGGTATTTTTTATAAAAGGCACTACTTCGTTAAATATGTACTCGTTGAACTGATTGTGGCGAATGGCTTTATGCGCACCAGCCATTTCATTATTCAGCCAGCTTTCGTTGTTAATGCTGTTTACTGAATACACTTTTACTTTACCCGCATCAATATAGGGGGCAAGACAGTCGATCAGTTGAAAACGTTCGTATTCGAGGTAATCTGCGGCAGCAGTAGGTACAAGCAGCAGTGCAAATCCATAATCGCCGTACACTACGGCAGGCATATCCTTACCTAAAGCGGGGCTGTACCAGGAAGTTAATTCTCTTTTCATTATTTGTGGTATATTTTACTAAAAATACAGATTTTCCTTTTTGCCTTTGCAGCAGGCAAATGTTAAATTTACTCCAGTGTTCCTTCCTTGATCTCTGTCCACAACTCACGATAGCACTGAGCAGCATAGCTGCTGCGGGCGTATTCTTCAACGGGCTCGCGGTGCACACCCATTTTTTCCACGTCAGACAGGTAAGGAATATAGTTCTGGAAGAAGCGACGGTCCTTGTAAAGCTGTTCCATGATCTCATTGTGCATATTCTTCCGGAGGTCCGTCATAGTAAAGAAACACATCATTTTATTGGTATCCAGGTCTTTTTCTTTGAAATAATCCTTTACCATACCGTATGTGCGTACAGATAAAGTAGTAGGGATAACAGGAATAAGCACAATGTCGGCTGCCGTAAAGATATTCTCAGAAAGAGAAGAAAAGCCCGGCGGACAGTCGATAAAGACAAAGTCGTACTCGCCATCGAGCTGTTTCAGTACCGATTTAAGGCGGTTACGGCTTTGCCGCATTTCATCCAGCATGGTGTCAAAACTTTTGGCAGAGTTATCCGCAGCAATGATATCGAGTCCCTCATAGTTGGTTGCCATAATGGCATTATCAAGATTAGCATCCTTGCTCACCAGTTTCTTTATACCGGGAGCGCCCTTGGGTTTTACTTTATAGTAAAAGGTAGTAGAACCCTGTGGATCAATATCCCACAACAGTGTTTTATAACCATCCTTGGCCGCCAGGTAGGCAAAGTTGACGCAACTGGCTGTTTTACCTACACCGCCTTTGAGAGCGTATAATGCAATAACAATCATGTTCACCCTGTTTAATGAAGAAATATGATACGAGGGATTAAGATAAGTAATAATTGGTAAGCATACAATACAAATTTGAACAGATGACTGCTTTTTAGTGGTTTTACTGTAGCGCTTTCACCCGGGGTATGCGCTTTTGCATTAAAGCGCCAATATACCGCAGGAAGGGTATTTTACCACAGAAGCGTCTGCCGTATCTTTATTATATAGCTGTATAATATGAAACAATTGATCGTCGCTGCATTACTCACTGCAAGCTTTACTCTTCAGGCTCAGCCCAGGGTACTCGACTACCGTATTTTTCAGTCACCGGTAAAGCACCAGGGAGATCGCAATACCTGTACCGGTTTTGCCATAGCTGCCTGCCTCGAAACTTTCGCCGGCGTGCCCTCCGATGTTAGTGAGCAGCATATCTATGCCGGGCTTAAAATGCTGGAGTATGGCCAGACAGACCCCATCGACCAGGGCGGGCGCATCAACCTTTATGCAAGTACCCTTATGCGCTATGGCTTCCTTCACGAGAGCCAGATGCCATACAATAAAGCCCAGCTTGAGTTCAGCCCCGGCGATCATAACCTTGTACAGGTGATTCGCGAATCGCAGACAGGACCCGTAAGCATGCTTATCAACCTCAACAGGGTAAAGGCTTATATCGATTCGGCCGACTGCGAAGTAGCCGAATTTGATGCGGGGCTTTCAGAAGCGAATATAAAACAACTGCTGCTGCAGGGCGTAAAAGCAATCGGCATTGGTTATTACGTAAATGCATACTGGTTTGAGTGGGAAAGAAAGAAGAACCTGCTCATCACCCCGGATAGTGTGGGTGGTTTTCTCGACTCTGCCCGCAACATCAGCACTTTTGATAAATTATACCAGCAGTATGGAGATTCAGTTTTCACGCAGATCGACGACGTGTTCAAACCCGATGGCCTGAAGCCCTGGCGTTATTCTTCTTCAAAGAGTGCACAGGGGCACGCGATAACTATTGTAGGATATAATGACAAAGGATTTATCATCAAGAATTCCTGGGGGCGTAGTTGGGGCGATAATGGTTATGCTACTGTTTCCTATGCCTATCACCGTCTTTTTGCTAAACGCATGATAGCCATTAAGAGAGTACGGTTTGCACAGCCCCGAACCAACCAGCCTGTTAATTCTCTCACCGATATCCGCCTCAAACTGGTTCCTCAGGGAGAGGCTAACGGCATATCTTTTTCATTATTCAATCTCGAAGAAAAATCTAACCCTGTTATGTCGTCGGTAACTTATAAGTTATATCGCATACAGAACAACAAAAAAACATTGCTCGACAGCCGTACTGTATTAAAAGACCTGTATGACCGCGCTCCAGAGTGCTTTGAGGCCATACTGCTGAAAGGCAGGCCCAAAGCAGAAGACATAACAGAAAACGGAGCCGCAGATCTGCAATTAGAATTAACTATTTACAGCCCTGGTGCGGGTAAGCCACAGCAAAGAACCTACAACGATCTCCGCCTTGTAAACAGCGAGTATAAGCACACTGTACGCTGATCATGCTGTACAGGTATCAAAAGCGGGAGGGGACTACTGGTATCAAAGTAATCCCCTCCTCGTCTGTTATTATAACTAACCCTTTATTTGTTCCATTCATTAATATAGCTTATGTCAAGAGTTACTGCGTTGAGCTTCAATACAGGCAACTGGTTATTGAACGCATCGTACAGTACGATCTTAAATATAAGCATACCATTGTTTGTATTTGGTGTTTCCGAAGCATACCATAAGAGAAGGGCTCTCGTCAGGTTACATACAAACCCTGCATTGTCAATAGGACAATAAGGAGCCGTACCGATGTTAAGATCGGTCGAATTATTAATATCGTCCGGCGGGCACAGTACTACCGGAAGCGAGATCTGGTTATAATTCGCCTGCCCGTTAAGGTTATAAGTGTACACACACTCCGTTTTGATCAACTGGCTGCCACCTGCTTTACTACTCAGCAATGCTGCATACAGGTTGCTGAGATGCACAGCAAGATCCTGCGCCTGCGGAGTACCCTTACTGTTTATAGATGCCACGTCAATACCTTCATTGCAGGTAAGCAGCGGGTTCAATTGATTGAAGAACCTCACGAGCGGCGTCTGGTAAATAAAACTGGGGTTGGTAGGCAGGTACTCTCCATTGCTGCCCTTAACAAGGTCCCTGTTTCTTGTGATGTAAATACCAGCCCATGCATTCTGCCAGTCAAGGATATTCAATGGCGTATAGTCGAGCTGGCGGGTGTTGGACTTACCCCTGTCTTCGTAACTCAGGTAGGTATTACTCTGCGGATCGAGGAAGCGCCAGGTATTGGCCTGCCCCTCAACAGCTTTCGATTCATAACCGGTAATACTGATTACAGGAAGCGGAAGCGTTATATCATTTGACTTGTCAGGCGTGATAACCGCCCACAGATCGGACGTTGGATCACCATTTACAGCCTCTTCATCATTGATTACATAATTTACCTCAATATTAGGTATGATACCCGCACCCATTGCCATCGCCTCTTCATCCGCAAATCCTTCCGGTGGATTAAGGGGGTTTACCTGGTTCCATCCTATCCACTCATCAGCAACATATTTAACCACAGTGTAGAAAGCAGACATCGCGTTTTGTGCATTGGTAAACACAGAAGGCTGCTGTTGCTGCGTGGTGAGGTTAACCTGCCTGAGGTAAGTTATAAAGTCTGCCCTCACCGCAGGATATATACTGATGAACTGTGCAAGTGCTGCAGGCAATTGCGATTGCGGCCCCGATGCAAACATCGCAGTTGCTACAGGATTAATGTTGAATTTTACATTTACATTAATAGAATCCTGCGCAGCATCCTGCTGACGGTAGGTAAAGTTGAAATCCCACGACTTGGCAACATCCATAGTAGTATAATCCGGTAACTGTCCGTCGGGGCCATATATTGCCTGCTGTGCAGTAACAGATGGAGGTACAGGGTAAGACCTTAGCGGTATGGGAATATCTACCTTACCCAGTTCGCCCATAGCCGGATCAAGCGGCAGGATAAAGTTGAGCCATGCAGAAGCTTTGTATCCTGTTATACCTGTTACATCTTCAATCTGGTGTTCGATATGGGTAATGTTATACGCCATATCGGTAAACAGGTAACTGCTTGTTTTGGCCGCTTCTTTGGCACAGAACACATAGTTGAGCCATGATGGTCCATTACCCATGGGTATCTTGGCCGTAGAAAGCGAATACTCGTTAGACGTATCTGATGAGCTGCCCTGTGGTCCTTCACCCTGCATCTGTCCGTAGAACATTGGGTTATAAGGCGGCGCCTTAACAGGCTGTTTGTTTGTTCCTGTAAAGGGCGACTGTACCGTTGCCGGGTTTTGTACAACAGCATCGATATTATATGCATTGGAAAGTTGTATCAGCAACTGCTGGCGGAACACTTCCTGTGCGTTGGCAATATTGGAAAGATCAGTTCCTTCTGTTTCGATGATCCTGTCCATCGTACCCGTAATGGCATCTGCCAGTTTCTGCTTAGCATCAAGAATATTCTGAAGCGTAACGCCATCATCGATGATAAAGCCCGGCACCGCAAACTCAGGAGAAAGGAACTCGTCAATAGCAGATAGACAGAGTGAACCCCATGCGTCAAGGTCAATAGACGAGAAAGTTTTCTTCAGCGCCGTTTTCGGATCAATGGAGAATGGCTTACCCGTTTCGTAACTGTTGATCGGCACGTCAGGATAAGTATTCAGGCTGGTAGCAAGCGGAATGGGTGAGAAGAAGTATTGTACCGCGTTTGAAATGGCGAGGTTAATACCATTCTTTCCGGTAGTATCAAAACGAACTATCCATATTTTGTTATTGCTGCTTTGGCTGTTCAGTTCATCCTGCGTTAGCCCTGTGGCTACTTTCAGTACGATGCCCTGTGTGGGTACATTTTTGAAGGTAGCTTCAAAACTGGTTGCAAACTGCTCAAGAGAGAACAGCGGCAGTTCCGGCCTGTTGTTGCAATCTATCGGGAAGGCAACAGCCGGTGGTGCTGCGGTTGTAGCCGCACCGATAAGGGTCGTTACAGACGCTACACCGGGTATATCTTTAAACACCGGATCAACATTAGCCGTACGCTGTATAGTAAGGTTAACCGTTAGCTCAAAAATATCATCGGGGTTAACAGCGCTTGTTGCAAAGCTGAGTACAGGGTTATTGATGGTAACTGCGGGCAGGTTAGGATTGATTATCCGTTGCAGATACCTGTATATTGTGCCTGCATAGTTGATAAGCGCCTGCTTGTCAATAGGCAGTTGTGCCTTATTATTATCCATTGATGTTTGCAGGAAACACTGCACATCCGGCTGTATAAGCTGGTAATAGATATTGCTGTAAGTAACAGAATCTATCTGTGCAAGTTGCTCCTTATCATCGTGTGTATAGCGGCAGGCATCAAATCCAAAGAACACCTGGAGATTATTGGGTGCAATAGTACTGCTGAATACATAACCGGAAGTAACGTTAGGCCATCTTGAAATACCATTCAGCGCATCGTTGTACAGTATTTTATTAGTGATCACGTTACTATTCTGTGGCCATTTGCTGGTAACGATGTTACCGAACATGTCCTGCCAGTTCAATTGTATCTGTGCCGTGGAGCCGATACCTGAATAAGGATCGCCACTCGCTGGCGGAAAGTTTGGATCAGTAGGCTGTATCCTGGTACTCGCAAATTTGAATACCGGCAACATACTCTCATATTTCCAGTCGTCAGTTGTATTAGCCTTGGGCACTGCAGGCATGGAAGCCAGTTGATCCTGGTTGGTGCTTTCCGAAGCGCCAACGGGCATAAGCGTAAGAGGTGCAGCGTTGAAACCTGTTCCGGCGATGAGGTTATACCCCATCAGGTTGAACTGGTTCAGCAGGTAGATCATATCACTTGCCTGGCTGGCCGCATTGGCCGGGATCGGATAAGGATTGACCGGAACATATTCCCCGGCGTTGGGCCGGGTAACCAGCACACCCGCATTACCCGGAGGTACAATGGCGCTGGTAGTAGTGAGCGTTTCAGATTCGATATAAACAGAAGACTTGCTGGTATCAATCGTATCCGCTATCACTACATGCGTAATAAAGTTCTGCGAAGAGGCTTTACTACCATAATTCACCAGGATAGAAATATTGGCTGTTCCGTCTTCATTAAAGAGATAATCAGGTAAACCACCATTACCATCCCTTACCGTATAGTACAGGTAGTACCCGCCAGAGCGTGTAATGCTGCACTTCCAGAGCAGGCTGATGAAATCCTGGAAGGTATTAAGCGTATTGGGAGCTGGCGGGGCGTCGCCAACCATTTCAAAGCTGGCAAAAGAACCTGTAACAGGATTGGTATCCGTAGAGAGATTGGCCTGTACCAGTGCCATATCATAGGTACCATCCGCCTGCGATTGCAGACCAGCTTTACCGCTGTTACCTGTTTTATCCGGTGCATAGAGCAGTTGTATCTGGTTAACAATGCTATCGCCGTTCGCATTTACAAACGTAAGCAGCCTTTCGAGATAAAGCGTACCAGCCTCGTCTGCACCAATTACATCATACACATTTCCGTTGATAGGCGCATCGTTGTTGTCTACCTTCTTAATCGCAACATTCAGCAGGGTACCCCAGCCATAGTTCTGTGCCATCGTCGTAACAAAAGGCGTATCAGGCTGGTCCTGTGTGATGATCTTTATTTCGAGGTCAAGATCTCTGCCGCTTGTATTGTTGTATAGTTGCTGCAGCAGGGTATCAGGCAATTGCCAGATGGTAGGAGTGATCACCGTCTGCTGTAGTGGTTTGCCTATAGGCAGTACGATCTGGCCGGGATATATCCAGTCAATATTTGTTTTCAGCGAGAAAGTCTGCTGGCTGACGCGGTACAATTCCAGCGGTACTGCTGTGCCGCCCGGCGCCAGTGTAAGGGATACGAGGTCGGTAATGCGGCTGATCTCACCATTATCGATCACAACAGGCAGCGTGGTATCAGTCACACTACCATTAAAGGTGATCCACGTACACTTGACATCCTTACTGAGTTGCGTGCTGAAGGTATCGTTCTGTGCAAGCGCGGGCAGTGCGAGCTGCTGTCCGGTAAGTACATAGAGAGGCTTCAATTGAGCCATATTGCCGGGGTCGGGTAGGCGCAGACCGTGCAACAGGAAGCGTGATGACATACCCGAAATTTTCGTCACATTATCAGCCGTACAGGTACTGTCGGATATCGTTTGTACCCCAAGGTTGGTAAGACCAGGTATAGTGATAGAAGTACCCTGGAAGGTAGCGCTGCCGTTAACCGCTGCAAGGGTTTCTATGCTCACACTATAGTTATCTGCAAGCGCTCCGAAATTATCGGCGTCGCCTGTTACGTAGGTAAACTGCGGCAAAGTGATTTTGGCAAACAGGCTCAATACCTGCTGGTCCTGTATGGCAGTAATTACCTGGAGCGTAGTAGCGGCAGGGCTGCCACCGGTAGGCTTAAGATTATTGGCAATGGTCGTAAGCGTATCGTTACCCGTAACTGTATATGGTTCATATCCCGTTACTTTTACTACCGTTCCGGTAATCAGCAAACCAACGATTTGGTTATTGATCGACGTATCTAACTGGGCTACCGTAATAGCATTACCCGATGTAAGATTTTTATTATAAAGTGTAACGATAGCCGTTAAGGTATCGCTGGCTACAACACTGTAAGTGACACCCGCAATATAGAAGTTGATTCCCTTTGTCAGCGATACCGATTTGTTCGATACTGCAATGCTGCCGGCATCAACCGTGTTGTTCAGCGGAGCCTGGTTGTAATAGGTTACTATTGCACCAAGACCGTTGGCAACAGAGAGTGGATGCTGGTAGGCTTTAAATGTATCAATAGCATCCTGCAGTATCGCTTTGGCCGTCATCACAAAATAATCCTGGAAGATAAACGTAGCCAGCGACAGACTCGTTTCCGACACCGTAGAGTTGGTCGTAATGCCATCGCAGATACTGGGATCTTCAGCACCTACCCCATTTTCATACTCAACCGCCATAGCGGCAAGCATGGTTTGTACCGCGCTCAGGTAATTCGCATCGCAGGTATTGTAGGTACTGAAGTCATTAATCGTGCTGGGTGTTCCATTGTGCACATAATTGATGCCCAGGGCCGGTATGGCAGGGAATACCGTACCGTGTATGGTTGCCTGCTGCGTCGTGGCAACAGGTATGATGTTGATGTTAAACCAGTTGCTGAGGAAGTGCAGTATATCATTATTGTCAGTACTGCTGTAGGGAATAGAAGAAAAGTTACCCTCATTCTGTACGAGATAACAATATACAGTAGTGAGCTGTTCAAGTGACACGCTTTGTTTAAGCAGGTTATCCAGCGTGATATTGGTCTGACTGCTGTTGATAAAGGCGTTGATGCTCCACAGCAGTACCGCACGCACAAAATTGTTGTACGAGCTGGTAGTGCCCGGGTTATCAGGATCGGGCGCATCCATATAGAGCATACCGGCATACTGTGCTTTCTGGCCGTTGCCCTGCTCACCCGAAATGGTAAGGTGCGGCATGAAATACAGCGTAAGCGTCTGCTTTTCCGCCGCAGTAAGAATTATTGGCTGCCACAATATCTGAGAAACAATGCTGGCCATTGCCAGGTTCTCGGTAAAACTGATGCTGCGCGCAGCACCTGCAGACTGTTGTGGTGGTATATAATTCCACGGAGCATTCTTGCGGTTATCTGTACCAATAACAAAGGAAGCCCTGATAGTAGCAGAGAAACGCAGCGAGATATGTATCGAGAAAAGGCCAAGGTTAATCTTTACCGAGAGCGACACACTGACACCCGCTTCAAAATAGATCGGGATGGAATTGTACGATTCAATGGTCAGGCGGATATAGGCATACGCCGTGATATCTACTCGCGCGCTGATAATGGCAAAGTTGATCGAGCCATATATACGCCCTACAATGCCTACCGTACCCTGTATCCAGTGGTAGTACTCTCCTTTGCCCGGGTAAGAAGGCAGGTTGGGATTATAAAGTGCAATTACCCCTTCAATAATACCTATAACAGTAAGGCTTAGCCCGGCGCTGAAGATACCTTCGTCGATGGTCTTGCCCACGCCCAGCGAGAGGCCAAGGCCAAACTGGATGATGGGGCTGAACCGGCCCACTGTGGTTTTAGGTACCACATCAGACGGTACGTCTTTGAGATAAGCAAAATAGAAACCACCCGAGCCGATAAACGGAAATACCTGTACTGTCAGTGAGCGTGAAAAGTCGAGGTTGGCAGGGAAGCCAAAGTCAATCTTAAAACTGCCGTTGGTATATATGTCTACACCTACGATCGGCAAAGTGATTGATACCTCTCCAAACTCAATATGACGCATAGCGTCGGGTAGTTGCAACTGTATCTGGTAGACACCAACCGTATCAGTTACCTTCTTATAGAGAATTTCAAATTTAAGGTTCTCAAATACACCCGCCTTGCTGCCGGTAAGGTTGATCAGCAGACCATAAAGATTGGGGTCATTAAAAATGATGCTGAGGTTAACCGTTTCCATGATGGTGCACTGGGCACCGATCAGCCAACTGCTGTTATTGTCGAATATCAGTACCGATTTAGGAGGAGGGGTCACAGGCTTGGCAGGTATCGGCAAAATGGGCGGCTTACCAGGCTGGGGCTTCAGTGGTGGCTGGAATACCCTTTTCAGCGCCGTGGTAGCATCCTCAACAGTATTCAACTGCGCTGTCGGATATAAGGCTACGTGCTGGCCAAGGCCGAGGTATTGCAGGTCGAACAATTGCGTACCGGCACCTGGTACCCCTGGCATACTGTTCACATTGCTGCCCTTTCCTGCAAGGTCTTTGGTATTCGGATCGGTTGAGGAAATCGGTATGCCAAGGAAACTACCCTCAAACCCGAGAAAAACACCGGTATTGTCTTTAGTAAGCGTGATCTTGGTGATTTTGAGGAACACAAAATCAAGCGCGTTTGCATTCTGGTAAATGATCTGGAGCGAATCCTGGCCGTAATTTGGAGAACCGGCCGGATAACGTATATATTCAAAAGACAGACCATTCAGGCTGATTTTATTCAGCACATTCCATGGAGCGCTCAGGCTGAAGCCGGGATCGAAGGAATTCATCAGGGCGGTGATGATATCACCCAGCGACTTCTCGCCAAAAACTACTTTTATGGTATCTTTTTCAGGAGTAGTGATATAACTGCACACGATACCCTCCCATTCAAGGTACACTTCGTTACTGGCAGCACCAAATTTATACCCCACCCTGAAGTTCATACCCAGCAGTATCGCGTCAACAGCAATATTGCCGGAGGTAACTTTGTTCTGGTATTGTATATCAACCGTTGCAGTTAGTTTTGGAAGTGCGAATGTGTTAATGTTAACCTGCCAGTCTACCTTACCTTTTGCATTGTATTTATTGGTCTGGTCTGCCGCTCCTTCCGAAGGTGTGGTTACCGAAACCTCCACATCACTGATATCAAGCTGGGCAGCATTTACCCAGTCGGGCAGGTTGGTAATATTAAGTTCAGCCAGCAACGTTTTCACCAGCGTCATTATAGGAATAACCTCACCAGGCAGCATCTTACCGCTGAATATCCAGCCCGAAGTAGCTTCAGGTTTATTGGCTTCAACCTGCAGGGTGAGCCAGTCACTGAATGTGATATAACCACCAACTTTACCCGTTAGCTTGCGCGAAGAGCTGTTAAGCGGGTTGTCGATATCAAATGCAGCATAAGGATTAGAAACCGTAAGCCATTGCGGTACTACAGGGAAGCTGAGTTTGGAAGTTACACTGAATGATACATTAGGCAGGCTCCTGGTGGCCGGGTTAAATGAAATATTGAGGAATTCCAGCTTGATCTGCTCAATGTTTAAGCCGGTGGGCATGGCGGGCAGGTTGGTGCCGGTACTTCCGGGCAAAGACTGGTATACATCATTCAGTCCGTTGGTATTGATTTCACCACTGATCTCTGCCAGCCAGTCGCCACTACCCAGGGGCAATGTCATGTACACATCCAGCAGCGCTTTAGCCGGTGAACTGTCTGTACCGATCTGGAAATTACCATAAATAGAAATTATAGTAGAAGAAGTTTTGGTAAGCGGGTTGGTAACATTCAGCTTAAAGCCGGCACTCTTGATCACAAAGCCGGAAGCCACCGTCCAGTCTGCCGTACCGATATCACAATAAATGGAAGATACCGCTACCGAGCTGGCATCAAAAACGATTTTAAGCGTTTTAAGTGCAAAGCTGGCCAGGCCCGTAAGGCCGGAGGGAAGTAATTGGAAGATATTCGTTCCGCCAAATGCTTTTACAAGATTGGTGATGCTGAGTCCTGTAGCTCCTGTATCAGAAGTGAACTGCAGCGTCCAGATATTCGGCGAATCGAAAGGCCCTGTTGGCAGTCCCAATGCCACATTAACCTGTATGTTACCAAAAGTGATTGTACCATCTATTGAAAATGCAATAGCGATATTGCCGTTTTGCTGAGCAGTACGATTGAGCGTAAAGCCCCAGGCAGAGAGAGATAGGCCCAGCGTAGGCAGTATCTGCAGAGCAGGAAGACCTGTATCAGATGAAGAGGTAAGAGTAAATTCTGCAGTTGGAAATTGTGTTGCTGATCCTGTTGCATTAAGGCTTACCTGCTTCAGTGTATTTCCGGGAAGCGTACTGAGAGTAATAAGAGCACCGCTTACGAGGTTACTGTTAACCACCTGAGCAAGTGTAAACGTAGCAAAAGTACCCGTAGCCGCACTTGCCGCACTGTCAACATCTGCACCGGTAAGCGTTACTGTAAGCGGCAGGCTTCCGCCGTACAGACCACAAGTACCATTTACCGAAAGCGTCTGGCTTGAAGAGGTATAGGTGATCTGCTGCGTTGGATTGCTTACCTGTATGGTTACCGAGGTTACTCCCATGCTTTGCAACAACCAGTTGAACGAGTTGGCAGTGATATTGGTAGTGTTTAATACCAACTGGGGATTACTTCCCGCCTGCTGTTGCAGCGCGGTAGCAAGGTCCTGTAATGTCTGGGATGATGCCATTGTTAGAATTTATAAACTATTTAAACGAACAGGTATGACTTTTTGTACAGGTGATGACCGACGACTGTCCTGCTTCAATATAACTAAGATCCGCCTTAGCCCTTCGGCGGGTGATAACCTCCATAGGTATTGAATTACCTATCAGTGGCAGGCCCTTTACTTTTACACACACGTCCTGGTAATACTGAAGATTTCCGGCCGTCCAGTAGCTCGCGGCCACGCCAGGGTTAAGTGGCTGAAAACAGAACTTAATATTTGCCGTGGGAATATACTGAGCCAGCATAGTTATTGCCGACTGTGTAGGCAGCGCTGTACCGCTGTATGTACGCAGGCAGGCAGGTATTACTGCCATAGTAGGGGTAACATCCAGCAGGAAATTATCGTTAGAGCTATGGGCGCTACCGTGGTGGCTTGCCTTAATCCCGCAATAATGGAAGCGCATGCCAAAGCGTTCATGCAGGTAATTGCCGATAGGTGTTTCACCATCTGCATAAGGCGCTCCTCCACCGATATCGCCACCGGTAAAGAAATTATACATACCAAGTCCAACATTGAATACTATCGACAGATCATTCTCATTATACGGAACATATTGGGTTTTTGTGCTGTTCTGCGCAAGAAACATGGTATATCCCTGAAGATTGTTGGCCAACGCCGCCCCCATAGATGCAAGGCATACCATACTCAGGTGCTTGAATTTCTTTTCGCTGAAAATATCTACCCCGGGCAATACAGAAGCCCGTGTGTAGTTATTGGCAAGTGTAACATATTTTCCGGCCGTTGTGGTATATTCGGGGAACGTAATCGGTTCATCTACACATTCGTATTTATATGAAGAGTCGATCGTCCACGACAACGGTGGCTTTGTCCCGTTCCCCTCCCTGTCTATTACATACCCGATATTCCATTGGGCAGCAGCAAGGTTGGTCAATACCGCAATCATCCCGCCATAATGATCAATGTGCAGGTGTGAAACAATAACAAAGTCCAGTTTCTTACGGTTAGGGGCAAGTGCATTTAAGGTGTCTCTTACATAGGCCCATATTGCATTGCCTGGTTTAGAAGAGCGCTGTCCGTCTATCAGTACAGTTACAGTATCAACATAGCCCGTAATTGTAGTATCAATGCCAATAAGGAGTGTTGCATCACCATCGCCTACGCCGATATGATGTATTTCCAGGCGGGGCGTTTGTGCTGAGGAAGAAAATACTGCACCCGAAAAGAGCAGTAAGAAAAGCAGCCGGTGATAAAAGAAGATTTGCATGATTATTAGGATTGCCTATTTGAATGAATATGGGTGAGCCTGTGTACAGGTAATAGTTGAGACCACAGGGCCTCCGCTGAAACTAAGGTCAGCCGATTTCCGTTTACGCGTAATGATCTGCATTGGAATCGACTTGGTACCTACAGCCGGAACATCAAACACTTTTACACAAACATCCTGGTAATAAGCCAGCTTTCCTTTTGTCCAGTAATTGCTTGCCGTACCGGGGCTAACAGGTTCAAAACAAAATTTTAAATTCGTACTTGGGCTGGGCAGTGCTTTTACGAGAGCCTGAACAGTAGCCTCGGTGGGCAATGCCGTGCCCCCGTAAGTACGCAGGTTAGCCTGTATAACTGCCATGGTTGGCGTGGTACTCCCTAAAAAATTATCGTTGGTGCTGTGGGCGCTGCCATGATGACTTACCTTAAGGCCACAATAATGAAATGCGCCCGAGGAGTTAAATTTCGCCTTCAGATAGTTGACAATGGGCGTTTCCCCGTCTGCGTATGGCTTCCCTCCTCCAATATCTCCACCCATAAAATAATTAAATGCTTTGAACCCTACATTAAAAACAAAAGAGAGGTCGTTCTCATTGTAGGGAACATACACACCCGAAGTATTGGTACGCAGGAACATAGAGTAGCCCTGCATATTGTTCGCCAGCGCTGCCCCCATAGACGCCAGACATACCATACTCATATTTTTAAATTTTTTGAGGCTGAAGATATCTATACCTGGCGCAATAGTTACCCTTGTGTATTTACTCGTCAGTATTACATACCTATTTGCCGTGCTCGTATAATTCTGATAATCTATTTCTTCGTCTACACATTCATACTTGTAATTAGAGTCTATACTCCAGCTAAGGTTTGGTTTATTACCTGCTCCTTCACGGTCAATTACATAATCGATACCCCACCCTGCTTCCTGTAAGCTTTTCACCACAGTAAGCAATCCTCCATAATGATCAATATGCAGATGCGAGAGAATCAGAAAATCCAGCTTCTTACGGTTAGGCGCGAGTTTATTCAAAGTATCTTTTACATAACTCCAGATAGCAGCGCCCGGCTTTGAAGAACGGTTGCCATCAATCAGGGCTGTAACGGTATCCTTATAACCTGTTGTCGTTTCATCAATCGCAATTAGTAATATTGCATCGCCATCACCTACTCCGATATGATGTATTTCCAGCCTCGGTGATTGCCCAAAGCAGGAAAACACTGGTGCTGCCATAAGCAACAGCGTGGTAATTTTAATACAGAGCAAACGATTAATCATCCGGCTGATTTATTTGAATGAATAAAAATGGCTTTTTGTACAGGTAATAGTTGTAGAGACTGGAGCACCGGTTAAAGCAAGCGTTTCCTTTTTCCGTTTCTGTGTAATAACCTCCATAGGTATGTCCTGCCCGGGTTGAGTAAGTGCATTTACCTTTACCACCACGTCCTGGTAATAAGCCAGTTTCCCTTTCGTCCAGTAATCGCTCAGAGTGCCGGGATCGGTAGGCACAAAACAAAACTTCAGGTTACTCGTACTCGGCAGAGACGTCCGTAATGCCCGTACCGTTGTTTCGGTTGGTAGTGCCGTACCGCCATAAGTACGCAGGTTGGCCTGTATCACGCCCATGGTTGGCGTGGTACCCGCCAGGAAATTGGCATTGGTGCTGTGCGCGCTGCCATGATGGCTTACTTTGATACCACAATAATGAAAATCGCCTGAGCCGGTAAACCTTGCCTTGAGGTAATTGGCAATCGGCGTTTCGCCATCAGCGTATGGCTTACCGCCGCCGATATCTCCACCCATAAAAAAATTAAATCCACCAAATCCTATATTAAAAACAAAAGAGAGATCATTTTCATTATAAGGCACATACTCTCCCTTACCCGAATTGTAGGGAAGAAACATATCATAGCCATCCAGGCTTGTATTCAGGGCAGCACCCATAGCCGCCAGGCAAACCATGCTCATATGTTTGAAGTTCTTACCTTCAAAAATGTCAAACCCCGGGGCAATGGTCGACTTATTGTATACGCTCGTCAGTGTTACATAACGTTGTGCCGTACTGGTATAGCTTGGAAAACTGATGTCTTCATCTACACACTCATGAATATAATTGGAGTCAAGGTTCCAGCTCAGGCTGGGTTTATTACCCGCTCCATCGCGGTCTATCACAATGCCTATATCCCACCCCGCTTTTTGTATTTTGTCTATAACTGTGATCAACCCGCCATAGTGATCAATGTGCAGGTGGGAAAGGATGACAAAGTCAAGCTTTTTCCGGTTGGGTGCGAGCTTAGTTAAAACATCGTTTACGTACTCCCATATCGCAGCACCCGGCTTTGAAGAACGGTTCCCGTCTATCAGTGCCGTAACAGTATCCATATAACCTGTTTGCGTTTCATCGATAGCAATAAGCAATATAGCGTCTCCATCTCCTACACCGATATGATGTATTTCTATTCTTTGCGCTTTGGCTGCATTACCGGCCAGTATGGCAAACAGTGCAACAAAAAAGACTATTCTGGGAAAGTGTATGCGTTTCATGTGATTATGCAGTTTTTTGGTAAGCGATATACCATCCAAGGCTGCCGGGTTGGGCATCCGCATCAGGGTCGCCAAACAGGTAAAAATTGATATTACCGGGAGGGAATTTCAGCCCGAGGAACTTGATAGCAATACTGTTCAGCATCATCATATAAGCAGGCGCTCCTTCCTGTGTATCTGCCGACAACAATTGTATCGAACCTATATTCATATTGAGCACGCCCTGCAGGCTGAGCATCTTGGCTTGCGGCGTTACACCTGGTAGTTTGATACCAGCACCCACACCACTACTCTTGGTGCCCCAGTATGCTACAAAGGTGGTATTGAGACCTGCTGCACTTGCGAGCGCACCTAATGTACCCATGTTGAGGTTAAATACCAACCCGAACCAGTCGGCCTGTGGTGTACTGTAATTATTGGCCAGGTCGGGCACGGTAACATTTACGTATCCCTGTGATACAGGAAGGCTGTCGCTGGTACCCTGCGTAATACCAGTAACCTGTAAGGGGAAGTGAGCGTAAAGACTACCTGCCCGTGTAGGTTGTGTACTGCTCTGCGAGGCATTGAATGCAATATGCGAGAGGTCGAACGAAAATGTTTTTACAGAAGGGGTGTCGAGATGAAAACTCATGTCAATGGCAAGATTTGCAAAACCAAGCCCATCACCCGAATTGAACTGTCCCTCATCGCTGCCGAACGACAGCATATCAAGGCCCTTTAGTTGCTGGAAGTTGAGGAAGCCCCAGAAAAGAAAACGTGAATTGATGATGCTTGAAGTTGATGTACCACCGCTGATAGTACTGAAACTCGCTTTGATAATTTCTACCCCGTTCCATACATTACTGTCGAGAGCAAGCAGGTTATCGCCCGTTTCATTAAACACATAAGTGGGCGTACCATTATGATTTTCGTAGCTGCCGGTAAAGATGATAATATTATTATTGGCCACTGGTACTACTGCATCGCCAAAGAGTTGATTTACCGTTAACTGTACATAGCTCTGGAAATTCTGGATCTTCGAGTTCTCAAACAGTACTTTCAATGTGAGCACTATAAAGTTATAGCTGGCGCCATTATTTGGCGCTATTGCCCTGTAAGCATCCAGGTTCTGGCCACAGGAAAGAAAGAGTGGATCGGTATAATCGATCAGGCCAAACATGGAGCTAACCGGGTTCATTACCAGTGTACTGCCCTGTTGCTGAACAAAATTTACATTAATGCCAAAGTGGTGCCCGTAGAATAGAGACATATCGATACCACCCAGCAGTCCCTGCAGATCGGGCGGGAAGTCTTGTAGGGAAATATCGGTCTTTAGTGCAATGATACCCTGCCAGGCCGGGTCGGTAGCGATGGTGGCAAAGTACTGAAAGTTGGGATCGTTGTTTATTTTAAAATTATCTATTCCTTCCTGTATATACGCCTGTAGCCATGACGACAAAGAAGCAATGCCTTCATTATCCGTTACGTTAAAATTGTCTGAAGCCGTCCATGAATCGGTTTTAGTAACGCGGTCGATCAGTGATCCTTCGCAGAATTTGAATATGATAACATTATTATAATTGCCATTTGTATCTGCGGTAGGCACATTAAGTATAAAAGGCCACCCATCGAGGCTCATCTCATTGCTGAACTGTCCAAGAATGTTTTGTCCCTGTACGGGCAGGTTCTGAGTGTTTTGTGAAATGACAAGAAATTGCTGGTTAGTCTGGAAAGCGCTTTGCAGCAGTGGGTTAAGTTTCGCAAAATTGAGCGAATAGCTGCTGCCATTGTAGAGCTCGTTCTGTGCAAGAATGAGCGAATCCCAACCCCAATTGGCATTTACACTTACCAGTAAACCCTGCGGTGAAGTGGATACTGTATTATTGCCGTCCGCCACTTCGGAATCGCCCTTGTTACCTGAAGCATTGTGCACTGCAGTCAGTTGCTGTTTTGCAGCAGGGTCGGCTACCTGTTTTCTGGCAGGACTTAGTATCGTAGATTCAAAAGAACTAATGACCACCTGTTTCTGAGCATCGGTGATAACAAGACCATTATATGGCGCCATGGGCATATAATACGGTCCGCCTGTGCTGAGGTTGGCTGCTACAGGTTCGTAAAATCCAAGGAAATTATTTTTTGTGTCCCCCACCCCTTTGTTCAAAGCATACAAAGACGCGCCGCTGGGTTGTGAGAAATAATTAATAGTATTCTGCCCTGTTCCGGAGGGGATAATGGTTACCCAGGAGGTTGTCCAGGTATTGCTGAGCAACTCTCCGCCAGTAACACCCGGTATGGCAGGAAAATTATTAGCCTGTGCATTATTACCCGGCTGGAAGCTGATGAAGTCGCCGGCGTAATTACCATTTGCTGTAGTTACATTGATCGTTTCCACACCCGATAATCCGCACAGCAGGTTAAAAGTACTGGTAGGTGGTTTTATAGCCGGTGATATATAAAAATTACCCGCAGGAGTAAAGTCGAAATCCTGCGCAGTATGGAGGTTCTGCATCACGATCATGCCGCAACCATCAAGCGGATAAACAAGATTGGGTGCATTTGGATAAGGTGCAGTATTGTAGAATGGTGTGCAGGTAAGGGCAAGACCGGTGTCTGACGACCAATTGGAAACATACCCATTATTGGCCGCAAAGAGATAATAGGTACGTACCGGAAGGCCTTTTACAAAGAGCAGGCTCGTCGGATCTATCGTGATATGGAAGGTATCTGTAGCAGGAACCGTAAACATAGGATAAATCTGTTCTACAGAGCTGGGACCCATGTAGTAGCTGATACAAAGCTGCTGAACAGGGAAATTGTTTATTGCCGAAGTAAAGACGGCATCCATTTTCAGGGTGCCAAGCTCCGGACCTGAACCAGGTAGGTAAATGGCCGTAAGGTTATCTGTTCGGGCAATGCCGCCAAAGTTGGTGAGTAACTGGCAGGTCCCCCCACTGGCAGGTGTAATAGTAAACAGGTCGTTGGCAAATGCTATATTACAGTTGGTCTGTACAGACAGAGTAACACTTATGGATACCTGAAAACTGAGTGGCACATTTTGTACCGGGGTATAATAAGGTGAGCTGTAACTGAAGTTAAGGCCTGTTGTGACTGCAGGATTGGTACCGGTACCGCTGAAGCTGAGCCAGCAGAGATAGCCGTACTGCTGCCCGCTGGTGTACTGTGTCAATACTGTAATGATCGCCTGTGCGTCAGCGGCATTGGCGATGACAGGTGTGGTGGCCGAAAAGACAAACACACCGCCCTGCGTTGCCCTGAAATTGTCGTTAGACCAGGCATCGGTGAGGGTAATGGTAGGATCTTTCCAGGTTGCTTTAGGAGGCAGTAGGTAGGCCATCCAGCCTTGGTTTCCCGCTACCGGGGCAATACCGAAAAGGGTAGTGCCAAAGAGTTGATTGAGTTCTGTCACGACAAATAGTTTGGGCCGTGCCTTCCGGGATGCACTTATCCATCAGTTTTCGTCTTGTGCAGGATGCCTGAAACGGCAAAGCTTGTGTTCAAATATTACAGTGGCCAGGATCCTATCTGGGCATTGAATGTGGTAAGAGGGTGATCAGTCGTTATGAATTGTGCATTCAACCATATGTGTCCGTTTATGATGGTTGACGGAATGGAGAGTGATATTGTCATGCCTTTCTTTATCACAAGGTCGCCGATAATGATATCTTGTGTTGTCTCGATCATTGGGCTTACCTGTGTAAGTGTTGCAGAGTAAACAGGCATTTGCCCGTTGACAAAGGTTACCATTGCAATGTTCCTTGAACTGCCCCACACTTTTGTTTGTATGGAAAGAAGCGGAGCGAGCGTAAAAGGTGCTAAAACAACCGTATCTACTGCAATTACTGCGGAATTACTCCACATGACCAGGGCGCCTGTATAGCCAATGCTGTCCTGCCCGGTCCTGTACCAGAAGTTGATATCCAGTTCCTGACGCCCCTGCGGCCCGTTCGACCTGATACTCAACATACCGTTGCTGGTAAAACCAACCTGGTTAATGCTGAATGTACTGTTGCCACCCGAACCTACCAGCGCCGTTGTTACTACTTTATTGTCAATAGTAAACTGGCATAGCCCTGTGTTGCGTACAGAATCGATAGTGTAATCAATGACCAGGGGGCCAAATGTTCTTTTTCCCTGTTGTGCCTGAACTCCCAGTGATAACAAAAGGCATAGCATAACACTTGCCCATTTTACAACGGGCGGAAATCTATGCTTTCCTGCAAAATGATATGACCAGTCTTGTAGCATTACCACTGCACACTTTAGGTTTTCTACAACGAATAAATACCCAAAAAAGTGTGCGGGAAACACAGTAAACACACCGGGCTCCTTCGTTGAAACCCGGTGCATATACTGTTTATAAGCTTATTGATTGAGATTCCACGTAGCAACTGGCATAGAGCTGGCTTTAACGGGTTGGTTACCATTGCTGGTATCCACACCATCAAGCGTCAGTGTAACGTTACCTGGGTTAAGTGAACCAGGCAGCGCCATGTGCAGTCCGCCGGAATTAACCAGTACAGAACCGATAGTAATGCCTTTGGTCAGATCGGCATTTGGAGAAGTTTGAGTCAGTGCAGTCTGATACACCTGCATACCACCACTGGTGAAAGTTACAATCGCAGTGTAGTAGTTAGGGTTGATAACTACCTGTACGCTGAGAGTGTTCGTGAGGGGAACAGAGGGCAATGTTAATGGAAGTGACATAGAAGATAAAGTTTAATGGTTAACCGGTAAACGAATTTTTACCAGCCAGCTGGTTTGTTGACTAGCCAGTGTAAAGATGGAAGAAAAAGATAATATAAGCATGCGTGTTTGTACGTAATTTTTAACCGGGTGTTTATACCTGCAACCCTCGTAAACACACGATTTTAGAACGCTCCACGAGCCTTCATGTAGTTGTAGAAGTACGCAAAATCACTGTTGGGCAGCCGCAGTTTTTCATTCATTTTATTGATATAATACCTGGATATAGCCCAATTCATAGGGTATTCTTCCTCACTTTTTCGGTTACTGTAGAGGTTAATACTGAAGTAGCCGGTTTCATTGGTATTGCGGTATAGTTCCTGCATATAGGTTTTCAACCGGAGGTCGTTCACCGAGGTTTGGGTACCGTATGCCCCCATCATCGTCAATATAGGTGCAGCGAGGTCGTTCCATACAGGATGTATCTTTTGCAGCAGCTTTTCGCCATTACCCCCATTCTGCGAATGCAATACGTAAAAATGCAGATTGCGGTAGTAATGGGAAGGATTGGCCTGTAAACTGTCTGCGATAATGCGCCTCAACTCAATGATCATTTCGTGTACAAAGCCTGCGCCTGAGTTATCAAAATATCCTCCGTCAACATAATAACTGCTGTCAATTCTCCCCGCCGGGCTGATATAGGGGAAGCGCGCGCCCATTACAACCGCAGTACTCAGCCGCATATCTTTATCCGCCGGTAGTCGTTTTAATATATCAACACGACGGTTGAATATCCGCTCATCGGCTTTTATAGTAGAGATCACACAGGGCCGCCCGTCCTGCATCCTTGTAATGTTTATGCATAGTACCGGCAGATCGGCAGTCTTACTTACAGGGATGAGAGCAGATATAGGCGTCTTAAATACACCGTGCAGGAATACATCGCTGCCGGTACTCTCTTCAATCGCTTTCTCTAACGCAGCCGCGCGATCGCCCATCGGTAGGGTACTTCCGATAATTGGGCGCATAAAGTCCGGCCCCAGCATTCTTGCCAGTGTAAAAGTGAGAAAGTCTGTCTGCAGAAACTCCTCTGCCCCTCTTGTAAAATTGATATGGCTGTCTTTAAGCCGTTCTTTCTGCATCAGCAGTGAAAAGAAAGTGCCATTACCCACACTGCCGCCCGATGCACCGGAAAGGCAGAAGAGATGCTCCGAGAATTTTCCTGCCGTGGTATCTTCGAGCTTACTTAACGTGGCTGCCGTCCAGTAGCCCGATCGCGACGCACCACCATCAGCCAACACAAAGAAAACGGGATATGTGCCATTTTCGATATCAGCACGTCGCTGTTCTGTCCAGTTCTTGAAATAAGAATTGAGCTCAGGTCTGCGTTCAAACGCGTTCCGCTCTCCCTTCGGCATCGCGATAAGGTTTACATAATGCGGTTCCATCGCTTTACCAAAAATGATTACCGCAATAAAGCCGATCACATGAAAGTTTACCCGGAGGCTCACCGATACAAAGCTCACAATACTAAAGAACCCGATCAGTATGCCTACAGCCAGCAATATTGTAGCAAAACTGCCCAGCAACAGCGAGAAGGGCAGACACCCTATCGTTACCGCATAAATACCTATTGAGGCCAGCGCCACACACTGGTAGGTGATAAAAAACCATTTTTCCTGACGGGGTATATTTGCATTATATAGTATCCGCTCCCATACACCTATGTTGAACACATTACCCTTCGCCGCCTCTGCCTGCTGCCAATCCTGTATGGTAGCATAGTCCTGCGGCATCTCAAAGCGTTCGTCGTTCTCACTTTTGAGCGGTAGCCACTGCCGCCTTGTAATGATAATAAAAATAAACGCTACCTGGAGCACAACAATGGAGCACCAGAGCAACCAGGCGCTGCTGATAAATGTATTGAGTACCAGTATAACAAACACAAGGCTACCCGAAAACCAGTATATAATCTTGAACTTTCTTTTTTCCCTGCGTTTTCTTGCTTCTGCCTGGGCATCGGTAAGTGTCAGAGGATCTACCGTGGTCCTTACTTTATTATCCCTGAATCTTTTGAACAGGATATACAGTCCCGCGTATGCCACCAGTGAAAACAGTAACCAGAACATATCCATGCCCGGGTTGAGTCGGAAAGTAAAATGCTGATCAGGCAGGGCAGGCAGGCGCAGCAGGGCAATCCAGATAATGCTGAAGCCTAAAAAACCCAGCACCCTCGGGGTATGAAAAGCAATTGTTTCGTTTTCTTCGTATAATTGCTTTTTCCGGTAAATGAGAATGCGGCTGCTGTACCAGGTGGCGAGCACCCAGAACAATATCGCCAGCAGCGTTATACCACCCACCCATTCCTTTTCGAGTGCAGCGATCAGCACATCCTTGCCTTGGGAGAGATTCCAGAATGAAGTCCATATAATAAAACAGAAAAAAGTGGCAGGGAAAAGCAGCCACGTGGTACGGAGAAATAGGGTAAAGAGCTGCAGTGGTTTTTTACAAATACGCCAGCAGAGCCTTATTGCGTTCCAGAACAGGAGCGTTACAGTATTCATTTGACGATTTTTTAATCAGACAAGGTACTAACGATACAGGATATCTACAATACTACTTTCCGGTAAACGCTTACGATGTCGTCTTATTCAGTGTCGTCCAAAGCAGATCTTTCAGCGCAGGGAGTCCCTGCCCTGTTACCGAAGAAATAAACACATGCGGGATATTCGCCGGCAGTTCGCGTGAGATGGCAGTTTTAAGTTCATCATCAAGCATATCACTTTTGCTTATGGCAATGATGAAATCCTTTTGCAGCATTTCAGGGTTATACACTTCAAGTTCGTTGCGTAATATATCAAACTCCTTACGGTGATCCTTACTGTCCGCAGGCAACAGGAAAAGTAATATGGAGTTACGTTCTATGTGCCGGAGAAAACGGTGGCCCAGCCCTTTCCCCTCTGCTGCCCCTTCTATAATACCCGGTAGATCGGCCATACAAAAACTCCTGTTATCACGGTATTCTACCATACCAAGTTGCGGAGTAAGAGTGGTAAACGCGTAGTCAGCTATTTTGGGCTTTGCTGCTGTGATGCTTGAGAGCAGGGTAGATTTACCCGCATTAGGAAACCCTACCAGCCCCACATCTGCCAGCACTTTGAGCTCCAGCACCTTCCATCCTTCCTCACCATCTTCGCCAGGCTGTGCATAATCAGGCGCCTGGTTGGTAGCCGTTTTGAAATTACTGTTACCAAGCCCGCCACGGCCGCCTCGCATCAGAATCACTTCCTGCCCGTCGGTCATGATCTCCGCTTCCTTTTCTCCTGTTTCTTCATCTCTTGCTATCGTACCCAGCGGAACCTCTATAATAATATCTTTTCCGAAACGACCCGTGCTGTTATTCTTACTGCCGTTCTCTCCATCCTCGGCAATCACATTCTTAAAATAGCGAAGATGGAGCAGGGTCCAGAGCTGCCCGTTACCCCTGAGTATGATATGCGCACCACGACCACCATCGCCACCATCAGGCCCCGCCTTGCTGTTAAATTTGGTGCGCATAAAGTGCTTACTTCCAGCGCCGCCATGGCCGCTTTTACAAAAAATGCGTATCTGGTCTACAAAGTTCGATTTTTCCATTACGCCGCAAAGGTCGGTAATTTACGCGTGCCAGCTCAACCCGGGCGTAACATAAATATAATATTATGATACTGCGGAGGTAACATTAGCAACTGAATTTTGCACAATGCAAAAGCTATTTGGAACAATATTAATGGTGGCAGTTGGTTCAGGACTGAACAGCAACACTACTATTAGTACTACAGCACAAAGCTCTGCCGAAAGGCCAACCATTGAAACAATCAGCAGCGAAACAGGCGTACTGTACACTATCGGCAAAGGTGATGAGACGGTGTATATGATCGAATGTGATCATAAACCGCTTAAACTTCATGTACTTAATATGCCGGAAGGGTTTTCAGGAGATACACCTGTGAAAGTAAGCGGCCGTATTAAGGCGACGCACCCGCTTGAAGATGAGTGGGGTAACTATTTTGAGCTTACGAGCATACTGCCGCAGTAACCATTGCACCGTCTGTTTGGTGTAAAGCCATCCGCATCAGGACAGGGCATCTTTTCTCTTTTCCCAGGTGTTGTAATCGCCGTGATGCTCTGGGCGGTTGGGCTCAACACTTCGTAGTGGTTCAACAGGCTCCCAACTTTTATACATTTCAGCAGGCAGTTGCCGGTAAAGCGCTGTACCCTCTGTTTTCCATTGGATCATCTCATCACTAACCGCGCCGATCACTTTTGCCGGGTTACCTGCAATAAGACTCCGCCGCTCAATACGGCTGCCCGCTTTGATAAAGCTAAGCGCGCCAATGATGCATTCTTCTTCGAGTACTGCATTATCCATGATGACGGCATTCATCCCCACCAGGCAGTTATAGCCAACCACAGCGCCGTGGATAATAGCACCATGACCTATATGCGCACCACTGTGCAGTACTACTGTCACACCGGGAAACATGTGTATAGTGCAGTTCTCCTGTACGTTGCATCCATCTTCAATCACGATACGTCCCCAATCACCGCGCACCGAAGCACCCGGGCCGATATACACATCTTTACCGATAATGACATCGCCCGTTACCGCAGCCTGCGGATGTACAAATGCTGAAGGGTCAACCACGGGAATAAAGCCATTGAATTTATAAATCATGATGTACTCTTTAACGGTTATTGCATCATCAGGGCAACGCAGGTTGCCGGGCAGCTACTAATGACATTTAAAAAAGTCGAACGGTTCTTTGCAGGTATTGCACTGATAAAGGGATTTACAGGCTGTACTGCCAAACAGGCTCAGCAGCCGCGTATCATGCGAATGGCATTGCGGACATTCTACACCGTCGGCAGGTATTGTAAAATGAGGGTCGGGAGGAGCGATGCCATATTCCTTTAGTTTCTTTTTGCCGCTGTCTGTCATCCAGTCCGTTGTCCACGCAGGAGAAAGCACACTGTTGATGACCACATGCCGGTACCCTTCTTCCAGTAATGCCAGCCGGATCTGCATGGCAATCATATCCATAGCCGGGCAGCCCGTATAGGTAGGTGTGATTATTACAGTAACAGTTCCATCCACTACCTGCACATCGCGTACAATGCCCAGGTCACCGATAGTAAGCACCGGTATTTCAGGGTCGCTTACCTTTTCGAGTATCGCACGTACAGCCTGTATCGTATCCCCTTGCTCCATTACCATTCATTACCAGGATAAGTACGTTGCAGGTATTGCAGTTCGGCAAGCAGGTAGCCAAGGTGTTCACTGTGGATACCCTTTTTTCCGCCGGTATGCATAAAAGTTGTACCGGGCAGGGGCAGGGTTGCTTCCAGCAACACTGCATTTACTTTCTCCAGCCAGGCAGTATGCAGCAGGGCAAAGTCTATGCCCGATACACTTTCATAAGCAGCAGGTTCAAAAAGCTCACCAGTATAACACCAGAGGGCTTCCAATGCGTTTACCATACGGCCATGACTTTCATCAGTACCATCGCCAAGCCGTATTACCCACTCACTGCTCCAGCGGAGGTGGTAGGTTACTTCTTTCAATGCCTTTTCCGAAATGGCCGCAATACCCTTATCCCCATGCTGCTGTAATTTTTCATACAACAGGTGTTGATATGCGCTGAAGAAGAACTGGCGCAGTATGGTTTGCCCCCAGTCGCCATTAGGTTGTTCCACCAGTAGGCAGTTGCAGTATTCCCTTTCTGTACGCAGGTAGGCCAGGCAGTCTTCCGTTGTTTCACCACCGCTTAGAGCAGCTGCATACTGAAAAAAGTTTCGGGCCTGCCCCAGCAAGTCAAGCGATATATTTGTTATCGCTATATCCTGTTCAAGAACCGGCCCGTGCCCGCACCACTCGCTGTTGCGTTGCGAGAGAATAAGAGTATTGTCGGCCAGGTAAAGGCTATATTTTATCAGATCGTTGCTCATTTCTTCTTACTTCATTTTTTACAGGAGCTTAGGATCACCAGTAATCTTATAAGGCAGTTGTAGTTGATTCTTTGATCTGTCCGGGTAAGCAATATACCCATTAACCAATGTGAATACGATCTTCAACGCTCTTCCTTCCAATTCTGCCCCCAATAATCCCAAGTTCATAATTCACCATTCATAACCCGTAATTCTCAACTCCCCAATCACATATGCTTCACCTCATCCGGCAGGTCGTAAAACGTAGGGTGCCTGTACACTTTGTCGTTGGCAGGCTCATAGAGGCTTTCCGCTTCATCAGGGTTGGTGGCATGGATATACCTGCTCTCCACTACCCAGATGCTTACCCCTTCCTGGCGGCGGGTGTACACATCCCTCGCATTTTCTATCGCCATTTTTGCGTCGGCAGCATGCAGGCTGCCCGCATGCTTGTGGTCAAGCCCCTGCTTACTGCGGATAAAGACCTCCCAGAGCGGCCATTCGGTACTGGTGGCAGCATCTTTCGGCTCGGCAGCAGCGCCACCACTTTCTTCAGGGATATCCCCATAATAAAACTTCCTGATAAACATACCCATATCAATAGTATTGAATAGTTAATGTATACAGCCTGTCAGGCCACTTTTACAGCGGCAGCTCTTTTAGCTGCGTAGGCTGTTGCAGCCTCCCTTACCCAGGCACCCTCTTCATGAGCTTTACGGCGGGCGTCTATACGCTGCTTATTACAAGGCCCATTCCCCTTCACCACGTTCCAGAATTCGTTCCAGTCAATATCACCAAAGTCATAATGCTTTTTCTCTTCGTTCCATTTCAACTGGTTGTCAGGCAGGGTCATGCCCAGTATCTTTACCTGTTCAGCGATCATGTCTACAAACTGCTGCCGCAGCTCGTCATTCGTCTTGCGTTTGATCTTCCATTTAATGCTCTGGTCGCTGTTGGTACTCTCACTGTCTTTCGGACCAAACATCATCAGGCTGGGCCACCACCAGCGGTTGATGGCATCCTGGCACATCGCCCTTTGCTCGGCACTGCCTCTGGAAAGCACCAGCAGGATCTCAAAACCCTGGCGCTGGTGAAAGCTCTCTTCCTTACAGATGCGCACCATGGCACGGGCATAAGGCCCGTAAGAGGTACGGCAGAGCATTACCTGGTTCAGGATGGCTGCACCATCTACCAGCCAGCCCACAGCACCCATATCCGCCCAGGTAAGCGTAGGGTAATTGAAAATGGAAGAGTACTTCGCTTTACCGCTGTGCAGGTCGTTGATCATCTGCTCACGGTTCATACCCAGCGTTTCGGCCGCGCTGTAAAGATACAGTCCGTGGCCTGCCTCATCCTGCACTTTAGCCAGCAGAATGGCTTTGCGCTTGAGCGTTGGCGCCCTGCTGATCCAGTTGCCTTCAGGCAGCATACCCACAATCTCGCTGTGGGCGTGCTGGGATATCTGCCGCAGATTGGTTTTCCGGTAAGCATCCGGCATCCAGTCCTTCGGCTCTATCTTGATCTCCTTGTCAATCTTTTCCTGGAATAAGATTCCCATATCCTGTATAGCCATAACCCGTAGTTTAGGATACAAAAATACTAAAAACTAACAATTGTTAGCTTTTCTTATGAAACAGGCATAGGGAGAGGGTAAAGAGCGCCAATTTGCAACATGCAGCTACTCCTTACCGGTAGTGTAAATGCTTTTAATAAATCTTTAACGTTTACAATTTGCAAATCGATCCTCCCCACCATTATCTTCATCAAAAATTTACAAACCAACATTTATGGACCCCGACGACGAAGGAGACCCTGCCAGCAAGCAGCTCTTCAATGGTACCTGCTCCACGTACCAGTTCTTTACCACCACTATAAGCTGTTCCTTACTCTTTTTTTCCTGCCACGTACCGCCAGACGAAAAGATCATCCGTGCCATCGCCGCAAAGAAAGATACAGCCCATACCAAACCCCCGGTCACCGTAACCACGGCAAAGCCCAAAAAGAAGATCTACCTGAGTTTTGACGATGGCCCCAATAAGGGCACACCGGTGCTGCTCAACATCCTCGAAGAAGAAAAAGTACCCGCTACACTCTTCCTCATCGGCGAACAGGTATATGGCAGCAGAACGCAGGCCGCTACCTGGAACAGGCTGAAACAATCCGGCACCATTGAGCTGGCCAACCACAGCTACACACACGCACACAACAAGTTCGTATCTTATTACAACGACTCGGTGGGCGTGGTGCAGGACTTTATCCGCTGCCGCGACAGCCTCCGCCTTTCCAACAACATCTCACGCACACCCGGCCGCAATATCTGGCGCATCGGCAGCCTGTCAGTTACCGATATCGGCAAAACCAAACCTGCCGCCGATGCAGTACAACAAGCCGGCTTTACCCTCGTAGGCTGGGACCTCGAATGGCACTACACCCCGCCCAACCTGTTACTCCGCGAATCGCCCGAAGAAATGTTGTACCGCATCGATAGCCTGATCGCATCGGGCAAAACAAGGAATAAGGATCACCTTATCCTGCTCGCCCACGACCAGACTTTTGAAGACCATAAAGACTCCGCTTCCCTGCGCTGGCTTATCCGGCAGATCCGGCAGCGCGATGAATACGAACTCGATATTATAAGCAATTACCCCGGCATTACCCCACTACCCGTTACCCGATAAAACCCGGTAACCCTTATGGCAGCCGGGCCACCCCCGGCCACCAGCCCTAAGGGGCTGTCTCAAAAAATATGAGCAGCCCCTTTCTCATGTAGCAATAGCCAGCCACATTGCACAAATAAAAAGCATACCGCGTCTGCCAAAATAGCAGGTCGTCACGCATAAAATCATATTTAAAGGCCAGTTCATCCCTTTTTTACCACAAAACAGGGTCAGAGTTAAAGCATGGTTGCAGTGATGTTGAAGTGATGTTGAAGTGATGTTGCAGTATGCCCGAAGTAATGCAATAGTATGCTTACTAAAACCATGACTTCCTGGCAGGTATTCACCCATCAATCAGTCTTTCAACTTATTAACCTGTCCGCAAATCACCTTATCTTGCGCAAAACAACATTTCATGTACGATCTGCACGATTTCCTGGAGCCTGTTAATATGCACGAACTCAATGAAGATGAAGGATATAACGACGGGCAACTGGCCAGGCATATCGCCGTTTACCACACAGAACTACCGGCTGTCGAAGAGGCCGACATTATCATTGTCGGCGTACGCGAAAGAAGAGGACAGGATATAATGTCCACACCATCTGCCGCACCCAATATCATCCGTAAACATTTGTACCAGTTACACTACTGGCACCACGACATCAATATTGTCGACATCGGCAATATCAAAACAGGAGCCGCCATACAAGATAGCTATGCCGCCATAAAAACAGTGCTGGCAGAATTGCTGCGCATGAACAAAACAGTTGTACTGCTCGGCGGCAGTCACGACCTTACACTCGCCCAGTATATGGCCTATAAAGAACTCGAACAGGTCATAGAAGCAACCTGTATCGACGCACGGATAGACCTGCGCAGCGAAAGCCCCGTGCGCACAGAAAATTTCCTGATGGAAATGCTTACCGGCGAACCCAACCTTATACGCCACTATAACCATATTGCCTTCCAGAGCTATTTTGTACACCCCCGCATGCTCGAAACAATGGACAAACTCCGCTTCGACTGTTACCGCGTAGGGCAGGTAAAAGAAAAGATGGAAGAAATGGAACCGGTCATCCGCAACACCCATCTCCTCAGCCTCGACGTCAGCGCCATTAAATACAGCGATGCCCCGGCCAACCAGGACTGCCCCAATGGCCTCAGCGGGGAAGAAGCCTGTATCCTCGCACGCTATGCCGGGCTGAGCACGTCACTCAGCAGCTTTGGCATTTATGGCTATCAGCCCGACAAAGACGTTAATGAACTCACAGCAGTACAGATATCCCAGATGCTCTGGTATTTTATCGATGGCAAAAGCCGCAGCAAACAGGAAACCCCGCTCGACGAAACAGCCAATTTTAATGAATACCATACAGCCTTTGCCGAGATCGATACCGTGTTCCTGCAAAGTAAAAAAACAGGACGGTGGTGGATGCAGCTCCCCGGCAAAAAGATGATCCCCTGCAGTTATGCCGATTACCTGCACGCCAGCCAGAACGAGATACCAGAAAGATGGCTGCGCGCGCAGGAAAGAGGATAGCTTTGTTTTTTATACCACTCAAAAAAGAGTTATGCGCTTTATTACCCAACTGTCTGGTTTAGCATTATGCATTGCCATACTGGCATCCTGCTCCGTTAACCGGCAGATACGTAAAGCCGCTGATACCCTTGTGCTGCGCGACAGCTCACTCCTCAACGCGCACCTCGGTATCGCCATTTACGACATCAGTTCAGGTAAATATCTTTATGATCACCAGGGAGATAAATACTTTATACCCGGCAGCAATACCAAGCTCTTCACCTGCTATACAGCCCTGAAATACCTCGGCGACAGCCTCACCGGCCTGCAGTACCTCGAAACGGACACGGCTGTCATACTCCGCTTTACCGCCGACCCTACCCTGCTGCACCCCGACTTTAAACAGCACCCCGTACTCGATTTCCTTAAAGGTCAGCATAAAAAACTATATACCGACAGCGCCGCTTACTGGAAAGACGAAGCCCTGGGCATGGGATGGGCATGGGATGATTATAACGACGACTACATGACAGAAAAAAATCCCCTTCCGGTATATGGCAATACCGTTCGTTTTACTATCGGCACCATGAACTTTACCAGCCCTTCAGTTGCCACCATCCTGTGGAAGGCAAGACCCGCCTTTTTTAACACATTTGCCGATACCGCACTATGGCTGCCAACCGGTAATAGATCGCCGGAAAAAATAGATACGGCAAAGACACATGCAGCACTGAAACGCTTTTCACTCAGGCGCGGACGCGACAACAATCATTTTTCCATCGTACGCGGTGGGGCAGCCTACAGCCCGGCCGATATTCCTTTCTGCACCAGTGTCAACGAAACCAGCATAAACATACTGGCGGAGGACTTCAACCTGCACATTTCAACGCAATCCCCTTCATCCGCTACCCCTTCAAATGGCATATTCCGCAGCATTAAAAGCCAGCCGCTCGACAGTGTACTGAAAAACATGATGTACCGCAGCGATAATTTTTATGCAGAACAGTTGCTTTTAATGACCGCCTGCCAGCGCCTGGGGTATATGAAAACCAGTGCCATTACAGATACCCTGCTCAAAACCGACCTGGCAGGCTTACCCCAGCGTCCCAAATGGGTCGATGGCAGCGGACTAAGCCGCTATAATCTTTTTACCCCGCAGGATTTTATTACCATTCTCACCAAAATGCACCACGAATTTGGCCTTAACCGGCTCAAAAAAATCATGGCTACGGGCGGCACAGGCACCATTACCAACTACTACCAGTCCCTCAAAGAACGCATCTTTGTAAAAACCGGCACCCTCAGCAATAACTGCGCCCTGAGCGGTTTTTTATTGACAGATAAGGGAAAATGGCTGATTTTTTCTATTTTGGCAAATGATTACCCCGGTGGAGCCACCGCAGTAAGAAGAGCTGTAGAGCGATTTTTACTCAAGCTTACCAAAATATTATAAAACCAAAAAAATAATACTGCTTCCGGGCAACGAAATATAAAGTACCCGTATCTCAAACCAGGGATAATATCGAAAAACCAGTTTTCACCTTTACTAAAATTTAGAATTATGAAAAGACTTTTTACGCTGTTGCTCACACTGCTTACAGCTTTCACCCTCAAAACAGTGGCCCAGCCCGGTACCAACTGCAATGCCAACTTTGGCTTCCAGGTAAGTGGTACCACCGGTTATTTTTCGCCTGCCGAAATAGGCGACTCACTGTCTACCCGCCACGCCTGGTATTTTGGCGATGGCAGCCCGGTTTCTACCCAGCCCGCTCCGGCACACACTTACCCATCCGTTACAGCAATGTACCAGGTAAAGCACGTGTTCCAGCGGTTTAACTCCGCAGGCGGTGTTGTTTGCAGCGACACAGTGACCAAAATGCTCAGCATCACTTCCTGCAATATTACTGCCAACTTCAGCTTTGTCAGGGATTCCCTTCAACCCAACAAAGTTTACTTTACCAATCTTTCTACACCTTCATCGGGTATCAACTATATCCAATGGACCTTCGGGGATGGCACTTCCTCCAACGCCCCTAATCCTGTACATGAGTATGCCAACTCCGGTGCATACAATGTTTGCCTGATTGTTAAAGACACCACACTCCAGGGCTGCACCAGGGAAATCTGCAAGATCGTGCAGGTACAGGCGCCAGCCACCTGTAACTTACAGGCCAACTTTGGCGTTTTCCAGGACAGCTTACAGACAAATCTTTTCCATTTCAACAACACCACAGTAAACTTCCAGCCCGGCGATTCCCTCTTCTGGGATTATGGAGACGGATCAACTTCTGTAGGTAATACCAACCCTACGCATGTATATCCACAACCCGGCACTTACACCGTTTGCCTGAAAGTAAAGAGAAACATGCCCTCAGGAGCAGCCCCCTGCGTAAGCCAGATCTGCAAAACCATCCTCGTACCAGGCGCTCCCTGTAACCTGCAGGCCTATTTTACATGGCGTGCAGACAGCTTACAGACAAACCGCATTTACTTTACCAACGCCACGGTTAACTTCCAGCCCGGCGATTCCATCCGCTGGACGTTTGGCGATGGTACCACATCATACGATATAAATCCTGTACACGTCTTTGCACAACCCGGCACCTATAATGTTTGCATCAGGGTGAAACGCAATAC
The DNA here is from genome assembly GCA_964590975.1 of uncultured Ferruginibacter sp. GTDB lineage: Bacteria > Bacteroidota > Bacteroidia > Chitinophagales > Chitinophagaceae > Ferruginibacter. The sequence continues at coordinate 100,233 of CAZPXP010000002.1, read as the reverse complement.
AGCTTCAGGTACCACCCCATGCGTAAGTGAGATCTGCAAAACAGTAGTGGTAACAGCAAATAATACCTGTAATGTACAGCCCGCTTTTGTATGGCGCGCCGACTCATCCCAGTACAATAAAATTTACTTCACCAATACCACCATCAACCTGCAGCCAGGCGATTCCATCCGCTGGATATTTGGCGATGGTACATTCTCAAACGATCTTAACCCCACGCATATATATGCACAACCCGGTGTGTACAATGCCTGTCTTTCTATCAGGCGCTTTATTCCCGGCACTACCATTTCATGCGCAAGGGAGTACTGCCTGAATATCCTCGTTACCACACCCTGTAACCTTACAGTTAACTTCAGTTGGACAACAGATTCACTCCAGCAGAATAAAATCAGGTTCAACAACCTCAGCACACCACTGGCCAATACAGATTCTATCCGTTGGACGTTCGGCGACGGCACTTCATCATCCGATGTAAACCCCACTCACGTTTACGCCCAACCCGGTATATACACAGTTTGCCTGAGGGTGAAGAAAAACGGCACCACCCCCGCCGGCACCGCCTGTGTTCGCGAAATCTGCAAAACAGTAGTAGTTCAGGCACCGCCCTGCACCATCCAGCCCAACTTTACCTGGACGATAGACAGCAGCAACAACCGCCTCGTGTACTTCAGTAACCTTACTCAGGTACCTGCTGCCAACGCTACAGCCAAATGGAATTTTGGAGATGGTACTACAGCTACATCGTGGAACGCTTCACACCAGTATGCACAAACAGGTACGTATATTGTATGCCTCACGGTGCAGACAAGCAATACCTGCATCCGCACCATCTGCGATACCATCATCGTAGCACCGGTTGCTCCGCCCTGCAGCCAGATGGCAGCTTTCAGCTTTACCCGTTCAACCAGCGATTACCAAACCTATCTCTTTACCCCTGCATATACAAATCCTGCACTGACCTATACCTGGACCTTCGGAGACGGTACAGGCAGTCAGCAGATGTCACCCTTACACCGTTATACCCAACCCGGCACTTATACAGTTTGTCTTACCGTGTTCAGGAACAGCAACTGCGTAGCCACAAGCTGCAAACAGGTAAGCATATTGCCACAGGTAATCTGCGACAGCATCCGCGTAACGTATGTAACACAGCGCGATGCCTTTATGCCCAACAAGGTTTACTTCTATGCCGTGTCTAACTTCCCCATACTGCAGCAGAAATGGACCATCACAAGGCTGCCTGCCACCAGTTCACAGATACCTGTTACACTGTACCAGAACAACCCGGTTTACATCTTCCAGGATTCAGGTACATACAGAGTTTGCCTGAGGGCCGTAACACTCGGTGGTTGCATTAAAGAATATTGCCAGAACATAACCATCACGCAGGTACCGCCGCAGCAATGCCAGTTGGTAGCCTACCCCAACCCTACACAGGGTGTGGTAAATGTAAACGTACAGCTCACCCAGCCACAGATGATCTATGCCTATGTGTACAGTGCGCAGAACATACTGGTAAAACAAAAACAACAGCAGGGCACTACCGGCAACAACGTGGTATCCCTCAATGTTGGCGATCTTGTTCCCGGTTTCTACACAATCAGGCTGGTATACGGCAACAGGGTATGCTATGCTAAATTCCAGAAATTGTAAACGTCCCTTATAGCAGTTGCAAAGCCGCAGTATTAAATACTGCGGCTTTTTTTATTGTAGTACTGGTGATGCAATTATGCAGGCCTCCCCGTTACCCATAGCTGAGCCGGTCGGCGCTCTGGAGTTGCACGCCGAACAGGGCGCAGCAACGCAGCACATTATCCGGCTAAATCAGTCCGGTCAAAAACGTTTCATACATATCCCGCCAGCCTGCAAAAGCCGGATCAGTACCAAGAAAGTTATTATGCCAGATGGTGCAGAGAGGAGCATCCAGAAGGCGGCAGGTAGCAGCATATTGCTGCAATTCAGCGAAAGCCTGCTCCGCAGTTTGCTTTTGTTCATAATAGCAGTTGGCATCCATATAACAGAAGGGGTGAATGCGCAGTGGTGTTTCCTGCTCCAGTTCAATATCATACCAGAAAAACGGCGCCGCCACCGAGGCCCTGAAACCATTAACACTCCCATACCCCATTGAAAAATCGTCTGTAAAACCGGAGGCCGCCAGCAAACGATAGGTATCCGGCAGGCTGAAACGGATATAGTGCTGCCGTGTAGCAGAGATGGATTGCCCCGCCATTGTTTCGAGTGTCGCCTTTTCTTTGAGCAGCAACCCCGGGTCATCACCGCTCTGCCAGGATGGGTGGAGACCCACCCTGTAGCGTGCGGCATGCGCAGCGATGAGCTGCTGCATAGCAGGCTGATGAGGTAGTATATTTTTGTCGTACTGCCCGTTACGCTCAGCTACAAGAAAAAAGTAAAAAGGGTTGAGGCGATGCTCCTGGTGCAGGTGGTGCAGCCAGTCATAACTGTCAAAAGGATCAGCTTCCTTTCCCTGCGCCACCCTGATGCGCCTGCCCAGGCTTGAAGGCTCAAGCAACAGGCGGCCAAGGGTTTTCGCCATTCCCTTATAGCAGTAGGCATAAGCAATATCAATATCATAAGTGGGCAAAAAAGAAAAATGATGCTGTCTCGCGGTAAATGCCGGCCATTGCCCTGTCAGTTGCTGCCGAAGGCGTTCGGCCCAGGTATGCACGAGTGGTTCGGCCAGGAACCCTTCCTTCCAGGCAAGGGCATTGGTATGGGCATACCGGCCATAGGTATCAGTAGTATGCGGCTCGTATTCTTCGTAGCGGCTTACAAGATAAAAAGTGGCAGCAAATATATCGAACCCCGTATCGCCCCCCGTGCGGTAAAAAGCCGTATAACCGCTGTCGTTAAAGCAGGTGATCTCCTGCCGGCGTATACCCCTTTCGAAGAGCAGGGCAACCGGGGGCAGGTGAAGCCCCGTACCGGGCAGTGGCGTAGCACTGTAATTGATCTTCGGCCCATCATGATGGGTAAAAACAGCAGCATCAGTAGTGATGCTGAAAGCAGCAGGTATCAGCTCATTAAAAATAAACCGGGTAATGTATCGCAGCCTTGGCGAATCAGTATGTGCGTATATCAGCAGCAAAATGTACCGGGTTGATGAGTTGAAAGATGACGCGCCCGATTACCGGCGTGCCACCTATTTTTTATACCTGTCCTTCCACATTTCATTAAAGGTTTTCCGGCTGAAGTCAAGCGCACCATGGTGTTTACTCCATCCCTTAAACAGTTTATTCACCATCCAGTTCTTCATACTGCCGTTGCCGAGGTTCATCATGCGGCGGCTCAGCGAAGCCTTGCGCCATATCTTCCAGGCCCAGCGTTCGCCAAAAGATACCAGGCCCTGTTCTACAGAAGTATTGCGGTTATCAAGCAACAGCTCGTGCAGGTTGATCTTTACCGCGCAAACCTCAGTACAGTTACCGCAAAGAGAAGAAGCATAGCTCAGGTGCTTGTATTCATCCATACCACTCAGGTGCGGCGTGATGACGCTGCCGATAGGGCCGCTGTAAGTAACCCCATAGGCATGACCGCCAATGTTCTTATACACAGGGCAGGCATTGAGGCAGGCGCCGCAACGTATGCAGTAAAGGCTTTCGCGGCTCTTGGGGCTGGCAAGTATATTGGTACGCCCATTGTCAAGCAGGATCACATACATTTCTTCCGGGCCATCGGTTTCACCAGGTTGCTTAGGGCCCGCCACAATGGTATTGTACACAGTGATCTTCTGCCCCGTACCAAAAGTAGACAGGAGCGGCCAGAACAACCCCAGGTCAGTCATTGAAGGGATCACTTTTTCGATGCCCACAATGGCGATATGTGTCTTTGGCCATGCACAGCTCAATCGTGCATTGCCCTCGTTTTCTGTAATGGCGATGGCACCCGTATCGCTGATGATAAAGTTGGCACCCGTAATACCCACTTCGGCCTGTACATATTTTTCGCGCAGCTTCTGCCGGGCCACCAGCGTAAGCTGTTCGGGTGTAAGATTAGGTAGCGTACCGAGCTTTTCAGCAAAAAGCTTCGCCACATCCTCCTTGCTTTTATGCATGGCAGGTGTAACAATATGGTAAGGCGGCTCCCCATCCAGTTGCTGAATATATTCGCCCAGGTCAGTCTCCACACTTTCAATATGGTGCTTTTCCAGAAAGTCATTGAGGCCGATCTCTTCGGTTACCATGCTCTTGCTCTTCACCAGTGTACGGCAGTCCTTCTCCCGGCATATCTTCAGTATCTCCTCCTGCGCCTGCTCAATGGTTTCAGCCCAGATCACCTTGCCGCCACGTTTGGTAAAGCTCAACTCAAACTCTTCCAGTTGCTGGTCAAGCGTTTCGATAGCCCTCCATTTCAGGTTCTTGGCCCGTTCTCTCGCAAGGTGCACATCCGTAAACTGCGCTTTACCCTGTGGCACCACAGCATTATAGCGCCCTATATTAAAATTGATCGTCCGCCTGTGCTCCAGGTCAGCCGATTTGATCACACTCTTTGCTTTAAACGTATCTGCTGTTTCTGTCATATTAATCCGGTTAGTACCCCTCTCACTTATTTGATTACACCCAGCTCTTTACCAATCTTGGTAAATGCCGCAATTGCTTTATCAAGATGCTCCTGTTCATGACCGGCGCTCAGTTGCACGCGTATGCGCGCCTGGCCCTTGGGCACTACAGGAAAGAAAAAGCCGATCACGTAAATGCCCTCGTCAAGCAGGCGTGCAGCAAAATCCTGCGCTACCGTTGCCTCATACAGCATGATAGGTACAATAGGATGATCACCCGGCTTAATATCAAAACCCGCCACAGTCATCTTTGTGCGGAAATATTTTGTATTGCTTTCCAGCCTGTCACGCAGCTCGGTGGTTTCGCTGAGCATATCAAGCACCGCTATGGATGCGCCCACGATGCTGGGTGCTACCGTATTACTGAAAAGATAAGGACGGCTGCGCTGGCGGAGCATTTCGATGATCTCCCTGCGGCCGCTGGTAAAGCCGCCACTGGCGCCGCCAAGAGCCTTACCCAGGGTGCCCGTAATAATATCTACCCTCCCCATAACGCCGCGGTACTCGTGTGTACCCCTGCCCGTTTTACCAAGAAAGCCCGACGAATGGCATTCGTCAATCATCACGATAGCATCGTACTTATCAGCCAGGTCACAGATCTTATCCAGTTGTGCAATGGTGCCATCCATACTGAAAGAACCATCTGTAACAATGATACGGCTTCTTGCACCTGCGCTTTCCTGCAGCCTGGCTTCAAGGTCGGCCATATTATTATGCTCATAACGGTAACGCGCAGCCTTACAAAGGCGAACCCCGTCAATGATACTTGCATGGTTGAGTGCGTCAGAGATGATGGCATCAGAGTCGTCAAAAAGAGGCTCAAACACACCCCCGTTGGCATCAAAGGCAGCGGCGTAGAGAATAGTATCTTCAGTACCAAGAAAAGCGGCAATTTTCTGCTCCAGCTCCTTGTGAATGTCCTGCGTACCGCAGATAAAGCGTACGCTGCTCATCCCGTAACCCCGATAGTCAACATACTTTTTAGCCGCCGCTGTTACCTTAGGATGCGAGGACAGGCCGAGATAGTTATTGGCGCAGAAGTTAAGCACAGTCTTCCCATTCACCACAATTTCAGCTCCCTGTTCGCTCGTAATGATGCGTTCCGTTTTATACAAGCCCGCTTCGCGGATCTCTTCCAGCGCCGTGCCGATGCGCTTTACAAAGTTTTCGTTCATACCCTTTTATTGAATGAAGCAAAAATAGGCAAGGAGCCGTGCATTTCAGCACAAACTGTTAAAGACTTTTAACAATTTATGCTGTTTGATGTAACATTTAACGAGTAATTTCGTCTCACCAAAAGTATGCTGACAAAAAAATCGATATTACTTTTCTTAGTTGTTCTCGGCGGCTCTGTTACACTCCTGGCATTGGAGCCTTCCACTGCCGATGCAATAAAGCCAACGCCCTGCACTAAGCCGGGAGTGAAATGCTGCAGGGAGATACAAAAAGCCATCATGCAGCGGCACGACCCCATCTTCTCTCCCTTTTCTGTATAATTTTAACGATTACTGTAACTTTAAGACCTGTTGGTACGTTTCATATTCCAAAGCCATAACTGCGGCTCGTGGTGAAACACCCAAACTGTATGACGGAGAGAGAATACAACCATTGTGTAAACCTGTATGCGGATAACGTATATCGCTTTATCCTCAAAAACCTGCGGCACGAAGAAGATGCCCGGGATGTAGTCCAGTGTGCGTTTGAAAAACTCTGGATAAACAGAGACAATGTAGATAATAACCGGAGCAAAAGCTATTTGTTTACCGTGGCCTATCACCAGATGATCGATCATATCAGGAAAAACAAAAGAATCAGCCTCCGGGATAGCTTTGAAGAAAATACAGGCGTAACAGGCCCGCAGCACAACGCTAAGCGTGTACTCGATGAAGCCCTGTCTAAACTCAGCGACACCCAGCGCAGCCTGGTGATGCTGAAAGACTACGAAGGATACAGTTATGAAGAGATCGGCCACATCATGCAGCTCAACGAAAGCCAGGTAAAAGTTTACCTGCACAGGGCAAGGCTGCAACTGCGCGCGTATATTGTGAAACTGGAAAACGTTTTGTAACAAAAGGATGCCCCTTTTTAACAACTGACAAAGAACATGAACATTGACCGCCATAATTACGAATCTTTTTTCCTGCACTATGCAGACAATGAGTTGTCAGCCGGCGCGAGAAAAGCCGTAGAAGATTTTGTGGCCAGCCACCCCGATCTGCAGCCGGAGCTCGATGCCCTGCTGCAAACGGTGCTGCAGCCCGACACGGTTAGTTTTATGGATAAGAACAGCCTGTTCCGCATCAGCGGGGCTTCACAGGAACAACTGCTTTCTTTACTAGATGGCGAACTGGAAGCAACTACTGCCGCAGCCGTTACAGCAATGACGGCCAGCGACCCTGTCTTGCAGAAAGAATGGGAACTGCTGCAAAAGACAAAGCTGGATGCAGCAGATACAGTAGTATTCGAAAACAAAGCACAGTTGTACAGGCATGAACCCGCGCGTGTTATTCCTGCCCGCTGGTGGCGTATAGCCGCTGCCGCTATGCTGGTGGGCACCGGCACCTGGGGAGTGTTTAACCTTACGCATACCGGTAAGACCACATCATCCGCCACGGGCAGTGTTGTTACACCTGCCCCCAACAATAAGGTCAGCGTCGGCAACCTTGCAGCAACACCGGGTGTAAACAACACAGCCGCACAATCGCTTACTACAGCAGCAGATACAGGTACAACACCCGCCGATGCTGCCGTACAGCAGCGTACCGTTACCATACCTGCGATGCAAACCAATACAGATAACCGTACGGCACAAACAGCGCCAGTACAAACTGTACGCAAAAACGATAAAAGCCTTTTACAAAATATTAACACTCCAACCGGTAACGAAAACAACAGCACAGACGTACTACCTGCAACAAACAGCAAATATCCCGGGAAGGATGCTGTTGCATTGATAGAGCCTGTTGCTTCGCCTGTTCAACGGATCAGTACTTTACAACCGGCCATAGCGCCAACACCCGAAACCGCCATCGCTAAAGCACAACCTGCAGTATATGTGCAGAATGATGACGGGTTTGAGGAGCCGGAAAAGAAACCGCTCTTGCGGGGGTTACTCAGGAAAGTCTCCCGTGTGTTTACTCGGAATACAGGTATCAATGGCAGCGGCAGAACCATTAAGGTTGCCAACTTTGAAATTGCAGCACGATAATCAACACAAAAAATAAGATGATGAAAAAATTTACAGCACTTATGGCAGGAGCATTCCTATGCCTGTCTGCCACAGCACAAACAGACACTACAGTTAGAAAAGCCAGTGACACAATCCGTATAGGAAATATTGTGATCATAAAAAGAGGATCAAAAAAACAGGATAAGGAATGGGATACCGATATCCGTATCGGCCGCAAACGCAGGAATAAACCTTCCAATATCAGTACCAACTGGTGGATCGTAGACCTTGGTTTCTCAAACTACAACGACAATACCAATTATGCCGGCCTACCCCCCACTTACCTGGCCAACCGCCCCGGCCAGCCCGCTCTCGGTGCCAGCGACTTCAAATTGCGTACAGGTAAGAGCATCAACGTTAATATCTGGTTCTTTATGCAGCGCCTCAACCTCGTAAAGCACCATGTCAACCTGAAGTACGGGCTCGGGCTGGAGCTGAACAATTACCGCTTCAAATCAAATATCAGCTTTAAGGAAGGCGGCCCCAACCCCTATCCTCCATATAACAACAACGCCTCGGCTTTTATACTGAGAGATTCGGTAGCTTTTGTAAAAAACAAACTGGCCGCAGACTATCTGACCGTGCCGGTAATGCTCAACTTTACTACCAACCCCGTGTACAGGGGCAGGGGTATCAGCCTGAGCGCAGGTATCAGTGCCGGCTACCTCTACAGCCAGCGCAACAAGCAGAAAAGCGGGGAGCGCGGTACCGATAAAAACAAGGGAGATTATGATATGGAACGCTTCAAAATCTCCTATATCGCAGAGCTTGGTTTAGGCCCGGTACGTCTTTACGGTTCGTACAGCCCCAAATCGATGTTCAGCAATGGTCTCGACTTTAAACCATATAACCTGGGCATCCGCCTCAGCAACTGGTAAAACTCTTTCTCTCTCTATCCTTTGCCCCTGAAGTCTTTGCTGAAGGGGCGGGGTAGAGCACAAAAAAGTCTCCCAAAAGGAGGCTTTTTTGTTTGCAGCCGTTGATAAAAAAATTACAGCACGTAAGAGAATTATCTGATATTAGTGGCCCGTTTGAAAACAGGTGCCGTACATATTAAATGTATTTGTCATTATAGCTGTTTTTCCCGGGTATATTATTAAAAATCTGTTAAATCAACCATCCCCCCGCCCGTCGGCAGAAAATAAATTTTGGTGGCATAACGTTTGAAGATTACGCACACATAAACTACAAGTCAAGCATGAAGCACAGGATCCTTTATTCTTTGGTTTTGGTGGCAATGGTGATAAGCCTGCCCGCCTTCAGCCCCGGAAAGAGCCGCAAGAAGAGCGTGCGAAGCAGGAAACCCGTAGCTGCTAAACCTCTGCCCCTCGCCAGACCAGACAGCTCCGCAAGCCCGTATTACATTATAGTAGACAAAAGCGATTACGAGCTGAAGGTATATGATGATGAAGGCTGGTACGCCACCTATCCTGTTGTATTTGGCAGCAAAGACCTCCGCGATAAGTTCCGGGAAGGCGATAAACGAACCCCCGATGGAACATTCAGGGTAATTGTAAAGAAAATCCATCCTAAATGGGGCCCCGAGCTGCTGCTCGACTACCCCAATACAGAAAGCCTGAGGCGCTTTAAGGAACGCAAGCAAAACGGGTTACTGCCCGCAAGTGCTAAAATAGGAAACGGCATTGCCATCCATGCAACAAGACCCGACGAGGAATGGACAGTAGACAATTTTTATAACTGGACAGATGGCTGTGTTTCAGTTAAGTACACCGAAATGAAAGACCTGTACAGCTATATTCCGGTAGGTACAGTAGTAACAATACAGCAATAACCCCCACCCCGTACAGCGGTTAATATAACATAAAAAAGCCCCGGCTGTAAAATGCCGGGGCTTGTCATCATGCCCCCTGTTACGGAAGCTACTGTTTATTGTTCTTATAAGATCGTATAGGTCTTATTGTATTCATCCACGGTGATGGTATAGGTACCCGCTGCCACGTTAAGATTGCTGCCTCCCCGTGAGAGTACACCACCGGTACCGCCATAATTGAAATCCCACCCTTCTTTAGATACGAACTTAAACTCACCCGCAGGCAGTACGAAACCCGTTTTCTGCCATACACCATTGCCCATATAAGTCATGCTGGGGGCAGAATTATAATCCCATCCCTGGAAAGCGCCTACAATGCGCAGATCAGAATAGAGCTCATATTTCGGGTTCTTGATGTCGCTCGCATCCCATATCACGCGGTAGGTACCCGCAGTAGCAATGTCGGGCAGATTGGCGCCGTTTACTTCCAGCTTGGAACCCGTACCACCAGCAGTACCGTAGCTCCGTGTCTCTTCTACCGTATTGCTGCCGCTGTTCCATGCATTATTGTCAATCATCTTCCACCCACCGGGAGAAAGCGTGTGTACACCCAGGAACTGGTTCGTACCCATAAACTTCATCTGCGTCGAGGGCAGCGTAAAAGTGGTTGGAGGATCCCAGTTTGCCGCAGTAGCACTACCTACCACACCCATACGGCCTGCAGAAATGTTGAACTTAAGAGTAGACTTATTCATCGAAATACGGTAAACACCCGCCGTAGCCACCTGGATGTTGCCGCCGCCGGGAGCCAGATTACCGCTGCCGCCATCACCATAATCAGGTAGACCCCACGCCTGCCCCTGCAGGAACTTAAACTCAGTATTGGCAGGCAGGTAGATATAGCACCAGTACATATTGTTCAGTAAGCCGCTGCGTATATCAGGTATCATGCGGAGGCCATTAGCAGGATCCCATCCCTGGAAGCTTCCCACCATATACATTTTTACCTCACGGGCAATATAAAGCGTATTGCTGAACATTGAGGGAAGGCTGAAGTTGCCCGAAGTAGCCACCACCCTCCATTTCAGTTTGGCGATGATGCCCAGGTCAGTGTACCCGTGAGCCGTAAGCGAATCCGAAAAAGCTTTGTGCGTAAATGTTTTAGTAGTATCAGCACCGTTATTGTCACTCGCTACATCCAGTATAAAAGGTGCGGTAAAAGGATCGTTTTCCTTAACCACCTGCAACTTGTATTTTATTGCATTGGCAGCCGCAGCCGGTAACGATTTCTGCCATTTGAATACGATATTATTACTGGTCGAACCCGGGTCCAGCTCCATGTTTTGGATGGAAGAAAGCGGGCCGTATACAGTAAAAGGTGTTACCCCGTCACCAAAGCGGGTAATCTTGATGCCGAATATATCCGTACTGCGCACTTTAACCGAGCCATTGTCGGCCACCACACTCCAGATCAGCTCACTCGCAGCAGCCGCGGCAATGCCCTTGGCTGCAAGAGCTGCATCAATCTGCTGGTACGTGAGGGTGAGCTTTGTTTCCGCTCCGCTGTTGTCCGATGGTATCTCAATGATCGGGGCATCGATATTACCAGTCTTCAGCGCCGCCACCCATTTATAAGTGGGGGCTTTGCCCACGCCGGGTTTGGCAGCCGTCCAGGTAATACTTACTTTTTCGGCGGGTGTAGCGGCATTGAGCACCAGTACAGTGTTAGACGCCGGGGCCGTTAGTTTGAGCTGGCCAAGAGCTTCACCGTTCACTGTAGTGTCGAACTCGTACTTTTTACAGCCCGCGAACAGTACAAGAGCAATCAGTGATAATATGCTTAACTTCTTCATTGCTGACTAATTTATTAATAGTTTATAGATCAAAATTTTTGTCTGTATTCGAGGTTTCCACGTTAACAGGTTGCCCGTTGGCGTCTCTCCCTGTTCCCTTTACCCTGAAACGGAATTTACCCAGTTTGGTTGCCGCAGGGATGCTGAATTTCTGTGCAGGAATAAATGTATAAGAGAATACGCCGCCGCCTTCGTTTACAGCAGTAACCGTTTGCTCGCCGCCACCTGCCAGGTTACCATTTACATCATAAACAGATATAATAAAATGGGTAGGCGCCATACGCTTTTCCTCCTCTACCGTAGCAAGGGTTTGATGAAAATAGATAGATACCGCATCATCCTGCCCTACCTTATTAGGAAATACGCGGGTAACCGTAGGTACAAACACCAGCGGATCGAAAGCCTGTGCAGGACAGTCGCTTGTTTGCTTGCTGCCATCTTTTGCTTTGCACAGAAACTGGAAGTGCTTCAACTGTGCAGGTGCCAGTTGGAAGATCACCGTTCCCGTAAACTTATACTGGAACTTATTGGTTGCAATCTTGGTCATTTTTGCACCGTCAGGTGAATTAGTCCAGGCAGTATTGTAGATGCCGTCTTTAGAAGGATATCCCGCCGCATTAGCGTTGGCCCATATCCATACATACGCATCATTTTCACCCGCCATACCCGTTCCTGTTACATCCACCGTAATGGTAACTTCATCCTCCGCCGTAAAGCTGGTGGGCGATAAGGTAATGGTACCAGTCTGGGAAATTCCCCAGAAAGCAGCCATCACAAAACACATGGATAAAAATATCTTTTTCATATACTATGTTTTGTTGTTTTAGTTTTTAGAAAATTCATAGTTATAAGTGATGGCTTCTTTACCATTGTAAAACTTCTTCTGCACCATAACCAGCTTATTGTTGAGCAGGTTGGCATAGTTGCTCAGAATCAGTTTGGCCGTATCGGTACCGCTTGCCAGGTTCATTTTACCCGGCTTATTCACGTCGTCAAGAAACCAGTTACCGTTACCCACTTTCAGGAGCTTGGCGCCTGTACCATAATTGATGGTATAGGTACCCGGCGCATTACCGGCAAGGTTCAGGGTAATGGCTACCTGGCTTTGGCCAAGGGCGGCTGTAACATCAAGGTCTTTATAAGGAAAGCCCTTACGAGCAGCATCCTCATCACGCTGGGTAACCTTTGTCAGCTTCCAGGTACCCTGGAGGGAGCTGATGCTGAATGCAGAATTGGATTCGTAATCTTTGAGCGACTCCGGCTTACAGGCTGCAAAGTACAGAGCCATTGTAACCAGTATTGCAAAAACTATCTTTTTCATATCTTATCTATTTAACAGATGAATTATAAACAGCCGCCGGTAGGGTTAGGCTTGAAGTTGACGTTTACATTAAACTCCTGTGCCGGAAACTGAAGCACCATGCCATTACAGTTCCAGGGAGCATTACTGCGGCTCACACTGGCCTCGCCGGAAGCACCGATACGTTTGATCTGCTGCAACCTGTCGCCCGACTCATATACCATTTCCAGTTTGCGCTCCTGCCTTACGGTAGAAAGCACAATAGCCGCTGTAGCCGTGCCTGCAAGGGGCGCTTTTGTTCCCCCGTATGCCCGGTTCGTGATGTCGTTGATGTCGCCGATCGCTGTTGCCAGGTTCTGGTTCAGTACGGCAGCAGCCTCTGCCCTGATGAGCTTCATCTCCGTGATATGCAGCACCGGCAGTACAAAATCAGCCACTTTATACTTATTGATGCCATAAGCACCCGAAACGTTGCTGTACCAGTTCTTACGCACATCGTTAGTATTACTGGTTCCCGCATTATAAGCCGCAGTTGTAACAGGAAGACCTATAGACTGTTCGATGTTACCATCATTGCGCAGTCCGCCAAAACGCGGCGCCTGGCCAGCTTCGTTTACAAGATAGAAAATAGCTTCGGATGTAACAGGTTTGTTGAAGCGTTTAGTTACATAAGAGGCCGTAGCATCAAACGTAGCGCCGCTGCCCGTGATCACTTCATTCGCATACTTGTACGCGCTGTCCATTTTATTCATCTGGAAGTACACCCTGGCCAGGAAGCCCTTGGCAGCCCATTTCGTGGGGTAAACACCATTGGTGGCAGGAAGCAGACCCTGCGCTTTGTAGAGATCTCCCAGTATGGCATCATACACTTCTTTTACCGTATTACGGCTCCGTGTACCCTCAAATTCACTCTTGGTCTTCACTACGATACCCGCATGGCTGTTATCAGCAGTAAACCCATAAGGCTGTGCATACAGTTTTACCACTTCAAAATGACCGATAGCCCTGATGAAATAAGCCTGGCCTTCATAGTTGTTCCTGGTAGCCGCAGATGAGGTAACCAGGTTGATGTTTTCGAGCGCAGTATTTGCGCGCATGATAGAGTTGTAGGCATCATTATAAACTTCACTTGTGCCCGCATCAGCACTGCTGCGGAAGTTGTAGATATCCGCATCGTAACCGGTAATCGCCGAGCCATCAGTTACATCACCCATCAGCTCGCTTACACGCTGGATACGGCCACCGTAAAGATTACCGCCCGCAACCGGCAGGTACATCCCGTTAACGAGATCCTTCACATCCGCTTCTGTCTGGTAGGCATTTGCCGGCGATACGATCCCCGCTGGGGTAAATTCCAGTTTTTTACAACCGGCGCCCGTAAACGCTACTGCGGCGAAGATTGCTAATATTCTTTTATATGACATTATAATCAGATTTAAAGATTAGAAACTAACGTTCAGGCCAAAGTTGATAGATTTCGACAATGGCGGGTTAAGGAAGTTGGAATTGGCCGACTGGTTACGGGCATCGTTCCCTTCACCATCCCTTCCCGTTTCAGGATCCCCAACCGGGTACTTGGTAAACAACAGCAGGTTGTATCCTGTTACATAGAACTTCGCGTTCGTCATCTTCCAGCGTTTGATCAGCTTTTCAGGAAAGTAATAAGCCAGTGTAAGTTCACGCAGCCTTACAAAATCCGAGCTGAACACCTGCATAGAAGAGTTGTTGCTCCAGGGGTTTCCTTCCACACCGGGGTAACCCGCAAGAGTAGGTCTTGGATATTTCGCAACATCGCCGGGTTTGCGCCAGTAGTTGCCTACATAGAAAGAATAAACATTCCAGTCTGTCATAAAGCCCATGCTGCGTTTACCGCTGTTATCCCAGATATGACCACCCCACTGGTAAGTGAAAAGCGTGTTGAGCTCAATATTCTTATACTTGAAGGTATTCGTAAAACCACCGGTATATGTAGGATATACATTGGCCACCGGCACCTTATCACCAATGCCGGAGGTTACGTTGAGCGTTTTAGTACGGTTGCCATCCTTATCAAGGAAGATCGGCAGGCCGTCGGCAGGATCAACACCCACATAACGCACGGTGAAAATAGTACCGATAGGATAACCCGGTAATACCCTCGTTTCGTTGGTACCACCGGCAATCGCATCGGGCAATACCGAACCGATACTGGTTACCTGGTTGTAGTTATAGGCAATGTTAAAGTTGGTGTTCCAGTTGAAAACCTTATTGCGAACATTGGTTGTATTCAATGTAAACTCAATCCCCTGGTTGTAAAGATCACCCAGGTTTTGTGTTTGATTACCACCAATACCGTTGTATGCATTGATCGCTACAGAAGTGAGCAGGTTATTAAACTGTGTAGTACGCTTGTATACAGCCACCTCACCGCTGATCCTGTTTTTCAGGAGGCCAAATTCGATCGCGGCAGTAAGCTCGCGCGTTGTTTCCCATTTCAGGTTGTCGTTACCCAAAGTAGTACGGCCGTCTGTTGTGGGGTTGCCGCCATAGCCACCACCACCGGTAGCACGCGATGTATCCGCAGTAGGATAGCCCGCCTTCCAGTCCACGTTATCATTACCCACAAGGCCCCACCCTACACGCAGCTTAAGAAAGTTGAAAACCTTCTGCTTCTGCATAAAAGCCTCTTCACTGATCACCCAGCTACCTGATACCGTTGGGAAGTAACCCCATTTATTTTTCTTCTGTGCAAACACCGAAGAACCATCACGACGCATAGATCCCTGTATAAAGTAACGGCCGAGATAGCTGAAGTTCAAACGGCTGAAAAGACTCTGGCGAATCTTATTGTAACCGATCTGCAAAGGATTCTTTGCCTTTTCTGATTCGTAAACAGAATTCTTCCCACCATTGAAGTAGGCAGCATTGCTTATACCACCATAGTTTTGGTACATCGTCTTATCCTCTGTTTGTTCAGCGCCACCCATGATATTGAGTGAAGCCTGTTCAGAGATCTTCCATTTATAGTCTACCTGCACACCAATCTGGTTACTCGTGTACTTATTGAAGTTATTGTAAGCATCCCCCGAATCCGGTCTCGTCGTAGTGGGGCTCGTAAGCAGGAATGCCTTGTAACCACCAAACAGGGAGTTAGACTGGTTGTAGTTGAAATAACCCTTTACGTTAAGGTCTTTGATAATAGTATATACTGCATTCACACCACCATTAAAACGTTGCTCGTTAGAACGGTAATCAGAATACTTGCGCTGGGCTTCAAGGTTATTACCGCCACCAAAGTCCCAGGTAACACCGCTGTTGGCCCGGAAGAAGCTGCCGTCTGCATTATAAACAGGGTAGTAAGGAAGACCGGTGCTCATGGCAAGACCTAAACCACCGTTCCAGGCATTGTTGAGCAAATTACTCACACCGGTATTAAAGCTTGCGTTTACACCAATCGCAAGCTTTTCAAGGGGTTTGATATCAAAGTTACCACGGATACCATAGCGCTTATAGTCATTCCCTGTTATATAAGAATTTTCATTACTATAGCTGCCCCCTACAAAATAGTTGATAAAACGTCCTGCCTTCGACACAGAAAGGTTGACGGTCTGGTTGCCGCCCGTACGGGTAGCCATATCCCACCAGTCAGTGCCGGGGTTATTAAGCGCCTGGCTCAGCGGAAAGCCGCCTGCCACACCGGGCAGGTTTTGCTGAAAACCGGTATTACCATCCATCTCCCAGGCTTCCTGGCGAATAGCCAGCCATGTGTTTTTATCAACAAACTTTGGCTTTACCGAATAGGTCGAAATGCCAAAACGGGTGGCAAAATTAACTTTGAGCTTATTGCCCTTACCGCGCTTTGTAGTGATGATAATTACCCCGTTGGCCCCGCGTGAACCGTAGATACCCGAGGCTGCCGCGTCTTTAAGGATCTCAACAGATTCGATCTCGTTCGGGTCAATATTGCCCAGTGGGTTCCTGTCCTGTCCCAGTTGATTACGTGTAGGCCCATCTACATAGTTGTTCTCCACCGGGATGCCATCAATCACAATCAGCGGGTCACCACTCTGCGTAAGTGTAGCAATACCACGGATGCGGATCACTGCACCGGAACCAGCCATACCACCACTTGTACTGATGTTTACACCTGCAGCTTTACCCGCCAGTGCGCTTTCAAAACTGGGTGAAGGTACGTTGGCGATCTTGTCCGCACCAATCTTGGCAATGGTACCCGTCACCTCTTTCTTCTTCTGCACACCATAGCCTACCACCACCACCTCGTTGAGCTGCTGGTTGTTCTGCGTAATCTGAACATCAACGTTATTACGTCCGTTCAGTGTTACCTCCTGCCTGGTAAATCCTGCTGAAGAAAAGATAAGTGCGGTTGAACCGGCGGGTACGGTAATCTTGAAATTACCACCGGCATCTGTTTGTACGGCAGTTTTACTGCCCTTAGCCGTCACGTTCACTCCCGAAACAGGTGTGTTATCCCTGACGTCTGTTACTTTACCGGTAACAACGGTTTGTGCTAAAGCCATTGAACTGAGCAACAGCAGTGCAAGCGCCTGCGACAAAAATCCGCAGATCTTTCTGAAGCTTTTTCTCATAAAGCAAACATTATCGTTTTTAATAAATAGAGACTAAAGTCCTAATGTGTAAAATTTACGCAAATACTAATGTGTAAATTTTACACAAATTAAGGCAGTTTTTCGATATGGTAAAGTTTTGTTAAGTCTTTTTTCAAATTGCCCGCTGATAATCCAACAGGCAGTTCAGTATAAATTAAAGGGACAGAGAAGATTACCGGAATGCTGCGTGGCTGCGTATTACCGGTGAAAATGGGTTAAAAGTCGATGCCAAACCACTTCTTTTTTTTCTTCTCATATTTGTCATAATTGAACTTATAGAGCTTGCCCGGACGGTGGGGCACATCCTGTTCCATTTCGTTGGTATCAGTAAGAAAATCCATAGAAAAAAACTTCTTACGGAAGTTTCGCCGATCCATTTTAACATCAAGAATAGCCTCATAAAGGTTCTGGAGTTCGCGTAAAGAAAACTTCTTGGGCAGCAGGTTAAAACCGAGCGGATGCTCCTGTACGCGTTTCTGAAGGCGTTCGTAACAAGCTTCCAGTATTTCTTTGTGGTCGAACGCAAGGTCAGACACGCTTTTTACATCGTGCCAGTGCAGGTCGTTTTCCAGTATTCTGAGCTTATGGTGCTGAACATTGATCAGTGAGCAGTAAGCTACCGTTACTACCCGGCCCGCAGGGTGGCGAACCACAGAACCAAAGGTTTGTACCTGCTCAAGGTAAACGTCGTTGAGGCCCGTACGCTGTTTAAGTACCCGGTACGCTGCTGCGTCAAGGTCCTCCGACGGATGCACGAGGTCGCCAAGCAGCGAATACTTACCCTGGTATTTTTTCAGGTCGCTGCGGATCAGTAGTACCTTCAGTTTGTTTTCGTCAAAACCAAAAATCACACAGTCAACACTGAGCGCCAGCCGGTTTGTTCCGGCTACTTCAGACTGTATGGTTTGCAGAGTCTTTACCTGTTTGTGCATTCTGCCGTTTTCTATTGTAATCATTTGATTGTCTGGACTATAATGAATAATCGGTTATTAGTAAATTACCGCGCAAACCGGGTAAATTGGTATTTGCCATTCTGTTCAATACGGATAAAGTAAATACCCTCCTGCAAAGCGAAAAGGCTTTTGCCCAGGTCAAGCTGGTACTCTCCTTTTGCACGGACACCGGAGAAGAGATTTTGCAGCGGCTGCCCAAGTACATTCACCAGCGTAAGATTAACCTTACCGGTAACAGGCACCGTATATTTCAGCGTGGCCGTTCCGCCCGCTACCGGGTTAGGATATACCCGCAACCCAAGACCATTTTTTTCGTTTGGTATTTCATTAACCGGTGTAGTAACCACCCCGGTTACGTTCTTGTTTACGTACACATGATACTCGCCGGGCTGTAAAGAAATGTTCTGTACCGCGCCTGTCGCACTGAAAGTAGCGCCCGTAAGATAGTCGTACCAGGTACCTGCATTCTGGAACGTAATATTCAGCCCCTGCTGCACCACATCAAAGTTACCCATTACCGTAAGGCTCAGGTTGGGGTCGGTAAGCTGGAACCATTTCACTGCACCCACCAGGTTGTAGTTCATATTACTGCTGTTAAACGTTGCCACCTGCGTACGCCTCAGGTTGATCAGGCTGGCAAATACATCATACAGCCGTTTGTGCCTTACATCCTGGTTATACTCCCAGTGAAAGGGCTTACGGGCCGTACGGCAGTTGCCGTTGTTCGGATCGTTATTGGGGAAGCTGCCGTCAGTACAGGCATTAATAGATACATCATAACCCAGCTCGCCCAGATGCCAGAACATTTTAGGCCCGGGGATGGTGAAGAATAAAGCAGCAGCGGCTTCTACCCGGCGTAAACCGGTAGTCGTATCCCGCACATTATAACTGCCCGAGCTGCTCCCTTCATTGATATTCTTATACATCAGGCGTTGCTCATCATGGCTTTCCATATATCCCATCAGGTGCGGGAAACTCATCTGCCTTTCGTTACTGTTGTACACAATACCACTGACATTGGAATTGGTATTGTTCCCCTTTGTTGCTTCATTATACTGGTAGTTCTGGTTACCCCACATAAGGAAGCCGTAATTAGCAAGGTCTTTATCTTCAGCCGTCTCTGCAAAGTGTTCGAGGATCATATATGTATTGGGAGCGTGGGCCCATACGCTGTCACCATAGCGTTTCCAGATGGCAACACGGCTTGCGTCATACGCGCTCCAGGCATTTACATCCGTAGTAAGCCGCTGCGTAAATCCTTTAGACAGATCGAACCGGAAGCCATCAATCTTGTATTCATTGATCCAGTGTTCAATCGTGCGCTGCACATAATATTTTGTAGCAGGCGATTCATGGTTAAAATCGTAACCCACGCCAAAGGGATGCTTGTCTGTTTCGTTCAGCCAGGGATTATTGGCAGCAGGCCGGTTAAGACCGGCATTCCAGTACATCCTGGCATGAGGCCCCTGGCCAAACTCGTGGTTGAACACGATATCCATGATCACTGCAATACCATTCTGGTGGCATTTATCAATAAACTCTTTCAGCTTGTTTTTGGTGCCGTAGTATTTATCAGGCGCCATAAAGAAGGTGGGGTTATAGCCCCAGCTATCATTGTTCTCAAACTCACTGAAGGGCATCAGTTCAATAGCGTTTACGTTCAGCTTTTTAATATAGTTGATCGTATCAATCATCGTTTGCCAGTTATGCGCCGCCAGGAGGTCGCGTACCAGTGTTTCGTAAACAATAAGATGTCTTTTATCGGGCCTGGTAAAATTAGTTACCTGCCAGTTGTACAGCGGTTCGCGTGTTTGTAATATTCCTGCGATCTGTGTGGTCTTACCGGTGGGGTAAGGCTTCAGGCCCGGGTACGTAGCTGCGTCAATCTGTACATCCCCAAAAGGCGACGGATCAAGCGTTTTCTGTGTATAGGGATCAGCAATCCGCAGATTACCATCAATCAGGTATTGATAGCCATATTCTGTACCGGGAGTAAGACCTGTAATTCTCTTCCAGAAATAATTACCATCCGGCGTTTTGTTCATCTGGTAACTGACCTGCGTAACCCAGTTATTAAAATCACCGATCACGACCACATCTGTTTTCTGCGGCGCATACAACACCAACGTTGCCGATGTATCGCCCGGCTCATAATTGATACCTTCCTTTACTCCTGCAGGCAGCGCTGCTATAGGCGTGGTGGGTGCAATGTAAAACACAACCGAATCTTTTACTGTACGGTCGGGATAAACCGCCTCCATACGCAGTACCTGGTTGCCCGCTGCAGTCATTACCGGGTTGGCCGTGATACTCGTAGCACCATTTGCTGTGGTTACGGATGTACCATTGTAATACACAGTAAGGTTACCCGTTTTGGAAGCCACCCCTTTAAATGCTACCGGGTTGCCAACCGTGGCGGTAACAGGTTCGCGGTAAAAATCATACCGGGGTTCAAAATAAGGTTGGGTAATGCGGATCACTGTATCGTTCGTACCGCTCAGGGGGATATACATATTGCCCTGGTTTTCACCAAGGTCCGAGCATTTCCCTTCCAGCGGGCTGCCAGAAGCATTATAGCTGCGGAAAACCATTGCCAGTCTCCGGATAGTTTCAGCAGCAGGTACCCCATAAAAGTTGCGGATATTATTGATCACATACTGGTACCTGTTACCACCAAGCGATGTCATTCTGTGCGCAGCATTGTTGCTGTTCCATGTAGTAGCTACATATTTCCAGTCAGAAGGGCCGCCGCTCAGGTTCGTGATTACACCAGTATGAATATAAACATCGCCCGAATAGTTATTCAAACCCTGGTTGCCCTTTGAAGCATCAAAGACGATGGTGATTGTACTGTTATCTGAAGGGAAGTCCGGCGACCACGACAGTAGCTGGCCAAAAGCAGGAAACAGCGTGCAAACCAAACCCCATAGCAGGAGTAATTTTCTCATACCACAAGCAATTTAATGTGTAAAATACACACATTATTGATACCAGCAAAGAAAATTCAGTTTCAGGGCTTCCTGTACAGCCTTTCGCCGTTGATATAAGTAGCCAGTACGGTAGTCTTTAATATGTTTTCTGGCGCACAATTGAGCAGGTCCTGGTCAAGTATGATAAAGTCGGCAAACTTGCCGGTTTCAAGGCTGCCCTTTTCCTTTTCTTCAAAACTGCCATAGGCAGCCCAGCAGGTCATACCCCGAAGAGCGTCGGCACGGCTCAGTGCATTCTCAGGCTGGAATCCACCTGCCGGAAATCCTTTATCATCTTTACGCACTACAGCCGCATAAAAGGTTTTGAAAGGACTTATATCTTCAACAGGAAAGTCTGTACCCAATGGTATCCACTTATTTTGCGCGAGCAGTTGCTGGTAAGCATAGGCCCCCTTTACTGCATCCGAACCCAGCCGGTCTGCCGCCCAGTACATATCGCTGGTGGCATGTGTGGGTTGTACAGATGGTACTATATTATATTTCCCAAAATATCCAAAGTCCGCAGCATTAACTACCTGCGCATGTTCAATACGCCAGCGGCAGTCGTTAGGCCCCTTCAGCACTTCGGCATAGATGTTCAGTATCTCACGGTTAGCACTGTCGCCGATAGCATGCGTACACATCTGGAAACCCGTATTTATCAGTTGTGCAGCCACTTTGCGGTAGTACCCTTTATCCTTAAGCAGAAAACCACGCCATCCCTGGCGGTCTGCATAATCGTGCAGCAGGCAGGCGCCCCGGCTGCCCAGAGCCCCGTCTGCATACAATTTAAACGCGTTCACATGCAGGCGCGGTGTTTTGTAAGGACCGGCTTTAAGATAATATTCATAATTAACACTGCTGTCGGTAAGCATAGCATTGATGCGTATTTTCAGGCTATCCTTTTTTTGCAGTTCATCGATCAGATCAATGTCTTTTTTCAGCAGTCCGCAATCTACTATCGTTGTAAGTCCTGCAGCAAAACAGTTGTTTTGTGCTTTGAGCAGGGCAGCAAAAACCTGCTCTTTTGTTGGTGGCGCCACCACTGCTGTAGCCAGGTCTACCGCATTATCAATCAGGATACCCGTAAGGCGGCCGTCTTTGGTTTCTATTGTACCGCCTGTAAGTTGCTGGCCTGGCTGCACAGCAGCTTTATCCAGTGCTGCCTGGTTGGCAATTGCTGCATGCCCGTCTATACGCCCCAGCAGGATAGGGTTATTGGGGAAGAGCCGGTCAAGCTCTGTCTTTTCAGGGAATGATTTATCCGCCCAGTCGTTCTGGTCCCAACCCCGGCCAGTGATCCACTGCCCTGGCTGTACAGGGTGCTCCGCTACAAACGCTTTTACCCGCTCTATACATTCATCCCAGCTTTTTGTACCTACAAGATTGATACTGTTAAGAGTAAGCCCATATCCATAAAAATGTGCGTGAGCATCAATAAACCCCGGGTAAATGTATTTACCACCAGCATCAACCATGTCATCACTTTCATAGATTTTAAGCAGGTCTTCTTTTTTACCTGTGGCTACCAGTTTACCATCGCGGATAGCCATTGCCTCTGCCACAGTAAATGCCTTATCTACGGTATAGATATGTGCATTATATACAATAGTGGTCACTTTCTGCCGCATCTTGCAGGCAGAAAAAGCTACCATGCAGCAAAGAGCCAGTAAGGTCTGTTTTGTAAAGAATAAGTATTGCATAGACCAAATTTACGTGTGTTCATTCAAACACAGAAGGGCGAACTAATCAATAAACCATATTACCTTTACCCCCTCATTATTATGCTGTATGTATCACCCTTTGAATTGTTGGAACTATCTCTTACCGAACTGCAGGAGATAGACAGGAAGACATTGTTGTTGAAAAAGAAACAGTTACTGGCAGAGTTTGAGTTAACCCACAGTACTACCATTACCCTCAAAAGCACAGAGTTTTCCCGTAACGATATCATTACATTATTTGATCAACTCGAAGAAGAGGGCAACATTGAATGGCACGCTGCTATTTCCCGTGATTCCGTTTTACTTACTTTTTTACAAACCGGCAGTATCGGCAGTAATGACCGGTTTTTGGATAACGACCTTTATACAGACCCGGGCTTCATAGCATTTGTTTCTCCTTTTTATAAAGCAGCATTCAAACAAACGGCGCTCAAGCGTATCACAGCAAGCGATTTTGCCTATACGGGAGCGTTGTTTGCCAACCCTGTATTACTGAACGGCAACGACTATGATACCTGCTTTGGCATACTGCATAGCTATCTTGAAGAGAAAGTACAGGCCATCGATGCACTCAAAGAAAGTTTTGCTACTTACCGGCTTACCGACCTCTCGCCCCTGCCTTCTTTTACCAGCCACGACTGGGTGGCTACCATGAATCGCTTACCCGACACATTTGCACCCCTTCGGGAAGACTACACCATTGCCGTGTATAATTTAGCCGTTGATCTATGGAACGCACGCAAGAAGGATCTTGCCCGTACCCTGCTGTATGGCGCACAGGATATAGAAAGCGGCGCAAGAATGAAAGCTATGGTGAGCGAACTCATCGTGCGCCTTTCAGGGCTGGCCGAAGAAGCTGATGCAGGTAAAGGAAAGATAAACGGACACGTGATCTGGTATGTTATCATGATCATTTTCGCCTGTGTACGGGTTTCGTCTACCTGTAATCAACCGAGCTATAACAATAACCCTTACTCAGTACTAACCAATTACGACCAGTACTCGAAAACACAGAAACCAGGATTTTCCATGGGCTTTATGCCCTTTACAGCCCAGACAAAAAGAGACAGCACCATGCTCTACCTGATGAACTCACTCTATAACTCCCTCCACGTTGTCTATAAAAATAAAAAGACCGTCTCTTTCGAAACAGGAGATGATCCCTATAAAGCCGTTTTTGCACAACCTGCTTTCCTGCCGCCTGCCCGAACGGGAGCAGATACTACAGTTACAGGAGCAATCGTACACGACGAAAGTATCGTTACCGCACCCCAGGAAGATGCAGCACCCGCCATGTTTAAATCTGGTGAAGAAAGCACGGGAAGTAATACAACAATACCACTTCTTATAGAAAACAAAATAATGTACGAATGTGTTGTCTTTTTCTTCAGCAGGAACCGGGTCTTCAGCGTTTATCTTAAACCATATACTGATCATACCATACAACTCGAAAAAGGAGGATGGCATGTATTCGGTTATGGAGGTAAAGACTTCAGTTATAATCTTGACATCAGAACCAGGAAAGCAGACTCTTTATATGGAAAAAGAAAGCTGACCGGTATCGGGCGGTTTAACGAATTCAGTACTAAGATGCTTGAATGTATGAAGCCATCGGGGAACCTCAACTTTACCGTACTGCCGGGCATCGATAATGACCATCAGATTGCTAAAATTACCATCGATTTTCAGAATGTGAATTATTTCAACCTGTTTGCAGGACGGGGTATAATCCCTGTACGGGGTTTGAGACGCGATAACCTCTCAGGAGGCTTTTAGCCAATGCCGGTACCGCTGAACGGGTTCTTCTTCCGCTCGCTGTCCGGGTGAAGCATATACAACTGCATCAGCGCCACATAAAGCTCTTCATAGTTCTTCCGATCTATGGCCTTCTCCCCGATCTCAATATATTTTTTTGCCTGCCGCTGGTCGCGATACTCCCCGGCAGGCAAAGTAGCATAATAATGAAAGGCACCCATCAGTACAGACGGATCTTTCTTTCGTACCTCCCACGATAATTGCCGCAATTCATCAATTTTATTCCTGAGCACAAAACTGCTGCCGGAATTGAGGTATTCGTTCTCCCGCTGTACCAGTTGTTCAAACCTTGTTTTCAACGCAGGGTTGGCCGACTGCCCGATCCAGTAATAGCAGCTTGTCTTCTCTTCAAAGTATTCTTCCTTTACAAAAGCGATCGCCGAACTCTTGTCGTTGCTGTCGATCTCCTTCGACAACCTGCGCTTTCTTTCCTCTATCTGGTATTTCAGATCAGTCACGTCGTCATCCTTCAGTCGCTTCAACTGTTTCTCCATCTCCGTTAACTCATTAATCTGCTCCAGTGTTACAGCAGCTTCTTCAAAATGTTCCCTTGCCTCCTGTGCCCGTAATTCTTCCTTCGCCATCTGCAGCAGGCCTGATACTTCATCCCGCAATTTTCCAAGGTTGATATGGCGCTCACTCGGGCTGAACATCTCTCCAAACTCCTGGTCATTCATCAGCGTAATGGCTGTTACGTGCAGGTCCCGGCTCTCACTCATTTCAAGCATAATCTCTATATCAGATCCTTTAATCAGGTCCTGTTCCAGCGCACGGCCATTTATTTCTATAACGCCAATGGGTATACACGATGCGGGGAGTGAAAAATGACTGCCCTCAAGTATATTGATCAGCAGCGATTCATTATTGGTCTTGGTAATTGTTTTAGTAAGCGTTTTGATAATTCTTTTGCGCAGGGGCAGGATTGCGTTCTTTTCAAAGATGAGTTCCAGCCTTGTAGCATTATTCATCACATCATCCACTTCAATACAGATATCATTTGGCAGGGGTTGTCCTTCAATGCTGAACTTGCCCTGTGTGATCACAACAGGATCAATACGCGCAGGCAGCAGAGCGTTAACCGAATTGTACAGTTTTAGTGTAAATGTATTTACCACGTTGGGTTGCAGCACCAGTACTTCCGAAATACGTTCCGATGCCGGTTTAAGCCCCGAATCATATCCACCATCATTACGTGTGATGCGGTAAAAGCTGCCCGCAGGCAGCCCGCTGATCAGGGCAGTAAAATACTCGTCCGTATCGCGTGTAGCTTTAGCATAAGCCATCTTTACGATTATGCTGCTTTCCTTATCTGTTATAATGCCCTCCAGACTGTCCTTCTGCAGTACCGTGATCGGTTTACTGCCGGCATAATAAGCAGCACCCGCTGCCACAGCCGTTGTAGGGTCAACCGCTGCGCTTACGGGAATACCCAGTTCAGTCGCAAGCATCGATTTTACCAGTGGCACATAGGTACTCCCGCCTATAAGGATCACCTGGCTGAGGTCTTCCCTGTTCAGCCGGTTTCTTTCCAGTACCTTTTTAACAAGATCGATTGAATAGCTTACTTTTCCCCTGATCACAAGATCAAACGCTTCGCGTGTGATTGACAGGAAAAGTTCCTGCAATATTCCATTATCATCCTCTGCCTCAAATTCTATCTCGGCATTTTCAGCGGCAGACAGTGTAACTTTTGCATCCTCTGCTTTCAGCAATAAAAGATAGTAGAGCTTATTGTACTTACTTTTTGCACTGCGCAGGTCTGCGCATAGTTCGTTAAAATTACCCTTGTCGCGCAGCCACGGCAGAATAATGTCGTCAATGATTGCATTGTCGAAATCGAGGCCACCAAGATAATTATCGCCCTCATGGTCCACCACCTTCATTCCCTCGTCCTGTATACGTACCAGTGCCACGTCGAACGTACCTCCGCCCAGGTCATATACCAGCCAGCGGCCTTCCAGCGGCGTACCATAATTGCGGTTGGCAAAAGCAAGGCTTGCTGCTATGGGCTCCTGTAACAACACCACCTCTTTAAAACCGGCTTCATATCCTGCCTTCTTGGTCGCATTACTCTGAATCGTATCAAAAGATGCGGGAATTGTAATAACCACGCTCTCCGGCTGCTCACCCGTATAGATAAAATTCTTCAGCTCACTCAGCACCAGTGCCGAAAGCTGGATAGGAGTTTTGAAATCGTTCAGCGAGTTCACAAAGAAACTCTCCGTAGTACCCATCTTCCGCTTAAAGGAACTGAACACATTGTATGGATCCTTTTCTATATATTCTTTTGCCTTATCACCTACAAGAATACGGTTATTGCGGAATGCAACTACAGAAGGAAGTGTTTCCTTAAAACCAATGGGATTCTTAAACACTTCAGCCTGCCCGTTACTGAACCTGGCGATCAATGAATTAGTAGTACCCAGGTCTATGCCAAAATTAATATTACTGCTCATCTGTTTGCTTGTTTTCAACCAGCACTACCGCCTTTTGAATAATACGGGTAACACCTTCCTCTTTCTGGAAGATCACCGGCTTGATTACATCACTGATCACCATCAGTTGGTGCAACTCCCCTACAATATTGGCCTCACAGTCGGTTCTCGTTTCGCTGTACTTTTCTCCCTGCGGATTATGGTAAGAGATTCCCATATCGCCAAAAGCCATCTTTATCCGTTCCACATTACGAAGCAATGAAGTCATTTCCGGCCGGTTACCGATCCTTTTCTCCATCTCAAATACCTGGTTGATGATCCTGATCAATTCTTTATTCATAAATGTATATGCACAGCAAAGATATAATTTGGTAGCGATCCAATAGTACCAGTACCCTCAGGCCGGGTATCCGTTAAACAATTCCTTCCTTTTATAAAAAAATTATTCCTTCAGCAACTATAAGTTATAGTTTTGTAACCATTATGTACGATCAGCAACAAGTCAGGCTTTTACAGGATGCCACACTCCGTTTTTCTGACCCTCAAACCGCTATCGATGCCTCGTCTGCAGAAGCGCTCCGCGAAGTATTGCGTTTTCACGAACACCGGTACTACATCCTGAACGATCCCCTTATCAGCGACTTTGAATACGACAGTCTTTACAAAAAGCTGGAAGCTTTAGAAGAAGCGAATCCGTCGCTCATCACAGCAGACTCTCCTACACAAAGGGTGGGTAGCAGCCTCAATGGCAACTTCATTACGGTACAGCATCTTGTACCCATGCTTAGCCTTGAGAATAGTTATAACCAGGAAGACCTGATTGACTGGGACCGCAAAGCACGTGAGCTCACCGGCCTTGACAAGGTAGAGTATTGTGTGGAACCCAAGTTTGATGGTGCCAGTATATCTCTCATTTACGAACATGATATGCTTCTCCGTGGAGCAACACGTGGCGACGGGGTAGAAGGAGACGAGATCACTACCAATATCAAACAGATCAGGTCAGTACCCCTCTCTGCGAAGTTCTCCGACTATGGCATTCAGCAGATCGAGATCCGTGGCGAAGTACTGCTGAATAAGAATAATTTTAAACGCTATAATGATCAGCTTGCGGAGCAGAACCTGCCACCCCTCGCTAACCCGCGCAATGCAGCCTCCGGCTCGTTGCGCATCAAAGACCCTAAAGAAGTCGCTAAGCGTAACCTTGAAGCTTTCCTGTATAATGTAAGTTACTTCACACTGGAAACCAATGAAGCCCACCACCCCGAACTTGCTACACACAGCGGAATGCTTGATATGCTGTGGAAACTCGGCTTCAAGAGCCCTGTTCTTGAGAAGCGCGTCTTTACAGGTATCGATGATGTAATTGCTTACTGTGAGGAGTATGAAACCCGCCGGGATGAACTCCCTTACGAGATCGACGGTATGGTGATCAAGGTGAACAACCTGCAACTGCAGGATAAGATGGGTATGACCACACATCACCCCCGCTGGGCCATTGCTTATAAGTTTAAAGCAAGGCAGGGCACAAGCAAGTTACGCAGGGTCGAGTTCCAGGTGGGCCGTACGGGCAGCATTACCCCGGTGGCCAAGATCGACCCGGTACCTATCGGTGGTGTAACGGTTACCTCTGTATCATTATTTAATGAAGACGTTGTACGTGAGAAGGACCTGCGTGTGGAGGATACCGTACTTGTGGAAAGAGCAGGAGATGTGATTCCCTATATTGTAAAGCCGCTGGTGGAACTGAGAGATGGTAGTGAAACGCCTATCATCTTTCCAAAGAACTGCCCGGTATGTGGAGATTCACTTTACAAACCTGAAGACGAAGCCGTATGGCGCTGCATCAATATCAACTGTGAAGCACAGGTGCTTGAACGCATCATTCACTTTGCAAGTAAGGATGCTATGGATATCCGCGGGCTCGGTGAAGCCAACCTGCGAAAGTTCTATGCACTGGGGCTTTTAAAAGATATTCCTGGTATTTACCGCCTCGACTTTGACAGGATAGGCACGATGGAAGGCTTTGGAAAAAAGTCGGTCGACAATCTGCAGACAGCTATACAAAACAGCCGCAAACAGCCGTTGCACCGGCTTATTTTTGCTCTCGGTATACGCTATGTCGGAGAGACCACCGCAAAAACATTAGCCAACGCAATACAACATTTAACCGACTTTACCCGTTATAGCGTGGAAGATTTGCTAAAACTGGAAGACGTTGGCGTAAAAGTTGCAGGTAGCATATACCAATTCTTTGCGCATAAAGACAACATACACCTGCTGCAACAATTGGAAGACCTTGGGCTGCAATTAAAAAATGAGAAGAAAGATATCCCTGCAACAGGAAGCCTTACCGGGCAGACATTTTTATTTACCGGCACTCTTAAAAAATTAAAACGCAGTGAAGCAGAAGCTATGGCCGAAGAGAATGGCGGCATCATTGTGAGCGGTGTAAGTGCAAAACTCAACTACCTTGTAGTAGGCGAGGATGCTGGAAGCAAGCTTGAGAAAGCTAAGAAGATCAACACTGTAAAAGTCATTTCAGAGGAAGAATTTTTACAGATGCTATCTTCATAGTAAAAAAAAATTGTATATTTAACCTTTACCTTATTTATTGAAAAATTAAAGTTCCCGGATCGACCAAGTCCGGGACGAAACAATTAAAACGAAGCAACATGATCAAAAAAATTACCGGGGAAGTTTGGAAACAACTGCAATTCAGCGGTTACAAAAAACTACGGAAAAAATATGCCGTCTCATCACATGGTCGTGCCGCCAGCTACACGACAAATGTTAATGAGGATGGAAAATTGCTGAGTGGTTCCTTAACCTCGGGATACAAAACACTAAACCTTCACGTTGAAAATGGTAACGGTACCATCTACCTGCACCGGGAGATCGCAAGACTGTTTTGTAAAAAAGGATCTCCAAAAAGTAAGTTCGTTATTCACCGCAATCACAAAAAAACGGATAACAATTATAAGAACCTGAAATGGGCTACGCAGGAAGAAGTTAGCAGTCACCAGCAGAACAGTCCTGAGAAGCTGGCTTATAAAGAGCGGCAGGCCAACCGCACTGTAGGCTTAAAACTTACAGCAACCCAGGTAAAAGCTATTAAAGAAGCCATCAGGAACCCCAAACGTAAGCTCACTTACAAGCAGATGGCAGAAAAGTATGGTGTTAGCGAAATGACGCTTTACCGCATTAAGAGCGGGGAAAACTGGGGAAGGATAAAATAAATATTTATTACACGATAGTAACGGAACCCGGTAACCGCCTGGTTCCGTTTTTTTTTGATTATTTTGCATATACAATATGATTCAGGCATCAACACTCCGCTTTCTTACCGACCTCGCAGCACACAACGACAGGAGCTGGATGGACGACAACCGCCAGGCTTACCTGGCCGCTAAAGCCGATTTTGAGGACTTTATTTCACGTCTCATCACACAGCTTGCTACCATAGAGCCAGGCATGGCTACCCTGTCTGCAAAAGACTGCACTTTCCGTGTCAACCGCGATATCCGTTTCAGCAAAAACAAAAGCCCTTATAAAACCAATATGGGTGCCTTTCTTGCGAAAGGAGGGAAGAATGATCCAGGGGCAGGATATTACTTTCATCTCGAACCCGGAAAGAGTTTTATAGGTGGGGGCTCATGGATGCCGGAGCCCGACGGACTGAAAAAAATACGCCAGGAAATCGACTACGATTACGATAATTTCAGGAAAATTATTACAGGCAAGTCTTTTACCAGTCACTATGGAGGGCTGCAAATCAATGGAGATTACCAACTCAGCCGTCCCCCAAGGGGATATGACGAAAACAACCCTGCTATTGAATGGATTAAAATGAAATGCTTTGTGGCTACAAAAAAGATCAGCGACGAAGCACTTACCGGCAAAACTCTGGTGAAAGATACCGTGGCAGCGTATAAAGCACTCCAGCCCCTGATTAACTTTATTAATACTGCCATACAATAAGAACAATATTCCACGGGTTATACGGTAAAAAAGATGGCCAGTGATAAAAATCACCGGCCTTGCTTACCTCTGAAACCACAAGAAAAAAAGGTATATAAATACTATATATGAGTTATGTTTAATGCCTTGCCAAAAAGGTACTTACGCGCACGATTTTACAAAGGATTTCGATAAGATTATAGGAAGTAGATAACTGAGCAGGATGTAAAAATAGCAATTTTCTTAAAATTACATAATTTTTTTTACAATTTAACCTCCCTGCCTCGCCATTTCGCGTGCGGCATTACTGTAAACTTTCGCTTTTTTGTTGTTGTACCACCATTTTGGGAGTGTCTTTTTCATGAGGGTATCAATATTACGCATACCAAAAAGATTCCAAACGCCATGCAGTTTCCCCCCGATCCCAGCCTGTAAAGCCCTGAGGCTCATAGCAAACCCCCCTTCCAGATATTCCATATGGTGCCAGTAACCGGCAGGCATAAAGAGCGTATCGCCGTGTTCGAGAATTACTTCATAACCCCTTGCCAGTCTTACAGCCGGGAAATTTTCATAGTCGAAATTTTCATAATACCTGGCATAGTTGGCCACGCTTAACACTTCCCAGGGCTTACGGTAGAGCTTATCTTTTTCGCCGTAAGGGAACAAAAGCACCCTTTTACGGCCCACAAACTGGGTATGCAGGATATGGCTCAGGTCGATGTCAAAGTGCATATGCGTAATGGAGCCTTCGCCGCCTACAAAGAGCATAGGATACTTCTTTACAAAGCCTGTCATCAGTTCATCAGGCCATGTAAAATCGCTTGTAATACCCGGTGCATGCTGAAATATATTAAACAGGAAAATCCTCAGATCGAGCGGGCCTGACTTTACCTTCGCCAGATACTCTCCAAATTTCATATAGGCATCAGCAGTATTGATCGGTGTGTACGCGTCGCTTTTTATATTGTTGTAAACGCCCACCTCCTTGTCTCCCACCATATTGATAAAATAATCCCAGTCCCATTTCTCATACGCGGGCCAGGCTTTTGCCAGGTCTTTGATCACAACTGGCTTCATCGGGCGGTAATAGTTTTCCTTAAATGCTTGCGGCGAGATACTACTCACCGTATCAACAGCCTGTAACTGCATGCTTGATTTTTAACTGCAAAAATAAGCAATCCCGCTTAACTGAGGTGAAGGGATAACACTAAAGGGCGGTCAGTAAGGACACCAGTCACGTAGAATGGCTGAGTTTTTAATTACAGTTTCATTCGGGAAAACAGTGAGTGAGGTTGTTCGGGAAAAACTAATAAGTGTTAGTTTTGCAAAAAACAGTGATGGCGAGGATTAAAGCAGGGAAAAACAGTACAAAAAAGGACCTTATCATACAGCAGGCAATCGCCCTTTTTAAAACCAAGGGTTTTGCTAAAGCGTCTATGCGCGACCTTGCGGAAGCTATGGGGGTGGAAGCGCCCAGTCTTTACAACCACATCGCCAGTAAGAACGAGCTTTTGCAGGATATCTGCTTTAAGATGGCTGCAGAGTACACCGGCCAGCTCGACGAGGTAGAAGTACTGACGGGAACAGTGAGCTATAAGATAGAACTCGTAATACGCTTCCATATCCGTAAAATGCTCAATGCCTTTGATGAGGTATTTGTAGCCAATCACGAATGGCGGCATCTTCCCGAACCCTATTACAGCAACTTCCTGCAGCAGCGTCGTAATTATGAGAAAAGGCTCGTGGCTATTATTGAACAGGGTATACAGCAGAAACAATTTAAGCCCATCAACCCCTACGTAGCGGTACTGACGGTACTTTCTTCGGTACGGGGTCTTGAGTTCTGGCATCGTCATAAAAAAAGCATCACTGCCGAAGAGATAGAGGCAGGCATGGTACAACAATTATTAAACGGACTGATACAATGATCCATTTTCATCCCCTTACGATCAAAGACATAAGAAAAGAAACCAATGACTGTGTTTCTATTGCATTCGACATCCCGCAAGAATTAGAGGATCAATTTATCTTTCAGCAGGGCCAGAATATTACCATCCGCAGTACAATCAACGGGGAAGAGCTGAGGCGTTCTTATTCTGTATGCTCATCCCCACACGAAGGAGAACTGCGGGTAGCCGTAAAGCAGGTAGATCAGGGTAAATTCTCCACCTTTGCCAACCAGACCCTGCAGAAGGGGGATGTACTGGAAGTTATGCCACCTACCGGCCGTTTCTTTACCCTACTCAATATAACACATAAAAAGAACTACCTGGCCTTTGCGGCAGGCAGTGGCATTACCCCTGTCATATCGATCATAAAAGCAACGCTGCATACCGAACCAGGCAGCAGGTTTACACTCGTATATGGTAACCGTAATCGCAATGCCATCATTTTCTTTGAAGAGCTTGAAGGCCTTAAGAATAAATTTCTCGAACGTTTTTCTCTTGTCAACCTGCTCAGCAGGGAAAGAACAGATGCACCCCTCAGTTTTGGAAAGATCAATACTACTAAGCTGGAAGAATTGGGTAAGCTTATTCCCTATACGCTAATGGATGAGATCTTTATCTGTGGGCCTGAGGAGATGATTTTCCAGGCAAAGGATTACCTGGAAGGGCTTGGTATTGATAAGAAAAAGATTCACTTCGAGTTATTCGCTGCCCCCGGGCAAAAAGATAAAAGACCTGCCGCCCGTTCCGAAGCCGACGATAACAGTCCAAAAAGCCAGGTAACCGTAAAGCTTGACGGCAGGGCGTTTGACTTTCCCCTCGCGTTTGACAGCGATGCCATACTGGATGCCGCACTTAAACAGGGGGCCGATCTGCCCTTTGCCTGTAAAGGTGGAGTTTGTTGTACCTGCCGCGCAAAACTTATCGAAGGCGAAGTGCACATGGATGTTAATTATGGTCTTGAGCATGAAGAGATCGAACAGGGCTTTATCCTCACCTGCCAGGCACGCCCGGTAACAGAAAAGGTGGTGGTGGATTTTGACGTGAGGTAATCATCCTTATCAGGTAAAAGCGTCGGTGGCTTGTAAATAAAAAAAGCCATCACCGGGGCGGCGACAGCTTTTATGTTGTTAAACTAATTCCTTTATCCTTACCAGGGATATTTGTTTGCAGCAATCATCGCATCTGCAATACGCCTGCGGGCATCTTTGCTGTTGAAGGGCTCGGCCTTGGTAAACCGCTTGATTCCCAGCAACATCATACGCTGCTCATCACCACCTGCAAAAGCATTGATCGCTTCTTTACCTGCTTTGTTCACAATATCTACTGCATCGTTGAGGTAACAGCGCATCATATCAATCTGGAGACTGCTTGCTGCTTCGCCCTGCTTGTCTACCAGCTTCATGATGCGGAGTAAAATGCTCTCGCTCACAAAGGTCTCAATAGCCATATCAGCGATATTCATCAGTATTTCCTGCTCATTCTGCAGGTTCATCATTAGCTTCTGTACCGCTGCACCCGCTGTCATCAGTATTGCCTTTTTCATGTTGGCAACAATCTTACGTTCTTTTGCGAAAGGCGTTTCATCGTCATTACCAAACTCAGGGATACTCATCAGTTCTTTCTGTACCGACATAGCTGGCCCCATCAGATCGAGCTTGCCTTTCATGGCACGTTTCAGCACCATATCCACTGTCAGCAAACGGTTGATCTCGTTGGTACCTTCATAGATACGGTTGATACGGCTGTCGCGGTAAGCCCTGCTGGCCATGTACTCGTCGCTAAAACCGTTACCGCCATGTACCTGTACACATTCGTCTACCACATAATCAAGCACTTCACTACCGTGCACTTTCAGAATGGCACACTCAATAGCGTATTCTTCGGCAGCCCCGAGCAGCGCTTCATTGAAAGGCTTGCCTGACTGCTGTAATTCTATTTCCTTATCGTCGATCCATTTACTTGTACGGTACAGTGCGCTTTCACCGGCATAGATACCGATTGCCATCTGCGCCAGTTTGTACTTGATAGCTCCAAAGTTGGCAATAGGCGTCTGGAATTGTTCGCGGGTCTTTGCATACTCCACTGTGCTGCTCAGGGCCAGTTTGCTGCCACCCAGTGCTGCTGCACAGAGCTTCAGCCTGCCGATGTTAAGGATATTAAAGGCAATAATATGTCCTTTACCGATCTCGCCCAGCAGGTTTTCTACCGGCACTTTACAATCCTGGAAATACAGTTGTACCGTAGATGATCCCTTGATACCCATCTTATGCTCTTCGGGCCCCTGTGTAAAGCCTTCAAAGCCACGTTCTACAATAAAAGCCGTGAATTTATCACCATCTACTTTGGCAAAAACGGTATATACATCTGCAAAACCGCCGTTGGTGATCCAGCATTTCTGGCCGTTGAGGATATAGTATTTACCATCATCGCTGAGTTTGGCTGTTGTTTTGGCGCCCAAGGCATCGCTGCCACTGTTGGGTTCGGTGAGCCCGTAAGCTCCTTTCCATTCGCCGCTGGCCAGTTTGCTTACGTACTTATGCTTTTGCGCCTCAGTACCGAAATACAGAATAGGCAGGGTACCGATACCTGTATGTGCAGCAATGGCCACGCTGAAGGAGTAACCGCCACCCAGCCCTTCGTTTACGAGGGTAGACGTGATAAAGTCTTTGCCCAGCCCGCCGAGATCCTCGGGGATGCTGGTACCCAGTAACCCCTGCTCGCCTGCTTTTTCCATAAGAGAGGGCATCAGGCCCGGTTCCATCTTATCAATCCTGTCTATAATCGGCAATACTTCCGTATTCAGGAATTGCAGGCACATGTCTTTTACCATTACCTGCTCTTCGTTAAGCTCTTCCGGTGCAAATGTTTCGAAAGGATTGCTTTCTTTAATCAACCATTCGCCACCTTTTAATGGTACCGCCACTTTTGTTTCGCTGCTCATACCTTTTAGTTTTTTTTATGATGAATAATATATTGTTCCTTATTTCAGGTTGTCGTACACTTTCTGCAATGTATCTTTCGCAATATCAAGGTGCTCAACTGGTACACCAAGCAATGCTTCATTAAGGGTTTGGGTGGCAAGGTCCATTGTGTGCTGCTGCAACTGTTGTGCCGCCGGTGTAAGATAGATCAGGTTGATGCGTCTGTCTTCCTTGGACGGCACCCGTTTTACCAATTTCAGTTTTTCGAGATTGTCTACCAGCCTTGTAATACTGGGCTTGTCCCTGAATGTTGCGTCGCACAATTGCTGTTGGCTCTGCCCGTCTTCCTTCCACAGATGATACAATACGCTCCACTGTTCAATCGTGATGTCTACATTATTCTGCTTAAAGTTCTTCTGCAGTCGCCGGGCAATAGCCGTACTTGCTTTACCAGTGATAAAGCTGTACAGTTCTCCTCTCTTAAATTGGTTGTTGGGCATATAGTTGTTTAAGCAACTATTCAAAGATAAAGTTTATTTTGATGCGCAAAAATTTATTTTTGTGTTACCGGCTGCTGTACATCTACCAAAGTCATTGTGTTAGCCATCTGTACTGCATACCATGCTTCATCATTCATGTTCATTGTAGTTGTCATCACGTTTGTTCTGCTGCTTGGCTATACAGCCCTGTTGTTGTACTATCGTGCTGCCTGGCAGTCTATACCACAATGGACGGCTTCCCGGGGGCTTTTTACTACCCGGGTTACCATTATCATCCCGGCACGGAATGAGGCCGATAATATCCTGCCCTGTATCCGGTCAATACTGGCACAGCCTTACCCGGCTCACCTGCTTGAGCTTATTGTGGCAGACGACTTCTCCACCGACGCTACCGCCGCACTGGTGCGCAGCCTCAACCACCCTTCGGTACGCCTGTTACAACTGGCCGATTACGTTACCACTCCTATTAATTCATACAAGAAAAAAGCTATAGAGACCGCCATTGCAGAATCGGGCAGCGATCTGATCATTACCACCGATGCAGACTGTATTGCTCCGCCCCAATGGCTGGCAACCCTTGTTTCTTTCTATGAACAGTACCGCCCTGCTTTTATTGCAGCACCCGTGGTGTTTACCGACCAACCGGGTTTTTTATCCATCTTCCAGAGCCTTGATTTTATGACGCTGCAAGGCATCACGGGGGCATCGGTCCACCGGCGCTTCCATGCCATGTGCAATGGCGCTAATCTTGCCTATGAACGCCAGGCCTTTAACGCTGTGGATGGTTTTAAAGATATTAACCATATCGCCAGTGGGGACGATATGCTGCTCATGCACAAGATCAGCCAGCGCTACCCTGACAGGGTGTTGTTCCTAAAATCGCCTGATGCTATTATAAAAACACATCCTGCCGCTACCCTCCGCGCATTCTTCCAGCAGCGCATTCGTTGGGCAAGCAAGGCAGATAAGTACGATGATAAACGGATATTTTATGTACTGCTGCTTGTTTATATGCTCAATGTATTATTGCTGGCGTTGCCGGTAATGGCTTTGTTTGCAAAGGACGCCTTACTCATTTTTGAAGGGTGGGCAATACTGCTGGGTATTAAAACCATTGCTGAGCTGTTCTATCTTTATCCTGTTGCAGCCTTCTTTACCAAACAAAAACAACTCCGGTGGTTTGTTATTGCACAACCGTTTCATATCATTTACACTGTTATCGCAGGCTGGCTGGGGAAGTTTGGTACTTACCAGTGGAAGCAACGCCGCGTGCAGTAAGGTTTGTCTGTTTGTTGATAAGCAATTAAATTACAGTCATGTCACAACAGGAGTTTTCTTTCCGCCAGCAGACCTGGAAACGGCTCAGGAAGAATAAGGGAGCCATATCCGGGTTGGTTATCATCAGCCTGTCGGTGCTGGTTTGCCTGTTATGTTATGTTATTGCTCCTGACAGTACGCCCAATGCAGACCAGCAAACAGTAGAGATACAGGCCAAGAAAGCCGGTTATCAACAGCAATTCCTGCGGCTGCCGGATCACCGGCTTTCTTCCACGGGTAACTGGTTTACCACGCTGATCGGCGGGAAGAACAACAATTACCGCCTGCTCCCCATCAGCGGATACCATACCAGCGGCGATTCGTTACTCGTTAACAAATACATTGATGATGATACCAGCGTGGTACAATACTATTCTATCAATAACATTACGGCCAACCGTCCTGCAGATATAGGTCAATACATTATTGTAAAGCGGTACTGGCTGGGCACGGATAAGTTTGGCCGTGATATACTGAGCCGCCTGCTCATCGGCACGCGTGTGAGTCTTGCGGTAGGACTTATCGCCGTACTCATTTCCCTCACACTTGGCATATTACTCGGTGCATTGGCCGGGTACTACCGTGGCTGGGTAGACGAGGTGATCATGTGGCTCATCAATGTTACCTGGAGTATCCCTACCTTACTGCTTGTGTTTGCCATTACGCTTGCACTGGGCAAAGGTTTCTGGCAGATATTTATTGCTGTGGGCCTTACAATGTGGGTGGGTGTTGCCCGCCTGATAAGGGGCCAGGTGATGGCCTTAAGGGAGTTGGAATATGTACAGGCAGCCAGGGCGCTCGGGTTTAAGGACATCCGTATCATCGGGCGACATATACTGCCCAATATCCTCGGGCCGGTGGTGGTGCTGGCAGCGGGTAATTTTGCTACTGCCATTATCGTGGAGGCGGGGCTCAGCTTTCTTGGCATCGGCGTGCAGCCACCCCAGCCAAGTTGGGGGCTGATGATCAAGGAGAACTATAATTTTATCATTACCCATAATCCTATGCTGGCACTTGTGCCAGGGATTGCTATTATGCTTCTTGTACTGGCTTTTAATCTTTTAGGCAATGGCCTAAGGGATGCTTTTGACGTTAAGGGTTGACGGCATCCTTACCTTTCTTAATTATTCTACCTGGTTTGTATTTAAGTCCGGATGTGCAGTTACCGCTTTCTGTCGCAATCCTGTATGAACAGTAAAGGCTATGCAGAGAAGGAAGATGCTGCCTGTCTTGTCCGTTTCAATAAGATCGCTAAGAAAGTTAACGGTTACCAGCATGGCGAGTATGGCTGTTACTGCCAGCAGCATGCGTCGATATACAGGATCTGTTTCCCGGTGGTACTGCCGTTGCAGGTGGAAAAAAAGCAGGTACAGTAACAGCACAAACAGAAGCAGCCCGGGCAGGCCCTGCTCTGTGAGCAGAAGCAGGAAATAATTATGTACGGTGGAATGCTCGGGATT
The DNA here is from genome assembly GCA_964590975.1 of uncultured Ferruginibacter sp. Lineage (GTDB taxonomy): Bacteria > Bacteroidota > Bacteroidia > Chitinophagales > Chitinophagaceae > Ferruginibacter. Next base: position 60,893 of record CAZPXP010000002.1, on the reverse strand, counting down.
ATGGCTTACGTATGTTTTAAACGCCGATGCTGTATAAGGTTTATAGCTATCGTAAAAATTATTGGGGCCTACGCCCATGAACGGACGCTCAGCAGCCATACGGGTAGCGGCTATCCAGCGGTAAAAGCGCTCGGTGGTAGACATGTCTCTGCCGGTATAAGTAGCAGTAAGATGATCTTCAAAGTCCGTATGAAAGATCGTTTTGTTATAGTCCGGACGGTAATCGAGATAACGGTTGTTGCTGAGCAGCCATCCGGCGGTAATGGTCATGCCAGACAAGGCAAGGGCAAGCAACCAAAGCACCAGTTTCTTTCGTACAGCCCATACGGTTACCAAAGCTACAGGAATGGCCAGCCAGGCACCGCGGGAGTAAGAGAGAATAATAGCAGCAAGAAATAATATTAGCAGTACCCTCCCTGTCCATTTCCAACCCCTTTGCTTTACCCATGGCTGTGCGGCTGCCAGCAATGGTAACATTACTACTACAGCCGCACCGTAAGTAACGTGGTTACGGAAGTAAGGGCTGACAGTAAGGTTTACACTTTCGAAGCTAAAGCCCAATACTGCGTGCCGTGCGATGGACTGTATGACCAGCCCTGTCATAGGCACGGCGATACATACCGCCCCCATTATCCAGTGCTTCGTTTTACGCAGCAGCAGCAGGGGCATGGCTACAAAGGCAATGAGGTACCAGCATTTGGCGGCAAGGTATTTCAGGGAGAGTATTGTATTGACCCCGTAAATGGAAGTCACTGCACCCCAGCATACCAGCAGCAGCAAAACAGTAGTAAGGGAATGTGCGGGCCAGGCGCTCTTCAGGAGTAATGGTTTGTGGATTAGCAGGAGAATGCCTATACCTGCCGAAGCCATCATCAGCGGTTCATCGGGGAAGTCGAGCCCCAGCGCAGGGGTAAAATGATACTCTGCGGAAAGCGGGATCGTGAAAAGCAATACTAACAAAAGATAACGCAGGTTGCCAGCCAGCATGGGCAGCCCGGCAAGAATAAAGGGAATCAGCAGTATGACCGGATATCCTGTAATAGCAGCGCCCACCACTGCAACAAGGTATGCGGCGGCATAAGGCAGAAAAGCTTTCCAATGGCTATGTTGCGGGATATGCAGGTTCATGGCTGCGGTTTCTTTCTATGACCAATGTGCAGAGGGCAGTAAAGAAAAGGGCAAACATAAAAGTGGTGAGTACTGCCAGGAGCACTTTGGGTTTGCCAGCCTTCAATGCAGGGAACGCTTTTTCGAGCACAACCAGCGGAGGCTGTGTGGTTTGCATGGTTAGCTTCAGTTCGTCGATCAGTTTTTCGTTTCGTTCCACCTGATCAATAATACGCTGCCGTACACGCAGTTCAGTTGTATCTATTACCGATGGGGTATGCAGGTACAGGCGCTTTGTTTCGCTATCGTTATGCAGGGCATCAATAATACGTTGGTTCAGGTCTATGCTGAATTGTTTATATAAGTTTTCGCTCCTGTAGATTACGAGGTTGGCGATGGCCGCAGCGGTAACGGCATCTTTATCCCATGCTTCCACTTCAAGAGCACCATTGGCTGTTTTGGCGATGGTTATATTTTTCTTCAGTTGTTTTGTGGCATTGGCTCTTGCCATTTCGCCGGTTCCTGTTATCCCGTAGTGCTGTGCGAGACGCAGGCTGTCTGTAATAAAGTCCAGCAAGGTTCCTGCTGTAGCAATGGTATAGAGCCTGTCAAGATCGTCTGAGGTGCCAAAGCTGGAATAAAGGGCCTGTATATTATCGTTAAAGAGCCGCGACCTGTCGCCCAGTACACTGTTAACAGGCAGCACGGTAGTTGAGGCATAATAGCTTTTGGGTAAGAAGAGGGTGGTGAGCAGCGCAAGGGCGGCAGCGATGAGCGGGAAGAGCAACAGCGTTTTCCACCATTTACGAAAGACCTGGAGCATGGTATAGAGAGAAATATCCTGCACATTGTTCATATCGCTAATATAAGGCTATGACCGGAGAGATTTCATTTTTTTATGTGCAGCAATGCTGAGCAGGATACCGTAGAGGGTCTGCGTGATAAACGCTGTAGCAGCGGCACCCTGCGCGCCGTAGAACGGGATCAGCAGGCTGTTCAGTAACAGGTTAAGACATACGGCGATAAGTGTAATTTGTATAAAGAGACGGCTATGGCCCAGCGCGGTCAATACCGTACCATATATCTGTACGGCAGTGTAAGCGATGAGAGAAGCGATGCACCAGCGTAACACACCGGCGCTGTAAGGGTCGGAATGATGATACAGTAGCGTTTGTATGTGATCGGCAAAGAGCAGGACGGTGAACACACCTGTCGCCGCAAAACCAAGTATAAGGGCGGACAGTCGGAAAACTGTTTTTCTTATCAATCCGCCATCATCCCTGTTGCGTGCAATAAAGGGAAGGAGGAAACTGGTTACGAGAAAGCCTGCCATAGCTGCTGCGTCGAGCAGTCGGTAGGCTCCTGCATAGATGCCTGCCTCGTATGCGCCATTTTTATGCAGGCGATCCAGCAAGTACCCATCTGCCCGGTTGTGCATACTCATGAGCAGTACGATGATACCAAAGGGCAGGGCGTCTTTCAACAGTTGTTTATTGATGAGCGGGCCAGCGGGGAATATGAGCTTTGCTTTATACCTCAGTATTATCATCACTACCATTATTACTGCTGTTACTGTAATGGTTTGTGTAATCAGGAACCGGGTGATGCTCAACTGACCCGGCAAGGCGGGAAAGAGCAGCATGGCGCCACAGGCGATGAGCATGAGGGTTTTATCGGCCACAGATACCCAGGCATCTGTTTTGAACCATTGCAGGGCGGTAAGGGTGTTGCGGAGAAAGAGCAGGAAAGAAAAGAGAAACTGGTTGAGGCCCAGTATCAACAGCCAATCAGAATGGTCAGTACCTGTAAACAGCCCGGCGATCAGCAGCAGTACACCATATAACAGTCCGAGCAGGAGTTTGAGAGAGGCTGCTGTCCCATAGTGTTGGTGCAGCCATTCCCTGTTCTGTGCTGCGCGCTGGTTCCATGCAGTCGTGAGGCCGGCATCCAGGAAGAAGTTGAGGATAAAGGAGAGGTTAAAAAGGGCGAAGTATTGCCCGTAGGCTACAGTGCCTGCAATGTTCTGTACCTGCCGGTCTATACCAAAGATCCAGACCGGTTTTACCAGTACATTAAGGAGTACCAGCAGGAAGAGTGAAGAAAAGAATTTTCTGGACACGCGGCTGGTTAAGATGAGTCAATATTGGTAGAGCCTATCCGCCGATCATCAGCTCTCCGGTGCCACCTGAACGTTGCGTGTAAATCCTTCCTCAAGCGAGATAAAGGTTTCGGTACGATCAATTCCCTTGATCTTCTGCAGTTCGTCGTGCAGGACAAACCGCAACTGGTTGATGTCTTTACAAACGATCTCGATGAACATGCTGTAGTTACCAGTGATGTAATTGAGGCGAACAATTTCAGGGATCTTTTCGAGGTCTTTGGCTACGGTATCGTACAGGGAGCTTTTTTCGAGGTATATGCCTACGAAGGCTGTGATGTCATAGCCCAATTGTTTGATATCTACATTGAGTTTTGTACCTTTAACAATACCGAACTCCTGTAGTTTCTTGATCCGCACGTGAATGGTACCGCCGCTAACAAAGAGTTTCTTACCGAGGTCAGCATAAGAAATCTCTGCATTGTCCATCATCTCATGGATGATCTGAAGGTCCAATTTGTCAAGATTTAATTTAGAAGCCATTTTCAGTTATCATTTTCGTTAATATTTAATAATAAATGCAATTTATTAAAATATTTCTATATTTTCAAAATAATTATTAAAATATTTACAACATATTGGCCTTTTCTTTAAGTTTGCATCATATTAGTTCTTATCCCGGCAACACGGGAAAACATTGTGGGGTGATGAAATTTTTGGCAGACATGCCCTCTTGTCTCGGGGGTGAGGATCACAGGACAAACGTAGCATAGAGCCGCTTCTCCGCAAGGAGTTGCGACCAGGGTCGACCACTGAACTTTGTGCTATAGCTAACTGCCTCGTGGAGGTTCGACCCCTCCCCCTACAGCTTCTTATTATTATCCAATTATCCGGGGTAAAGACTATACCTCAACCTCCAAAAAGGATTTTCCCTCCGTTAACGGAGGGATTTTTTATTTCCTGTAATATACGGTACCTGCAAGCCAGGTTAACCGGCTCCAGTTTCATTATTTTAATACGGATGCGAGCTTAGCTTCGAGTGCAGCGCCACGCAGGCCTTCAGCAATGATCTTACCCTGGGGATCAACCAACACATTGTAGGGGATGCCCGAGAATCCATAGAGTTGAGTTGCTGCGCTGCTCCAGTATTTGAGGTCACTGATTTGTTTCCAGGTGAGGCCGTCTTCCTGTATCGCATTTACCCATGCGCTTTTGTCTTTGTCGAGCGATACACCAAGTATAGTGAAGTTCTTATCCTTAAACTTGTTATAGGCCTTAACCACATTAGGATTCTCACCACGGCAGGGGCCGCACCAGCTTGCCCAGAAATCGACGAGCACATATTTACCGCGCAACTGACTCAGTGAAAAAGGTTTGTCGTCTGTATCGGGCATGGTTATCTCGGGCGCCATCGAACCAACTGCTACAGGTTTGGGGGCATTATCCTGCTCTGCTTTCTTGGCCATCATTGTTTTAAACTGGTCGCTCATGGTAGCTATGGCAGCGTTATTGGGAAAGCGTTGTTTTAACCGGTCCATTGGCTTTTCCAGCTCAATGGGATCGATATCGCGGGTAAAGCCAAGGGCAAACAACGCCATTACTGCATTGGTAGTGGTATCGATATATTTAACGATATATGCGCTGTTTGCTTTCTGCATTTCCTCTCCTTTGGCATTTTCTGCCTCAAGCAGGCTATCGGCACCCTTGGTTTGCGATAATGCATCTACTTTCCTGGCCTGTTCATTGAGCTCTTTGCGCTGTGTATCTATGGCAAGAATAAATGCTTTCAATTGGGCATTGGCCGGGGTATTGAAATCGATTGTTTTGATATCCAGGTTCTTTACATCGGCTGTAAGATTGATCTTGTCTTTATCATTGATGAAAATAAAGAAAGTATTCTCTTTTGACAGGCGCACGCGGTACATTCCCTGCTCTTTGGCAAGACTGCTGAGGGTGAACTGCCCGCCTTTAAGCTGTGCGGAATCAACGATCTCGGGATTGCGCTTGCTGAAGAACATTTCTTCGAGGAAGACTGTCTGGTCGTCAACGTTCTTAAGGTTACCATTCAGGGTAAACCTGCCATTACCCCCATTTTTACAAGCTCCGAGCATGGTTATTGCCAGCAAGGCCATCATGATTTGTTTCATCCTGTTGTGTTTTATGCGTTTAATTTCTGTTCGAGCAGTGTGGTTACAATCTTTATATCCGCTTTGCCCTTACTCTTCTTTTTTACTTCTCCTACAAACAGCCCTGTAAGTCCTTTTTTCCCTTTCCGGTATTCCTGCACTTTTTCCGGCATAGCAGCCAGCACTTCATCTACCCACTGTTCTATCGCTCCTGTATCGCTCTCCTGCACAAGGTTAAGCTCGGCAGCTAATGACTCCGGTGTTTTGCCGGGTTCGCGCACCAGTGCAGGAAATATACGGGAAGAAGCAGTACTAAAGTTTGTTTTACCGTCTTCAACCAGTTTTACCAGTGCGGCAATGGAGGCAGGAGGCAGCGGGAAGTCTGCCAGGATAGTACCCGTATCGTTGAGATAAGACCTCACCGGGCCCAGTAACCAGTTGGCTGCTGCTTTATGGTTTGCCGTAGTTGCTGTTACAGCATCGTAATAAGCTGCGGTTGTTTTATCCTGGCAGAGTTGCGCGGCATCATAAGGAGTAAGACCCAGCGCAATGTATTTTGCCTCTGTTTCTGCGGGCAACAGGCCCATACCAGCTTTTATTGTTGCGATATATTCCTCGGTTATTACAAATGGTGCCAGGTCGGGTTCGGGGAAATAGCGGTAATCGTCTGCTTCTTCTTTGGTACGCAGGGAAAAGGTAGTACCATTATCTGCGTCGAAACTACGGGTTTCCTGAACAATGGTCTCACCGTTTTCGGTAAGCCGAACAAGGCGCTGCAGCTCGTGTTCAATGGCCCGCTTTACATTACGGATGCTATTGAGATTTTTTACTTCCACCTTAGTGCCAAGGTTTGTATCGCCTTTAAGACGTATAGAAATATTAGCGTCACAGCGGAGGCTGCCTTCTTCCATATTACCATCGCAGATACCGATCCAGCGTACAAGGCGGCGCAGTTCGGTTAAGAAGGCAAATGCTTCGTTGGCACTATGGAGTGCAGGTTCGGTTACGATTTCGAGCAGGGGCACACCGGCGCGGTTGAGGTCTACCGAAGTATAGGCATCATCAGCATCGTGTATACTCTTACCTGCATCTTCCTCCATATGGATGCGGTTGAGGGGTATATCAACCCGTTCATTATTGATCATAATGGGCACAAAGCCGTTCTTACAGATGGGTGTGGTATGTTGCGATACCTGGTATCCTTTGGGTAGATCGGGGTAGAAATAATTTTTACGGGCGAAATAGTTCCATGTTTCGATATCGCAGCCGAGGGCGATACCCAGGCGCAGTGCATAGTCGATAGCTTCGCGATTCATACGGGGCAGGGTGCCGGGATGGGCCAGCGTAATGGGGCTGATGTGCGTATTGGGTTCAGCGCCAAAGGCCGAACTGTCGCCACAAAACAATTTACTTTGGGTGAGCAGTTGAGCGTGTACTTCCAGCCCGATAACGGCCTCGTATTTATCTGGTAACATAGGCACAAAACTACGGAAGTATAAGTTATGTGCGGGGAATGAAGGGAGAACAGCCGGTGTCTCCACCGACTATGGGAGGAACACGAAGGGTTTTAAAATATTAAGGAGTTAAGGACATTAAGCGGAAAATGGTCGGTGGGACATTGAACATGAACGAGCGTGGAGGACTAAGGTTAGTTTAAAGTCGTCGACGCTCCCCTGACCATGAAAGGGCATAGGGGGTAACAGGGGCTTTTGCATTTTTTTAACAATTGGCTTATGCAATGTACCCGAAACGGGCATCCCAATTACAAAATCAATTGTATGGGGCTCAACATATTTAAAGACGCCAGGTATTTCCAGATCATCTTCCAGTGTTTGTTTTTGTGTTATGGGATCTACTACCTGCAATGGAATGCGGAATGGTGGTTATATACTACTTATCTTGGCACATCACTGGGTACACAATTGCTGGTGGAACTGATCCGCCGCCGGGGGAGACTGGCACTCCGCGATACCGGTTGGGTGAAGAGTGCCATCATCAGTTCGATGGGACTTTGCCTTTTACTAAAAACGAATCATTGGTATATTGCTGCACTGGCTGCATTGGTTTCCATCCTCTCTAAATACTTTATCACTTTCAGGCGTAAACATATTTTCAATCCATCGGCCTTGGGTATAGCCGTAGCAGTATGGCTTACAGGCGATGCATGGGTGAGCCCGGGGCAATGGGGCAGCGGTATTGTATTGTTGTTTGGTGTAGTTTGTCTTGGGTTTATTGTAGTATCAAAGGTGCAGAAGCTGGATGTGAGTCTTGCCTTCCTCGGTACTTTTACCGGCCTGCTCTTCCTGCGCCAGGTGGTTTACCAAGGCTGGCCGGCTGACTATTTTATCCAGTCGGTAAGCACAGGCAGCCTGTTGCTTTTCTCTTTCTTTATGATTACTGATCCGAAGACTACGCCTGATCATCCTGTTGCCAGGATACTGTGGTCGATGTCTATTGCTGCTGTAGCTTTTTATCTTGCCGCCTTTAAATTTATGAACGCTACGCCAATATGGGTTTTAGTGTGTGCGCAACCTTTAGTACCGGTACTGGATTACCTGTTCAAAGCGAAACGGTTTGACTGGCAGGGTAAGGTAAAGACCAAGGTGCGGCAGATGTATCCTTCGCCTGTTTCTTCCTGATTAAAGAACTTTTTAAACGTATATCCGGAATCGGGGAGGAATCGTATTGCCTTTATCTTATTCTATTTTATCAATCAATTTATCAATTCTAAACATTTTAACATGAAGAAATTATTATTAACAGCCGCGGTGCTGGGCATTTTTGGGCAGCACTTATGGGCTTTCTGTGGCTTCTATGTGAGCAAGGCTGATGGGACACTGCAGAACAAAACCTCGCAGGTAATCATGGTGAGGGATGGCAACCGCACAGTGATCACGATGTATAATGATTTTAAGGGCGATCTGAAAGACTTTGCTATGGTGGTACCTGTACCTATTGTATTGCAGAAGCAGGATGTAAAGGTAGTTGACAATGGTATTTTTCAGCGGCTCAATGATTACAGCGCTCCCCGGCTGGTGGAGTATTATGACGACAACCCCTGCTCGCCACGGGTGATGTATGATATGAACAAGAGCGCCAAACTGGAGGATAAGGATTACTTTGCCGCCCCCACTACGGCTGGTGCAATAAAACGCAAAGTAACCATTGAAGCGCAATATACCGTTGGAGAGTATGATATCCTGATTCTCAGTGCCAGGGAAAGCAGTGGCCTGAAATTATGGCTGGATGAGAATGGATATAAGATACCGGCGGGTGCTGACGAGGTGCTTGATCCTTATATCAAGAGCAATCTTAAATTCTTCGTAGTAAAGGTAAATATGACGGAGAAGAAAAAGAGTAACAGCGCTTACCTGCGGCCGTTGCAGATCAAATTCGCCTCTCCCAAGTTTATGCTGCCCATACGACTGGGTATGGCCAACGCCGATGGCGACCAGGATTTGATCGTGTACGCTTTTACTAAAAGTGGCCGGGTGGAAACCACCAATTACAGGACAGTTAATATGCCCACCGGTAAGAATGTGCCTTTGTTTGTGAAATCTACTTTCGGCCGCTTTTACAGTGATGTTTTTGAGAATACCTGGAATAAAGAAGGGAAGAGCGCTTCGTTCCTGGAATATGCGTGGGACGTGAGTCCTGCGAATTATGTAAAGTGCGATCCCTGTGTGAGCAATCCACCGGACTATAATGACCTTATTGGTGCAGGTGTATGGTGGATCAAGAATGATGACTACGAGAATTATGTGAATGAATTTGACGGTGATAAGGGGAAGGTTTTTTTTACACGTCTGCATATCCGCTATAACCGGTCATCTTTCCCGCAGGATCTTGCGTTCCAGAGCACCCCTAATACGGAGAATTTCCAGGCGCGGTATATCATTACCCACCCGGCAGGGGGTAACCTGTCGTGCGCTGAAGGTAAGGCTTACCTGAAGACGCTGAAGGAAAGGCGTCATAAAGAGATGAAAATGCTTGCCTACCTGACGGGCAAGGGTATGGATGAATGGCAGGAGGATATTTCTTCAATTCCTGACGAGGAGGATAATACAGAGGCTACATACGCAACGCTGGCGATGAGTATGCCTAAAGCAGAAGACAGGAACGGTTTACCTGCCGGCATTATCGTACTGAGCACAATACTGCTGGGCAGCGCGGGCGTAATGCGGTGGAAGGGTATGATATAGCACATAGTCTGACAGGTGAATAAGAGAAAAAGGTCTTACAGAAACGGAAATGTATTCCACTACTGTAAGACCCTTTCTTTTATCCTTTATACTGATTACTGCATTATTACCAGTTTCTTATTGACTACATTTTCGCCATTGCTGATGCGTACGCGGTACAGACCGGCGGCATAGCCTTTAACGTTAACGTCTTCCCTGAACTGGGCAGCATTGGTATATGTTTTAGACATAACGCGCTGGCCGCTGGAGGCAAATATTTCGAGGAGTGTTGTACCTGCCAGTGCCTTACCGCTGATGTTAACCATGCTGTGTGCAGGGTTGGGGCTGATCTGCAGATCGAATGCAGGACTGAATTTGGCGGTAACGATCTTAGAATATTTGTATGAGCCATCACGGTCTACCAGTTTAAGGCGATAGTAGTTCATTCCTGACCGGGGATCAATATCGGTAAACTGGTATGTTCTTGTAAGTGAGGAGTTACCTGCTGCATTTACCGTACCGATGGCAACAAAGTTGCTGCCGTCTGTTGCGCGCTCAATGATAAACTTGCTGCTGTTGATCTCCTGGCTGGTCTGCCATTGTGCAATGACGCGGCTCTTATCGGGCTGGGCGGTAAAGTCGAGCAGTGAAACAGGTATAGTAAATGTAATCGTAAAGTTGGTATTGGATATATCGAAGAATGAGTAATTGGAGAATACACATTCTACCCTTATTCTTGCTGTTGTACTGGCGATGTTGGGTACGATGATGGATTCTGTTCCATCGTTGGGTGTGCTTGCCAGTACGGTAGTGGGATAGGTGAGTCCCCCATCTGTTGACAGGGTAATACGCACATTGCTGCAACTTACGGGTGCAATGTCGGTGGAGTTTACATTCCAAGTAACGGTTTGGGTACTGTTACCTGCCCATACTACGGCTGTATTAGGTGCTGACACGCTCAGCGGGCCTGCTGACCCGCTTACTACAAAAGAGAGTGTGTTATAGTTTACACCGCCGCCGCCGGATTTGTTATCCCTTGCGGTAAGCCTGAAATTGAATGTACGGTTAGTGCTGCCGTTGTACAGCACTTCGCGGAATGAAGTGGTATTGTTGGCAACATCGCTTATACGGGGTATGGTGCGTGTGGGTGATGTGGTTGGACTATAAGAGCGAAAGTTAGGGCCACTGGTAGATGTGGCAGTATTGATGCCTGAAGAACCAAGGTTAAACTGCTCCCAGCAATAGGTAAGCGCATCCCCGTTGGGGTCTGTTGCTGACCCTGTTAAAGTAAAGGGCGTGTTTTTGGGGATGGTAAACCCTCCTGTACCTGTGCTTATGGCAGGGAAGCCGTTACCTGTTGCCGTTGTTACCGGGCAGGTATTACCGTCGCTATTGGTGATATAATCAATAATCTCGTCGAAACTGATGGTATGGAAGTATGCGTCACTGTTGGACTGCAGGTTGTTACTGCCGCAGATGCCTGCATATGCCATAATGGTAGAACCACTGCCAACTTCATAGGCAGTTGAAGCGTTACGGTTGCCGCCACCGCAGGAAAGTGCAGTACCATTAAAGCTATGGTCGGCACCAAACTGGTGCCCTACTTCATGCGCTACATAATCTATATCGTAAGGATCGCCTACGGGGTCGGGGCTACCGGTAACACCGGTGGCTTTAAAGCCGGGGTAGCATACTACGCCAAGGTTAGCGAGACCTCCTGCACCAGTGCTGAAGGTATGGCCGATATCGTAATTGGCGGCACCAATGGCACCGTCGATTACGGTCTGACTTTCGTCGATCAGTATATCTGCGTCGTCATTCCCGGTAAAAGGATCGGTGCCTGCATTGGCAAATACAATGCTGCTGTTGTTGGCCACGAGGACGAGCCTTGAAGCTACTTCTTTCTCATATACTCCATTGACACGGTTTACGGTTGTTACTATAGCTGATAATGCGGCAGAAACGGTACCGCCAAAGTATGCAGCGTACTCATGCGTACAGGCTACAGCGAAGCGGTATGTTCTTAATTGCGTACCACTGGGCGCCCGTACACCGGTTGTACCGGCTGTTGGGTTATTTCTGCGACGTACGCCTTCGCAAATGCTAACGGGTTTATTAACCGGGTTAAAGTCTTTTTTAAAATAGCTGATGTAATAATCGAAGCTGTTCTTGAAATAAGGATCGATAAAATAGTCGCCTTCGGAGCTGAGTACCATTGCGTGAAAACCCCGGTAGGTAAAATCGATCTTTACTGTTGCGGAAGGGTCGGTAAGGCCCTGACCTGTATAGGTTTTGATACCCGGCATCTGGCTGGCCAGAGCTGGGGCCATTACAGGAGATTCCCATACCATAAACTTGGCCATGGTCTTGTTGGGCATGGGCAGTTCGATCAATAAGGGAGTGGCTGATGCCGCGGGGGTAAATTCCATGGGTGCTGCGGTGAAGGCTGCGCGATAAGCAGCAATATCGAGCTTACTGGTAACATAATTATCGGGAACGATCACTCGCTCGGCAACGGCTGTGCCGGGGATTGCTGTTTCGCTTACTGAAGACCAGAAACTGTTCTGGGCCATGGCTGCGCCTGTGCATAATAACAGGATACAGAGCGAGATACTTCGGGTGTAGAATTTCTTCATGCGCCAAGTTGATTTTGAGGATAATAAAGGTACTCTTTTTTACTATTTAAGACCAGAAAAACGAGGGAGGGGTGGCAAAAAATAAGGTTTTACAGTAACGGGATGTTCTCATTACTGTAAAACCTTATATGATACCGGGGAAATTACCTATTACCGTATGATTACCAGCCCAATATCCAGGCGAAGATCAGCGGGGCAACGATGGTGGCGTCGCTTTCCACGATGAACTTGGGCGTATGGATATCAAGTTTACCCCATGTAATCTTTTCGTTAGGCACGGCGCCGCTGTAGCTACCGTAGGAAGTAGTGCTATCGCTGATCTGGCAGAAGTAGCTCCAGAAGGGTACGTCGTGCCATTCGAGATCCTGGTACATCATGGGTACTACGCAGATGGGAAAGTCACCAGCTATACCACCACCGATCTGAAAGAAGCCTACGCCTTTACCGGAAGAGTTGTTGCGGTACCAGTCGGCCAGCCATACCATGTATTCAATACCACTTTTCATAGTGGTGGCTTTGATCTCGTTCTTAATCACGTAAGATGCGAATATGTTACCCATGGTACTGTCTTCCCAACCGGGTACGACGATGGGGATATTTTTTTGTGCTGCTGCCAGCATCCAGCTATTTTTCGGATCGATCTCGTAATATTGTTCGAGTACGCCGCTCAGGAGCATTTTATACATATACTCATGGGGGAAGTAGCGCTCGCCCTTTTCATCGGCATCCTTCCATATTTTATGGATGTGCTGCTGGAGACGACGGAAGGCTTCTTCTTCGGGAATGCAGGTATCTGTTACGCGGTTGTAATGATTTTCGAGGAGATCCCATTCTTCCTGCGGACTGAGGTCGCGGTAATTGGGTACTCTTTTGTAGTGGCTATGGGCTACGAGGTTCATGATGTCTTCCTCAAGGTTGGCACCGGTACAACTGATGATCTGCACCTTATCCTGGCGAATCATTTCGGCCAGGCTAAGGCCCAGCTCTGCGGTGCTCATGGCTCCTGCAAGAGTGATCATCATTTTACCTCCTTCGAGGAGATGTGTTTCATAACCTTTGGCAGCATCCATCAGTGCGGCCGCGTTAAAGTGGCGATAGTGGTGCTGTATATACTGTGATACAGGTCCTTTGTTCATTTTTATGCTTTTATGGCTGCAAAAGTAAGTTTTTTGATGAAGCTATAGCAATGAAAAGCGCTGCCCGTGATGGACAGCGCTCTTTTCATCTAACCAAAACCAATATGCAAAATCGTCTATACTTTCCTTTTCTCTTTTTTGAACACTGACAGGTCGCCATTTGCTGATGCTTTTACTGTTACAACGGCTTTTTTACCTGCGAGGCGAACGTAATAAGCTGTTTCGCCAGCATCGGAGTATTCAACTACTTCCTGTTCGGGTATATAGGTGTCGTAGTTTTCACGAAGGCTTTGTACAACGGCCAGCGGAAGCTGCTTAAGGGTGATGTACCTTGCGGTAGCTACCATTTCTCCCTCTGTGTTATAGAATGCTTCTACTTTTTCGTTGTTGTAGTTGAAACTGGCTTTGAAAATGTCTTCACCGTCCAGTTGCCTCCAGGTAATATTTTCAGCTCCTGCGAAGGCTTGTTTAAAACTGTTTACTACTTTTTCATTTGCCGGATTTTTGTCTGTTGCGGCAAAACTCATTGAGATGGTACATACTGTAACCAAAACAAGTGTGATAATCTTTTTCATGATGCTATACTTTTTAGTTGATCGATTTGGCTGTTATATTTTTCCAGGGAAACCAGCCAGTGTTGTTTTTAATGACAAGACAAAGCTACGATGCCTATTATTTGGGTTTAAGCGGTTAGTGACTGGTGGTATGGGGTGTATACGGTTTTGGGATAAACGGCAAATGTAAATATTAAAAAATGATGCGCTTTGCATGCGAAAGCCTTTACTACAGGAGCTTAGCCGCTTTTTCTTAAAAAAATCCCAAGATGGATTAAGGTTTTGTTAATGTTGATCAAAAACAGAAAGCGGGTGTTTTATGGATATGAAAGCCCTGAAATTGGAGTATCTTTATGTACTAAATTTCAATACATTAATTACCTCGCCCACGCATATTTATCTTTTAATGACCCAGATATTCTTACGGGTAATATGATCAGTGATTTTGTAAAAGGGAAAAAGCAATACGATTATCCTCCACGTGTGCAAAAGGGTATTACCCTGCACAGGGCTATTGATACGTTTACTGATACGCATCCTTCTACGCGTGCCGCTATGGAGTGCTTCCGCCCTCATTACCGGCTTTATGCGGGTGCTTTTGTAGATGTAGTGTATGATCATTTCCTGGCAAACGACCCGGATATCTTTGCAGAGGAAGCACAGTTACAAACCTTCGCTACCCGAACCTACCGCCTGCTCCAGGAGAACAAAGCGCTGCTGCCCGATAAATTTGCCGTTATGCTGCCTTATATGGTGCAGCAGGACTGGCTGACCAACTATCGTTATACGTGGGGCATGAAAAAGAGTTTTGGTGGTGTAGTGCGCCGGGCTGCTTATCTTGAAGAATCTGACACGGCTTTTAATCTTTTCAGCCAGCATTATGCATTATTGCAACAATGCTATAAGCATTTTTTTCCTGCACTTAAAAATTTTTCCGTCCATCACATGCAGGAGCTGATAAATCGTTGATTCAGCTATCTTTACAAAAAATCAGTTATAGTATGGTAAAGTTGTTTTTTGCCATCAGCGCCTGTTTTATTGGACTGATGGCTTCGGGTCAGGGGAGTTTACCCCCTATTGATAAGTCTCCCATGGATATGAGTTACTGCCCGGCTGGTTACCCCGTTTTAAAGATACAGGATAAGGCTACTGAGCCGCTGGTAGCAAGGGTTGTTTACAGCAGACCGCAGAAGAACGGACGCGTGGTGTTTGGCGAACTGCTTGAATATGATAAGATCTGGCGCATGGGTGCCAACGAGGCTACTGAACTGGAACTGTACCAGAATATAAAAATTGGTGCTGCCAGGGTTAAGAAGGGACGTTATACTATGTACTGCATTCCCAGCGTGGACAAATGGACGATTATCATCAACAAGGATAATGATACCTGGGGCTCTTTTAAATACGATCCTAAGAAAGACGTGGTACGTTTTGACGCGCCTGTTACCAAAGTAACTGAACCGGTTGAAGCTTTTACCATGGCATTTGAGAAAAGTGGTACGGGTTATAATCTTGTAATTGCCTGGGATACCACCAGAGTGATTGTTCCTTTTTCTTTGTAAGCCATACTGACTATTATGACTAAAACGGTCTGTTGTATCGCGATGACAGTGCTTTTTTCCTGCAGCACCAAGAACCAACAACCTGAGGAGAATGTGCCGGCAAAAAAAACGCCGATCTCCATCAATGCGGGCGGGTATATTAATCCGTATCAACCGGTTGATGCCTCTCCTATGGATATGAGTTATTTCCCCACAGATTTTGCCAAAGAAAAGACGGGTAATACCATGCCCGTGATGCGCATCATTTACAGCAGACCTCAATTGAACAAACGGGTGATCTTTGAGCAGATCTTAAAATATGGTAAGGTGTGGCGGCTGGGTGCCAATGAGGCCACCGAGATTGAGTTTTTCCAGCCGGTAACCATAATGAATAAACCAATTAAGGCCGGCCGTTATATTATATACTGCATCCCGGAGAAAACACAATGGACACTTGTGCTTAACAGTGACCTGTACAGTTGGGGGTTGCTGAGCCATGTTTCCAAAGACATAGAGCGCTTTACTATCCCGGTAATGGACAAGCAACCACATGCGGAGTATTTTACCGCTGTATTTGAGAAGACAGATAACGGTGCTGATCTTATATTCGCCTGGGGAGAGTGGATATGCCGGTTACCCATCCGCTTCTGACCTTACAGCATTTCCTTTTCGGGGCTTTTCTTTCTCCTTTGTTTTTTTATCAGATATTTACATTATGTGTGGCATTGCAGGTATTATACCATTGCAGACCGGGCAGATCAAAGATGCCGGTACGCTGCGGCAAGGGCTGCAATGCATGACGGATGCTCTTGCTCACCGTGGTCCTGACGGTGAGGCCCATTGGACAGATGATACTCGATCTGTTTTTCTTGGTCACAGAAGGCTGGCAATTATTGATATTACGCCTGCGGGGGTACAACCTATGCATTATGCAGACCGGTATACCATTGTTCATAATGGTGAGCTCTACAACTATATTGAACTACGGGAAGTATTAAAGGCAAAAGGTTATGTTTTCAGGTCGCAGAGTGATACAGAGGTCATACTTGCGGCTTATGATCATTATGGCAGCGGGTGCCTGCAACACTTTGATGGTATGTTTGCTTTTGCGATATGGGATAAAGCGGAGCGGGTACTATTTGCCGCGAGGGACCGGCTGGGTGAAAAACCTTTCTTCTATACTCATCACGATAATTGTTTCTGGTTTGCCAGCGAGATAAAGGCATTTAAGGCTGCGGGTATTCCTGTAAACACGCGGCATAATGCCCTGCTGAATTTTATTACTCCCGGCCTCGTGCAGTCTGCCACCGATGCTTCTGCTACCTTCTTTACCGATATTTACAGCCTCCCAGCAGCATATTATCTGACCCTCAACAGCGGTTCGGGCAAGTTTTCGTTTACACGGTACTGGGAGTTACCCCGAGCTACGCGGGGGCATGAAGATGAGACTGAGATTGTTGAAGGGTTCCGGCACCTCCTGAGCAGGTCGGTAGAGAGAAGGCTGCGCAGCGATGTACCAGTGGGAACCAGCCTGAGTGGTGGGTTGGACAGTTCGTCTATAGCGGCGTTGCTACACAAAAATAATATTCGTTTAACAACGTTCTCGGCTGTTTTTCCCGGGTTTGAAAAGGACGAGTCGCGCTGGATACAACAGATAACAACGGCTTTTGATCTTGAAGGCTTTACCACAGCTCCTACGGGCGATGAGCTGGCTAGAGATTTTGAAGCGCTCTGCTATCACCAGGAGCAGCCATTTGGTTCTGCAAGTATCTATGCCCAGTATCGTGTATATGCGCTGGCTAAGCAGCAGGGTGTAACCGTATTGCTCGACGGGCAGGGGGCTGATGAGGTACTTGGTGGCTACCCCCGTTACGGGCATTGGTTTTTACAGGAGCTGTGGCGTGGTGACAAAGCAGCTTTCCGGAGGGAGCGCGCAGCTATGGAACGGAATGGGATAGGCCCGGGATGGAGCGTGGCCAACCTGGTGGCTGCTTTGTTTCCCGGCATGGCATCCAAAGGGTTGCAACAGCGCGCATGGCGGCAACAACAATATAACCCGGATCTTAGCCGGGATTATTTTACGGCACACAGGGACAGGGCGGGGTTACAGAAGCCGGTAATAAGGGGGTTGAATGATATTCTTGCGTATACCACTACACATACCGGGCTGCAGGAGTTGCTGCGATATGCCGACCGTAACAGTATGGCGCATGGCAGGGAAGTACGCTTGCCTTTTTTGAGCCATGAGCTGGTGGAATTTGTTTTTGGCCTGCCGGCTTTATTTAAGATACGGGATGGGTTTACCAAGTATCTGCTGCGGACAGCCATGCAGGACCTGCTGCCGCCTGAAATTACCTGGCGGAAGGACAAGACGGGGTTTGAGCCTCCACAGGTACAATGGCTACAGCAACCTGCGATGCTGGAGTATATCCATGCTGCCCGGCAAAAACTGGTGCAGGAAAAGATACTGAACAGCAGTGTACTGAACAAACCCATACAGGTAAATGCGGCCCATGAAGCTGCAAACAGCGACTGGCGTTATCTTGTTGCCGCGCAGACCCTCCTCTGAGTATAAAGGCGTGTACCGTCTGACCTGTTCTTCTTTTACCTTTCATGCTACTACTCCCCCTTTCAAATGCCTGCAAGGTATTTTCAGCGTATCTTTGCCGGGCTTAAATAATCATTATGAAACTTGCTACAAAACTCATTCACGCGGGTATGGAACCTGACCCGAGTACGGGCGCCATTATGGTACCTATCTATCAAACCAGCACTTATGTACAGGAGGCGCCTGCACAACACAAGGGATTTGAATATGCCCGGAGCCAGAACCCTACGCGTAAGGCATTGGAGGAGGCTTATGCCGTGATTGAGAATGGAAAGTACGGACTTGCTTTCAGCAGTGGCGTAGCTGCTACTGATGCGGTGATCAAGCTGCTGTCGCCCGGGGATGAGATTATCTGTTCGAGCGATCTTTATGGTGGTACTTACCGCCTGTTCACTAAAATATTCGAAAAGTTTGGCTTCGTTTTTAAATTCGTTGATACGAGCAATACTGAAGCGGTAAAAGCTGCAGTTACTCCCAAAACCAAATTGCTCTGGGTGGAGACCCCTACCAATCCGTTAATGAATATCACGGATCTTGCAGCCATGTCAGCCATTGCCCGTTCGGTTGGTGCACTACTTTGCGTAGATAATACTTTTGCTTCTCCCTACCTGCAAAACCCAATTGATTTCGGTGCTGATATCGTAATGCATTCGGCTACCAAATATCTTGGCGGCCACAGCGATGTGATACAGGGTGCGTTGATGATGCAGGATGCTGAACTGCGTGATAAACTCTACTTTATACAAAAAAGCTGCGGTGCTGTTCCCGGCCCGCAGGACTGTTTCCTTGTACTGCGTGGTATCAAGACCCTTCACTTACGTATGCAACGCCACTGTGAAAATGGTATCGTGATTGCCCAATGGCTTAAGGCTCATCCTAAGGTAGCTAAGGTTTACTGGCCGGGCTTTGAAGATCATCCCGGGCATGCCATTGCTAAAAGCCAGATGCGGGGCTTTGGCGGTATGATCAGCTTTGAACTGGCTAATGACAGTGTTGATGAAGCCAAGCGGGTATTATCTGCCACCAAGCTGTTTTCTCTTGCGGAAAGTCTTGGAGGTGTAGAAAGCCTGATCAATCACCCGTCATCAATGACGCATGCTTCTATCCCACGGGAGGAACGCCTGAAGAATGGACTGAGCGACAGTCTTATCCGGCTGAGTGTGGGTATTGAAGATGTTGATGACCTGATCGGGGATCTTCAGAACGCTATTGGATAAATAGTATCCGGATCAGGTACGCCGCACCTGTATTTTCCATGTATATGTTTTCCTTGTCTCGCCTGTTACGGAGAGTGTCAGTTCTCCATTGGCCGTTGTAACGACAGGACCGATTCCTTTACCCATGCCCGGGCTGCGGTATTCGGGGGTTACATCCCGCAGGGGCATGACCAGGCTTGCTGTGCCTCCCGGGTTACGGGCGAGTATCCATTCTTTACGGCAATAGTAGGTTGCTGTGCCGCCTGATTGTGCAGTAATGACCAGTTCGTAGGCCTGGCTGCTGCCCACGGCAACAGGCTCGCTGAGTACAATGACTGGTTTACCGTCTGTTGTACTCACTTCATATTCTGCATATCCTTTAAAGTTTACTATTGTTCCTGCTGCATTTTTTGTGTATCCAAATACATCATCGGGGCTTTCTGTCCATGTTTTGTGCCGGGCGAGGGCTACGTCGCCATTCTCCAGTTTTTGTGTATCGGGCCGGGTCCTGGTCCGGAAGATGCGCCGGTAGTCGTTGTTGTTTTCCATCTCGCCGATATAGATACCATTGGGAATGATCACGCTCCGTTCTGTATTGCTGCTGCGGTTGAGTATGGCGGGTGGTGTTTGGGGCGTGGTAAAATATATGTTCTGAAAGGCTGATTCGTAGGGTGGGTAGCCGAGGGTACCCATTTTTGTTTGGGGGTCATAGCTTATGCCGATACCTTCCACATAGCCACTCTGGATGCGGATATAATTACTATCGAGTATCCCTACCCGGTTGCTGCCCTCCATACCAATTGTTAATTTTGAGGTGCTGTACAGGTGATTGTTATACGCCCCGAGGTAGGCACCTCTTCGTATCCCTGCACCATGATCGCCCCCAAGTATAAATGAACTCTGGCCTACACAGGATGGGGGCTGATCGGCTTCGGAATAACAATTAAGCAGGGCGCTGCGCTGGTTCTCTCCATTTACATTTTCTCCATCAAGGTTATAGGCTCCACCGGAGCGGTAGAACTTTTTAGGATTGTAGGGGAAGGGGTAGGGCTGGTACAGACGGGCGCTGTCGCCCCATTTCCACCAGTACATTTCCGAGCCGGGGGCAGCAGGGTCGGGCAGATAACCATTCTTAACAGCGGCATATATCACGCCTTTTCTTATTGCGATCGTTTTATTATAGGGCAGCTCGGGGCTGGCGTTGGAGGCTGCATGGCCCATGGTATATGTATTACCAAGAAAGTTCTGGTCGCATACTCCCCAGAGTGTATTGGAGACCACATCTACCTGTTCAAAAGAGATATTATTTGCATCGCCACCTTTTACATAGATGCCATTACCTGCGTTCAGTACACAGTGTATCTGCCTGAAGAGAGAGTTGTTGCTGTTTCCATACATCGGATGCCCGGGTTTTACGGCTGCGTCGGCCAGTATTTCGAGGCCATTATAAAACTGCCGGATCTCCACCTCCCTGAAATCTACCTGGCATTTGACCCTTATGCCGTACCATGTTGTATCGGGGTTATTGTAATTGATACTGCCGTACAGGCTTATCCCGTTTACTACAGAGCCTGTTGCACCGGGATAAGAAAATACAAGTCCTTTTTTGGCGAAGCTCAGTCTTGTATAACCGGCATCGCCTTCGAGGCGGATGGTATTGGTAATGAGCAGGCTGTCGCCGCTGATGAAATATTTTTTTGCTGCACCGGGTATATATATTTTATACTTTTTGAGGAAGTAGGGATTCTTTGCCCAGTTGTCATCCTGCGAGATTGCCTGAACAGCATTGATGCAGGCGAGCAGGGCGGGGCGGTTGTCGAACTTCCCGTCTTCTGCGGCGGCTCCCCACCAAAGCAGGTTTACTTCGTTGCCACTGATCTGCCGGATATATTTTTTACCATTTGCATTCTGGATAATGATGCCACCGTCGGCGGGCATATTACCGCTGTAGAGGGTAAATGTGCCTCCCCGGAGTGTATCGAGTATAAACACAACTTTATCTGCTACTGATGAGGCCTGAAAGGTGCTGATGCTTTTATACGAGATACCGTTTACGGGTTCGCCATCTTTGACCGGTTGCGCCCGGAGGGCTATAAAGCTGGTCAATAGTAAGCTGGCTGTAACGAGATGTTTGTGCATGTAATTGCAGTTTCATGCAAGATACAAATTAGCGTGCTGAGGCCGGGGTTGTATCAGCGCCCCTGTTGTGAAGAGCAGGATGGGTTATGGCTGCAGGAGGTTGATCGCAGCGGGTAGTATGCTGATCTCAAACTTTGCTGCGGTATCCGCGGGTTCTCCATCTATATGGAGTGGCGCCATGCCCGGATTTTCTATGACGATGGCGGGGGTATGGAAGTAGAGAATATCTTTTTTATCTATGTTCTCTTCGTCTGTTTTAATGACCCTGCCCGCGCTGATCTGCCGCCAGGTTTTCCATAGCCATGCCAGCCGGCTCATTTTCTTTACCACCACAATGTCGAGCAGGCCATCGGTGAGGCTGGCCCGGGGTGCGATGGTTACATTATTCCCAAACTGGTTGCTGTTGGCGACACTGATGAACCAGGCTTCGCAGTTGATGGCTTTTCCAGCGAGGGTAATGATAAAGGGGTATGGGCGAAAGCTGAAGAAATTCCGCAGGGTTTGTTTTACATAAGTGAACAGGCCTCTTTTTGTTTGCTTTGCAAAATCGTGAGCTACTTTTGCATCGAAGCCGAGGCCACAAAGCATACAACTGAACTTTCCGTTTATCCTGAATGCGTCTATAGGGCTGGCGTTACCGCGGAAGATGAGCTGAAGTGCATTATAACTATCGCGGGGAATGCGGGCAGCAAGGGCCAACCCGTTGCCGCTGCCCATCGGTATGATGCCTATACGAACACCTGTTGCTGTGAGTGCAGCGGTTACCTGGTTAACCGTACCGTCTCCGCCACAAACCACCACGTCTGTTATGCCTTCTTCCTGTATTTTAGCGGGCAGGTAAGTATAGTTGCCTTCTGCATTGGTATGGAGGATCGTAAAGGTTATACCCCGGGACCGGGTTTCGGTATTGATCATTTTCAGCAAAACATCTTTGCCTTTGGTGCCCGATATAGGGTTGATAAAGTATATAATCTTTCTTTCCATTGGTAAGTGAGGTCTGCCTGTCCGGATCTTTGTAACAATTGCCGGTGATGTATGTTATGCCGCCATTATTTTATTTCTCTACCACCTGATCAGCGCACTGCCCCAGGTAAAACCGCTGCCGAATACGGTAAGGCAAACCAGGTCGCCATCTTTTATTTTTCCTGCCTCCCATGCTTCGCAGAGGGCAATAGGCACAGAGGCTGCGGTGGTATTACCGAACTTCTGAATGTTGATGTGCACTTTATCGTCGCTGAGACCCAGTTTTTGCTGAACAAACTGAGCGATACGCAGGTTGGCCTGGTGCGGCACCAGCATATCGATATCTGCCGGAGTAAGGCCGTTGGCTTCGAGCGCTTCCATTACTACCTCGGGCATCTTTACTACCGCTTTTTTGAATACAGCGGGCCCGTCCATATTGGGGAAGTTCTGTGCCTGGTCTACCATGGCGTGGCTCATGAACATATCACCCCGCGGGGCGTCGTTAAAGCTGGCCACCGGGGTTTCCACCCAATGGTTGGCATGTGTGCCGGGGTTGTACATTGCCAGTATTTCTGCGCTTTCGCCATCGCTGTGCAGGTGTGTGCTCAGGATACCCTGCCCTTTCTTTTCTGTGGGTTGCAGCACTACAGCGCCTGCCCCATCGCCAAAAATCACTGATACATTCCTGCCCCTGGTGCTGAAGTCGAGACCAAAGGAATGTTTTTCGGCTCCCACTACGAGGATATTTTTATACATTCCTGTTTTAATAAACTGATCTGCTACGGAGAGTGCATAAACGAATCCGCTACACTGGTTACGTATATCCAGCGCGCCTATCTCGCGCATTTTCATTGCTCTTTGCAGCAATACTCCACAGCCGGGGAAGTAGTAATCGGGGCTGAGTGTTGCAAAAACGATAAAGTCGATATCATTTGCTGTTAACCCGGCCCTTTCGATGGCCACTTTTGCGGCTTCGACCCCCATGGTTGTGGTGGTTTCTTTTGTACGGTCTGCATACCTGCGTTCCTGTATTCCTGTCCGCTCCCTGATCCACTCATCGGAGGTGTCCATATATTGCATCAGGTCAGCATTTGTAACGACTTCTGATGGTACATAATAACCGATACCGGCAATTTTGCTGCTTGGCATAGTCAATCGTTTGTTTAGTATAAGGTAGCAAATTACAAAATGTACCTTATTTGCAACGGTTTCAATTGCAACGATTTTCCGGTGTCAGTTTACGCGTACCATATCGCGGAGACAGAACTCTTCATCGAACATGGGACGAAGGCGGGTTTTGAAGTGAAAGGCGACGGCATTACGCAACTCAGTATTGCTTTTGATCAGCTTGGAGGTAAAGTAATCGATCAGCGGCAGCAGCGAGAGCTTGCCTTTTGCCATACGCACTTCGGCAATATAGCACTGGTCTTTCAAAAGCAGGTTCATAAGCATTCTGCCATCGACATCCGAGAGGTAGCCTGTTGCTTTTATGGTATCGTTGTCTATTACTTTAAACGGGCGCATTTCATCAATATAGCCGGTGATGCTGATATCATACTCCTCATCATTACGCCTGGAGAGAATCACTTTAACGGGTTCGGGGCGCTCTTTGCCTGGCTTTGCTACAAAGGCAGCCCATTTGCCCAGGATGCCCTCATTAAGCGGGAGAATGGGAGTGGCATCGAGCCTGTATGAAGAACGGTATGGACAGCCATACAGGATTATCAGTACGGGAATAAAAGATATGCGCAGCCAGTTTTGTTTCACTGCAATAAAAATAATACGAAAAAAGTGGAAGGTGAAACATTTGTTTCGAAAAGGTTGTTTACCTTAACACTGAAACCAATGCGTATGAATAAAGTTTTTCGTGCAGGCATTTACCTGCTCATTTTTGCAGCCGTATATACAACCTCGTGCAGCAAAAAGGATGATCCTGCACCCAACCCTCCGGCTCCCACCATTTTTGCACCGCCTGATTTTGGTTATAAAGTGGTTGGTTATTTTCCTTCTTACCGCAATCTTTCTTCTATTCCTGATGTAAAGTTCAGGATGACGAACGTGGTTAACTATGCTTTTTTTACTGTTAACTCATCGGGTGGCCTTACGCTTAACAGCCCCACTACTTTTACGGCAGTTGTTGCCAAGGCAAAGGCCAATAATGCCAGGATCTTTATGAGTGTGAACGGATCGACTACAGACTTTAAGAATATCACTTCTACGGTTACGGGCCGTAACGGCCTGATAAAAAACATTATGACCAGTGTGCGGCAGTACCTGCTTGACGGGGTGGATATTGACTGGGAGTTTCCCAGCACCAGCGATGGTACGGATGTGCAGTTTACTGCGCTGATGAAAGAGTTGAGTGATTCCTGCCATCTTAATGGTAAATATTACCTGACGGCGGCTATTACGCCGGGCAAGTATGCGGGCAGCTTCCGCGATGCCATCAAGGCTGAGGTGTTCGGATACGTGGACTGGTTTAACGTGATGGTATATGATGATTTCAGCACTACAGTACCTTATAAGCACCACAGTGATATGGCTTTTACCAATGTATCGCTTAATTACTGGCTGAACACCCGGCTGATGCCAGCTTCTAAGTTTGTGCTGGGCTTACCGGGGTACGGGCGACCCTCGGGTATTACCCAAACCAATACCATTCTTACCTATTCGGGTATCCTGGCACAGGGCGGCAGCCCTGTATCAGATTCTGCGGTAGTAACTTCATCGGGCTTTCCTTCGCCCTATACCGTTTATTACAACGGCACTCTAACAGCCAAGCTCAAGGCCATTCTTGCGAAGCAACGGGCGAATGGTGTTATGCTCTGGGAAAAGGGGCAGGATGCCAATGATAATAACTCTTTGCTGAAAGCGGCCTGCGATACGGTGGGGCGGATGTATTGACAGCATTCAATTTCGCTATATTTGCGCCCTATGGCGCAGAAAAAACTACAACGCTTTGCGGCTATCAAGACTTTTTCGAATGTGCTGGAATACCCGGAAGGGATTGCGGGGCAATGGGCGGGGCATTTTGGCAATGGGAACCCTGTTGTACTGGAGCTTGCCTGTGGTAAGGGAGAGTACACCGTAGGGTTATCTGCACTATTCCCTGAGAAGAACCATATCGGGGTGGACATCAAGGGTAACCGTATGTATGTTGGCGCCAAGAAGTGTCTTGAACAGGGTTTGCATAATGCGGCTTTTCTGCGTACACAGATCGAACGTATCGGCGAGTTCTTTGCTCCGGGTGAAGTGTCTGAAATATGGCTCACATTTCCCGACCCGCAACTGCGCATTTCAAAGGCTAAGAAGCGGCTTACCCACCCCCGCTTTTTGCGCTTATATGCACGTTTTCTTTCCCCGGGCGGGCGAATACATCTTAAGACGGATTCTCCTGTTTTGTATAATTTTACAAAGCGGGTTTGTGATATGCATGGTATGACGATCGTGGAAGACATCAGCAATGTGTATGCACAGCCGGGGGTTAGCGTGGAGCTGAAAATAAAGACCCACTACGAAGGGCTGGATATTGCACAAAGCAGCCAGATCTATTACCTGTGCTTTACATTACCAGCGGCTATACCGGACCTGGATGGGCTGTTACAAAAAATAACAAGGGATGCAGAAGAGGCTGGTTGAAGGACAGGATTATTATATTAATGAACAGGGTTACCTGGTATTCACTGCTGCTTATCACCTGCAAAGGGGTGATTGCTGCGGTAACGGGTGTAAGCACTGCCCCTATGCTTATAAGAATGTACCTGAGCCCCGGCGCAGCGAATTATTAAAGCAGACCAGACATGAAAAAGAGTAATAAACCTGCCGCGGTAAAGGGCAGGAAAAAACCTGAAGCGGAAGAACCCCGCGATACAACCGGGGGACAAAGTTTTTTTAATGACGTGTACGAGGTAGTACGCCTGATTCCCAAAGGGCGCGTAACTACTTATGGCGCTATCGCTGCTTTTCTGGGTACCCGCCTTAGCGCCAGGATGGTAGGCTGGGCCATGAATGCTGCGGGCATGGCCAGACCAAAGGTACCTGCGCAACGTGTAGTTAACCGCAATGGTATGCTTTCGGGCAAACATCATTTTGCCACACCTACAACAATGGAAGAACTGCTGAAAAAGGATGGCGTAAGTGTAAAAGAAGATACGGTAGTTGATTTCAAAAAACGTTTCTGGGACCCGGCAGAGGGATTACTATAAATCTATAACTGTCATGATACATTTAAATGATATTCCTGCAAAGGAGATTGTACCTGGTTTTGTTGGAAGGTTTGTACATGGTGAACAAAGTACGCTTGCTTTCTGGGAGATCAGCAAGGGCAATACATTGCCACTTCACCAGCATGTACACGAACAGATTACCCATATTGTATCGGGCGAGATTGAAATGCAGATCGGAGACCGGAAGATGGTGCTCAGCAGCGGTATGGTGTCTGTTATTCCGTCTAATACTCCTCATTCCGGCTATGCGCTTACGGACTGTGTGATCATTGACAGTTTTGCGCCGGTAAGGGAGGATTACAAATAAGTTTTTAGTGTTTTTATTATTCTTTCTTCAATAAAAGAGGCTGGCCTGTATATTATTTAGCAACATTTTATTGATGTGTGCTGCCTGTATTTTTAAGAAATGGCTTATTTCTTTTTCTTACCGGGTATAAACGCTGAGAAGCCCATCGGCCGGCTTATTCCGTTGCTGGTATATGTACTTTTTGTTTCGGAAGAGGTGGTTGGGGGCTTACGGCAGGTGCTGGTATATGGTAGCAGGTTTGTGCGCTCTTAGTATGCCTGTAGCAAAGGTTAAAGTTGAGTGCTGTGCTTTCTATAAGGTAGTGATTAAGGTTTGCCAGTACGTTTCCTGAAAAAGATAAGTGTTTTTTAGGGTAGTAGCATCTTATTGCAGGCTGGTGATATCCTGCTCCGTCAGGTCGAGGTCTTTTACTATTTTAGGTTTGGAGGGGTAATAGCCTGCAAAGAGGAATAATAATATTATGGTGAGGCCAGTAAATGCCCAGTTACCGGTAAGCAGGTATCCTATTAAGGTAAAAAGCACAGCGGCTTCTCCCAGCGCCCAACGCACGATACTTGCCTGGGTGTACTGCTTCATTTTTTCTTCGGGTGTAAAATTGCCTTCGCGCAGTGTGGCTGTTTTACGATGATATATTTTTATACCGATGTAAGATGCTGCAAATGCAAATACCACAGCAATGACCTGAAGTATCCTGTCTGTACCGTTACTCATATCAAAGCTAATGGTTCCCTGATTGCGCAGGAGGATCACTGCAACGAAGAAGAGCGCCTGCCCCATGAGCAGGGCGGAGTAAAGTACCTGCAGTCGTTTCAGGGCGGGCTGTTTATTCATAATTAACGGTAATAGGGACTGATCATGAAATAAATGATTACACCTGTTACGGCTACGTAGAACCATACGGGCCAGATAATACGGACAATTTTTTTGTGACTGGCAAAGTCGCCTGTAAGTGCGCGGTAAGCGGCAAACAGGATAAATGGCAGGGCCAGGCCCGCGAGAGGAATATGCGTGAGGAGGATGGCCAGGTATAATGTGCGTTTACCGCCTACTGCGGTACGTTCTGCATCGCTCAAGCCTTTTATTCCATCGGTTTCGCCATATACGGCTTCTCCGGCGAAGAGGTGGTGACAGATATAAGAAATAAGAAAAAGTACAGACAGTAACATGGCGAGCATCATTACCTGTTTGTGCAGCTTGTAGTTTCGCTGGCGTACGAGCTGCAACCCTGCCAGCAACAGGATGCTCACTGTACCATTGATGACTGCATTGGCCAATGCAAAGATGTGTACATCGAAAGGCAGGTTAACCTTACCGGCCAGGTTATATTTACCCATTATGGTTACTGCTGCAAATACAATAAAAGAAAAAATGCCAATGAGCAGCTTGGCTTTCCTGTCGTTCTTTTGTAAAACCGGTTCGAGCATGATGTATTAATTTTATTAAGCAGATATAGATTTTCTTTTCCTGTTCAGCAGCAGCATAACTACAAAGACTATCCCGATGCCCAGGAAGATTACGGGCAGTATGGGTATAAAGCTTCGGAAAAAGGAGGGTTTGCTGCGGTCTTTTTCGAGTGTAAGCAGGGATATATCGTTGGCCAGTTTGCCGATCGCTACAGCGTTTTCATTCTTCTGGGTATCGTCGAGGGAGTGATAGAACCCTCTTACTACCTGGTTCTTATCGAGAAGAAAGAACAGGTCTGTATGTACAAACTCGGGGGTGATTGTTGTATCGGCAATACTGGCTTTCAGTTCTTTGAGCGCAAAGTCGTAGATTTCTGTTTTATCTCCCGAAACCAGCCACCAGTTATCGTGGTTTACATTATACCTGTCGGCAAATTTGCGGAGGCGTGGTACTGAATCACTTTCGGGGTCAATGCTTATGGAGAGGAAGTGTACGAGTGTATCGCTCTGGGCATAGGCTGTCTGCAATTTTTTCATGATGACAGCCAGGCGGGGACAGATGCTGGCACAGCGGGTAAAAAAGAGATCAACTACAATTATTTTACCCCGGAGTGAGTCGAGTGTAACGTGCTGGCCGAGCTGGTTGACCATCTGCATGTTCTTAACGCTATGCCATACGGTGTCGGTTGTTGTTTTGCCGTTCTTTACCCTGGTGACGATACTGTCGGGTTCAAAATAGTGCCCCGGCATGTGAATCGCATCTTTACTCAGGTATTTTACACTGATGTAACCTGCGGCCGGCAAAAGTATTGCCAGCAGCAGGGCCATTATCGCTGTCTTACTCATATTCTGTTGGCATTATAAGAACACAGCCACCGCGAGGGGCGATGGCTATACAAAAATATACAGTAAATATCTTTATTACACCCGTCGTCAATCTTTTGCCCCTTCGGGTTTTGCGGCGGGTGCCTGGTGTTCGATGGATGGTTTTGATCCTGCACTTGTATTGCGCAGGTTTTTCCAGCTATTGCCATCCCAGAGGAACGCGGCGATAAACCAGATAAAGAGCATCAGGGGCACTACAATCGTCATAATGAAGTTCCTGATCTCGTCGCCGAGGTGCATGAAAACACTGACGATATAGTATGCTTTTGCCAGCGAAAGGATACAGATCACACCCTTTACAAAGAGGATCATTCCTGAACTGCCATACCAGTGTTTGGCCAGTCCGAAACCGAGTACCAGTTCAATAATGGTAACTACAGAAAGCAACCAGAAAATATTCCATATCCTTTTTGTACCGGAAGAGGGGGCCGGTGCAAAACTGACTTCAGGTGATGTTATTGTATGTTCGCTCATAACTTTATTTAAATAAGACTAAAATTATTATTTGTATTCAATGTCGTTTTAGATCAGGTAGAAGCACAGGAACACGAATACCCAAACCAGGTCTACAAAGTGCCAGTACAATCCTGCCTTTTCAATCATTTCATAGTGTCCGCGCTGGTCGAAGTGACCCCATTTTGCCTTGAGGTACATGACCACGTTGATGACAACTCCGCTGAATACGTGGAATCCGTGGAATCCGGTGATGCCGAAGAAATAGCCACCGAATGCGCGGGGGCCGGGGTGTGTAACGTGTATATTACCTGCCTGGATCATTTTTACGAGCTCGCCGTCGGAGAGAGCTGAAAGATCGTGGTGTGCGCCTCCTGCGTGGTGCAGCGTACCGGCTATGGACACGAGCTGGTCGTGCGGTGTTTTCTGCAAGGCGGCTGTTATTGCTTCATGCGGTATCGTGGATCCCCAGGGATTGCCGCTTACGGTAGTGGGGAGGGTGGAGAGGATTCCGTTTTCCATCAGAGATATGTGCTCTCCTGTGAGTAAGTGGGTCCATTCCCATGCCTGGCAGGCAAGGAACGCCAGACCACCGACAATGGTCATCAGCATATACTTCTCTACACCTTTGCGGTTCATGTGGTGCCCTTCGTGTACGGCAAGCACCATTGTTACCGAGCTGGCGATCAGGATAAAGGTCATCAAGCTCACGAAGGCCAGCGGAAGGTCCTGGTGTCCAAAGCCCGGGAAGGCATTAAACACGCTGTTGGGGTCTGGCCAATAGTTTACACTAAAACGAATGGTACCATAGCTGATCAGGAAGGCGCCGAAGGTAAAGGCGTCGCTCATCAGGAAGTACCACATCATTACTTTACCATAACTGGCATTGAACGGGCTTCTTCCCCCATTCCACCACTTTGTTCCTGCTGGTATTGCTGCTGTAGCCATTATCTGTTGATTATAATAAGATTGTTAAAGTTTGTTATTTTATCATCAGCAAAAAGATCAATAAGTAGATCCACAATATATCTACGAAGTGCCAGTACGTACTCATTAATTCTACCGGTACTGCACTATAATTTCTTGTTCTTGTGCTGAATGCTCTTGCAAACATTACGAGCAGGGCTATCACTCCGCCTACCACGTGCAGGGCGTGCAGCCCCACGATCACATAGAGGAAAGAGTATGATACCGTAGCCTGCAATGTGAGCCCGCTTTTCCACAATTGGGTAAAGCCTAATGTTTGTAGTACAACAAAGGCAATGCCCAATATCATCGTTGCTGAAAGCAGCATCCTGTATTTTGCCATTTCCCGCTGCCGGAAGCTTTTCAGCGACAGGAACATGGTAAGGCTGCTGATCAGTATGACTGCTGTTGCTACCCAGAATATCTTTGGCAGCTCGAAGCTCGTCCAACTGGCCTGGTTGCGTTTAACGATATAAGCGCTGGTAAGGCCTGCAAACATCATTAATATGCTCCCTATCGCCACCCAAAGCGTGAACTTGTGCGGGTGCATTTTTTTTTTCCCGCCCAGATTGCTTTTATTTTCAATGTTTAATTCAGCCATCATGATTAATCTGTTGTGCCGTTTACGCGTTTGGCACTGTTTTATCTGCCAGCAGGGCCAGCAATACGAGTGCAAGGTAGAAATAAGAACTAAACATCACCATGCGTGCACTGGCTACATTCATCCGCATATACAACCTGATGCTTACATATACCATCCAGAGGTTACAGCCGAGTAAGATCCACAGGCTTGCTTCCCCGCTCATTTTGTACGCATAGGGTAAAATGCCTACGGGTATCATCATTACGCTGTACATAATGGTCTGTACTGCGGTGAATTTTGTTGGTCCCCTGTCGCTGGGCAGCAGTTTGAAACCGGCCTTGCTATAGTCCTGGTGTGCTACCCATGCAATTGCCCAGAAATGAGGGAATTGCCAGAAGAACTGAATACCAAACAATATCCACCCGCCTGTGTCGAAAGTACCTGTTCCTGCCACCCAGCCGATGAGGCAGGGCAGGGCTCCGGGTATGGCGCCAACAAGCACTGCGATGGAGTTCACTTTCTTTAACGGTGTGTAAACAAACCCGTATAAAAAGAGACTGAACAACCCGATCATGGCACTGGCGAAATTGAACCAGTACCACATGATTGCCACGCCTGCGACCCCACAGATAACTGCAAAGGCGGTAGCTTCATTAACGCTCATTCTGCCGCTGGCTACCGGCCTTTTGGCCGTACGTTTCATCAGTGCATCGGTATCTTTTTCTGCAACCTGATTGATCGTATTTGCTGATCCGGTGATCAGCAAACCTCCGATAAATAATAAAAGAACTGAGAGTAGATCGAACCTGACGTTTGGTGCCATCAGGTAACTTACTACGGTACTGAATACTACCATAAAGCTCAGCGTGAATTTGATCAGTTGGAAGTAATCCTTCACTTTACTGGCCAGATGGAATGACGCCGACCTGGTTATGGTTGTATCCTCATGCATATATTTATCCGGTTGATGGTTGCCGCGCCGCACTTATATCATTCTCTGCCACTGCACACCAACCTTTTTTGCCTTTTGGCAATTTATACTCAGCCTGCCCTGTTTAGTGACTGCTTTCGTCGGCACTAACCGGGGTAGTTTGAGGAATGAATTCTTTACCATCTTTCGCATAATCGTATGCGCCACGGTGTACTTCAGGGATTTCACCGGGCCAGTTACCGTGACCGGGATGAATCGGAGTAGTCCACTCAAGTGTATTTGAACCCCAGGGGTTTGTTGTTGTTACTTTACGTCCTTTCCAGATGCTGTGGAAGAAGTTGAATACGAACAGTAACTGGGCGAGGAATACGATGATAGAAACAAAGCTGATGAACTGGTTCAGCCCGCCGAACGTTTTAAATGATTCCCAGATGCTGAAATCGTAATAGCGACGTGGCATACCGGCCAGCCCTTCGTAGTGCATGGGCCAGAAGATAAGGTATGCTCCGACGATGGTTATCCAGAAGTGTATGTATCCAAGCGTATTGTTGAGGTAGCGGCCGTACATTTTCGGATACCAGTGGTACACACCGGCGAACATACCGAAGAAGGAGGCTACTCCCATTACGATGTGGAAGTGAGCGATTACAAAGTAGGTATCGTGCAGGTGGATATCGAGGGCTGAGTTGCCCAGGAAGATACCTGTAAGACCACCGCTGATGAACAGGCTTACAAAGCCGATGGCGAAGAGCATAGCCGGGGTGAAGCGGATATTACCTCGCCAGAGGGTAGTGAGCCAGTTGAATACTTTGATCGCACTGGGTACCGCAATCAGCAGGGTGAGCAGTACGAAGAAGCCACCGAGGATCGGGTTAAGGCCGGTTACAAACATGTGGTGCGCCCATACGAGGAAGGCCAGGATGGCGATCGCAAACATTGACCCTACCATTGCCATATAACCGAAGATGGGTTTACGGCTGTTGGTGGACAGTATCTCTGAGGACATGCCCATTGCAGGGAGGAGGATAATGTACACCTCGGGGTGCCCCAGGAACCAGAACAGGTGCTGGAACAGGATGGCGCTACCACCTTCATTGGGCAATATTTTACCGTTTACTACGAGATCGCTCAGGTAGAAGCTGGTGCCGAGGTTACGATCGAACAGGAGCAGGATGGCACCGGAGAGGAGTACGGGGAAAGAAAGTACTCCGAGTACAGCGGTAAAGAAGAAGGCCCAGATGGTGAGGGGTAGTCTTGTCATGCTCATCCCTTTGGTACGCAGGTTCAGTACGGTTGAAATATAGTTGAGGCCACCGAGGAGGGCAGATACGATAAACATTGCCATGGAGACGAGCCAGAGGTCCATACCGATCTTACTTCCGCTTGAGGCGTCGCCTATCGCACTGAGCGGGGGATAGATCGTCCAGCCACCGCTTGCAGGGCCTGTTTGTACAAACAGGGAAGCAAACATGATTACAGATGACAGGAAGAAGAACCAGTAGCTGAGCATATTGAGCATGGGGGAAGCCATATCTCTTGCACCTACCTGAAGGGGAATCAGGAAGTTGGAGAAGGTACCGCTCAACCCGGCCGTAAGTACAAAGAACACCAGGATGGTTCCGTGCATGGTAACGAGTGCGTAGTAAAATTCAGGATCGATCTTACCACCTTTTGCCCAGTGACCCAGGAGGTCTTCCAGCCAGGGGAAGGTTTCTTCGGGATAACCCAACTGCAAACGGAACAGTACAGAGAACAGGCCACCGATGATTGCCCAGATCATCCCTGTGATCAGGAACTGTTTGGCGATCATCTTATGATCCTGGCTGAATACGTATTTGGTGATAAATGTTTCATGGTGGTGGTGCTCGTGATGACCGTGGTCGGTATCGATGTGCACCGCTGTACCATGTTCTGATAAATTTGCTACACTGCTCATGATGATATTTTTTTCAGGAGTCGAAATTATTTTTATTTAGAACCGTTCAATGATACCGCTGCCACTACGGGTTTCTTTCCGCCGGCAGTATCTGTAACTGCTCCGGGGGCTTTGGGCTCTGCTTCGGGTTTATAAGACCAGTATTCCGGTTTTTGTTCTGACAACCATTTTTTGTATTCTGCTTCTGTTTCCACGATGATCACGCCTCTCATGGAGAAGTGACCTTTACCGCACATCTGGTCGCAGGATATTTCGTAAGTAAAGTTAGGGTTACCCGTTTTTACTTTCATTTGTTCTGTTGTGTACTTGGGGGTAAACCACATGGTGGTGGGGATACCGGGTACGGCGTCCATCTTCATACGGAAGTGGGAAAGCCCTACGTCGTGAATCACGTCCTGCGCGTTGATTACCAGCTTAACCGGTTTACCTACGGGGATGTGCATGGTGGCACCCACGTGAATATCATCGTGACTGGTTTTATCGCCATCGAAATCCACGCCGAGGGGATTTTTACCGGTAGTCAGTTTATAGTTTTTGCGGCCGAGTACGCCATCGCCACCGGGGTAACGAAATTCCCAGCCAAACTGGTGCCCTGTTACTTCTACTACTACAGCGTCTTTTGGTGCGTCGCCGGTGATCTTAAACCAATATTTGAGACCGAATACCACCAGAACGGTGAGGAAGATGGCGGGTACGGTTGTCCAGATCAGTTCGAGCTTGTTGTTGTGTGGGAAATAAAAGGCTTTCCTGTTGTCGTTTTCCTGGTATTTATAAGAAAACCAGAAAAGGAGTACCTGTGTGATGATAAATACTGCGCCTGTAACACCGATGGTAATCCAGAGCATGAGGTCGATCTTTTCTCCTTCTACGGAAGCTGAACCCTGGGGGAAGAGTGTTCTGCCGTAAAACAGTTCGTTGCACCACCAGGCACCGGCCAGGCCGAGCACAAGAAAGGCGACCAGCAGAAAGGCATTGATCTTATTATTCTGCCTGCGGGCTTTTTCTTCTCCTTTGAGCACGCTCACATATTCGCTTGCTTTTGCGATCTGGAATATGATCACAAAGAACATGATTACGATTAAGATCATCAGAAATTCCTTCATAACTCAAAATTATTTTCAGTAGATAATATTCTGTACTGTTGTTTAATTGTTCCCTTTTTTATTCTATTCGTTACCTGTTCTATCAGGTATGGTGAATCATACTTTCTTTCAGGAAAGGGTGATTCTTTGCGAGCAAAGAATGCCTTGAAAGATAGCGTCCTGTTCCCCACATGATCAATCCTATAAAGAGGCAGGGTACACCAAATTCGAAAGGCATCAGCTCTGAATTTTCTTTAAGTGTGCCGGGCATTACCATCTGGTAAAAGTCGATCCAGTGACCGAAGATGACGAGGATGGCTACGAAACTCATCAGCGTCCAGTTCCTTTTGCTTCCCTTGCGCATCAGGATGAGCAGGGGGCAAAGGAAGTTAACGATCAGGTTAAAGAAGAAGATACCCCTGTACGGGCCCTGTACTCTTATTTTAAAATATGTTGTTTCTTCAGGAATGTTGGCGTACCAGATGAGCATGTACTGGCTGAACCAGAGGTATGTCCAGAATACGGAGAATGCAAACATGAATTTACCAAGATCGTGTAAGTGCTCGTCTGTTACATAAGTGAGTTCGCCACGGTTTTTGAGGTAGATAACAAACAGTGCTATGAGCGACATGCCTGACACGAATGTGCTTGCGAATGTGTACCAACTGTACATGGTGCTGTACCAGTGTGGGTCGATACTCATCAGCCAGAGCCAGGGGATGGTTGATGCTACGGTAAGGGCAAAGAATACGGTGAAGAGTGAAGCCCAAACGGTATTCCTGAAGATCCATTTTTTACCTGTTTCATAATCCATTGGTCCGTTCTTGTCGCTTTCAAGACTGATGGAGCGCATTTTTTTACCCAGCAGGTACCAGAGTGTGATGGTGATGATAGACCAGATGGTAAAGAACACGGGGTTGAGGAATGCTTTTTTCCATGTGAGCAGTTTATCGTTCTTTACTGCTTCTGTATCGAGCCAATGGTAGATATCTGTTCTGCCTCCCCAAACGATGGCCATCAGAATTACGAATGTGATAATGCCGAGGATGGGTACCACGCTTGAGATGGCTTCTGTAACGCGGCGGAAAGCGATCTGCCAGCCACCCATAGCCATTGTAGTTACGCAGATAAAGAACATGGCAGCGTTTACTACCAGCAGCCAGAATACGCTATTCTGCAGCAGTACTGCCCAGAAGCGGGTGCTGTCTGTTGAACCGTGTGCGGCCTCGTGACCAGCTCCGTGTGTTACGGGTGTGAAGGGATGATAAAAAATCATGCCGTATAATACCGCAACAATGCCTACTATGATGAGGCCTAACGTCCACTTTTTATAAGACCCTGGTATTTCAAACTGGTGACTACGGTTCATCTAATCAGTATTTTGTGTGAATGCTTTTATAATTTATTTGATTGCTGTTGCTGCGCTGTCTGGCTTTGCTGTTCCTGCTGCAGGCGTTGCGGCCTGTGGTTTGGGCTGGAGCATCCTGATATATTGTACCAGTTCCCAGCGTTGCTTACGGCTCAGTTGCGATGCATAGCTACCCATATTGTTTTTTCCGTAATAGATAGAGTGGTACATGGTACCGTCGGCCATTTTTACATACATATCCAGTGTCAGGTTGGCTACGCCACCTACTTTGCCGGATGTAGCGAGGGGGCCATTTGCTGCACCTTTTGCGCCGTGGCAAATGGCACAGTTGATGTTGAACAGGCGCGATGCTTCTGCACTGTCGGCCTTGCTCAGCGGGCCCAGGGGATTAACGATGCCGGCGCTCAGGCGGTAACCGTTGGAATCGTTTGGCAAAGTATATGCTTCAAGTTCTCCCTGCTGTATGGTTCCGTTAACGGGTTTGTGGTTGTAAAAGATCTTATGTCCTGCGGCAGATGCGTCGGAGGTAAACACCGAAGAATCGAGCTGGGCGTTGGTTTCATAAGCCCTGCTGTATGCCATATCGGGCATATAGACCGTTCCTGGTTTACGTTTTGTTCCGCAACTGCCTGTTGTGGCAATTACTACTCCTGCAACCGCTGTAACCAATATTATTTTTCTGAGCTTCATTTTAAAAATTAATAGCTGTAAAATGTATCGTGTTCAGTTAAAAACGCGTGCGTTTTTTAGCTTAGTATCCTTTTTCTTCCCTGTACAGTTTTTGTTCCCTGTCGTACCGGCCCAGCCACCATCCTGTTTCTGCTACCTGTACGTTTACTTCTTTGGCGCCTGCGTTCTGCAGGAAGGCCTGGAGGTCGCTGTCGTTGGTTTTATCGGTGCACTCGATGGCCATTACAAAGAGGTCGTCTGTTGCCCTTTCGTGAAAATGGTGTTTCTTGATAAAGGGGGCGAGCTGGCAGAGATAGCAGAATGTAAGTACCATGCCTACTGCTGAAAAGAGCACTGTTGTTTCGAAAGTGATGGGTATCCATGCGGGCAGGGCAAAGTGTGGTTTACCACCGATGTTCTGCGGCCAGTCTTTAGTAAATACCCAACTGATGAAACTCAGCGCTGTTGTTGTACCGGTAACGGCGTAGATGAAGCCGGCAGTGTGCAGGCTTGTTTCCCTTAATCCGAGTGCATGGTCGAGGCCGTGTACCGGAAACGGGGTGTACACATCATGGATCTTGTAACCCGCCTTGCGTACATTTTTCACTGCGGGAAAAAGTACCTTTTCGTCATCAAAAGAGCCAACAACAAATTTTTTTATTCCAGCCATATGCTCTGTTTTATTAAGCTTTCTTGTTTTTTAGATCACTCTGTGTTTATCAATGTGCGTGTTCAACTTCTTCGATATAAAATTTCTCTGCGTCTTTCTTCTCGTTGTCTGTCATTTTACGTTTATAGTTTTCACCGCTTGTTTTCAGTATCGCCTTGATCTCTGCCACGGCAATGGTGGGGAAGTATTTGGCGAACAGGAAGAAGCAGGTAAAGAACAGGCCGAAGGTTCCGAGATAGAAACCGATTTCCCAGATGGAGGGACTGTAATATGTACTCCAGCTTGACGGGATATAGTCGCGGTAGGTGGAAGTAACGATGATTACAAAACGTTCGAACCACATACCGATGTTTACGATGATGCTCATAAAGAAAGTAACGGTAATATTCCTCCTCATTTTCCTGCTCCAGAACAACTGGGGAGAGATTACGTTACAGGCCATCATGAGCCAGTAGCTCCAGCCATAGGGGCTGAACAGGTTGGCCCTGTTTTCTTTAAAGGCGTACCATTCGTAGGGGTTACCGCCATACCATGCGATAAAGAGCTCGGTGAGGTAGGCGCAACCTACGATACTACCTGTAAGTACGATCACTTTATTCATGGCTTCGATGTGGCCGATGGTGATATAGTCCTGCAGATTGAGTACTTTACGTACAACGATCATGAGGGTTTGTACCATTGCGAAACCACTAAAGATGGCACCGGCTACGAAGTAGGGCGGGAAGATGGTGGTATGCCAGCCGGGTACAACGGAGGTGGCAAAGTCGAACGATACAATGGTGTGTACTGACAGTACGAGGGGCGTACTCAAACCCGCGAGAACGAGGGAGAGTGATTCGTGACGCTGCCAGTGTTTTGTACTACCTGTCCATCCGAAGGCGGCGATACCGTATAATAATTTACGCAGTTTTGTTTTTGCTCTGTCTCTTACTGTAGCGAAATCGGGGATGAGGCCGGAGTACCAGAACAGGAGCGAAACGGTAAAATAAGTAGAGATGGCAAATACGTCCCACATGAGGGGGCTGTTGAAGTTGGGCCATAAGGAGCCGCGGCTGTTGGGGTAAGGGAGGGTGAAGAAAGCGAGCCATACGCGACCCATGTGGAAGATGGGGAACTGGCCTGCGCACATTACCGCAAAGATCGTCATTGCTTCTGCTGCACGGTTTACACCTGTTCTCCAACCCTGGCGGAACAGGAGGAGGATCGCCGAGATCAGTGTACCTGCGTGACCGATACCAACCCACCATACGAAGTTGGTGATGTCCCAACCCCAGCCGATGGTTTTGTTGAGGTTCCACTGGCCGATACCGTAGGTTACCTCACGATACACGCTGTAGACGCCGAACAACAGAAGGCCGACACTGATAAAGAAGCCGATGTACCAGAGGCGGCTTGGCTTCATCTCAATAGGGCGAATGATATCTTCTGTTACCTGGTGATAATCTTTATCACCATCTACCAGCGGTTCCCTGAGTTGCGATTCGTACTTTAATAATGACATAATATGTTACGCTTTAGCTGTTCTGCTGATCTGATGTACGGGGTACTTCAGATATGGCCCGAACTGCTTTTTAATAATGTATTCCCTTTATTAATTTCTGTTCCTTTTCTTATGCTTTGTGGGCTTCCTTTTTTCCTGCTGTTTCTGTTTCTTCTTCCACTTCGTTGGTTACGTGCCTGTCTGTATTTTTGATCTTAGCCAGGTAGCTCACATTGGGCAATACGTGCAGTTGTTCGAGTACATAGAAGTTACGATGTACCTGCTCTGTATTGCGTATTTTATATATTTCGCTTTCTTTATCGTTGACGTTACCAAAAGTGATACAATCTGAAGGACAGGCCTGCTGACAAGCTACTTTTACGTTTCTTATGAGTGAGGGATCCTGTGCTTTTTTGGCTTCCAGTTTCTTTTCCTGGAGGCGCTGTACGCAGAATGAACATTTTTCGATGACACCGCGTGATCTTACGGTAACATCGGGGTTAAGCACCATACGGGTGAGGTCGTCGTTCATTTGTGTGATAACTTCGTCGAGACCACCTTCTTCGATCAGGGGGTTCTGGTTGTCGGGGAAGCTGTCGGCACCGGTGAAATCGAGCCAGTTGAAGCGGCGTACTTTATAAGGGCAGTTGTTTGCGCAATATCTTGTACCGATACAACGGTTATAGGTCATCTGGTTGATGCCTTCGCTGCTGTGGTTGGTGGCGTTAACCGGGCACACGTTCTCGCAGGGTGCGTTATCGCAGTGCTGGCAGAGCATGGGCTGGAACACGACATCCGGGTTATCTGCGTTGCCGGTAAAGTAACGGTCGATACGCAGCCAGTGCATTTCGTGGTATTTCTGTACCTGTTTTTTACCTACAACGGCGATATTGTTTTCTGATATACAAGCTACTACGCAGGCGCTGCAACCTGTACAGGTATTGAGGTCGATGCTCATGCCCCATTTAGCACCGGGGCGTTCGAGGTTCTCTTTATTGTAGATCGTTGCGTCTTCGTTATAGTTTTTAGCACCGTAGGGCATCAACATTTTACGCTCTTCGTTGGGTTCTGCGCAAACTTCTTCCGGATTATCCCTGTATTTGGACAGGGTTGTTTCGTAAAGGATGGGGCGGCCTTCTGTAAAGCCGTGTACCTGTGTTTGTGCGAGGGGGTAAGTGCCGCCGGGTTTTTCTACCTTATCTGCCACTGTGCTGTACTGAACGGAGGTTCCGTCGAATTTAGCCAGGGGATAAGCGTTGCGGCCTGCGCCTTTTGCTGCTCTTCCGATATATTCGACTGTTTTGGCGGCGTCGTTACTCTGGCGGCCATAACCTACGGCGATTGCGATGGTATTGTTGTTTACGCCGGGGATGATCATTACGGGCAGTTCGATACTGCCTGCGCCTACTGTTATTTTCAGCAATGGTTTTTCGGGATGCACTTCGTAGTTATCTGCATCTCCTTTATCGTGGATCACATCTTTGCTGAACAGTGCTTTATAGGTAGCCGGGCTTACCATTGCGTAGTTATCCCAGGTTACTTTAGATATGGGATCGGGCAGTTCCTGCAGCCAGGGATTGTTGGCCTGGCTACCGTTACCGACAGATATTTTTTCGTAGAGTACTATTTCTTTGTCGCCGCCTTTGATGGCTGCGATCTTTGTTTGTGCTTCGGCGATTTTTGCTGCGCTGAATGTGCCTGCTGCTGCGGCAACGGGGGTAGCGGGTTTTATGATACCATCGCGCAGTGCGTCGGTATAGGCTGTTGTGCTACCGCCAAGTTTGTTTGTCCAGAAGGTTTTAAAATATGCTTCGTAGGTGGTTGGGTTGCCGGTCCATTTCAGCAGTGAATCTTCAAACGCCCTTGTTTTGAACAGTGGGTGAATGGTGGGCTGCAGCATGCTGAAGTGCCCTGTTTTGGGTTCTGCGTCGCCCCAGCTTTCGAGCCAGTGGTGAGCGGGAACGATGTATTTGCACAATTCGGTTGTTTCGTCCATTGTGCTGTTGAAAGAGATGGCTGTTGTTTTAGCGAGCCCTGTTTTAACTTTAGCCGCGTCGGGATAGTTATAAACGGGGTTTGCGCCGTAGATGAGCAGTGCTCCGACAGCGCCTGCATTGAGGTCGTCAACGAGTTTTGCCATTTCGACGTCGTTACCATTGCGGTAATTGGAGGTCATGGCCCAGTTGATAGTTTTACCGCCGGCATTGATGGCTTCGTTGATGGCGTTTACGATGATCTGTATGTTGACGTCGTTGCTGCCGCTTATTACCAGTGATTCGCCTTTGCGTGAGGCCAGTTCGGCTGCTACTTTATCTACTGCTTTCTGTAATTCGGGGTTGAGTGCGGGTGCTGTAACTGCTCCGCCGAGTTTGGCGTAGAGGGCCAGTGCGATGGCGCCTGTTTCGGAGGGTTTGTGTGTATACCTGTCGTCGGCATTGGAGCCTGTCATGCTCATCATGCTTTCGAACTGGATATGACGGCTCATTTCGGGCTTTTCGCCTTTGATTTTCCGGTTTCCGGCATATTGTTTGGAGAACTCTACCGGGCTGAGCCAGGTGCCGAGGAAATCGGCGCCGAGGCTTACGATCACTTTGGCTGCGTCGAAATGGTATGAGGGGATGGCTCTTTTGCCATAGCATGCTTCGTTGGCAGCCAGCATACCTGAATAGCTTACCGCATCGTACTGTACGTGGCGGGAGCCGGGGTATTTGGCTTTAAACTCGCTGATGATCTGTAATGTTGAAGGAGAGTTGATGGTAGACGTGAGCAGGACAACGGGTTTGGTACCTGTGAGTGCGGGGAGTACCATTTTATCGAGACTGTCGAACGTGCTTACTTCTTTAAAATCCTTTCCGTCTTTCTGCATGGGGTAACGCAGGCGTGTTACGTCGTACAGGTCGAGCACGCTGGCCTGTACCTGTGCGCTTGTAGCACCCATGGTAATGGGAGAGCGTTCGTTACCTTCTATTTTGATGGGGCGTCCGTCTCTCTGTTTTACCACTACGGGGACCACATCGCCTCCATTGATATAAGTGGATGCATAATAATTGGCAATACCGGGGATCATATCATCGGGCTTCTGCAGGAAGGGCACTGATTTCCTTACCGGCGTATCGCAGCTTGCTGCTATTGCAGCGGCAGCGGTACTGAAGCCGAGGTATTTCAGGAAGTCTCTCCGGGGTGTTTTTACCTCGAGGATTCCTTTATCGTCCAAATCCGCCAGTGGCAGCAACTCTTCCTGAAATTCGTTTTTTGCCGACTGTTGAAATTGTTCTGACTGGTTTAATTCGCCAAAGCTTTGCCAATATTTTTTTTCCATACACCTTATCCGCTTGAGGCGGACCTTTGAATCCCCGGTTGCCATTTGGTTTCCGGGAAGTTGTTGGTTAAGTAATGATTATATCCTGTTAAAAAACTGTGCTTGCCTGAACAGCATTTATACGATTAGTAGTGGCATTTCTGACATTCCAGGCCGCCGATTTTTTCGACGGTGATACTGTCTATTTTGCCTGCCTTCATATCTCTGTGGAACTTCTCGTAAATGTTGTAGTATTTGTTACCTCCTGTGCCTGCGGTATCGGGGAAATCGACCCTGGTATCCCTGTGACAGTTGATACACCAGCCCATGCTGAGGTCGCTGAACTGCTTCACTTCGTCCATCTGCTGGATGGGGCCGTGGCAGGTCTGGCATTGTTGTTTACCTACTTTTACGTGCTGGCTGTGGTTGAAATACACGTGGTCGGGCAGGTTATGGATGCGGATCCACTCGATCGGTTTTGAGCCATCGGGCTGACCATCGCCATTTTTATCGTCGTTATATTTTTTATTAACGGGATCCCATCCTGCGTAAGCATAGAGTTTCTGTATTTCTGTAGTACCGTTTACGGCGGTTCCGTCTTCGCGGGTGAGGACGTCGGGGCCTTCATATTTGTTAATGGCCATGTGGCAGTTCATACACACGTTTACCGATGGGATATTTGCGTGTTTACTATCCTGGGCGCCACCGTGGCAGTAGAGGCAGGCGATCTGGTTGGTACCGGCGTGTACTTTATGTGAGTAATAGATGGGTTGTACGGGTTCGTAATTTTGTGAGCGGCCGAGACCGATGCCCCACTGTACGAGGAAGTAGCCTCCTACAAAGAACAGGGCGAGCACCCCCATCATGAGGTAGGTTTTATTGCGGTAGAACGGAACGGGTTCGCTGCGGCGTACGCCTTCTTTTTCGTCGGTGAGCTTACGGAGGTTGCTGTTAACTTGTAATAAGATAACGGCTACTACTGCGAGTATGATTGTAAGAAGACCGTATAAGAGATAATTATCGTCGCCTTTTTTGTCTTTAGAGGCATTAGCCTCATCTTTTTTCCCTTCT
Organism: uncultured Ferruginibacter sp.; assembly: GCA_964590975.1. Taxonomy (GTDB): domain Bacteria; phylum Bacteroidota; class Bacteroidia; order Chitinophagales; family Chitinophagaceae; genus Ferruginibacter. The sequence goes on along the minus strand of CAZPXP010000002.1, from coordinate 17,279 downwards.
TCGGGTTTGTAGGCGTCTACATAGTCGAGAATGTCCTTGATTTCCTCTTTTTTGAGGTTAAACTGGGTCATTTTGGACTTCCACTTGGCGAGCAGTTCCTTGGCATAGGGGTCTGTCTCCAGCATCGCGTTTACGTTGTTTACCCAACGGTATGCCCATTCGGGATCGGGTGTTCTGTTACGTACACCTTGTAGTGCCGGACCCGTAAAATCCTTATCAGGCTTATGACAGTTGGCACAGTTCGCCTGGAAAAGTGCTTTACCGTCAGCCGCAAAAACAGAAGAGGAAAGTGAGAGGCACGCTATAAACAGAAGACTTGCTAAGACTTTGTTAAAAAATTTTCTAAGACAACTCATACAGTTAAACTCGGGGCTGGTGTGGAAAAATATCCTTAATTGGCTGCAAAAATAAGACAGGATGCTGACAATATATCAACATTTCTAAAAAAATTTTTCCCTTATCTGGCGTGGGTTTCAGCGTTTTGTGCAACATGCAGCACAGTGTTTGTCATACTTATGTAAACCGGGTTATATGCATAAAAAACAATGTTGATTTCACAAGGTTTTGATGCATTTTTGCACCATGCTCAGCAAACTTCAACAAAAGTGGAAAGTAAGTGGTACCAAGCTGGCCCTTATTTTGTGCACCTTCGCCGTAACGGGTACACTAACTGCCTGGATTAGCCGCCAGATCACTTCCTGGCTGGGTGTTGACAAATATACCTGGGCCTGGTGGACACTCAAAATAGGCGTGCTTATTTTTGGCTACCAGGTGATCATTCTTGTCATTGGGTTTTGTTTCGGGCAGTTTAGTTTTTTCTGGAATTATGAAAAAAGGATACTGGGGCGGCTGGGCTTTTTTAAGAACGATACCCAGGTTTCTTCGACCACCATCCGTATTGCTATTTTTGCGAGCGGGGCGGGCAGCAATGCCCGGAAACTGATTGAATATTTTGCCCACCACCCCCGGATATCCATCGTGCTTATCGTATCAAACAGGCCCAATGCGGGGGTATTGCAGGTGGCTGCCGATCATCATATTGAACGGCTTGTACTACCCAAAACGGCTTTTTCGGAGGGTACTGCCTGCCTCGAAGCGCTGCAGGCCCGTCATATTGACGCTGTGGTGCTGGCGGGTTTTCTTCATAAAATTTCCCACACACTGATTAAAGCCTTCCCGGGCCGGATCGTTAATATTCACCCCGCTCTTCTGCCCAAACACGGCGGGCAGGGTATGTATGGCCGCCGCGTGCACGAAGCGGTTATTGCTGCGGGTGATGCAGAGAGCGGGATTACGATTCACCACGTAGATGAGTTGTATGACCATGGACAGGTTATTTTCCAGGCCCGTTGTGCGGTTTTGCCGGAGGATACTGCTGAATCGCTTGCCCAAAAAGTATATACCCTTGAACATCAGCACTTTGCGCCTACAATAGAGCGGCTCCTGCTGGAAAACGGGTGATCTGCGGGGCAGGATTTGGTGGTACCGTGCTGAGTGGGTTATCTGTATGGTAACGTTACTGTAACATTACTGTAACTATGCTTCAGCATAGGGGTTGGTTACCGGATACGGTATAAGGATTCTGTTTGCGGCAGGCGGCTGTACTTGCAAAAACTGCGTTAAAACCATTGTGAGGGCATCAATTCTGGTGGCAAATGCTCATCTTTGGGCTATATTTAGCTTTGAAACGAATTTATACAAGCCTTTCTTTACTGTTTTTCCTGTTAGTGGCCGGTACGGGACGCGGCTATGGTCAGTTTGTGATCAAAGGAACTGTATTTGACTCGGCGAGGGTCAATTATGTGGGCCAGGTGACCGTACAGAGCACGGGAGGTGCTAAGACACAGACTGACACCCTGGGCCGATACACCATTGAGGCGGGCATATCTGACTCCATCTGCTTCGTTTACAATGGTAAGGCTACTCCTAAATACCCTGTTCGCAACATTACTGACTATTCCAACTTTGACATTGCCCTTCTGGTACCGATCTATTCTAAATACAAGATAATCAAAGGGGTAACGGTCTTTTCCAAGACCTATCGCCAGGATTCGCTGGAGAACCGGAATGAATACGGGGATATCTTCGACTTTCAACGGCCGGGTGTGCAGAGCTCGATGGTGAATGGTTCGGCAGGTGCCAACCTGGATGAGCTGATCAATGTTTTTCGTTTTCGCCGCAATAGGAATATCCGCAATTTCCAGAGGAGGTTGCTGATGCAGGAGCAGGATAAGTATGTTGACTACCGTTTTAATAAAAAAGTGGCGGGTAACCTGACTGGTCTTAAAGGCCCTGCACTTGACAGTTTTATGGTTATTTTCCGTCCGCCTTACGAGTTTGCTACCCAGACATCCCTCTATGATTTTTACTGGTATATCAAAATGAGCGGTGAGCAGTACCGCCTTGGCATACGCAGGAACCTGTTTTTCGTGAGGCAGAAAGAGCTTTTTCCGGACACACCGTAGCGGGACGGGCATGCTTTCGGGGGTAATCTATTTATCTCTTTGCTTTTTGTAGTTTTACAGCAATGGCCATACAAAAAGTTACCATCACTGAATTTTTAGCCCATGCGGTACGGCATCCGGTTCTGGATGTACGGAGCCCGGGCGAATATGCACATGCCCATATTCCCGGTGCATACAACCTTGCCCTGTTTACTGATGAAGAGAGAAAGGTGATCGGCACCACTTACAAACAGCAGAGCCGGGAAAAAGCCATCAAAGCGGGGCTGGACTTCTTTGGTCCGAATATGCGAACCATGGTGGAGGGGGCTGAATCTATTGTAAAGATGCATACCGGCGCAAAAGGTATGGTGGTGGGTGATGGTATGCGGCCGGTGGTGCTGGTGCATTGCTGGCGGGGTGGTATGCGCAGCGCGGCAGTAGCCTGGCTGCTTGATCTTTATGGGTTTACCGTGTACCTGCTCGTGGATGGCTATAAGGCCTATCGCAAATGGGTGCTGGAACAGTTTGAGGGGCCCTACACTTTTATGATTCTTGGGGGTTATACCGGCAGTGGTAAAACGGAGGTGTTGCACGCCCTGCAAGAACGGGGCGCTGCTATTATTGATCTCGAAGCACTGGCCAGGCATAAGGGTTCGGCTTTTGGCGCGCTTGATAATGCACCACAGCCGAGGCAGGAGATGTTTGAAAATGAGCTGGCGATAGCACTGGCCGCCGCGGGTACGGCTGGTTCTATCTGGCTGGAGGATGAGAGCCAGCGCATCGGTAACCTCTGCATACCGCACCCATTGTGGCGGGCTATGCGCGGCAGCCGGGTTTATTTTATTGACGTGCCTTTCGAGGAGCGGCTGGATTATATTACGGCTGAATATGGTGTGTTTACCAAAGAACAACTGATCAATGCTATTATCCGTATACAAAAACGGCTGGGTGGGCTCGAAACAAAAACTGCGATTAATTACCTGATCGAGGACAACACCAGGGAGTGCTTTCGCATACTGCTTAAATATTACGATAAGGGCTATTCCAAAAGCCTGACCAACCGGGAAAATTTACCTGTTCTTTTAAATAAAATACCCTGTTCGGGCGTTTATATCAACGATAATGTACAAAATGTTTTACATGCGGCCCGGATTACTGAAAAAATGGTGTAGCCTTCTTTTTTTTCTTCCTTTTGCTGCCAAGGCCCAGGACCTTACGGGCTTGTGGAAGGGTACTCTCTATAACGATACTACGGGGAAGACCCTGCGTTACGAAGTGGGGATCAGCATAGAGAAGGGAAAGATGACGGGCTTTTCGCATACTTTCTTTATCATAGATGATAAACAGTATTATGGCCTCAAGCGCATCCGCGTTAAGAAGAAGGGTAATACGGTTATTATTGAAGATGATGGTTTGCTTGCGGATAATTATCCCATCCGCCCCCCCAAGGGTGTTCATCAGTTGAGCGTACTGGAGCTCGACATGGAGGACAGCATTATGGTACTTTCAGGGCCTTTTACCACGACGCGTACCCGCGAATACCATTCGCTGACGGGTAAGGTGTACCTGCAAAGAAAAAATGATTTCCGGCAGTCGGCCCTTGTGCCGCACCTGACCGAATTAGGACTGGCGAGCGAGATCAGTTTTGCCCCGCCACTGACGGATGATATTGCCTCTATGCCTGTACTTACGCGTATAGACAACCCTGCTGCAAGCGCTATTAAAACCAATACGCCAACCCCTACAACTGCTAATACAGGTATTGCAGGTAAAAAAACCGTAGAGGTAGTGATACCCGAACCGGACATGCCTACTGTACCACGCGCAGATAACCCGGCGGTTGCCAAAGCGACTGCCAAAACAAATGCCAGTGAACCGGCGGCGGGCCTGGCTAATAAAAAAACAGTGCCGGTAACTGTTCCCAAGCCGGGTCAGCAACAGCCGGCACCACCAATTGCCAAAGCGATACCTGCTGCACCGGTGACCGCCAGTAAGCCAATACCCGCTACTACTTCTACCCCAGCTCTTACGGATAATCCACCCGTTGCTGCTGCGCCAACAAAAAAAGATGTTCCCACCATACCACCAGCAGTGGTTACACCAAGCCCCATCGTGGGTAATGACCTCCCTGCTATCGGCAATGACCGTAGGCTGGAGACCATTGAAACTTTATTCTTTCAGTCGGACAGTCTTGAGCTGACACTGTATGATAATGGTGAAGTGGATGGCGACACGGTGAGTGTGTACCTCAATGGCCGACTGATCATGCCCAAACAGGGGTTGAGCACAAGGGCCATTAAAAAAATGCTTTACCTGCCGCCGGGTACCGACTCGGTACAACTGGTTATGTATGCGGAAAGTCTGGGTAGCATACCACCTAATACGGGTCTGCTGGTAGTGCACGACGGGGAAGCCATTTATGAAGTACGGTTCAGCGCCGATATGAAAAAGAATGCGGGCATCCTGTTGCGACGCAAGCCCAAGTGATCTCTTTCCCAATATTATTATGCTGCCTTTTTTCAAGGGGCGGCCTTGTACCGAAGGTATGTTACGCTGTTTATAAATGGTATAACTTGCTGCTGAATTTGTTAATTATGGAACAACTTACTTTAGGCATTGGCACAAGGCTGCAGCATACACAGTTTGGTCCGGGTGTGGTAGTGGGCGTAAAATACGCCACTTACCTGATCTCTTTTATCCATCACGGTGTAAAGGAGATAGATAAGGCTGACAGCAACCTGGATGAGATCATTCCTGAAAATGTAACGGCTGAGATAGAGACGACGGCTGAACTTGAGAAGTCGCTCCTGAAAATACTGAGGCTTTGGAACGGTGTGGGTGAAGTGGTGCCGCTGGGGGACCGCTGGATTGGCGGCACAATGCTTTTACAACCGGCTGACCCTTTGCTTAAACCGAAAGAGATACCGGTTGATGATTTCTTTCACAAGATTGTTATGTTACGCGACAGACTGCGGGTGCTGGAGCAAAATATCAACAGTCATAAAGTGCTCAGCGACGAAGACAAGGTAAACCTTCAGCAATATATTACCCGGTGCTATGGTTCGCTTACTACTTTCAACGTGTTGTTTAAGGATAAAGAGCAGTGGTTTGTGGGGGATAAGGGAGGTAAGGAGTGAGGCCATTTTCTCATATAATACGAAGAGTAATGCTTTCTCCTGATGTACCTTTACTTTATGGAACCTGTTAAACTGACTCAATACTCTCACGGCGCGGGCTGCGGTTGTAAGATCTCTCCTAAAATATTAGACGATATTCTTAAAAGCAATATTGCATCGCCTGATAATAACCGTCTGCTGGTGGGTAACCACAGCAAGGATGATGCAGCCGTGTACGACCTGGGTAATGGTACCGCCCTCATTTCCACCACTGATTTTTTTATGCCCATCGTGGATGATCCTTATTCGTTTGGCCGTATCGCCAGCGCGAACGCCATCAGTGATGTGTATGCTATGGGAGGTAAGCCGGTACTGGCCATCGCAATACTTGGCTGGCCGGTGAATGTACTGCCACCGGAGGTAGCCAATAAAGTCATAGAAGGCAGCAGGAGCATCTGTGCTGAAGCGGGGATACCACTGGCGGGTGGACATAGTATCGACAGTCCGGAACCGATCTTCGGGCTTGCGGTAAATGGCCTTGTACCGATACCTTATCTCAAAAAGAATAATACTGCCCGTGCCGGTAGTTATCTTTTCCTTACCAAACCGCTTGGTGTGGGTATATTGACGACCGCAGAGAAAAAGGGTATTCTCAACAGTGAGCATGAAGGCATTGCCGCAAAACAGATGATGCAACTGAACAGTATTGGTGAGCGCCTGGGTGCAGTTGCGGGTGTAACGGCTATGACCGATGTTACAGGGTTTGGCCTGCTGGGGCACCTTATAGAAATGGCGGAGGGGAGCGGCCTTTCGGCAGTAGTAGACTTTGATGCGATACCACAGATCATTGATAGTCTTAACGACTACATCGACAGGAAGGCTGTACCTGGTGGGACACAACGTAACTGGGACAGTTATGGGCATAAGATCGGACTGCTCACAGATACACAGAGGGCGATACTGGCTGACCCGCAAACCAGTGGGGGGTTATTGATTGCCGTGGATGAGGCTGCGGTGGGCGAGGTGCAGACAGTACTGCGCAGTAATGGCCTGGAACAATTTACAGAACCGGTGGGCAGGCTGCAGAAAGCAGGAGAATTTGCAGTACAATTATTATAATAAGTGTGGTACGATATGAGTATTATTCTGCCCGTTGCAGGTTCAATTATTTTTACAGATCTTAATAAATATCCTGTGCGGAGGTTATTGTTATTAATAATAAGTTCTGTACATTTATATTAAGAAGTACCGACGGGTGGTTGCTAACACCACCTTCATAATACTAACTACCTTACCTATCGTAATAAATTTACCTTTTGTTTTATTGACAGAAGAGGTGATTGTTTACTATTATGCAACCGAAGAAAAACATATACCTGTATGAGCATTCTCCGCCCTAAGGCTTTTGCCAGAGCATAATCTACCAATTCATTTATTTCAAAACACACTAACAATGAAAAATATATTAATCATATTTTGCTGTTTGTTTTTGCCGGAAATGCATATGCGCAAATACCTGACACCACAGACAATGCTGCACCCAGTTATACACAACCGATACCAAACACAGTGCCTAAATTCGCTACTGACCCTGCTAATCCGGGCGTTGAAGTTAAAAGATACTTACAGGAAAAACTAAATGAATACGAGGTTTACAAATTCGAGTTTTCCGGCCTCAACGATTATCTTACCGGTAATATGCATGCGCTGGAATTTGACCTGGGTTCTACCTTTCTTTCTCTACAAAGAAAAGATATCAGGGCAGCAGATTATATGGAGACTGAGACACTGGAAAATGGTGAAACGGTTACTACTTACAAGCAGGACCTTGATGGCGACTCATTGTATGAAGTACATACTGTAATGGGATTCGCCAACAGAAATAAAAGCCTGATAGTTCGCCTTTCGATTGAACCAAACAATTTAACGGGTTATATCTGGAATACGGAAAGTAATCATGTGCTCTATTACACTTCGTTACAGGATTTTATTAAGTCTAACGGAGATGGTTTCAATACTGATGAAAACTACCTACTGGTTTTTGACCTGGGTGCCATAAAGGGAGATCCCAATGCACGCTGTTCGGCCCTGGAAGCGGCCGTTAGCTCGGGTCCGCAGGCTAAAGGTTATTTTGACCAGTGTGCGCCACGCTTTTTAGAAATTGCCGCCGAGGGAGATAAGCCATGGTGTGATGCTTACGGGGGTGCTGCTGCCGGAAAGATCTTAGAAAATCTTTTTTTTGTAGAGGGTATCTATACTTATCATTTCAACATTTCATTTATAATCAATCATATAAGCCTGCTGCCTACTAATGGGGCCTTGTATAATACAAATGATGCCAACCAGTTGCTCACACAGTTTCAAAACAACTGGAATGCTAATCATACCGGTATTAAAAGAGATATAGCGATTCTTTATACGGGCCGGAGGCCAGATGCTTCCGTACTCGGTATCGCTTATGTAGGTACTATCTGCGATATTCCCTGGGCGTATGAAGTAGTATCAAATAATGCAAAGAAGGTACTCATTTGTGCACATGAGATGGGGCATAGTTTCGGATCGAATCATGATAATGGACCCGGTGGGTATGGAACTTCCTCGTGCAGCGGCAGTGATACGCCTATAATGTGCAGTTCGACTGTTGCCAGCGGTTCGTTTTTCTATTTCAGCTCACATACAAGAGGCGTCATCCTCGGTTCTATGAATACTCATGCGGCTTGCTTAAACGGAAGCGTAACTGGTTCGCCGGTATCGAAGATTCTTAAAACATGGAGCAATTACCAAAATCAACGCTGGATCGCCACATGGCTCCTGCAGAATGGCGATTATAAGGTGGCAGGTAACTTTGACGGTGATAATAATGACGAAGAAATTTTCTTTGCTTCGCCTGACAATAGCTGGGTTGGTATTATGGACTTCTCCTGCGACCAGGGTACTAACTGGTATCATCTCTGGGGCAATTCGGGTAATGGTAGTTTTGGTACCTGGATACGGAACAGTGGCGATAAATATTTAGCAGGTGACTTTGACGGGAATGGGAAAGCAGATCTGTTTTCTGTATCAGGAAGTACATACTGGTCTGCCCTGCAGGAATATAACCCGTCTACCTGGTCATGGATACACAAATGGGGTAATGCGGGGAGTCACTGGATCGCTAGTTGGCGGATCGGCTGGGCCGACAGGTATGTTATAGCTGACTTTAATGGTGATGGCAGGGATGAACTGTTGTGCATTAATCCCAATGGATGGGCGCAGATCATTAAATTTAATTGGATGGGAAGCTATTACAATCCACAAACTATCTGGAGCAATAATGGCAATGGCTGGGTTGGAGGTGTGCAGATCGGTAATACCAACCGCTGGCTGAAGGGTAAGTTTACCCAGACAGGAAGAGACGAGCTGTTTACTATAAGCAATACATGGGTTACGACACAGCGCTTTGATGGTACCAATTGGCAATGGATATGGAGTCAGTATGGCGCAAGTGATTTTGCAAGCATGTATATTCTTCCGGTTAATAATGATCAAAAGACCCTAACAGGTAATTTCGATACTGACAGCAGAGATGAGTTTGTGAACCTTAACAGGCAATGGATGGCTACAGCAGATTACAATGGCAGTACGTATACCCAGAACTGGAATAACGGCGGGTCCTATTCGCTGAATGACTGGAACCTGAATATAGATGGTGAATACCTGCTGGTAAAGGCTGCACCGACTTCTAATAAGCAGATACTTGGCATCAGGTATGAAAAACGCAGCTCGGGCTGGTGGTTATGGAAAAAAGAATGGTGGGAACCAAATCTTTGCGGTATGTACCGCAGTAATGATCCGTTCCAGAACTTCAGGACGGCTCCTGCTAAAGAGCAGGCTGTAAGCCCAAATAGAGACACTAAGGTATATCCTAACCCTACACATGATGTGATAAACATCGACTTCGGTAAGGGCATAGAGAGCGCTAACATTACCATATCGGATATGACGGCAAGAATAATTGGTCAGCGAAAGATTACCAAGGCCAATACACGTATTTCGTTGAAGGATTACCCTACAGGTATCTATACACTGAATATTACTTTCTCTGATCATACTACATTTACCTCGAAGGTTTCTGTAGTGAAGCAATAAGCTGTTTTACTCGAAAAGGGTAATTGGGCTAAATACAGTTCCAGTTACCCTTTTTTATTATAATGAAGTTGAGGATAAGCGAGTCGTAATACCTAGCAAGAACCGTCGTATTAATGCGATAATTGTTCTTACCCAAACAGGGTATAAAACCCTATATGTGAAAAGAAGAGGTTTAAAGGCGATTCCAAAGACTTAAACTAAACCGGGAACGCGCGGAAGTGGCTTGGCGGTCAGCAACAGTACAAACGCGCTAGCTATATCAGTTTATCGATTGCTGTTGCCAGCTTCCTGTCTTTATCCGTAACCATATTACCCGCATCATGCGTATTCAGCCATATTTCCACTTTGTTCCACACGTTGGTCCACAAAGGGTGATGATTGGCTTTTTCAGCTTCGATGGCCACACGGGTCATAAAGGCAAAGGCTTCACTAAAGTCTGCAAATTCAAATTTGCGGTAAAGTGTGTTTTCCTGTTCTGTCCACATAACTGTATATTTAAAAGATCAAGTGTTGTTTGTTCCTTATTTTTTCATTGGTCATTTCCGTCACCAACTGCACCGCCGGCACGCTGCGTATCGCGGTCATAAGCTCTTTCAATTCTTCGTTGTTTAGCAGATCTCCCTTTATGAGCCATAAAAAGTCGAGGTGCTTGAATTCTGGTAACAGGTACTCGCCGTCGAACTGGTTATTGTATAAATAGTGGTTCAGGGTTATTGAAGGTACCTTATACCCGTACACGGCAAAGAAATAAGTACGCTGCTTTTTAGTAAGCTTGATTTCGAGATCGTTCTTGAGTCGGAAATCGAAGCTCAGTAACTGGTTCAGGTACCAACTGAACTGGTAGTCTTTTACTGGTGCTACAATGCCCAGCAGCACAGAGTCTTCAAAAAACTCTTCTGCCAATGCATCGTTATCTATTTTTAATTTCATACCCGTAGTGCTTAGAACGTAATATCCAGCAGAAGATCTTCCTTACCTCTTTTTACCTTCACTTTTGTTGATTCGCCCTTATTGAACTTGCCAAGCGCTTTCATATATTCATTTACGTCGAGAAATTTGTGATCACCCAGTTGGGTGATAAGATCACCCGCTTTGATGCCTGCTTTGGCGGCAGGTCTGTTGTCGCTTACGCCATCTACTTTTACACCGTCGCCACCACTATAAGTATAATCTAGCATCACACCGAGTGTTACTTTGAAGTTGGTACGCACCATTGTTTGCTCTCTTGTTTTGACAAATGCCAGCCTGCCTTTTTTATCGGCTTCACCGATACAATCATAAATATACTTTACGATCTGCAGTTCACCGATATAATTGATTCTGTCGGCATCGTCGCTTGGCTTATGGTAATCGGCATGTGTGCCAGTAAAGAAAAAGAGTACGGGTATGTCTTTCTGGTAAAAGGAAGTGTGGTCGCTCGGCCCCGTACCGCTGCTGTCTGTTTTGATGGTGAGTGCTTTATTGTTCTTGATCAGTTCGGCCCAGGTGGGGGAAGTGCCAAAACCGCCCACAGTAATGGAGTGGGTACTATCGTTGAGACGGCCTACCATGTCCATATTGATCATATAGTTGGCTGTTTCAAGAGGAATTGTAGGGTGCCCAGTAAAATACTTGCTGCCGTAAAGCCCCAGTTCTTCTCCAGAAAAGGCGATAAAGAGGTAATTGTTCTTTTTATATTTTGAACCGGCCAGCATCTTAGACAATTCAATCAATGCGGCTGTTCCACTGGCATTGTCGTCTGCCCCGTTGTGGATCATGGGAGTGGTACCAGCATAGAGGCTGTTATGATCTTCGCCATAACCGAGGTGATCGTAATGTGCACCAATAATAACGGTTGTAATTGCACCATTATCAATATAGCCCAACACATTGTGGCCAGTACGCTTTTTTTCACCAATATCTACCTTAAGCTTAATATCAAGTACGGCTGTTTCGTCTTTCAGGTATTTCTTTTTTGCTTCATTGTTGAGGTATATTACAGGTATTTTAGCCGCCTCAGGCCTGATCTTAGCGTCGAACTTCAGCTCGTCATTTATGGACGAACTGTTGTACAGGATGAGGCCAGTTGCTCCTTTATCCTTTACATAATTCACCTTATTGCGTATCGCTTCCTGTAGGTCAAAATGAGGATTATTGGTATTCTGCTGGAGTAGCTCGGCCATGTCCCAGAACCAGATCGTTCCGCTTTCGGCGAGCGCCATAGAGGGTGCTGCTTCTACTGAACCATTCGGGCATATAGACAGGGGGAAATACTCTTTATCAAGCACCAAATCGTTCCCATTGATGAAAAGGTGGGTAGCGGGGTTGATCTTCCGGCCTTCATTTACTTCGAAAGACTGGAGATAACCACCATTATCGCCTTTAGGCAACAATCCGTTATTACTGAAGGCTTTACTAATATATTCGTATGCAAGCTTTTCGCCCTGGGTACCCGTACGGCGGCCCTCCAACTGATCATCGGCGAGATAGGTTACATGGGCCTGCAACCTGTTAAGGGTAGCTTTATCTGCTTTTTTAAGTTTCTGGGCAACGGCCGGGGTGCCGGCTACAAGGAGAATGAGTAAAATCTTTTTCATACTGTTCTATTATAAGGCAAAGGTAGCCATGAGGCGATATAGTTGTGTATACGGAATGAATGTTTACAAAAAAGAATTGCTATGCGTTTTTTGAGCCTGGTTATTCCCGTAAGCGGTGCCTTCTTTCCTTTATTCGTAAGGTATGCCTTCTGTTTTATACTATTTTTGCCGACTATTTAACATTGGGAAAGGCATTACATATCGTATTGGTGGGCAATCCTAACAGCGGCAAAACATCATTGTTCAATACCCTTACAGGACTAAACCAAAAGGTGGGCAATTTCCCGGGCGTTACGGTAGATAAGAAGGTGGGGCATACCCGGCTTCCAGGAGGAGATTCCGCCACCATTATTGACCTTCCAGGCACCTACAGCCTTTACCCTAAGCGCGCTGATGAATGGGTTGCCTACAAAGTGTTGATCGGCCAGGACCCTGATATTAAACCTGATATGATTCTACTGGTGGCTGACGCCAGCAATCTCAAACGTAACCTTCTTTTCTGCAGTCAAATCATTGACCTTAAGGTTCCTATTGTGGTAGCACTCACAATGATGGATATTGCCAAGACCAAGGGCACAAAGGTTGATATACCAGGTCTGGAAAGGGAGCTTGGTATCCCTATTATACCTGTGAATCCGCGGAAAAACAAGGGGATTGATTCCCTTAATAAGGCTATTGAGCAAATGGGTGAACGTTTCCATCATATACCGCATCGGGATTTTATTGATGTAAAGGCATTGGCACCCATACCTATTGACGGTATTAAACAACTTTTCCCCCAGCTCAGCAGTTATGCAGCCATTCATTATCTGATCAATCACGAGCATTTTCTTCTTGATAGTAGTACACAAAAAAAAATTGGCATAGTCGGAACGGATCACCAGTTCAACCCCACCAAAACACAGGCAGAAGAGATTATGCAGCGCTATAGCCGCATCAAGCATATTATGCAGCAAACAGTGGTTGAGACCGACCCTCTCGAAAAGACACTGTTTACAGAAAAATTAGACAATATCCTGTTGCACCGGCGATGGGGGTATTTGATCCTGCTGGCTGTACTGTTTATCTTGTTCCAGAGTGTTTTCTTCATTGCACAGTTCCCGATGGATGGTATTGAATGGAGCTTTGCACAATTTGGTGGCTGGCTGACAAGGGTGCTTCCCGAAGGCTGGTTTTCCGACCTTTTCACCAATGGTATTGTAGCCGGATTGAGTGGCATACTGGTTTTTATTCCCCAGATCATGATTCTGTTCGGGCTTATTACTATTCTTGAAGACACAGGATATATGGCCCGTATCAGCTTTCTTACGGACAAGCTTATGCGGAAGGTTGGGCTTAACGGTAAAAGTGTAATGCCAATGATCAGTGGCCTTGCCTGCGCTGTTCCTGCCATTATGAGTGCCCGATCTATCGAAAACCGCAAGGAGAGGCTACTCACTATCATGATTACCCCACTGCTGAGCTGCAGTGCCCGTTTACCTGTATATACTATCCTGATAGCACTGGTTATTCCCTCCAAGTTTTACTTTGGCTTTCTCAGTCTGCAGGGACTTGTGATGATGGGCTTGTATCTTTCCGGGGCAGCAATGGCGTTGGTAGTGAGTTATGTTATGAAGTGGTTTATCAACATCAAAGAAAAGAGTTTTTTTATTCTTGAACTGCCCATATATCGTGGACCTAGATGGAAGAATGTGATACATACCATGATCGAAAAGGCCCGGGTATTTGTGTTTGATGCCGGTAAGGTGATCATGATTATTAGCCTGATTCTTTGGGCGCTCAGTACATATGGCCCAGAAAAAAAGATGCATGCTGCCACGGAGCGCTATGAGGCATTGCTGAAACAAAACCCTGAACAGCAGGAAGAGTTGCGAAAGGATTACAGAACGGCTCTTTTAGAGAATTCATATGCGGGCATTCTTGGCAAAACTATTGAACCGGTTATAACGCCCCTTGGGTACGACTGGAAGATCGGAATAGCACTTGTTACCTCCTTTGCCGCAAGGGAAGTATTTGTAGGTACCATGGCAACGCTGTACAGCGTTGGTGATGATGCGGATGAAAATAATATTACACTGCGGCAAAAAATGCATGCTGCGGCACGCGCCGATGGCACTAGGGTGTATGACCTTGCTACTGGCCTTTCCTTGATGGTGTTTTATATGCTGGCCATGCAGTGTATGAGCACGCTTGCTGTTGTAAAAAGAGAAACAAGGAGCTGGAAATGGCCGGTTATACAATTGATATACATGACTGCATTGGCCTATGCAATGAGTTGGTTGGTATACATAGTCTTCAGGTAAAGACAACTCCTTTTAACAAATATTTCCTCCTGCAAAAATCACTTTTCTGTAATTTCACGGCACAACATTTATCCTGATTGGTAAAGAAGAGAAAAAATACCCTTCGTTCAGTTTTTGTACCCCTTTTCGCTCTGGCCCTAGCAGCGACGGTTGTTTATTTTGTTACCAGTTATCTCAACCGTCCGCACTTTGTACGGTATTCCGCTTTTGGAATTGACATCCCCATTAACTATGATATTCATGGTATAGACATCAGCCATCACCAGTCTTTCATCGACTGGAAAGAGGTCAAGAATATGCAGGTAAGAGGTATTCAAATCGGCTTCGGCTTTATGAAGGCTACTGAAGGACTTGGCAGGGTAGACAAATGCTTTCGTCGTAACTGGATCGCTGCGGCACAGAATAATCTTCCGCGCGGAGCTTACCATTTTTTTATTGCGAGCAAGAGTGGAAAAGCACAGGCTGAAAACTTTATTGAAACTGTAGATCTTGTCCCAGGTGATCTGCCACCTGTACTTGATATTGAACAAAGCAACGGAGCTAGCATCGCAGATATACAACAACGCGCTAAAGATTGGCTCATGATGATACAAGCGCATTATAAGGTGAAACCGATCATTTATACGAACGTTGACTTTTACGAGACCTTTTTAGCTGGAAAATTTGATGATTATCCTCTCTGGGTTGCCCATTATCTTGTGCAGGATAAACCGCGTATCAATCGCAAATGGCTATTCTGGCAGCATAACGAACGAGGGCGGGTGAATGGTATCGATTCATTTGTTGATTTTAATGTGTTCAATGGTGACAGTGCAGAATTTAAAAAGATTCTTATACGGTAATACGGTATAAATAAATTGTGCTTACTGCTGTTTATTCTCCTAATTTTATAGTATCAAACATAGTCAATGGGAATGGAGCCTGATGTACGGGATTTTTTAGTGAAAATTGCGCAGACAATTTCCCTTGTTCTCTTATGGATGCTCATTAATACGGTTATTGGTATACGGTTCAATTATGCCTTTTTTGAAGGTCGGCTAAGCTTAGGTAACATTATATTCTATATCTGGTTCCTATTCAGCCTTACTACATTGTTGATCTATCTCAAGCGTAAATGGAAGATCTGATTCAACTCAACTGCTATGATCAGCAATAATCACCCAACGGTTACTGATCTTACGAAAAAGCAGATTATAATACCCGCTCACATCACCAATCCTTCTGGACAGATACCACTTACCTACTACAAAATAGTATTCGCCTGACAGGCGCTTTACCTGCAGGATATTAAACGAGAGTCTACCCATCGCCGCCGTATCGGGGTAACCCTTTTTATAACTATCTAATGTAGCCTGCCAACCATAGGTAACACCTGATTTACCAATAAACATAAGAGAATCGTTCTCCCAATATCCGTTCATAAACCTATCTATATCTCCCTTGTTCCAAGCCTTTGTTTGATCGTCAAGTATTTTACGAATTTGCACTTCATCTTTCGGCTGTGCTTGTATTACAAAACTGCATACCAGCAATAAGGTTGCCATAATCAACTTATACATACATTGAAATTTACCGGTAAGTTAGTAAAAAATTGTCAGCGGCTAATGACTGTGGTGAGGTGATGAGCACCGCGTTTTATGGCAAAGCCGGTAATTATAATAATGTGCGCCTATAATTAGGGGTACAGCAATAAAGAGCAACCAAGTTTCGAATACAGGCAGGAACTGTTTGAGGACTAGCAAGGAAAAGCCACCACAAAATAATATTACTGGTTTAAGGTTGCGATGGTGTCTTGTATAGCCATGGTAAAGGGAATAACAACCGATAAAAAAAGCAAGCGTGATCATACCCCATTCAAAGACTACATTTCCAACGATATTGATGCCCATTATGGGAAGGCTGGTCAATACCACCGGTAAAAGGGCACAATGTATCGCACAGATAATAGAAGTGAAAATGCCCAATGCATCCCAATTGATCTTGTATGACTGTTTTTTAAACAAGAAGCAAATGTAAGCAAATAAATGACATTAAATGCATCTATGTTGCATAATATTGTAAAATACCATTTCATTCAGATTCGCATTCAAGTCAATCAGCCTAATTGCAGTACCTTTACGAAAAATATTGCTATGCGCCGGAGGTGGGTGATTTATATTGGCTTTTTTATCGTGCTGCTGACCGTATTCTATTTCTTTCTGTTCAGCAGCGTTGACTTTTCCGCTTCAAAACTCCCAGTGATCAACAGTAATGTAAAAGCTTTCGACTTTATTAACCAAGACGGGCAACACTTCACGGAGAAAGAAATAGAGGGTAAGGTGTATGTAGCTGACTTCTTTTTTACCACCTGCCGCGGTATCTGTCCCCGTATGAATGCGAATATGCGCAGGGTATACGACAATTTTAAAAATGAGCCGGATTTTATGATTGTTTCGCACACCTGTATGCCTGAAACAGATAGTGTACCACTTATAAAAGCCTATGAGCAGCTGATGCGTACTGGTAAGCTCGTCAAAATGGCAGATGGCTCTTATCGGGTGATTAAAGACTCTGCTAATACTACTGCTGAAGGATTATCCAACTGGACATTTCTGACTGGCGACAAACAGCTACTCTATGATATGGCCCGTCAGAGCTATGTAATCGATAATAATCAACAGGATACTACCCAGAAGATCAGCGACCAGTTTATTCATACCCAGTTTTTTGCTT
>CAZPXP010000001.1:0-235099 GCA_964590975.1 uncultured Ferruginibacter sp. | reverse complement strand
CTTTTTCGCAGATCTCCTGCAAATGTTCTACCGTATCGTGGTTGGTGATGCGTTTGAAGTCGAATATCTGACAGCGGCTGAGGATGGTGGGCAGTATCTTATGCTTTTCTGTAGTGGCGAGGATAAAGATGGCGTAGGGTGGCGGCTCTTCGAGCGTTTTGAGGAAGGCGTTAAAGGCCGAGGAGCTGAGCATGTGTACCTCATCTACAATATATACTTTGTATTTACCGGCCTGGGGAGCGAAGCGCACCTGCTCCACGAGGCTGCGGATATCGTCTACCGAGTTATTGCTGGCCGCATCCAGCTCGTGGATGTTGAGCGAGGAGCCTTCGTTGAAGGACACGCAGCTATGGCATTTGTCGCAGGCTTCGCCATCGGCTGTTTTGCTCTCGCAGTTGATCGTTTTGGCGAGGATACGGGCACAGGTGGTTTTACCCACGCCGCGCGGACCGCAAAACAGGAAGGCATGCGCCAACTGGTTGTTTTTGATCGCGTTTTTGAGGGTGGTGGTAATATGGGACTGCCCCACGACTGTGCTGAAGTTCTGGGGCCTGTACTTTCTTGCCGAAACGATAAATTTATCCATGTTGTTGGTGGGGTCAAAAGTACGATGTTAATGGGAAAGGTAAAAATTGGGGTATGCCGCTTGCCGAAAGCCCTGGATTAACAGATAATACGCACGCTATTACCCATTTTATTTCGGAGAATGGCAACTCCTGAAAGGACTATTCAGCAGTTGTGGGATATATTTTGCATAAGCTGGAGCAGTATAAAAATCGTAATATTATTACGTTGTTACAAGTGGCTTACTTTCGAGGTAGAGGGTATCGGGATCAAAATCAAACTCTATGCCCATTATCTTACTAACTCTTTTTTGTTTTGATTATCCAGTTTGATAATAATGGCAGTGCCTTTGCCCGGGGCAGTATTGATGGTACAGGTACCACCAATCAGTTTAGCCCGGTTCTGCATGCTTTTAAGACCGAGGCCGGTTTCTGCTGCGGATAAGGTCTGTGGATCAAAGCCAACGCCATTGTCGGCGACAGTTATAGTAAACAGATAAGGCTGGTAGTCTAATGTTATGGTAATGTCTTTGGCTTTGCTGTGCTTGATGGCATTATTCATGCTTTCCTGTACCATGCGAAAAAGTACCATTTCTTCTTTTTGCGGTAGCTTATATTCATAGCCAATGACATGCAGTACGGCAACGAATTGCCCTGTATTGTTTAGTATCTTCAGTTCACTGTCAATCGCATTTCTAAGACCTAATTCTGTAACCTTATCGCCGTACATGCTCCGGGTAAGGTCACGCAGATCGTTGATGGCCTTACTGACCAGCTTCCTTGTATTATGGAGTTTGGCTTCGCCTTCTTCATTAACGGGCAGGGTATTGAGGTTCAGTTTGGCGAGGCTGAGTACCTGGCCGATGTTATCGTGTATTTCCTGGCTGATGGTTTTGAGGGTTTGTTCCTGGATTTCGAGTTGGGTTTGGAGGAGGGCTTGGGAGAACTGGGATTTCAGAAGGAGTTTTTCTTCTTTGTTTAACTGTTGTTTTTTCTTATGGATCACTGTAAAGATGATTCCAAATGATGCTAAAAGAAGAAGTAAGAATGTTCCTGCAAAGACTGTAAGTATTATTTCGTATTGTGTCAGACTCATACGAAGCTTAATAGAAGGTGTGGGTAGCCTTATGATTATAATTACTACTTAGTAGTCCTTTACTGAAAGAAAAGTATAGCAAAATATTAAAAATGTGGTGGATAATCTTGATTATTTGAGTTGGGCTTTCTGTATCTGATTTGACAAAATACCATAGGCTGTAAAAGATGGTAGTGCCAGTTGCATATATTGTAATACCACAGAGAAAATAAAAGAATGGCTGATACACCTCAATTACTGAATCATCACTTTTGTAATATTCCATTAAATATAAGCACACCCAACTTATTTGAATTGAGTTGTTAGCAATAACCCACTCGTTAAGAAACCTTTTCTGCACGCCATATTTGTAATATAATATTACTGAAATTATGCAGAAAAGAAAAAGCGATAGAGAAAGGATATTTTTATTGGCAGTTAGTTTGATTTTAGTTTTGAACAGAATAAAGTAAAGCAAAAACTCAACAGGAGTGTAAAGATTGTAAAAAACATTAAGGATAGGGTATCCTTCAAGAAACAGTCTCATTATTTGGGGAATTGTTCCTGCAACAACGACGAAAAAAATTATTTTGCTGTCATTATTAAGCTTTGGGTACCTGGCTAAGCCAATAGCGAAGGGTAATAGAATAACCCAAATGGATATACTACCTAATAATGAGACTGTTTCGGTCATCTCTTTTTATAATAACATTTTAAACTCTAACTGCATCGGCCCAGCCTGTGGATGATCGGTTGGAAATTTTGTGATCGTTTGTTTTGGAGGTTGCTCAGTGGCGGGATGCTCTATTTTAAGCGAAAGAAACGTATCGGCTTTGGTAGGATGTTCATTTACGCCTGCGATTACAACTGTTGGATTTCCTCTCTCATCATCATTCATAAATTTTGCTCCCATTATTACCATAAGATACTCTGCTTTGGGTTGAGTACTATCTGTAGGTTCGAAAAACCGTGTTACTGTCTCTTTGCTAAAGATGAATGCATTTACTTCTGAGTCGAAATATTTGGCTGTATCCTTTGTTGTATCATTAGCATCTCTTTGTGATGTGCTGAGTTTACTAAGAATATCTTGTTTAAGACACTTCTTCAATTCGGCATGCTTGTCGATGTAAGATTGAGCTTCTTTTGCTTTTATTGGTTTGCCAGCTAAATTAATAGGTAATGACATAAAATTTTTTTAGTGTGAAATTTAATTATACAATAATAGAAGATCGTTCTGGTCTGAAATAATATAAAGCACCCTTTCTCTCCAGTGTTTTCACCCTTTTATTTACGGTTATTATACGGGTTTGCCTTTTTAATTGCTTTTGGAATTTTGTAACGTAGTACTGGTTATTCTTTATAACAATATTAAAACTGTGTATATGAGAAAGACGATCTTAATACTTGTGTCTTTGTTTCTTATTGAGTGTGGCTATGGTCAACTTTTGGAAAATTCGCATGCCCAAAAGCAAGAGGATAAAAAAACTGACTATGAATCTTGGTTTTCTAAGTATAAGTTGAATGAAGATCCGGTGAGCGTTAGCTATAGTAGCTGGTGGCTACAAGAAAACGAATCAAGCAAATTCGTGCCGAAGTATGTACTTAAAAAGGATATAAAAGGACGATTGGTTTCTGTCAAGGTTTCCGAACAAGACTCTTATGAAGTATTGAAATCGAAACTAAATGGTGAATTACAATCGAATGTCAATAACGAAATAATGCTTGATACTCCCATCTATACTCAATTCAAAAAAAATATCGATGAAACAAAAAAGGAGATTATTACGCTTGGGCAAAACTTTTCAGAGCTAAAGCAAATAATTGACTCACCGATTACAGCAGCGAAAGACAAAATGTTGCTTACTGAGTTTCATTCCTCTTTGCTGGAAAAGAAAAATAATATTGAAAAGCTTAATACGAGCATTGAAGGAAAAAAGGACAGTATGAATATACTCATTGAAAAGCTTAAAGAAATCAAAGCAGATACAATTACTAAATACATTATATTTCAGAAGACAGATAGTCAAGCTGTGGCAATTACAGCTAAGCTTGAAGGAATTAAAAGACGATTGGAATCCTTTAGTGCGGATATTATTGCGCAAAAAGCAGGTGTCAAACAAAAACTTGAAGAATTTAAGAAAGTAAACCAGCCTACTGAACCCAAAGAAGAAAATATCGCCGCCCTTCCTTTTTTGAGCAGTATACCTGGCATAAAAAGCATTTCCGGTTCACTTTCTGTATTCGGAAATAAAACTGTCAACATTGATAAGTCATCATTATACGCTGAATTTGGAGGGTTTATCGGAGCGACTGGCACTACAGATGAACAGAACATTAATAGCCTTTTTATACCTGAATCAAGTAAGTACGCTTTTTTTATAAAAGCAAGTCTTGGCTTTGATCGATCAAGTGCAACGGAAAGAATAGGCAGACTTGGGCTCAACTTTAATTTTTACTATGCTGGCAAGAAGATAGTAGTCGATACTGTAATTAATAAAAATGGGTTTAACATCTCATTGTTTCAAACGAAAATAGGAGTGGAGTATATACTTCTGCGTGACCTGTTAAGTACATATGTAAATGTGAATGCACTGGCTATTGGAAGTAACGTTGGGGAATTTGAGAAAGCCACTTTAAATACGAAGAAGGTTAAAGGGTTTGTTGACTGGGGAATCAGGATGCTGCTTGACCCTAACAAAAATCTAAGTCTTGGAAATTTCAAATTGTTTTTCGATCTGAATTTCCTGATCAACGGTGGTGACCTTAAAAGTTTAAATAAATCTAGCGACTTCATAATTCCCAATATACGATTTGGTATCAGAAAGGGATTCCGTATATAATAACTACTAAAAATTTATTTATGATATTACAATTAGCAATAAACTTTGTTGTGTCTTCGGATCAGTTCAAGACGATTACTGCGAATGCTGGAATCAATGTTAATTTCTGCTTCAAGGTAGAAGCTAAGGTCGTAAATGTAAATGCGAATCAGATCATGGCAATCGAAATACGATTTGACTTTGGGCAGAAAGGGCCAGATTCTAAAGATGTTTTGGCAAGGGTTTTTGTTGATACTAATTCGGAAATATTCTCTTTACATAGTATCGCTTCTGAGCCCTGGTTTTCTTAAAATGTTTTCCTATGTATAGCATCTATGACAGCACCGGATGGCGCTTAAACTCTCTCGTCCTGTCGAACAGGTAGCGGTAGGTTGTGAGTACGCGACTGTGGTAGGTTTCGCCGAGATTTTCTGCTACATTGATCATCTTGGGGTTAAAGTCGCCGATCCACTGCATCTCGTAGTCTATATAATTGCGCGGGGGTGATTGTACGACGTTGGCGCACTCGCCAATGATAAAAGCATCGATGCCTTTGCCCTGCCATTCGGGTACCACGCCAAATACAAGACCGGTAAACTTATTGGCGGGCCTGAACTTTTGGAGGTAGAGAAACTTTAGTTTTTGCAATAAGCCGAACTTGCCATTGAGGTGACGAAAATACTGGTTCAGGTCGGGCAGGTTGATAAAGATGGCAATCGGTTCTTCTTTGTGATAGGCAAAGTAGAGTATCTTTTCATCCATCACGGGCTTCATCTTTTTAAACATGATCATCACTTGTTCCCTGCTCAGTTCTTTCAGTCCACCATGCCCTGCCCAGGCTTTGTTGTACACTGTAGCAAAGTCGGCCGCATACCTGGCCAGCTTAGTTTTTTCAAGCAGGCGGCCACTGAAATCGGGATGCTCTGCAAAACTCTTATGGCGTTCATAGATACGGGGTGCTAAAGGTTTCTGCGGGTCAAGCCCAAAACAGATCTGGTTAAAGAAAAGCCGGAAGCCATAGTTCTCGAACAGGGTAACATAATAGGGTGGGTTATAGTTCATGCAGTATAAGGGCGGTTGATTACCCTTGGTAACCAGTCCCCACCAGCGGTCGCGTTCTCCAAAGTTGATAGGGCCGTCCATCGCCTCCATTCCGTTTGCTTTCAGCCAGTCGCGGACAGTATCAAAAAGCAGGTTAGCGGCTTCCTGGTTGTTGATGCATTCAAAAAAGCCCATGCCTCCCGTGGGCACTTCATCGCCCTTATTCTTATATTTCTTATTGATAAAAGCGGCTACCCGCCCCACCTGTTTACCTCTTTCATCGAGTAGCAGCCAACGTATTACCTTACCAAAGCGGAAGGCCTTGTTTTTCTTTTCGTCAAACACGTCGTTGATGTCCTTATCCAGCGGACGGATCCAATTGGGGTCATCCTTATACAGTTGGACGGGTACCTGTATAAACTGTCTGGCCTGTGCTGGTGTGTTCACCTCCTGAACAGAAAATTGTTTCATGCTGCAAAAGTAACTGATGTGGTTAAGTCGGGAAAAATCATTTATCTTTTCAAAAACAATATTATGGGGCAATATATTTTGGCTCTCGACCAGGGTACGACCAGCAGCCGGGCTATCCTGTTTGATCGCAAAGGTAATATCGTGGGTACTGCGCAGCAGGAGTTTACGCAGCATTTTCCGCAGCCGGGCTGGGTGGAACATGATCCTTTAGAGATATGGACTTCGCAACTGGCTACTGCTAAAAAAGTATTGCAGCAACAGGGCGTAGGGGCGGGGGATATTGCGGCCATCGGCATTACTAACCAGCGTGAGACGACCGTGGTATGGGATCGTAATACGGGGCAGCCTGTTTATAATGCTATTGTGTGGCAGGACCGCCGTACGGCTGATTTCTGCGATGAGTTGAAAGGGCGTGCGCTGGATAAGTTTATTCAGCAGCGCACGGGTTTGGTGGTGGATGCCTACTTCAGTGGTACCAAGCTGCGCTGGATACTGAATAATGTGCCGGGTGCAAGGGATAAGGCGGCCAAAGGGGAGCTCTGCTTTGGCACGGTGGATACCTGGCTGCTCTGGAAGCTTACTGATGGGCGGGTGCATGCTACTGATGTAAGTAATGCGAGCCGTACGCTGTTGTGTAATATTGAAACAGCGCTTTGGGATGGTGAATTGGAAAAGATACTGGAGGTGCCGGGTAATATGCTCCCGCAGATACGCAGCAGCAGCGAAGTATATGGACATACTACATTGCTTGATGATAAAACTTCCGTTCCGATTGGTGGTATTGCGGGTGACCAGCAGGCTGCTCTTTTCGGGCAGATGTGTACCTCGCCGGGTATGGTAAAGAATACTTATGGTACGGGCTGCTTTATGCTGATGCATACGGGGGAGCAACGTGTGCCCTCACATAATAACCTGCTTACGACTATTGCCTGGAAGGTGAATGGTATAACGGAGTATGCGCTGGAGGGCAGCGTATTTATTGGCGGGGCTGTGGTGCAGTGGCTCCGCGATGGATTGGGTATTATCAAAAGCTCATCCGAAGTAGAGGCGCTGGCAGCACGCGTACCGAGTTCTGATGGGGTGTTTATGGTACCTGCTTTTACGGGTCTTGGTGCTCCTTACTGGAACCCGCATGCCCGTGGTACCATCACCGGCCTCACCCGCGGCAGCACTGCTTCACATATTGCCCGTGCTGCATTGGAGAGCGTAGCTTACCAAACGCTGGATGTGTTAAAGGCCATGGAGGCTGACAGTGGCATTGCTATAAAGGAGCTTCGGGTGGATGGCGGCGCTACGGCTAATAACCTAATGATGCAGTTCCAGAGTGATGTGCTGAATGCCAGAGTGGTGCGCCCTACCGTTACTGAAACAACGGCGCTTGGCGCTGCTTACCTGGCGGGCCTGGCTGTTGGCTATTGGGGTAGTGTGGATGAGTTGCAACAGCAATGGCAGGTAGAAAAAGTATTTGCGCCGGTGATGGAAGAGGAGAAAAGAATGGCCCTGCTCAAGGGCTGGCAGGAAGCGGTAAAGGCCGCGATGGTGGGGGCGGCTGGTAACACCTAATCAGGACTGGTTAGGGCTGTTGCTGGAAGAACCGGATGAGGATATAGGCCAGATAGCTTTCGTCGCTATTGTTTACACTAAGCCGGTTATTGGTCATGTGGATCAGGCTGCTCAATACAGAGAGATAATTGTGATAGGGATTAACACTTCCGCCCTCCAGCTTGCCCTGCTGTGCAAGGGTGGCCAGCTCGGGCAGGATGGCGTGATTGCGTGTATGCCATTTGTACAGTGGATGATCGGCGGACATGGCCGATGCCGCTAACAGATCCCAAAGTGAACGCAAGAAACCGATAATAGTGGTCCCGCTGGCAGCAAACAGCGTGGAAAAATACTGCAGGCAGTCCTTTCTTGCTGCTTCGGGATTATCTTGTGTGGTAAGTTGCCCTGACCGTACCAATTCTTTGATGGCAAAGGGCAGCCAGCCATTCATGGTATTTAATAGCAGGGCTGAGCGGTCGGTTATGTTCAATTGGCTGTGATAAAGTACGATAATCTGGGCTTGCAGGGCGATAGACATTACAAAGGAATAGCTGTTGAGATCATAATGTTTCGCAACGGTAAGTGTAAACCACGAAGAGGCGTCAAAGTGTGATTCTGCCAACAAAAGACCTTGCCTGCCGCCATAGCGGGCTGTTTCGGGGACGTATTCTGCTTCTTCTGTGCGGATCAGTAGCTCCGCACCTGTACTATATATTTCATTGATACTCCGGATAAAATCGCTGATATGGCTTTTAATCACCGCAATACTTTCCGGCGTGGCTTTTATCCTTAGCCTGATATGCGGTCCATTTTCCCAATAACTGATAAAGAAAAAGCAGGCGGGTGAACAGGTTTCAATCTCTTCCGATAAAGGAACCAGTACTGCCTTGATAATATGAATCAACGGCTGCCGGTTAACAAACAAGTGGAGGGACAACCATTCATTTTGTTGTTCCATAATCATTGATTTGCAGGTAAAACTCCGTTACATGATTTTCGCCGTGTATGGACAACTGTTGTTCTGGCAGCGGATACATCTCTTCGATGTAAATAGAATCTTCTGCCTTGGTCACCAGCTTTTCGAACAGGCTGATGAAAAGTACAGTATTAAAATCAATGTATTGTGGTTTATAATCATCCCTACCTGCTTTCCCGCTTTCTACCAGTTCTGCGCGTTTGCTCTTTTCTATCGCACGTACGAAAACCCTGCCTGGTAATTGTAAGTCATTTTTCCATTGAATGATCCGGGTGTAGTAGCTGGTAAAGTCTTCATTGCTGTTTCTTACGGGCACTATGGATAATGGAATTTTCCAGCTCTTACGCTGCAGTACAATATTGTTTTCATACACAATACGCGGTTGTATAATGACGCCTTTGTCTTTCGGCGTCGCTTCAAATATCTTGTTATTGATATAGGTAAGGAGTGTTTGCGGTGAGGTATAGTCTGCATACGAGAATATGCAAAGCAATTGGAACAGTTCTGAGCGGCCTACCGGTGCCTGGAAACCAAGGTCGAAGGAATACACGCGTTTGCCTGTAACGGTGTCTATCAGTTGAACGCTTTCCCTGTCATGGTTGGGACTTACCCGCAGCATTGCCGTGTTGATCTGCTGCTCTGCCGATAGTGCAATATGCCCGCCGGGTATGCGTACCTCATATGGCATGAGGGTGGGGTGCAGGTTGGCGTTGTGATAAGCGGCGTCCTGCAACTCTGCAAAAAGGCCGTTAGCGGGCATACAATCGAGTATGCTTTTTCTAACATCATGGGTAATGTCATCATCAAAAAGATACAAGAAGCGCGAGAACATTTTGCCGTAGGCTGCCGAGAGAGAATTTACCATAATACCCGTACATTCCGGCGTGGCAGGATCGCCTGTAAAAGCACACTGTATAAAAGCGCCGGCAGAATGCTTTTTGGTAAGATCTGGTATTATACCAAGCTGCTTGTTGGTTTCGTCTATGTCGGAAAACATAAAAGAAACCACTTGCTGCTCCAGGTCAAAACTGGTCTTTTCGAACAGGAGATCTATCCATTTTTTGACCAGCAGGTCTCTTTTGTTGCGTTTGATCTCTCCTGTATATTTTACAAACTCAAAACCCGGTGGTACTTCTCCCTGCGGCAGATCTGTAAATTTCTTTTCTCTCAGCCTGATGTCTTTATAATAATCTTCATAAAAACGCAGCAGTGGTACGGAAGATTCGCCGGGATATTTTTTGAGGAAGTAGGCATACATTTTCAACAGTTCTCCCTTTCTGCCTTCAAAGAAATCCATGTGCCGGTAGAAGCCTGCAAGGGCAGTACAGAAATGTTCCATTACTGTTTCGGACAACCGGAAGGGCAGGGGCTGCCTTGCATCTTCCATAAATATATTTTCAGGACGGAGCGGCATGGTGAAAGTATTACTGGCGGGCGGTTCACCCATACCTCTGCGGATGCGCTGGTCGCGGTTATTTGTCCATACCGCTAAAGAGGCTTTTTCTGCAATGTAATAAGCCATTTTGCTGAGGTTGAGTCGTTCTCCGCTGCCGGTAGTGCTGTATTGATCGCAGAGCATATTGATCTCATGCAGTGCAGCAGTAATAATGCTTACAGAACCCCCAGGTACTTTTTGGGTATAGGGTTCCCATCGATGAAGCAGGGTAGTGTTCCAGTTGGGATCAATACCGGTTACCAGCAGGTCTATCTCAATCAGCCCGCTCTCTACGCAGGAGAATATATAGCTTTCTATGCTTTGTCTTTCTGCGTCTATACTTTTTTCAAGTTCATTTACAAGGTCGTGAATACAGGTGCCCTGACTAGTTTTTAAACTGTCGATAATAAAGGATAATACCGGTGAAAGGGGAATGCGCTGGAAAAAATCAACATTGTTCTTATTGATCAGGAAGGTTAATATATCCCT
Source organism: uncultured Ferruginibacter sp. (assembly GCA_964590975.1). Classification (GTDB taxonomy): domain Bacteria; phylum Bacteroidota; class Bacteroidia; order Chitinophagales; family Chitinophagaceae; genus Ferruginibacter. The sequence continues at coordinate 224,688 of CAZPXP010000001.1, read as the reverse complement.
GTTCATGGTAATGGTGGGATTGAGGTGAACAGGGAACCAGACCACCGCGTCCCTGTCGTGGCCCGTCATTCTCTTCCAGAAAGCCAGCAGAATGTTATTGATACGTACGTATGTTTCGGGTGGTTGCTTCGTTGCATCACCGGTGTTGATTACGGCGGCCCTACCCGGAACAACAACCATTGGCGCCAGCGAGAGACTGGTGAGTGTGCTGAAGGGAGAGGTCTTGGCACAGGTGCGCGACAGGTATTTTAACAGGCTCTTTTCTGTATGAATTTCACCGCTTTTAAATGTTGCGGGATCTTTCAACAGGTATTTACTGATGTCGTTGTAAAGGCTGTGGCTTGCGAGGCTGATGGCTTTCAGTAACAGTTCATTGCTGGCTGCTGTCTGTAATGCACGGCGCTCATCAACAAACGCTGTGGCAATGGCAGCGGCGAGTGCTGTGCGCAACTGCGCCAGCCGTTCTTCCTGCCCGAGGTATTGTTGTACGCTTTCTGCAACAGATTGAGGTATTTTATCCAGCACACTAAGGTCACCTGGCTTCAGGGCCTTCCTGTTAAATACGGCACGGCGGATATTTTGTATCTTCTTTTGGGTATCTCCGTCCTGGATGGACTGGTTGTACCGGAGCAATGTATCGGAGAGCGCAACAGCAGTGTTCCCGGCAAGGGCGTCCTGTTCAATCAACCGCATGGTGGTATCCATCAACGGGTTTGAAGAGAAATCCAACTGGTTAAAGGGTATCCCTGTGATGCGCACAAGTGCATGCCTGAACAGTTCCATCATAATCGGGTCGGCACTATTGGTTATAAAATATTTCTTTAAGTGAATTGAGGAAGCGGTCAATAAGCCGGAGGTTTTTGGTGACGATCTCGGCGTTGCCTTGTAAACCGGGCTTGGCTTCAAGGAGTTGGCCATAGGTGGTGAGTAAACCACCGGGCATATTAATGGTTACCCTGTAACCGCCATTGTGGGTTACGGGAGAAACTGATTTTACTACACCATTGATCACGCCATATTCATTACTGGGAAAACCATCCAGCCTGATGATCACCCGCTGGCCTTCCGTCACTTTGCCAATGCCTGCGGATGGCATCTGGGCACTGCCGTAAATGGCAGTAGAGGCAGGGATCACCACTGCAATCTCTTCCCCTGTTGTAGTATAGTCGTTATTCTGCCATTGTTTGGTAAAACTGATCACCCCGTCTGTAGCAGCCTGCAACAGATATTTCTTCTCCCAGCTTTCTATGTCATCGAGCAAAGAATTGCAACTGATGGTAATATCATTTTTAAGGGTACGCAGATCTTCGCTTTGCTGTAAACGCAGTTCGCTGATCTCCTTTTCCAGTTGGGCTATCATAATACGGTTCTGGATAATGCTTTGATTGGTTTGCTCAACGGTTCTCCGTTGCTGGAGATTATTTTTAGCAGAGGAGTTGAAGTCGTTTTTGGCAATAACCCTTTCGCTGAAGAGTGCGGAGTCTGTAAGTTCTTTATCTCGGGTAAAACCGAGCTCTTTTTCTGAAAGGCTTTTCTGGTTGTCGAGTACCGTACCAAGGTTTTTATAGAGGTCTGCTTCCCTGCCCAGGTACCTAATGCGCGAGTCCCTCAGCCTCGAAGCTGCGGTCAGCATAAACTTGTTCATCGTTTTCAGGAAGGTGGTATAACTGTTGTCCAGTTCGCCGAGGTTGTAGTGCTGTGAAAAACTATCGTTGATCCCAATCACCTGCTCTCCTGTGAGTGAATCGGACAATAGTTTGCCCACCAGCGATTTTACTGTCTTTACATCCTTCAGCGTAGCCTGGTTTTCTACGAGGGCAATATTGGCTCCTGTGGAAACACTGTCTCCATCCCTTACAAAGAAAACGATCTTGCCCGTGTGATTGGCGATCATGTGCTGGGGTGGAGTATTTGAAGTGAGGGTAAATGTAGCGCGTACCGTTTCAGGATATTTGATCAGATAGCTTACTACCAGGAGCACCGCTACCACGATCGTTATTACAAGGATGCCCTTCCTGATCAGCCAGGAAGGTGATTTCCCCAGCATCTGGTAGACCTCCAGGCTTTTTTCATCATCACTGTATTTGGTCAATTCAGGCATACGTAATAATTGATTTAACGGCTCCTATTTTTTCAGGTCAATCTGGCTGCGTACAAGATCATAATACATTCCCCCCGCAGCAATAAGGGCTTCGTGGCTGCCAGCTTCTCTTATTTCACCCTTATCTACCAGTATGATCTGGTCGGCATTGGTGATGGTGCTGAGGCGGTGTGCAACAATGATCACGGTTCTTTTCTCAAAGAAGGTGGTCAGGTTATTTACAATGATCTTTTCATTCTTGGCATCAAGTGAGTTTGTGGCTTCATCGAGAAATATAAACGACGGCTCTTTATATATGGCTCTTGCAATCAGCAGCCTTTGCTTTTGTCCCTGACTGATGCCATGTCCCTCGCTACCAATCCTGGCGTCGTAACCAAGGGGCAGCGTATCAACAAACTCTTTGATGTTGGCGATCTCAAGCGCTTTATTCAGTTTGCTAATATCTATTTCTTCCTTACCAAAGGCAATATTGTTGGCCACAGTATCCGAAAAGATAAAACTGTCCTGCAACACATTTCCGCATTGGTCTCTCCACCATTTCCGGTCAATATTCTCCAGGTTCACCCCGCCTATTTTGATCTCGCCGGATTCCAGCTCGTAGAACTGCAGTAGTAACTTTAATATGGTCGTTTTGCCGCTGCCACTCATACCGACAATGGCGGTAACTTTTCCCTCCGGTATGGTAAAGCTGGCATTCTTTAATGCTGGTTCTGCTCCATCGTCATATTTAAAAATCACATTACGGAACTCGATATTGTTGTCGGTGGGTATTGCATGCCCGGCCGACATATTGCCTTCATCTTCCATATTGTGTATCTCACTCAGTCGTTCGAGACTTATTTTGGCATCCTGGTAACTGTTAAAAAGACCAATGATCTGGCTGATAGGAGCACTTAACTGACCGATAATGTACTGGATGGAAAGCATCATACCCATCGAGATATTGCCTTCTATAACCGCTTTGGCGGACAGGTAAGAGATAAAGATATTCTTTACCTGGTCGATGATCAGCGCTCCATTTTGCTGTAACTGCGAGAGCCTTGTCTGCCTGATCGTCAGTTTGAAGCTCTCGATCTGTGCTCTTTCCCATTCCCAGCGTTTTTCTTTTTCGGCATTGTTCAGTTTAATATCTCTTATGCCGCTGATCAGTTGTATCAACAATGACTGATTTTTGGCATTGCGTTTAAACATTCTGTTGTCCAGCTTTTTACGCTGCCGCAGGAAAAGTATCAGCCAGGAAAAGTAGAGAAAGCTCCCGATAAAGAAAACCAGTAATATCTTACCATTATAAAAGCCAAGGATGATGGAGAATACGACCAGATTGAAGATGGAGAAGATGGCGCTGAAAGAAGTGGATGAAATAAAGCTCTGTATCCTGTTGTGATCTGAAATGCGCTGCAGCAGGTCGCCAATGATCTTATTGTCAAAGAAGGACAGTCTTACGCGCAGCAGCTTGTTCAGAAAGTCGGAAATGATGGTGATGTTGAGCCTGTTGCTGATGTGGAGGAATATCCAGGTGCGCAGTATGTCGATAGCGCTCTTGCTGAAGAAAAGCATCAGCTGTGCGAGCAGTACCAGGTTTACAAACGAAATATTCTGGTTGGTGATCCCGTAGTCTACGATGGCCTGCGTGAGTATGGGGAAGATGAGCTGTAATGCACTGCCTACCAACATACCGATGAAGAGCTGTGCAAAGAACTTCTTCAGGGGCCGTAAATAGCGGAAGAAGAACCTGATGCTGAGGGTATTGGGCGCATCGTCTGTTTTAGGGGCATAGGCATCTTCATAAAAGCGGGGCGTTGGTTCCATCAACAGGGCAAATCCTTCTCCCGTACCATCTGCCCATCCCTTCAGGAATTCCTCTTTGCTGTATTCTTTCAATCCTGTTGCGGGGTCTGAAACATATACTACGTCTCCTTTAACTGCATATACAACGATAAAATGTGTGTTTTTCCAGTGTACGATACCGGGCAGCGGCAACTGTCCTGAAAGCGTATCCCATGGGATCTTACAGGTAAGAGTTTTGAAACCGGCCTTCTCTGCTGCATCGGCAAGTTCACTGAGCCTTACACCAAAGTGCTTGGTCTTGATGATCTTACGGAGCTGTGCAGGGTGTATTTCATTGCCAAAATGTTTACTGATGATTCTCAGGCAGGCGGGTCCGCATTCTGTAAGGTCGGTTTGTTGAAGAAAAGGAAATTTTTTTTTATAAAACATCCGTATTGTTAAGTTTGTACCTGATCATAAACGAAGTCAACGCAAATGGCCGATAAAGACCCGCAAACTTCTCCCCGGTTACTTGCTGGAAAGATAATGAAAAAATACTTTCCCGAAGCGACGTCCTGTATGATTATAGGGAGTAATGCGGGCAGGGAAATCTACGATACTGCAACTGATCTTGACCTTATCATTATTGCCCCTGTAGGCTATAATTCCGGTGTGCAGAATTTCCCGGTTATGGATACCCGGGCAGATATTACAATACTACCGCGTTGGAACTTCGAGCTTATTCTTCTGCACGAATTGTTCAGCGGCCGCCACACCAGTTCACTGCTCTATGCTATGGAAAGCGGCGAAATCATAGCCGATAGTGACGGTAAAATGGCTGGCTACCAGGCACTGGCGCAAACTTTTCAGCGTGAAAAGCATAACCTGTTCAGTTTTGACCCCGAAACATTTGTTGAATATGCCCTGTCAGCAAAGAAATACCTGGACGATTATACCCGTAAAACGGATGTGCTGGAATCTTTCTTCGTGAGGAATAAGTTGGTAGAGGTGATTGTGGATATGGAAATGATGATCAATGCGGGGTGGACTTATAATGGAAAGATAAAGGGTCGTTTTCTGAAAGCATTAAACCCAACAATGGCCGATCACCTCACGGCATTACTGGCGACTGAAAACGATGCTCTCCTGAAACAGTCGCTTATTGAATGGGCAGCTCATTATATTACGGGGTATCAGTCGCTGATTAAAGCGTATGTGCCCAAGTATCAACGGCAGTTGTTCCAAGAGGACCGCCTGATGCTCCGTTTTGCTGACCGTGCTGCATTTGAAGATTGCTTTGCCAGGATATGCGCCCTGCTGAATAGTGATAAACAGCTCCGGGATATTGATGTTTATGTGCTGTATATGCCTTTCAGGGTGTTGAATACTTACCATTTCCATATTGTGTTGAAGGGTGACCCCCGACTCGTAGAGGAGCTATTGCTTCCCCGCCTTAGCCAGATTACCGGCAGGTTTCAGTACGGGCAGCCGGGTTATCAGGCGCTGCTGCAACAATTCTTTGGTGGAGCAGAAGCGATGAATGCCTGTGAACGTTTATGGGCCTTTCTGTGCAGGGAGCGGTATAGTGAAACCGGGCTTATTGCAACAACAAATACAAATGCTATACTCCTGCATATCCTGTTGTTGACAGGAATTGCGTCAGGTTATTCCCGTAAAATAATGCTTGCCTTTATGGAATACCTGAGTGAGTGCTGGATGGCATACGCTGCAACGGTACCAGGGCAGCCTTATCTTGAGCAGATGGGCAGCCTTAAAGTAACACACCAGCAATTCAAAGCGCAACTGACCGGGCAGGCTTCGGCCATTGCAGCTTACAGGGTGTCGTTTACGGATCAGTGGCCTGCGTTTACTGCTGAGGAACCGTGGCAGAAGAGATTGCAGGAGGAAGCAGAGCGTTTATGCAGCAGCCTGGGGGCTATAACGGTTACGTTACCGGCTTGTGAGGAAACTGTTCTGCAACAATATGGATATGCTGAAATGACATTATGGCCTGTGCACAGGCGGCAGTTGGAGATGGTGTTTTCGATATTTGATATGGGTGAAAGGAACTGGGCTTTCCTGGTTGCTTTTGTCAGCGAGGTAATAAGAAACGACTGGCTGCCCGAAGCAGGCAACCAGTCGTAAAATTTTTTAGCAGGGATAAACTCCCGGGGTACAGGTGTACGTTAACGCATCACAGGTTGGTACGCAGTCGGATTCCTGCCCTTCAGTGTAACAGGAGTAATAGTTACAACTGTGTTGTGTGTTTTCTGTTTCACACGGACCCCATACAGTATCGCAGTATTGGCTGTACCCGCACCAGGCACAACTGCTTGAGGTTTGAGATGTTTGGTCAGAATCCCAGCCCGCACCGATAACTTTATCGGTTTCGCCTTGTTTAAGGTTCGTTACGAAACTTTCTACCTTGAGTTCATCGAGTTTAAATTTTTTTTGTTCCATAATGAGAGCATTTAGATTAAAGTGATATCTAAAAATATATATTTATACCCAGTATGCAAAATAATAGAATGCCCGGAACGCTGCGCCAGAAAACGCTTGAAGAGGCTATTCGGATCGGCAGCATTGTTTACGGCAGCGCCATAGAAAAGGGGGAGACATTGTACTGGATGGATGTGAATTATGATGCACTGGCAGATAAGTATATTCAAACTGCAGAGGAAAGCATCTACAATGGAAATGCTGGATTCCTGCTCTTCTTTATCGAGCTTTACCGTGCAACGGGCGACACTGTCTACCTGGACATTATAAGGAAGAATGCAGCATGGCTAATCGCCTACTGCGATGAAACCCCGCTTACACGTATTGCTTTCTACTCCGGCCGGAGTGGGGTATGTTATGTGCTTTTGCTCGTATATCAGTTAACTGGCGAACAACATTACCTCAATAAGGCCCTGGATTACCTGCAGGACTGCTGGCAGCACTATAAAGCGCACGGCGCCCCGGCCTTCGATATACTGAACGGCATGGCAGGCATACTCATCGCCCTCTTACATCTTTGCAGCGCAACACAGGATGAAAGCCTTGTGGAGCAGATCCGGTTTTACACGCAGGAGTTATGCAGTAATATACGCTTTGGCCGTAAAGCTGGTATATACTGGGACAGGACAGACAGATATATTGATGGGCTTTGCGGCTTTTCGCATGGCGTGATCGGCTTTGCCTGGATACTGACCGAGATCGCACATTATTTTAAAGACGAGGAGATTGCTATACTTGCACAGCAGGCCCTGGAATATGAGCTGGAACATTATAACAGTGAAAAGGGGAACTGGCCCGATTTCAGAAAGAACTTGCACGGTAAGGAGAAAAAGAAAGAAGCCCGGCAGGCGTTGCAGAACGGCCAGCATTCTTTTTTTACTGAACCTGTTTATATGTACGCATGGTGCCATGGCGCCCCTGGTATCGGGCAGGCACTGGCACGCATATATGAGCTTACGGGTAATAAGCGGTATCTTCCTTACCTGCATGGGGCATTAGACAGTACGCTCCATGATGACCGTACTAAAATGGCTGGTAGGGCCAATTATTCGCTTTGTCATGGGCCCGGGGGGAATTCCTTCCTGTTGAATAAAATGCTTTCACTTAATATTACCGGTGCTGACAAGGAGCCTGTGCTCTGGAACTATACAGCCCGCGCCCTTGCGGAGGTTGAGCACAAAGGGGATTATATCCATGGCTTACGGGGTGACTGCCCGTTTAATGTACAGAGCCTTTTTAATGGACTGAGTGGAGTTGGATATTTTTACCTGTCGGTCTGTTCGCCTCACCGGATGACAAATATTCTCTGTCCCGAACCCGATACACAGCAATACCCTGGTGGTTTATTCAAGGTACAAACCATAAGGCGGGGCATCGTCAGTAAAGCCTACCCGGTGGCATTCGCACTCTCCCCCGAAAAGCTCCGAAAGAAAGTGCTGGACAGGATCGATTTTTATGCCGCAAACATTACTGAATCTATCCGCCTCGCCCTTGAATCGGTTTTGCCAGAGCATCCGTTTCCCGGTTTATTTGCAGGCGCAGTACAGTATGAATCAATGATTATAGGGATGGATAAGGAAATAGAAAGTAATATCTATTTCCTTATTTACAATGAAGAGGCAGGCTTGACCGCGGCTAAACTAATGGAAGATATCCGTACCAACAGCGCTACTATTATTTTACGATCAAATCCACACGTTCTTATCTACGAGAGTAATTATAACTGGCGAACCCCTAATGGGGATACACATACTGAAGTTGATCATTACCGGGCAACAAAGGGAAATTACTTTTTCTTGCTTAGACAAACAGCTGCGGGCGTTACTGCTAAACCGGTCAATGCACTCACCAGTCTTGTGATCAATCTATATAAGGAGGGTATGGGAGCGGATGATGGTGTAAAGGCAATATGCAGCGTTATTACAGACAACGAAAGCGAGATAAAGCAGGCTGAAGTGCTTGTAAGGGCACAGGTGGCTGAACTGGTTAAAGCAGGGCTGCTGGTGAGGGGATAGGCTGTACAGTAAACTACAAACAGAAAGGCCGGATCATTGATCCGGCATCTTGTTAATATCCTGCTGTATTATTTACAGTTTGTCGAGCACACCATCCACAATACCATACGCAATGCTTTCTTTGGCATCCATCCAGTAATCGCGGTCAAAGTCTTTCATCACCTGATCTACTGTCTGGCCGCAGTTGTCTGCAAGTATTTTGGCCAGCAACAACTTGGTTTTTTCTATCTGTTCGGCCATGATTTCGAGGTCGGCACTGGTGCCCTGTCCGCCACCGCTCGGCTGGTGAATCATCACTTCGCCATGCGGGAAGATAAAACGTTTGCCTTTTTCGCCACCACTCAGCAACACGCTCCCCATACTGGCGGCCATACCCATACAAATGGTGCTTACGGGGCTGCTGATCATTTGCATGGTGTCATAAATTACCATACCGCTGGTTACCACACCGCCCGGGCTGCTGATGTAAAACTTGATCTCTTTACCGGGGTCAAGTAATTCGAGGTACATCAGCCTGTTTGTAATGTCTTTAGCGCTTTTATCATCCACAACACCCCAAAGGAAGATCTTGCGTTCTTCAATAAATTTTTTGTCGAACATCATGCCTCCACCCATCATCTTTTCCATGGGATTGCTATCTGGCAGGGCAGGGGTTTGTGGGGTTTCCGGAGTTTCTGGTGTTTCTTCGTCTGAATGTATCGGTTGTTGTTTGTACATGATCATATCTTATTGTATTGCGGCATTAATTAATGTTATACCAATCGGTGATTAGTCTTTCTTTTCTTTTTTGGGATTCATGAGTAATACCTCATCTACCAGGCCGTAATCCTTAGCTTCCTGTGCTGTCATCCAGTAATCGCGGTTACAATCTGCAGCCACTTTTTCAACGGGCTGACCCGAGTGGAAGGCGATCACCTCATACAATTCCTTTTTCATTTTCCTTACTTCATCCACCATGATCTTGATATCAGTAGCCTGTCCTCCTGCACCACCGCTTGGCTGGTGCATCATGATGCGGCTGTGCCTGAGTGCCGTACGTTTGCCTTTAGCACCGGCACACATCAGCACCTGCGACATACTGGCAGCCATACCTGTACAGATTGTGGCAATATCGGGGGCAATAAACTGCATTGTATCATACATACCCAGACCGGCATATACGCTACCGCCGGGGCTGTTGATATACATCTGGATATCACGTGAGCGGTCTGTGCTTTCAAGGAAGAGCAACTGTGCTGTTACGATATTGGCCACTTCGTCTACAATGGGATAACCCAGGAAGATGATACGGTCCATCATCAAACGGCTGTATACGTCCATTACAGCAATATTCATCGGGCGTTCCTCAATGATATTAGGGGTCAGATTGGTTACGCTGTGTTTCATATAGCCATCCAGCGTATTGCTGCTGATGCCTTTGTGCTTTACAGCATATTTTTCAAATTCTTTTCCAAAGTTCATACGTATTGACGGTTAAATTTTATCAAATATAAGTGTATATGCGAACCCAAATATTGTGCTATCCTAAAAAAGCAGACAAATTGGCTTATGCCAGCCCGGCTTGTGTTAATCCCTGCTCCGGGCAAGGTAGATAAGGATGTACTGTACCAGCATCGCAATAGAAGCCAGGGCGGAGACTACATAGGTGAGGGCGGCCCATTTAAGGGCATCTTTTGCCTTTTCGTGCTCCGGCGCCGTGGTGATCCTGGCATGATCCAGCCATTTCAGGGCCCTGGCAGAAGCGTCAAATTCCACAGGCAGCGTGATGAGGCTGAACAGGGTGGTTACTGCAAAAAGGACGATACCGATGAGCAATACTGTTGTATTACCACCGCCAAAGCCAAACATACCCAGTCCTGCTATAATCACCCACTGCGAAAGCATACTGCTGACCTGTACGGCGGGTACAAGCCTGCTGCGCAGCATCAGCATGGAATATGCGGTTGCATGCTGTACGGCGTGGCCGCACTCATGGGCAGCTACGGCAGCAGCAGATATATTGCGGCCTTCATAAACATCGGGGCTCAGGTTAACGGTCTTATTCAGTGGGTTATAGTGGTCTGACAAAAAGCCATCCGAAGCGGTAACCTTCACGTCAAAAATGCCACTATCGCGCAACATCTTTTCCGCCACTTCCCGTCCGCTCATGCCACTGCTTGTGGGTACCTGGCTGTACTTTTTAAAGATAGACTTTAACTTGTACTGCACGAGCATACCAATAAGCATGAACACAATGGAAACTAAAAAAATCCCAATTGTCATAGTTGTTTTTTCGGGTAGTTATACAAATCGGGAGCCAGATTGGTAATATGACGAAATGGCGGGTTGCGGGTTGCTGGACTGGCGGATAATGAAAACCGCCACAGTTGTACTGCGACGGTTTCCGGACTATATATGATAAGTGCAAATGAGATTAGAAATCTGCTGTTTTGAGCTTAACGGGTATTTTAACGTCAAAACTCATTTCACTGCCATTCCTTTTCGCCTTTATGGCATAGGTTTTTTTACCTTCTGCGGGTTTGAGTGCTTCGCGTGCCTCGTCTGTATTATTAACTGCTTTACCATCGATAGATGTAATAATATCGTCTTTTTTCAGGCCAGCTTTTTCAGCAGGGGATTCTTCATCAATGTCGAGTACTTTCACGCCATTCACATCTTCTGTATCCTGAAGTTTGAGGCCGATCTTAGGACGGCGCATACCCATAACCTGTATGTCCCTGCTGAAGTTTTCAAAATCCTGTGCACCTCCAAACTGGTCGCGGTTAAAGCGGGGCATACCCTGTACCCGTAATTCATCACCACCAAACGCCCTGGGTGAGGTCATAGAGTACACGCGTACATTCCTTTCTACTTTTTCATCGAGGGTTGCTTTGGTTGTTTTCTCTTTCCCATCGCGGGTATAGGTAATCTTTACTTCATCTTTGGGTTTTAAAGCGGTAATGGCTTTGGAAAGTGACTCAGGGCCGGTAACTGCTTTGTCGCCCACTTTAGAGATGATGTCATCTTTTTTCAGACCGGCTTTATCGGCAGCGCTGCCTTCGTTTACTTCCATGATCTTAGCACCCTTGTCATTTTCTTCTGTGGTAACACCAAGAAAAGTACGTTTTACCTCTTTACCGTCCCCGTCGCCCCAGAATTGCATATTATTCCCGTTCCATGAAGGTGACAGGCTTTGAAAATCCTTCATTTTATACAGCTCGCCCAATTCTTTAAACTGGAGGTCCATATCCTTAAACCGGCCATTTAAACTTCTGATCTGGTCGTCTAATGCCCGGCCGTCGCGGATCACTATTTTACGTGTATTTACGCTTATGTTATCGTCTTTAAATTCTGCGGCAGGTTTTCCGTTGATCATTACTTTATCGCCTTTGATCTCCACCGTAACATTTACCTCTTTGTCGCCTTTTTTACGTATGATAATCTCCTGTGTTTCTTTCTTTTCCTTATTTTTTTCTTTGTCTTTTTCCTTCCCTATAACCACAACATCTTCCTGTGCCATTGCAGGGAGGCTTGCTACGAGTAAGGCCGTTGCGAGGGTGGCCAACATTATTTTTTTCATTGTCTCAATTTTAATGTACGAAGTATTTAGTAGATCAAATGTAAGAGGGTTTTTTTTAAATACGAAACTTTTCGCAAATAATTTTCCGGCTTTAACAGTTCTTTAACCGGGTTGGTTTGAAAAGGGGTAATTATGGCGCTTACAATGCCCGGTGTTGTTTAGAAGTTAACCCGTCTTTCAGCTTACAGGAGACAGGACCTCAGGACCGGCTTACAAATGTCTTTACCGGGCAGTGATCGACTTCTTCATCGCAGAGGTATTGCATGCCGATCTTTTGGAGAATGGCAAGGGAAGCGGTATTTTCTATATGTGCCCTGCCTGTGATTTCCTTTACTTTAAGGATATTATGGCCATGGTCTAAGGTATGCTGTGCAGCTTCTGAGGCATAGCCCTTACCCCAGTGATCCCGTATCAGCCGGTAGCCGAGGTCTGTTTCCCGGATCTCGGGGCGCCATTTTAAACCACACCAGCCAATAAAGCGACCGTCTGTTTTCAATTGCATGGCCCAGCGGCCCAGGTTGTATAAACTGTACTGGGGTAAAATAATATCGGTAATAATGCGGCGTGCATGATCTTCATCTTCGAGTGGAGGTTCATGCAGGTACTTTAGCACTTCGGGGTTGCTGTTCAATTGCAGTATTGAGGGCGCATCTTCGAGCGTGATCCTGCGCAGTATAAGTCTTGGCGTTTCGAATATAATATGCATCGGCTTATAATAGGGCCTTTACGGCATCAATAACCTCCCTGAGTTTGCTTACGTCCTGCCCGCCGGCGGTAGCCAGGGTTTTTTGCCCGCCGCCGCCGCCTTTGATCAGGCCGGCCACCAGTTCTTTAATGAGCTTGCCCGCGTCTAAGTTTTTGGCAACTGCTACAGTGTCTGCAATGCCAATGGCAACAAATGCCTTCCCGTCGATATTACTGCAGAGTACAGCTACGTGATCACGGAGGTGGTGTTTCATGTCGAAGCAGAGTTTCTTCAGCGCGTCGGCACTGTTCACTTCTACGATATCGCCGATAAAATTGATGCTGTTGATGATCTCATCCTTTTGCAGCAACGTATTACGGATACCCACTAACTGGCGGGCTTCCAAGCCTTCTATCTTTTTTTGGAGGGTGTTGTTTTCTGCTACCAGCGATTCAATGGCCTTTTCTAAAGAGGCAGGGTTCTTAACGATTTCTTTAACGGCTTTCAGTTGCCCGATCTGCTGGTGTATATACGCTTCGGCAGCAGCGCCGCAAACGGCTTCCACACGGCGTACTCCTGCTGCTACTGCTGTTTCCTGTTTGATAACAAACAGGCCCAACTCTCCTGTATGGCCCACATGCGTACCTCCACAAAGCTCGATGCTGTATGATGGGTCGATGATAACCACGCGCACCATATCGCCATACTTCTCCCCAAAGAGGGCCATTGCCCCGAGGGCTACCGCTTCGTCTTTGGGCATCTCGCGGATTACCACGGGAATGTTCTCACGGATCTTTGTATTTACGGTCTGTTCAACAGCGCGTAACTCTTCATCTGTCATCTTCGCAAAGTGTGAGAAATCGAAGCGCAGGTGTTCTTCGTTTACAAGGCTGCCTTTTTGTGCCACATGATTACCCAGCACACTGCGCAGAGCGGCGTGCATGAGGTGGGTGACACTGTGGTGCAGCGTAATGGCTTTACGTCTCGGCGCATCCACTTTTGCTACTGCTTCCGCGTTCGGATGGGCGGGCAAACTATCTGTAAAATGAATAAACAGGTTGTTTTCTTTCTTTGTACCTGTAACAGGTACCTGCTCATTGCCGATCAGCAACTCGCCGGTGTCGCCTACCTGTCCGCCGCTCTCGGCATAGAAAGGCGTGACCGACAATACCAGTTGGTACTGCTCCTTACCCTTGCCCTTTACCTTACGGTAACGCATGAGCTGGGTTTTTGCTTCGAGGCTGTCGTATCCCACAAAATGAGAATCTTCCCCTTCGTGTACGGTTACCCAGTCTTCTGTATCCACCGCTGTTGCAGCACGGCTTCTTTCTTTTTGTTGCAGCATCTCTTTTTCAAAGCCCGTCTCATCGACAGTCAGCTCTTGTTCGGAAGCGATCAGGCGGGTGAGATCAATGGGAAAACCATAAGTGTCATACAGTTCAAAAGCTGCCGCACCATCTACTATCTTAGTGGCGGCTGCAGCAGCAAAAACTTCATCGATCTTTTTTAATCCTTTATCCAGTGTACGCAGAAATGCTTCTTCTTCTTCTTTTACGACTTTACTTACAAAGTCTACCTGGTGTTGCAGTTCGGGAAACACATCGGCGAACTGCTCTGCGAGTACCGGCACGAGCTGGTAGAGCAGCGGATGTTTGTACCCTAGGTAGGAATAGTAATACCGTACTGCGCGGCGCAGTATCCTGCGGATCACGTAACCGGCAGCGGTATTAGATGGCAACTGCCCGTCGGCAATTGTAAAGCTGATGGCCCTGATATGGTCGGCAATTACGCGGAAGGCAATGCTTTCCTTGTCGTCGCCTGCCGTATAGGTTTTATTACAGATCACCGCAGTAGCATTGATGGTGCCACTGAAAATGTCTGTGTCGTAATTGCTCTGTTTATTTTGTAATACCCTCACCAGTCTTTCCAGCCCCATACCTGTATCGACGTGGGTGGCAGGAAGGGGTTCAAGGCTTCGGTCTTTTTTGCGGTTGTACTGAATAAATACGTTGTTCCAGATCTCTATCACCTGGGGGTGATCCTTGTTTACAAGGGTACGGCCCGGTATGGCTTGGCGTTCGGCTTCGCTGCGGCAGTCTACATGTATCTCACTGCATGGGCCGCAGGGACCGGTATCGCCCATCTCCCAGAAATTATCTTTCTTATTGCCATAAACGATGCGGTCTTCATCTACGAGCTTTTTCCACTCTGCCAGTGCTACTTTCGAAGCCGGAATATTCTCTTTTTCATCCCCCTCAAATACGGTGATGTATAACTTATCTTTAGGGATGCCGTATACTTCTGTCAGCAGCTCCCAGCTCCAGGCGATGGCTTCGGCTTTAAAATAGTCTCCAAAGCTCCAGTTGCCCAGCATCTCGAACATGGTGTGATGATAGGTATCTACCCCCACTTCTTCGAGGTCGTTGTGCTTACCGCTTACGCGCAGGCATTTCTGTGTATCCACCACCCGTTTGCAGGGTGGTTGCTTATTGCCGAGGAAATAGTCTTTGAACTGGTTCATACCGGCATTGGTGAACATCAGCGTAGGGTCGTTCTTCACCACAATAGGCGCCGAGGGCACAATATGGTGGCCCTTTGATTCGAAGAATTCGAGGAACTTGCGGCGGATCTCAGCGCTGGTCATCATATACCGAATTGATTTACAGGTTGATTTTTACTTTTGTCTATATTTGTACGCCTTAAACCGGCGCGGGTGCAAAATTAGGGATTAGGTATCAGAGTACCTTAGGGTTTAAGGGGGTTTCAGGCATGAAAAAAATCAAGTATTATTATAATACCAATACGCTCAGGTATGAGAAACTGGTCACGCCCCTGCGTGTCAAACTGTTACGCATATTTGGGTTCCTTTCGGCGCTGGCGGTAAGCTGCCTGATCGTGATCAGCCTGTATAACCGTTTTATCCCCCGTCCTAAAGACATTGAGGCTGAACGCAGGTACGATGTAATGCGCGAGAACTACGATGGGCTCAAAGCCCGCGTGAAAACACTCCAGCAGCAGATGGAGCAACTGGAGAAGCGTGATAACGAAGTGTACCGCTCCATCTTTGAAGCCAACCCCCTGCCTGACAGTGCCCGCGCTCAGCAGATCGAAAAGAAGAAGGAGGTAGAGAAGGTAAGCGTAAAAAGCGACGACGAACTGGGCCGCGAGATCGCAGGAGCCCTTAATAATCTCAGTGCCCGCATGGTATACCAGAGCAACAGTTATAACGAAATTGCCAAGCTGATCCATAACCAGGACGAAAAACTGTCCAGCATACCCGCGATACAACCTGTAAGCAATAAAGACCTCACCCGCATTGCCAGCGGCTTCGGGATGCGTATTGATCCTGTATACGGTACGCCAAAGATGCATAAGGGCCTTGATTTTACTGCCCCGCAGGGTACTCCTGTATATGCTACGGGCGATGGTACGGTTACCACGGCAGGCTACAGTGAGGGAGGCTATGGTAATCACGTCATCATCAGCCATGGTTATGGCTACGAAACCCTTTATGGACACATGGTACGTATCAAAGTGGGTAACGGTAAAGTGGTAAAGAGGGGTGAGATCATTGGCTGGGTGGGCAGTACGGGTAAAAGCACCGGGCCACACTGTCACTATGAAGTACACATCAACGGGGAAGCGGTTGACCCGGTATATTTCTTCTATAACGACCTGAACGCGGAGCAGTACGACCGGCTGCTAAAACTGGCTGCTACGGGCAGTGCCAAAAGTTTTGACTAATTTTAACTATGGCCCTGACACAGATCGCATTCGATTTTGATGCTCCACTGGAAACGCCACCTCCTGTAGGGAAGGTGGTGAAGCCGGAAAAGACGGTCTCTTCTCCCGTTAAGGAGGAGAAACCCCGCTCTGCCCGTGGGCGTAAGAGCCTTAAGGAAGCGGCTGCGCTGGCGGGTACCATCGAAGTGCCGCCTGATGAACTGCTCTTTTCCAAAATGTATTATTCGATGGGCGAAGTGGCCGAGATGTTCAAGGCTAATCTCTCGCTGATCAGGCTGTGGGAGAATGAATTTGATGTGCTGAAGCCCAAAAAGAACAGGAAGGGGGACAGGTTGTTTCGTCCGGAAGATGTTAAATCGCTGCAACTGATCCATCACCTGCTCCGTGAACGTAAGTATACTATGCAGGGGGCAAAGGAGTTTCTGAAGAATAATAGTAAGGCGGCTGAGAAATTTGAGCTGATCGAAGACCTGAAGAAGCTCCGCGACTTTTTGAACGAGCTGAAAGCGGGTTTATAAACTATAGCATACATTTATATAATTAACGGATATGAAAAGAATCATGCTCAGCATTTTGCTGACAGCCGCAGTGATAACTGCCTCTGCACAGGCACAGTACGAGATCACTATCGCCGAACGCCACAGCCAGCAAAAGGTGCTGCGCGGTATTATTAATAAATACCTGCTGATCAATGAGCCGTCTTTCTCGTGGTTTGAGGCCAACCAGCGTATCTATACACCCGACAGCGCCACTCTTAACAGCATGGAAAAGGCAAAGGGAAAAGTACAGTTTGTAGTATTTGGCGGTACCTGGTGTGAAGACACACAATTCATCCTGCCCAAGTTCTTTAAGCTACAGGAGATGAGCGGTATAAGCGACGACCAGATTACCTTCTTTGGGGTTAATGAAGCGAAGAAATCTTTGGGTAATATTACATCTGCCTTTGGTGTTACCAATGTACCCACCATTATTGTAATGAAAGACAATAAGGAAGTAGGCCGTGTAGTGGAGTATGGTAAAACGGGTAAATGGGATAAGGAGCTGGCTGACCTCGTAAAATAATCCTTATTTATTCATTACCTGCTTTTGTTTCTGCCGTACTCATGGTAATTTTTTCTCTCTCCAGCAATCCCTTGATCGCTACGGTGAGTTCTTCCCTGTAAGCATTAAACGCTACCATAGGTATGGGAGGGGTAAAGCATTCTACCGTAACCAATGCTCCTGCTGCGGTAAGCCCTGTAAAGAATACAGAAGGATTGGTAATGGGTTCGCCCCGCTCTTCCAGCAGCTTACGTGCGTCTGCAATAAAGCGTTGTATAGAAGCAACAGGCGTAGCAGTATCCAGCAGCAGCTTAAACTCGATACGGCGTTCGGTGCGCATGGCATGGTTATCGAGTACGCTGTCTACCATCTGTTTATTAGGCATGCTCACGAGCGTCTTTTCGGCAGTGCGTATGCGGGTGCTTCTCAGCCCTATGCGTTCTACTGTTCCTGTAATGTTCTGCACTTTGATGATATCGCCTGTAATAAATGGCTTGTCGAAAAAGATGATAAAAGAAGCGATAATATTCTCAAGACTTTCTTTAGCGGCAAGTGCGATGGCTGCACCGGCGATACCCAGCCCGGCCACCAGCGGGCCGATTGGCTGCCCGAAGCAGAACTTTAACAGGGCAAGAAAACCACCGAAAACGAGAAACACTTTGAAGAAGTCTCTGAAGAAAACGATCAGTTGATTATCTGCCTGGTCGTCTGTAAGGTTGGCCTTGTACTCCAGCACCATAGCTATAAAATCGATCAGCCGCAGTGTTACCCAGGTAAAGGAAAAAATGATGGCGCCAATGCCCAGCCGTTCCAGCAGGGTTTGCAGGTTGGTGCTGTAGAGTGTATAGCTCCAGGCTGAGGGAAAATTCAGCTTGTCGATGCTGAACACGATCACCAGTATGAGTATAAACAGCTGGAGTGGCTTTACCACGAGGGCCACAAAATGCTTTTTCTCCACATTATCCCAGATGCGATGCAAAAAGCGGTAGAGCAAGGCGGCAATATAGCGCGAAAGATATCGCTTTACCAGCAGCGCCAGCAGGATAATGCCCGCCACGATGGTGTACATCTTTATCGTATTGTCTAATATAACCCGGTCGAAAAATTCCATGCTGTAGCTTATATATGCCTTTTATTTAATAGTGTAGATGTCGAGCCCTTCTTTTTTCAGCAGGTACACCTTGCCGTTAATGGCTTTGATGGCGTTGTACTGCCCAAAGAAGGAAGGAAGTGTATAAGTCTTCAGGTTCATAGAACCCAGTGCGTAGCTGTACAGTTTGCCGTCTTTAAACCCGTAAAGGGTAGTGCCGTTAACCTCTGTATCTGTCCATCCCGTAAAGGGCAGCTTGTTCTTCAGCGTACCGTAATAGTCAAAAATGTAAAAGCCTTTTTCGGGGTCATAAAGGTATACAAAGTTTTCCCTGTCTATCAGTTGTTCGGGTGAGGGCAGGGTATCAAAAAGCTGGCGCCAGTCTACTGTTTCCGTCAGCAACCCGCCGGACTCATCTATCTTTTTGAGTTTATAATCCTGCTCGTCGAACAGCCAGATATTATTGTCGTAGGCATTACCGATCGTCTTTACACGAAAGAGCTGCAGTTTACGGAGGTCGATGGCGTTACGTATATTAAGAAAACGATCGAGTGTTACCACTGTAGAAAAGCTCTTATAATAGAGCAGCAGTTTTAAAGGATTGCTTACGTCGATGGAGAATAGCTTGCCATAGCGTCTTACGTCGTTGAATACCCCTGCTGAATCGCCATTGGGGCCCAGTTTCTTCAACTGGTTACCCGTGGTAACGAGGTAAATGTTATCCAGATTGTCTACGTTAAAATAGCTGAACTGGCCCGGTATGGTACGGAGATAAGCGAAGGCGCTGTCTTGCTGTGCCTGTACCGGGGCAAAAGCAAGTATAAAAAAAATGAATATAATGGCGTGTTGCCTCATTCGTTGTAATATTTCAGGCTGAGCTGCCCGTTTTCCAGTACGGCGTATGAATAATAACGTATCCAATCGCCAAGGTTGACATAACGGCTGCCGGGCGCCAGTTCAAAATCGAGTGGCAGGTGGCGGTGGCCAAATATGAAATAGTCGAACTTTTCTTTCTGTAACACTTCACGGCAGTAGATGATCAGCCATTCCTTGTCTTCACCCAGGAACTGTTCTTCGTGCTGGCCTGTGGCTGCCCTGCTTTTTCTGGAGAAGTAATTGGCAATCCCCATGCCAATATAAGGAGGTAAGATGCCAAAAAGCCACTGGCACACCCTGTTGCGGAATACCTTTTTTAAGAATTTATAACCATGATCGTTTGGGCCTAACCCGTCGCCATGACCAATATAGACTGCTTTGCCCTGGAGGGTAAAGGTCTGTGGCTCAAAATAGACCGGTATACTCAGTTCTTTGGTAAAATAGTCTGTCATCCACATATCGTGGTTGCCTACAAAGAAGTGAATGGGGATGCCATTGTCTGTCAGTTCGGCCAGTTTACCCAGTATGCGCACATAGCCCTTGGGTACCACTTTTTTGTATTCGTACCAGAAATCAAAAAGATCGCCCACGATAAATATGGCTGCTGCATCTGCTTTGATGCTATCCAGGAAACGGATGATCTTTTTCTCCCTCAGCAGGCTTGCGGCTGCATCAGGTGCACCAAGATGGAAGTCGGAAATGAAATATATTTTTTTACCGGGATCAGTATCCATACCGCAAAGATAACGCTATCCGCCATTTTGTTTCTGGCGGAGGAATTCAAGTACGTCGCCCGAAGCAATGATGGCTTTGCCACCAACATCGCCGTTATACCAGTATATCCAGGCGTTGGTATGTGTATCATCGTCGAGGAAAACGCGGGTCAGCGCGCGGTAATATAATGGTGTTTCGCCCGGTTCGACATTCAGGCCCTCGTAGTCGTCGATCTGTGCCATTGCCCATTGGAATCCTGTTTTACTATTTACCTCGTAGAGTTCGCCAACGATATACCTGTCTTCCTTATCGGCAGGCTGGGCGGCGGGGAACTCCCCGAGGTTGTACAGTACGCCCTTTACCCTGGCGGGACCGAGCAGGTGAAAGTACTGGCTGATATACTGATATGCCGGGTGATGGAAGCCCTGCCGGAGCGATCCGTACACGAAGAGGGTATATACCTGATTTTCGATCATGGTGTAAAGTTATAAAGAAGCGGGGATGTGTGATATTAATATATGTACGGTTGCCACGACGGTCTATCCTTCTACAAGAAAGAGATATACTTCTTTGGGGCCGTGAACGCCCGTAACCAATGTTTTTTCAATATCGGCGGTGCGGCTGGGGCCTGTTGCAAAAGTTAGCAGGGAGGGCATCCCGCCTTTATACTTTTCCTTCACCAGTTGCAGCGCATCTTTTATATCGTATACCAACTGACTGGTATATGCCACGCAAATATGTACGGGCGCATATACACTGGTGGTTCTGCCGCCTTCCTGTACTGCGCTGAGGACGATACTGCCCGTACGCGCCACAAGGTATTCGCAGTCTGTAATGGCTGCATCGCATGCTGCAAGATCGCTGGTGGTAGAGAAAGCCGCAAAGTCCTGGTCGCGGGTATATACCTGCTTCCATGCTTTGCTGGTGATGAGTTGCTGCAGTTGTTCCTTCAGCTCCTGCTGGTTCATACAGTAGATGAACTTACCCTGCAACTGGCTGAAGGCTTCCGCAAAGATCACTTCCAGTTCATCCGTGGGCGGCTGGTAAAGGGTGTTATTGCCCTCGCTTGCAGGAAAAGGCAATGGCACCGGGTTACTCAGTGCCTGCCTTATCTTTTTTAATATATTTTCTTTTGCAGGTGTTACTGGAATCATTACCTCAATTGTGAGTTATGAATTATGAGCCTGCCTGCGGGAGGCAGGTTAAGGGTTATGAATGTTCTCCTAATTAACCCAAACTAAACTCCGGTTCCCGGGTCGGGAAGGTCGGTAGCCGGAACTCCGCCTAAATCGCCTTCTTCATGTGGGATCACGTCTGCTGGTTTCTTTTCTTCAAAAGGACGTTTACCGATCAATGTTTCCAGGTCGCTCTGGAAAAGCACTTCACGTTTCAGCAGCTCTTTAGCTATGATCTCTACCTGCTCTTTCTTTTCGGTAAGCAGATTTTTGGTACGTACATAAGCGACTTCAATCAGCTTGCGTACTTCCTCGTCGATCATCTTACCCGTTTCTTCACTGTAAGGCTTGGTAAAATAGTTTTCCTGTTGCGGGTCGTAGTAACTGATATTACCTACTTTATCGTTCATGCCGTACACGGTTACCATGCTGTATGCCATTTTGGTGATCTGTTGCAGGTCGTTACTGGCGCCTGTGCTGATCTTGCCAAAGAAGATGTCTTCACTGGCGCGACCACCGAGTGTCATGCAGATCTGGTCGTTGAGCTGATCGGTATTGTAGAGGTATTGCTCTTTGGGCGTGTACTGTGCATAACCCAGCGCGGCTGTACCCCTCGGTACGATCGTTACTTTGAGCAGGGGATAAGCATGTTCAAGGAACCAGCCGCAGATTGCATGACCTGCCTCGTGGTAGGCGATGATCTCTTTTTCGTGCGGGGCAATGATCTTGTTCTTCTTTTCGAGGCCGCCGATCACACGATCGACAGCATCCTGAAAATCGCTCATGTCTACCGCGTTCTTTCCCTTACGGGCAGCGATAAGTGCTGCTTCGTTACATACGTTGGCGATATCGGCACCCGCAAAACCGGGCGTCTGTTCTGCCAGTTTATGAACATCAAGAGTCTGTGATACTTTGATGGGTTGCAGGTGTACTTTAAAAATGGCCTCCCTGCCGACGAGGTCGGGACGATCGATAGTGATCTGCCTGTCGAAACGACCCGGGCGCAGGAGTGCGCTATCCAGCACATCGGGGCGGTTGGTGGCGGCGAGGATGATGATGCCGATATCGGTACCAAAGCCATCCATTTCAACGAGCAACTGGTTGAGTGTATTCTCCCGCTCGTCATTGCTCATCATCACGTTCTTACCTCTTGCACGCCCGATGGCGTCGATCTCATCGATAAAGATGATACAGGGTGCTTTTTCGCGGGCCTGTTTAAAGAGATCTCTTACGCGGCTGGCACCTACGCCTACAAACATTTCTACAAAATCACTGCCGCTGAGGCTGAAGAAAGGTACCTGTGCCTCGCCGGCCATTGCTTTAGCCAGCAGGGTTTTACCCGTGCCGGGGGGGCCGACGAGTAATGCTCCTTTAGGTATTTTACCGCCGAGGGCTGTATATTTTTTAGGATTTTTAAGGAAATCTACGATTTCCATTACCTCTACTTTGGCTTCATCGAGCCCGGCCACATCGCCAAAGTTGATGTTTACGCGGGTGCCTTTGTCGAACAGGGTGGCTTTGGACTTACCGATATTGAAAATACCGCCGGGTCCGCCACCGCCACCGGGGCCACCCATTTTACGCATCATCATGATAAAGAGCAGACCAATCAGCAGGATAGGGAGCAGGGTACTGATGATCTGGCCAAACATTTCACCTTCATTATTCGATTTGTCATCCGGGTGTGGCATGCCCGGGTTGGCCCTGTAAAAGTCCAGCAGGAGCATGGTAAAAGATACATTATCGGCGTAATTGAAGTACAATTGCGGCTCCGATGACTTCATAAGTGCTTCGTACAGCCTGTTGTCGTCATTACTGCCGAGCAGTTGTTTGTAGAAAGTGGATTTGATTTGTAAAGAATCCCGCTTGAGGTATACCCTCAGCATCTTGTTATTGGGTACGGTCTTAAAGCTTTCCACATCACCCTGTTTTACCAGTGTCGTGAATTTCTCAAAGCTGATCTGTGGCCCTTGCGCCGATACATTCCGGAAAAGATTATAGCCGATAAGGAGTATGGCGATGATGCCCCATACCCAATATATGTTGAAGCGTGGTTTCTTTTTCTCCGGGCTGTCATCGCCCGGGGGCGGGATACTGTTTGGATTAAATCTTTTGTTGCCTTCTTGCTGACTCATAGTTTATTATATGTGCAGATATGCTATCTGCTGATTTGTTGTTTATGATGGCGGCAGTTGCATTTATCTGCATCCATCGGCCATCTCTATTGTTCGTGCATCATCATGGGCGCATCGCTCCACATTTCTTCCAACTGGTAGAATTTGCGGGGCTCGGGCAGCATAATATGTACCACGATATTAACGTAATCGATCAATATCCATTGCTGCGCCTGTCTTCCCTCGTGCTTATACGGCGCTTCCTGGCAATTGTTTTTAACCAGCTCTTCCACGGAATCGGCAATGGCTCTTAACTGGTTAGGGTTATTAGCCTGACAGATGACAAAAAAGTCTGCCACCGCTTCGGTTATCTTGCGGAGATCAAGGCTTACGATATTCTCACCTTTTTTCTCCTCAATTGCATGAATTATGGTTTTGAAAATCTTGCTGCTTCTTGTTAACCTGACTACACTGTTCTTTTTTGGGGTAGCTTTTACTGAAAGTCTGTTCAAATGATTTCTTTTTTATGTTACCTGGTCATGAGCAGGCCACGACGTTAATTCTTTTCAAAATACAAAGTTTTGATAACTTGGCCTTTAATTACGCGTGGAATTTCATGGAATTACCTGTAATTTTTATCAAAAGTACTATTTCTTTACCAACCGCGCAGGTATGGCAATAAAAGGGTCTTTTAACATATTAACCCGCGTGGACAGTACCAACAACTATGCCATGCAAATGGTACATGGCGGAATGGCCGGTAATGGCATGGCATGGTTTACACAGGAGCAAACCGCTGGTAAGGGCCAGCGTGGGCGCCAGTGGCTGGCTGAACCCGGCCAAAATATTGCTCTCAGCGTAGTTTTGGCTCCCCAGCCCCTCAAAAACAACCATGCATTTCACCTTTCCATGATTACGGGCCTCGCCTGCCGTGCCTTTTTCGACGCATATACCGGCGGCGAAACCCTGATAAAATGGCCTAACGATATATATTGGTGTGACAGAAAGGCAGGGGGCATTCTCATTGAAAATGTGTACCATGGCAAAGACTGGAAATGGGCCATAATTGGTATGGGCATCAACATTAACCAGGTGGTTTTTGACCCTGCAATGAAAAATCCTGTTTCGCTGAAGCAAATTACGGGTAAAACCTTTGATGCGGAAGCCCTGGCCCGGGAACTGCATACCCGGTTGCTTCATGACTTTGACCAGCTTTGCCGCCTCAGTACCGATGCTCTGACCATGCTTTACAATAGCCATCTTTACGGCCTTAACCAGCCTGTACGCCTCAAAAAGGAGAACCAGGTATTCGAAACCACTATCCAGGGTGTGAGTTCGGGGGGGCAACTGCTTACTAAAGATACTCTTGAGAGGAATTTTGCATTTGGTGAAGTAGAATGGATAATAGGTTAAAAGCTGTCCGGCCGGTTAACAGGATTTTTTTCGGCAGACAGCCCTGCGGGGTAGCTACAGTATCTCTTCTGTTTCTGCTGCCCTGGCTTCTATCTCGTATTTATTGTTGTAGTATCCGTGTTTCAGGCTTTCCCATAGATATTTGAAGATAAAAGGTACGAATCCGTGTTCATGAAACTGGCGGATATGGCAGAGCTCATGGCGAACCCATCTTTTGCTCTTCAGGAACTGCTCTGTGGTGGTATTGTGCAGGTGAATGGTTTTGCCCAGCACCATAGCTACTCCCCGCACACGCAGTTTACGCGCCGCAATACCGGCGAGCCAGGAGTTTTCTCTTATGCGGATGCCTTCGGGAAGCGTCATACCGCAAAGGTATGTCAATTGCGAAGGATAGTTTACGGATGCTTTTATGGGGTTATGATGGAATTGGACTGAAGCGGAACTGTATAAAACATTTAATTGGGTGCATTTTTAGTATTCCAGCAACTGATTGAATCGCGCAATGATGCTGGTAGCGGACCATTCTGCGGCATGATGCCTGCTGCAACTTGTGCGCTGATGTCGTTGCGCCTGCTGAAAGCGCTGTTGTAGCTGCCATCATAAATCCAGCGGATTGTAGCGTTGGCATCACCTGATGCAGGATTGTGGCAACTGCTGCAATGTGTATCGAGTATACGTTTGATATTGGCAGTAAAACTTACATTAAGGTCGCAGGGGGTTGCGCCCCGGCTATCGTTTTTACTGCATCCGTTACTGAAGGCTGCTGTTGCAAAAAGAATAATGACTACGAAAATGGTTTTCATCATGCCTGGATACGCGGGAAGCAGGCCCGGTGCTTATTAAGGAGCAAAAATTATTCCGGAATTGCTTTTTGTTGATAAGTATGCCTGCTGCCGCAACAGGAGCAGATAATATTTTCAATGGCTTTATACAGTAGCCCAGTATTCCAGTATCTCTTCTGCATGTTTCTTGCTTTTGGGGCGGAGAAAGACCTTACGGATAATGCCTTTTTCGTCTATCAGGAAAGTGGTTCGGAGCAGGCCCATGTATTTGCGGCCGTAGAGTTGTTTTTCGCCCCATACCCCGTATTTATCTATGATCTTATGTTCGGGGTCGGCGAGCAGGGTAAAGGGCAGGTTATACTTAGCTTCAAACTTTTTATGTTTGGCAGGCAGATCGGGGCTTACGCCCAGTACTGTGAGCCCGGCTTTTTGCAGTGCGCCAAAATTATCGCGCAGGTTACAGGCCTGGTCGGTGCAGGTAGGGGTCATGTCTTCGGGGTAAAAATATAATACTACTTTTTTGCCTTTGTAATCGGACAGTTTTATGGTTTCGCCGTTCTGGTCTTTACCGGTAAATGCCGGAGCCTTGATTCCTTCTGCTATTGCTGCCATGGTGTTGGTAGATGTGTTTATGTTGGTGGATATTTTTATCGTGTAAAATTATAAGTGCGCTCTGTGCGGTTGCCGACATAGTCTTCCACGCTGATGGTGAGCTGGTGAGCGCCGGGGCCACATTGTTCGTCGAAATTATAGATAAACGTGCGTCCTTTATCATTTGTAAAACGTAACCATTGCCCGTCGAGCATGGCGTTGAAATTGAAAACATCTTCTGAATTATCGGATATTGTAAAAGCGATGCGCCTGAGTTTAGCTGTATTAATGCCGTCTTTAAAACCTATGGGGGTGATGAGGGGGGGGATAGTGTCGGGCATAAGCACGAAGTAACCAAACTCCCTGAAGCTGGCTTTGTACCAGTCGTTAGCTTCGGGCTCTGCTTTGGCAAAATCTGTTCTGCTGCCCCAGTAGCATTTCATGACCATTCTATCGCGGTAGGGGTTACCTGCCGTGCCTTTGATGTGTATGGGGTAGTAGCCCTGTACGGGTGTATTGCCGTTGTGGAGCTGAAAGATGGTGCCACCGTTGGCGGCTGGCGTTTCGCGGTAGGTGAATCGGATAGAATCGTACAGTGCTGTTTCCCGCAGGAAAAAGCGCAGCTTGTCGTTTTCAAAAACATTTACAAAGCCGGGGTGAAAGTTCCTTTGCCGGTATATGGCTATGGAATCGTCGGCAGCTTTTTCGGGCGGTACCATACCCCGCTTTATATCAAAGCGCAGGTTAGAGGTATTGCCATCGCCGTCTTTTACAGCAATGCGCATCTGGTGTATGCTGTCGTCTTCAATAAGGATTACCCCGTTGCCGCTGAACTCGCGGTAGGGTGAGGGCTGGTAGCCCGGCAGGCGCGAAATGTGCTGTACAAAAGGGCCACCTGTACTGCGCAGCCTGTAGTCGATATGCGCATTGAGGTAACGCGTTTCGTCATAGCCGATGCTGTCGAGCTGGAACCCGACTACGGGTTGTTCATTCTCAAACAGGATGGCTTCGTAAATGCCATTTTTGTTTGTTGATTTATCAAGCCTGTCAAACGCAGAAATGGCGAAACTTACTTTGTCGGTATTGGCTATGATGAGCGCCGGAATGGTAACGTATTCGCCATTTACCTTTTTGAGTGTGTAGAGGCGCGGGGTTTGTTCATATACGCTGATACACCTGTCGTACACGGCTAAGCGCAGCAGATCGGGAGGGGTATGATCGGCAATAGGAAATCCAAACAACGTTGGATTAAGCACCTTATCCGTTTTGGTATCGCGGATCTCGAAGTGTACATGCGGGCCCTGTGAGCCACCCGTACTGCCGCTGTAGGCAATAAGCTGGCCCTGTGTTACGGAAAAAGTGCCGGGAGGAATATCGAGAAATACCTTCCAGCTCCTGAGGCGGTACTGCTCTTTTTTAACATAGGCTTCGAGCTCGGGGTTGAAATCGTTGAGGTGGGCATAGAGGGTGGTAAGACCATTCGGGTGGTTGATATAGATGGCGCGGCCAAAACCATAGGGTTCGATCTTTATTTTGGCAATATAGCCATCGGCTGAAGCATATACGGGCATGTTCTGTTTCTGGTCTGTCCTGCAGTCGAGCCCCATGTGGTAATGATTGGGGCGCAGCTCACCAAAGTTGGCTACAATACCAATAGTAGCGCCGACGGGCCATTTAAAATACCCTGCCGGATAGTTTTTTGCGGGAAAATATTGGGCTTGCAACTGCCCGGTTATCATCAACAACAGGACTACGAATAGTTTCCTGCCATGCATATTCACGTTCATGCGCAATGTTACGCAGGGAAAAAGAAAAATTGGTATATTTATATAATATTTTTACACCTTAATACACCCAACACCATGCACCGCTACTTTTCCACCATCCTCCTGCTCCTTGCTGTTATATACGGCCAGTCACAAAACAATCCCTGTGAAGTATTATCTGATTCCCTGAAAGGGAAATATACAGGCGACTGTAAAAATAACAAGGCGCATGGTATGGGGAAAGCGGAGGGTCGCCACACCTACGAAGGGGAGTTTAAAAAAGGATTACCCGACGGCGAAGGTCTCTATACCTGGCCAAATGGTGATTTCTGGTATGGTACATGGAAAAAGGGAATGAAAGCCGGCCGCGGTATTATGGTAAACTACGAGAAAAAGGATACGCTCCGGGGCTTTTGGGAAAAAGACAATTATAAAGGATTGTATGAAACCCCCTGGGTACTGCACAGCTTCGGGAAACCCGGTGTATATGCGCATTACAGTATAAATAAGATTGATGGTAGCAAGAATAATATCGTATTCAATTTTGATGGATCGGGTAAAGCTGAATTTTTCCAAAGCTGTCTTGTTACAGGTGGCAGTTTCGCTGTAGTAAATAAAATGGAAAGCCGCTACCAGATAGAGTTTCAGTTTGTAAATTTTCCTTTCAGGGTAAAGTTCTCCAGTACTAAGCACGGTGATATTGACCTCGAAATTTATGAGCCCGGCAACTGGGAGGCAGAATTTAAGTTCTGACGGCAACCTGCATAAACGCTGCAAAGGAATACCCTATCTTAGCTACCGGCAGTAGTAAAGCCGTTAATTTTACCTTATGCATGCCAGGGCCATTCTCATTGCGCTGCTTAGTTTTATTGTCTCTTCCTCTTTTACACAGGTAAAGACAGTTCCGGTATTGTATACGCTTTCTGAAAAAGACGGGCTTACCGATAATGTAGTCAATTGCTTTTTTGAAGACAGCCGCAGCGTAATATGGATGGGCACCAGCTCCGGGCTCAACAGCTATGACGGGTCAATAATCAGCAACTTTCATCCCAATATAACAGGTACATCGCTGGCAGACGAAGTGGTTAACGGTATATGCGAAGACAACCGCCAGACGCTCTGGCTGGCCACCGGCAACGGGCTCTGTGCTTACCAGCTTTTTACAAAAACCTTCAGCAGTTTTCGTATGCCTGCCGGCGGGGAGGCCTCCAACCGTTTTTACAGTATCGCTATTTCAGGTAATATGCTATTCCTCGCTACAGAGGCCGGGCTGGTAACTTTCGATATCAACACCCATGTATTTACCCGTTACAACATCCCCGATGCCATTGCCAACAGGGTGACAAAGATTATGACAGACAGTAAACAGCGTACCTGGCTGGCCACTTATAACGGGCTCTGGCGTTATGAACCCGCCTCACATGAATTTACTGCCTGCGACCAGCCCGCCAATGATCCCTCTTTTGATGAACTCGTAACAGATGTCTTTGAAGACCATGCCGGGCAGATCTGGTTTGGCACATGGAACAAAGGCATTAAAAAGATCAACCCCGAAAATAATACGGTAGAGAATTTCTTCCACTACAAAAACAATAACGGCAATGTTACCAGCATTACCGAACAGCAAACACCCGGTGGCGGCTACCGCATCTGGGAAAGCAGTAATGTATGCAGTCCTGACCCGGCAACGCAATCTTTCAGCTATCTCTATACAGGTACGGCAGCAGACAGCAAACCCCTGTTGAGCAACCGGCTTTTCTGCAGTAGTGATAACCTGCTTTGGATATCAACCACCACGGGGGTGAAAATCTATAACCCCGTCAAGCAATACTTTCAAACTACGATCTTATCCTCTTATGTACCGCTTACTTCGCAGGGCATTGCACTATACCCGCTAAAAGATCGTTTCCTGCTGGGTGGTGAGGGTGGTTCTTCGCTGATGCTGTTCAACAACTCGGTAAAGCTGGTGAAAAATCTTTCTTCAGTTATCCACAGCGGACAGGCAGTGATGCAGATACAGCAGGATGCAAAGGGTGGCTATTGGCTGTGTACCTCTAACGGGTTACTGTATTTTGATTCCACTTTTTCCCGCCGCAGGCTCTTTTTACATAACGACCGCGATGAAGCTTCCCTGCCCAAAGACTTTCTCAATGCAAGTCTTGTGAGGAATAACGGTGAAGTATGGCTGCTGCCCTGGCGCAGGGGCGCCTGGCGGATCGATGCGGCGGCACAGCAGTTTTACCGCGTTACTACCCCCAACGGAGATACGCTGTTGAAAACGGCCAATCTCTCTAAAGCTATTGAAGATAATAACGGTAATATATGGCTCACTGATTACAGTGCCGGGCTTTTTCGGTATAACCCCCGGAATGGTGTGGTCGATAATGTGATCGGCAGCCGTCGTTTATCCAATATCTATTGTATTGATGGCAGGGTCTGGACGGTTACCGCCTCCGAGATCTTTTGTACAGATATCAATACAGCCAAAACAGAAACCTGGCTGCTGCCGGCAGGTAAGAATAAATATGAGTACGACTTTATTCCCGATGGCCGGGGCTGGTTATGGATCGCTACCAAAACAGGTCTTGTAGCTTTTAATATGCAGACCCATGTGTTTAAAACCTTTTCTGAAGATGATGGCCTGTTTATGAATAATGTAGAGGTAACCATGGCCCGCCTGTCTAACGGTAATATACTGCTGGCGGGTACAACTTACGCTACCGTTTTTTCACCAGCCATGGCAGAGCAGCAAACAGGCAGCCTGCCCCTTCTATTCACAGGCGCGCGGGTAGGAGAACGGGAGAAGATAGCGGAGGACAGCATACTTCATTTTTCATGGGGCGAGACCAATATTTCTTTTCACTGGGCATTGCTGCATTATTCTAACCCGAGGGGTAACCAGTATTATTATAAGCTGGAAGGTGTTGACAAAGACTGGCAACTGGCAGGTAATCACGGACAGGTAAGCTATAACAGCCTGGCGCCGGGAAGCTACCTGTTTTATTATAAGGCATCCACATCAGACGGGGTAATGAGCGGAACTAAAAGCATTCGTGTTATCATACACCCGCCTTTCTGGAAAACATGGTGGTTTATCTTCGTCGGTATTGCACTTGCGTCGCTGTTGTTTTATTCCGTTGTACGCTATATATCACAGCGCAACCTGAAAGAAAAACTGCTGCGGCTGGAGAAAGAACAGGCGATAGAAAAAGAACGTAACCGCATCAGCCGCGATATGCACGACGACCTGGGCAGTGGCCTTACCAAGATCGCGATACTCAGCGAGGTGATCAGGACACAACCCCTCCGCGATGACGCCACGCTGGATAAGATCAGCGAAACGGCGCGCGGACTGGTCGATAACCTCGACGAAATGGTATGGGCGCTTAACCCGAAGAACGACTCGCTCGATAAACTGGCTGCCTACATTGCAGCGTATACCCACCAGTTTCTCGACAATACCGGTATCAGTGCAGAAGTGAGTCTGCCACAGGAAATAAGGCCCGTTTACCTGGGCGAACAGAAAAGAAGAAACCTGTTTATGACGGTAAAGGAATTTTTAAACAACAGTGTTAAGCACAGCGGGGCCAGGAATATTTCGCTGCGCATGGTACAGCATACCACGGATTTTGAGCTGATCCTTGAAGATGATGGCCGTGGTATCGATCATGGTGCGTTGGATGGGCTGGGCAACGGGCTGGCCAATATGCAGCAGCGCATCGCCGATATTGGCGGGGAAGCACTGATCCATTCATTACCGGGTAAGGGTACGGTATTGCATATCACCTGCCCCGTCTAACCCTTTTCTACCACGCCAGTAGTATACCCGGGTACCCATTTTTATGCTACATTCGCAGGAAGCATGACCATAAAAGTAGCCATAGCAGAAGACGTAGACGACATCAGGGATGGCCTGCGCCTCATCATCAACAGTACACCGGGGTACGAGTGCCAGTGCATCTGCCGTAACGGGCACGAAGCGCTGGAGAAAATACCGGCCTACCAGCCGGATGTGGTGCTGATGGATATTAATATGCCCGGTGTAAATGGGGTCGAAGCCGTGCGCCTGCTCAAGCCAAAGCTGCCGGCTACACAGTTTATGATGTGCACCGTTTACGAAGAAGACGAGCACGTATTTGATTCACTGAAAGCGGGTGCAACAGGCTATATCCTTAAGAAAACACCACCCGCCCGCCTGCTCGAAGCCATTACCGAAGTATGCAATGGCGGCAGCCCCATGAGCAGCACGATAGCCCGCAAGGTGATGACCTCCTTTGCCGAACACAAAGTGCGCCAGCCCATAGACGACCTCACAGAAAGAGAACGCGGTATCCTGAACGAACTGGGCAAAGGCATGCAGTACAAGGCAATAGCCGCCAAACTCTCCCTGAGCGTAGAAACCATCCGTACGCATATCCGCAACATCTACGAAAAGCTGCAGGTAAACAACCGCGCCGACGCCATCCAGAAAGCATACAGTAACTGATTTAATTTTACCTACTACTTTTTTACTACTCCTTCGGTATTCCCCGGCACGATGCCCCCCGATACATTTGTAAAATAAAATATTCCACAAATGAAATGGGTGCTCATTGCTTTTCTATGCCTCCCTGTGGCAGCCTCTGCACAGGATTTTAAAGCCTATAACAACTACGATTTTGTATCAGGCAACAGGATCATTTTTGAAGACGATTTCCGCGACGACCAGGATGGAGAGTTCCCCTCACACTGGAACCTCGAAGGCGGGCAGGGCGTGGTAAATAAGATGGGTGAAGAAGAAGTCTTTGCCATTACCAAATACTACAGCATCTACTCCCCCAACATAAAGAACAAAGCCTACCTGCCCGCCCGGTACACCATCGAATTTGATACCTGGCTCGATGCCGCCTACGATTCTAACGAAGGGGTATATATCGAGTTCAGGACGGGTAAACAAAAG
The DNA here is from genome assembly GCA_964590975.1 of uncultured Ferruginibacter sp. Lineage (GTDB taxonomy): Bacteria > Bacteroidota > Bacteroidia > Chitinophagales > Chitinophagaceae > Ferruginibacter. The sequence continues at coordinate 191,817 of CAZPXP010000001.1, read as the reverse complement.
CTGGGTGGCATTTATACCAATCACAGCTATATCAAGTGCGATTTCGGCAATAATACACTACAGGGCGATCTCCCCGCCGCTATTGCCGGTGATACTTATCATAACCAGTGGCGGCATATCGCCATTGCCGTAAAAGACGGGCAGATCAAAGTGTACTGCGACCAGTACCGGGTGCTGGTGGTACCCAACTGCGGGTTCAAAGCAACCAACCTCGCTATTGGCGGTAACGCCAGCGAAGGCATGAATATGCTGTTTAAGAGCTTCCGGCTGGCGGAGGGCGGCAACATGAATATGCTGGGTAAAAAGTTTACCGATACCAAGATCATAACCCACGGCATCAATTTCGATTACAACAAAGCCACCATCAAACCCGAAAGCATGGGCGCGCTCAATATGATCGTGCAGGTAATGAAAGACAATCCGCAACTGAAGTTTGAAATAGGCGGCCATACCGATAGCGATGGCGAAGATGCCTATAACCTCAACCTCTCACAACAAAGGGCCGAAGTCGTAAAGACCCGCCTGGTAGGTATGGGTATCGATGCAGCACGGCTTACCGCCAAAGGATACGGCGAAACCAAACCGGTCAGCGATAATAAAACCATCGAAGGAAAAGCGAATAACCGCCGGGTAGAGTTTGTAAAGAAATAAATATTCCATCATTCATCTTACAGATACAGAAGTATATGAAACAAATTTACATAGTACTGTTTTGCACAGTGCTTACAGCAACAGCCAGCGCAAAGATCTGGCGCGTCAACAATAACTTTAATGTAGTGGCAGATTTTACCGGCACTACCGCCGCTTTCAACAGCGCCAGCGTACAGAATGGCGATACCATACACATCGAAGCCTCCGCCACCGCCTACAGCGATTTTACTATTTCCAAACGGCTTACCGTCATCGGCACAGGCTACTTCCTCACAGAAAATGCACCGATGGTAGCTAACCCCAAAACACAGGCCAACCCTGCCACCAGCTATATGACCAATATTTACTTCGCACCGGGCAGTAAAGGCAGTTCGGTAAGCGGCATAAGCTGTTACCGTATTACACTCGACGACAGCCTCATAACCGTACAGCGCTGTATTATTTATACCGCTGTATATGTAAACAACACCCGTAATATTTATGCCGATACCATACGCCAGAATTTTATCAGCGGCGTAAACAGCACAGCCGATAACAGCTTCAAAGCCGAAAACCTTATCATTTACAATAACATATTTACCGGGTCTTACCCCCTGTCTTTTTATGCCGGTGGCGTTGCCAATAATAACGGCTATTTTATCAATAACAGTTGCGTAGGCTACAGTTATGGATTTGGGTGTACCAACTTCACCTTTCAGAATAATATCTTCTATGCTCCCGATTTCGGGCCTACCCTCAGCTCCAACGTATTCTTCAACTGCATATCCAACAATGCCAGTATTCCCAATACCAATGGCAACCAGCTCAATACCAATCTTGACGATGTATTTATGGGCTGGAACAGCTCATCCGGGTTCAGCAGCGATGGCCGTTTTGCCCTTAAAGCAGGTTCACCTGCTATCGGTGCCGGTGTGTTAAACGGCGGTACCGTGGATTGCGGCGCCTTCGGTGGCCCTGCACCCTATATACGCTCGGGTATGCCTTCAGTGCCGAGTATCTATACGTTCACTGCCCCTGCAACGGTATCCAGCGGTACCACTACAATGAATGTAACCGTTAGTACCACTACACATTAATGACACTTACCGATCAACGTACTGCCATGCAGACAGGAAGAATAAAATATGCACTGGTTGCCATACTGTCGCTGCTGTTAACCAGCAGTAATGCACAGGTAGGGTTTACCCTGCCCTCCAATACAGCAGCAGGCAATATTGTAAAACTGGAATACTTTATCGATACCGATCCGGGTTTTGGTAACGGCAATACGCTTGCGGTCACACCCTCGGCAGACCTGGTTGCGCCGGGCAGCATACCTGTTACAGGATTAGGTAATGGAGTGCACCGGCTGTATATGCGGAGCCGCGACGCAGTAGGCAGGTGGTCACATACACAACCCAACATATTTTTTATAGCCGATCTTTCGATGGTACTCCCGTCCAATAGTACGCCCGCTGCTATTGCAGGAGTAGAATATTTTATCGATACCGATCCCGGTACAGGCAATGGCATACCGGTAACCACTACAGCAGCGCCCGATGTTACCCTTACCCCCTTCCCCGTAATGGTAACAGGATTGTCCAATGGCACGCACCGCCTCTATGTACGCAGTAAAGATGTCAACGGTAAATGGGGGCATACCAACGTAAAGGTCTTTGCCATTATCGACCTCTCCCTTACACTCCCGCCCAACCCCGCCACAGGTAATATTACACAGGTGGAGTATTATGTCGATACCGATCCGGGCTTTGGCAACGGAATACCCATCAGCCTTACCGCCGCAACAGATATAACACTGGCTGGCTATCCCGTAATGCTCGGCAGCCTCACCGCAGGTATCCACCAGTTGTACATACGCAGCAGGGATGCGCTGGGCCGCTGGGGACATACACAGGTAAAGATTTTTGCCATTACCAATAACATTACAATTCCGCCTTCCCCCGCACCCCGCCTTGTACGCAAACTCGAATACTTTGTAGATACCGATCCCGGCTTTGGGAACGGTACGATAGTAACCGTTTCGCCGGTAGCCGATCTCAGCAACTTTTCCTTTATGGCCAATATCGGGAACCTGCCCATTGGCGATCACGTATTTTATATCCGCAGCTTCGATACCTGGAGCCTTACCAATGTATATCCCTTTACAGTGGGTGGTACCGTACCGTTAACTCTTTTGTCCTTTACCGCACAGCGCCTGGATAATACCATCGGGCTGGACTGGAAAACCACCAACGAGCGCAATACCAAATATTTCGATGTTGAACGGAGTGCCGATGGCATTGCATTTACTGCCATAGGCCGTGTACCGGCGCAGGCAGGCAGCCTGTCTGAAAAGACCTATCACTTTACAGACGATCGCTTTCCCGCCGGGCTGTTATGGTACCGTCTCAGGATGGTGGATGCAGATGGTAGGTTTGTTTACTCGCCCATTGTACGTGTAAATACCGGTGCAGGTAAAACAATCGGGCTTTATCCCAATCCTGCCACTGGCAGCACCACGCTCGAATGGCCGGGCGTTACAGGTAAGAATCTTGCCATTAACCTGCTCAACCAGCAGGGGCAGCCCGTAAGGCAGTGGCTGCAAAAATCAGCGCCGCATATACAGATCGATCTGCACGCCTTACCCGCAGGCACATACAGTATCTCCATAACAGATGGCACAAACAATTACAACCAGCAACTGGTCATCCGGCAATAAGAATATGAAACAGCAGATAATAACCACCGCTTTTGCCCTGCTTGTATCGGCAGGCATAGCCAGCGCCCAGGCAATCCCCAACGGCGACTTTAAGAAATGGGGTAATGAATACGATAACTGTCCGAAGGGATGGGGTTGTAATAACGATGCCGACTGCAAAGGCAAAGTAACGCTGGCAGATAAGGTAAAAGGCGGGGCCAAACTTACGGTAGTACATTGCTGGGACCCCTCAAAAGATGACCGCAGCAATAACGTAAATCTTAACTACGACGGCCTGTCTGCAAAGATCAGTAAAGGCAAAAAAGTAAAGATCAGCTTTGATTACAGTTATACCCCTGCGGGTGGCGACGAGGCTTATGTAAAAATAGACTTCGATACCAATGATGAGTTGCCTGTTTACCGGGCCTTCTTTTACAATGACGCCCCCATCGGTAAGCTCAGGTCCGGCAGCAACCAGAAAGTGATATGCTACCTCAACTTCGACCCGCTGAATGGTAAGAATTATACAGCCCCGCAGGGTATGACGGCTGAAGCCATACGCACCACGTTTGGCATTATGCCGGCGGAAGGAAGTAACGATGTGCACCGGGGCTCAACCCTTATCATCAATCATGTAAAATTTGAAGTGGAATAATATGCGAACGATATGTTTATTGCTTTTTATAGCCTGCCGGTTTCCCGCTATCGCACAACAGTCCGCACCCATACCCGTTACGGATTCATTACCAGCCATGTACCAGGGGTTGCAGGCAGGGTACAGTATAACCGGCGCTTCTGAAAAAGAAGTAGGCAACAAGGGTAATTTCAGCCGCTATAAACTGCGGTTCTTTATTACCAATACAGCCCCCGAAGCAAAACTGCTGATGCAGACACCGGGTTTCCTGTTTAAGGTCGGGAGCGTATCCCCCGAGATCGTACAGTTTAAATGTGCCAATGCAACCGGCGCAAGACTTACCAATAAGGAAGCAACCCTCCGGCTCCAGCCCTGTAACATAGAAGCAACAGTAGACGATAAGGAATGCGGTACAGAAAAAGTAGTGCAGAACAGGCGTATAGTGAATATAGGCTACTGGATCAAACCGGGCGAAACCGTTGCCGCCAATACCATCATGATCGTTCCGCTCAATGAAAAACCCGTAGTTACAGCCACCTTCTACCCCAACAACCGCTCAGCAGTGGGTACGCCGTTAAGCTTCCCCGGCAACAATGGCACCAGTACACCCGCCTTTCCCGGCTTTGTGCGCATTAAGAACTTTGCAGCAAATACCTATATCCATAACCAGGATGGCCCCGTTAAATGCACCGCGATCGACTTTGGGTGGTGGAGCGCGCAGTGGGAAATTATTCCCGTTAACGGCACAGCATACGTGCAGATCAGGAACCGCTGGAAGAACAGCTTTGTCAGCACGGAGAACAGCAATCTTATTGCAGACAACGGGCAGTCTGCCAGTGCCATGTGGATGATGGAAGCCACTGTTGTTGATAATGTGTATTATATCAGGAATGTGGCCGATAACTCGAGGCTCATATACCAGAACGGTATACTGAAAGCTGTGGTAACCTATGTAACAGACGCCAGCGTACAATGGATCATTGAAAAACAATAAAACTACTATAAGATGAAAAAGTGGATATCAATACTCGCGTTCTTATTTATTACGGCCGCTCTTTATGCACAGGATGCGGGGCTTCCCCCGCGTCCTTATAAAAAGGAAGAGCTGGCGCGTTGGCAGCAGGTATGCGAAGTGCTGGCCGCAGCAACACCATCGGGCTATAAAGATCATACGGTTAAGCAAACCAGGTGCGGCGCCTTTGACTGGGCGGAAACCAACAGGCAGGGCCGGCCCCTTACCGTCATTACCAAAAAGAACGAGCCCATCGGTAATAATCCCTACCATGAAGCCTGGTACACGCAGAATGAAGATTCTTCGCAGGTGTATTCGAACCAGTTGCTCCTTGAGATGAAAGAAGCCCTCAACCCCGACGGCACTTTCGACCAGGAGAAGTTCACAGCAGTAAGTATTAAAACGGATAAGTTTGAGGAGTGCCGCACGCTGCACGTAAGCATGCGGGTTAATGTAAAGGTAGACCTTGCCAAACAATACCATATTGCCACCCGCCCCATTAAACTGGAGCTGCCTGTACCGGCATTTGCTTACCTGTACACGGTACCTGTGGGTAAACCTCTTCTCAACGAAAATGGCGACCGGGGCGGAGGTACGGATATCCGTACTTATTACAGGGATAAAGCATTGGTGATTATTGGCATAAAGCCTCCTAAAGTGGTGGCAACACCACCGGATGGCAAGAGCACCTGGCGGGAGGATAAGATCTACCCGCAGGATACCACCTCGGAGATCAGCACAGCGCCGGTAAAGAATATTGTAGTAGAGATAGATGGTGCAGAGGCCGACGTGCGGGCAATGATAGGACTGATAGACTGGAAAACATTAAAAGCTTTTATCGGTAAGTAAATCACAGGCGTACAAAAATCGATATATACTCATGAAAAAGATGTTTACTTTTCTGCCGCTGCTGCTCCTGGTCTGCGGCGCATGGGCACAAACCCTTATGAAGGAAAAGTTCAACGCTGGCGCTTACGGCCATCCACTGGTGGCTACCAACGTATCGCTGGTGGCCGACCGTAACCTTGCGGAGCTCGGTGAGTTTATAAATGTAAACGTACGCATTACAGTGGCAGATGAAAATACATTCCCGGTAATGTACAGCTACGACTTTACCCATCCCGCCGATGCACCCTGGACTATAAAGGGTTTTAAGGTGGTAAGCGGTGGCGCCACGGTGGTGATGACGGATGGCGGTACCGCGCAATTGAGGATGCCTGCTACCATGCCCGCTGATAAGGCCGTGATGGTGCAGGTAACGCTTGACCCGGCATCGAAACTGGATCCGCAGGTGCAACTGTTTACCACCATCTACCTCGAAGATCACGAGAATGTATTTTATTACCATTGCCCGGCCTATGGCATCAACAATGAAAAATATATACTGGAAAGAAATAACGGGATAGAAACCAAACTGGACGCGGTACAGAAAAAAGCCCTCGCTAAAAACTCACCCGCCAGCAAACAGCTTCAGCAGAAACTGCTGCAGAAACGTATAGACCTCGGCATAGTAGCCCCGCAGAACTACGATATTGGTGCGCTCACAAGCAATGCAAGGGGCTTTTATGTCAAAGACCAGGATGTTACCACAGTCACGCTTACTGGTGATCAGGTGGAGATGGCAAACGGCAGGAAGACAAACAGAAAACGCAGCTTTATGATCAATATCAGTTTTCCGGGGGCTGCTGCCGGTACCTTTATCCTCAAAACACATGCAGCTATCAATGCAGCAGTTATCCTGCCCACCATACCAAAGGCGGGTTGCGCCTGCGGCGATGACCCCGCAGAACAGAAACGGCGGGCCGAAACCGGCGAACAGGGCCCTACCTGTATGGGGGGCACCATCACTATTACAGAATATGATAAAGTGAAAAAGATCATCAAAGGGCGCATATACGCCAACCTTGAAGGCGTTCAGCAGGATCATGTTATCTACAGCAGCCTCAGCGGTAAGTTTGCGGTAACACTGGCTAACTGAGCGGCAGGTTCCATTTCATTTTATTTTTCGGTCAGGCTGCCTTACTTTTGCACGCCTTTCAAATGGCAACCATCTCTTATGCCAAAAGATTCTTCCCTCCAATCGGTTCTCATTATCGGATCTGGTCCCATCATTATCGGCCAGGCTTGTGAATTTGACTACAGTGGTACGCAGGCGGCCCGCAGTCTTCGTGAAGAAGGGGTAAGGGTAACGCTGATCAACAGCAACCCGGCTACGATTATGACGGACCCGATGATGGCTGACAGGGTGTACTTGTTGCCGCTTACGGTAGAGAGTATTGAACAGATATTAGAAGAAAACCAGATAGATGCAGTGCTGCCTACCATGGGCGGGCAGACGGCGCTCAACCTCTGTAAGGAAGCTGATGAGCTGGGCATCTGGGAAAAATATAATGTACGGCTGATTGGTGTGGATATTAAGGCGATTGATAAAGCTGAGGATCGTGAACAGTTTCGCCAGTGGATGATCAGGATGGGTATTTCGGTGGCGCCTGCCAGAACGGCCAATTCTTTTCTTGAAGGAAAGGAGTTTGCACAGGAGATTGGTTTCCCGCTGGTGATACGGCCTTCCTTTACACTTGGTGGTACCGGGGGGGGATTTGTACACAGTAAGGAGGACCTTGACGAAGCGCTGAACAATGGCCTTACGGCTTCCCCGATACATGAAGTGCTGGTGGAGAAAGCTGTACTGGGCTGGAAGGAGTATGAACTGGAGTTGCTACGTGATGCCAAAGACAATGTGGTGATCATCTGTACGGTAGAGAATTTTGACCCGATGGGGATACATACGGGCGACAGTATTACTGTAGCCCCGGCCATGACATTGAGCGATACTGCTATGCAGCACATGCGTAATACGGCCATTGCCATGATGCGCGACCTGGGTAATTTTGCGGGTGGCTGTAATGTACAGTTTGCGATTGACCCGCAAACGGAAAACCTGATCGCGATTGAGATCAACCCGCGGGTAAGCCGTTCTTCGGCACTGGCCAGTAAGGCGACGGGCTATCCTATTGCAAAGATTGCGGCCAAACTGGCGCTGGGTTATACACTGGACGAACTCAGTAACCAGATTACACAGTCTACTTCTGCTTATTTTGAGCCGGCGCTGGACTATGTGATTGTTAAGATACCACGCTGGAACTTCGACAAGTTTAAAGGTGCCAACGATACGCTTGGCTTACAGATGAAAAGTGTGGGTGAAGTAATGGCTATCGGCCGCAGCTTTGCGGAAGCGATTCAGAAGGCCTGCCAGAGCCTTGAAAATGAAGCGGTAGGGTTGGGTTATTATGGCAAAAGCCTCATGCATGCGGATGAGCTGATCGAGTATATTAAAACACCCAAGTGGGACAGGATATTCCGTATCAAAGATGCGCTCATGGCTGGTGCAAGTATCAAACGCATCTGCGAGAGCACACGCATTGACCGTTGGTTTATCTACCAGATACAGAAGATCTGTGATTGTGAAAAACGTATCGCTGAATACGATATAAAGACACTGCCTGATGAACTGCTGCGTGAGGCAAAGATCCTTGGCTTTAGTGATGAGCAGATCGTACGCATTATGAAAGAGCAGGATGCTGAGGCGGTATATGAGAGGCGGAAAGAGATGGGGCTGACACGTGTTTTTAAAATGGTGGATACCTGCAGTGCTGAGTTTGCAGCCAAAACGCCTTATTTCTACTCTACATTCGAGAGCAGCGCTTTACAGGGAGTGCTGAATACTAATGAGTCGAAAGTATCGGGTAAGAAGAAGATCGTTGTACTTGGCTCGGGCCCCAACCGTATTGGCCAGGGCATTGAGTTTGACTATTGCTGTGTGCACGGGTTGCTGGCTATTAAGGAGGCGGGCTATGAGGCCATTATGGTTAATTGTAACCCTGAGACTGTTTCTACCGACTTTGATATTGCGGATAAGCTCTATTTTGAACCTGTGTTCTGGGAGCATCTCCAGGAGATCATTGAGTACGAGAAGCCTGATGGTGTGATTGTGCAACTGGGTGGGCAGACGGCGCTGAAGCTGGCAAAACGCCTGCATGCCAAAGGCATTCCTATCATCGGTACCAGCTTTGACAATATGGATATTGCCGAAGATCGTGGCCGCTTCAGCGATATGCTTAAGGCTCTTGATATTCCTTACCCGCGCTATGGTACGGCATACGATACGGACCAGGCCATTGAAGTGGCAAAGGAAGTGGGCTACCCCGTGCTGGTACGCCCGAGCTATGTGCTTGGCGGACAGCGTATGCGTATTGTGCTGAACGATGAGGAACTGGAAAAGGGGGTATTGAGCCTGCTGAAGCATTTGCCAGGTAATAAAATACTGATCGATCATTTTCTTGACCGTTGCCAGGAGGCTGAGATTGACGCCATTTTTGATGGTGAGGATTTTCATGTAATGGGCGTGATGGAGCATATAGAACCTGCAGGTATTCACAGTGGCGACAGTAATGCAGTGCTGCCACAGTTTAACCTTACGCCATTGATCGTGCATACCATGGAAGAGTATGCGGAAAAGATTGCAAGGGCGCTTGATATCCGCGGCCTGATCAATATACAGTTTGCTATCAAGGGTGGTAATGTGTATGTAATAGAAGCGAACCCCAGGGCCAGCCGTACCACGCCGTTTATTGCCAAGGCCTACCAGATACCTTATCTCAACATTGCGACCAAGGTGATGCTGGGTGTGGCCATGCTGAAAGACTTCACCTTCGAGAAAAAGCTCACGGGCTTTGCCATTAAAGAGCCGGTCTTCTCTTTTAACAAATTCCCCGGCGTAAATAAAGAGCTGGGCCCCGAAATGAAGAGTACGGGTGAAGCCATCCGTTTTATTAAAGACCTGCGGGATCCATATTTCAGGCAGTTGTATAAGGAGCGGAGTATGCACCTGAGTAAATAAGCCAGATACAAAATTTGCTTTATTTTTACAGGGCTGGTTTGAAAAACACCACACCTGAAAAATGCCTTTTCGTATTGTTGTTCCGCTATGGAAGACGGCGCCTTTTATCCGGTTGCTTCTTCCTGTAGTAACGGGTATTGCAGTACAGCACTACCTGTCTCTCCGCATCACTTACCTGTTTGGCGGCTGGTTATCGTTACTGTTTTCTTTTATGGTATTTCAGTTGCTGTCTTTGCGGCTGCATTACCGCCTGCGTTGGTTCAATGGCTGCACCTTAAACCTGCTGCTTTGCTTTACGGGCATGCTGCTTACGTGGTGTAAGGATATCCGTCACCAGTCGAACTGGCTGGGAAAACTGTATCGCGATAGTGCCTGTTTGGTAGTGAGGCTGGCAGAGCCCCCGGTGGCTAAAGCTAAAACCAATAGGGCGGAAGCCATTGCCGAATGGATCATACAGGACGGGCAGGTGCAACCGGCAGAGGGCAGGATTATCCTCTATTTTGAACGCGACAGTACACTGGCGCCGCTGTATTATGGCGACAGGATACTGCTGCGGAAATCCCTGCAACCCATCCAAAATACTGGTAACCGGGGTGAGTTTGACTATGCGGCTTACTGCGCTTTCCGGCAGGTACACCATAGTGCCTGGCTCCGGCGGGGGGATTATATACGGCTTGGGGCGCATGGGGGAAATGCGTTCCGGCACTGGTTGCTGCGTTGCCGGGAAAATATTCTGGGCCTGCTGCGGCGTACTGTGCCGGGTGAAGATGAGCGTGCTATTGCTGAAGCGCTGCTGATCGGTTACCGCGAAGATCTGGATAGGGCACTGGTGCAAGCGTACAGTAATACGGGTGTGGTGCATATCATTGCCATTTCGGGACTGCACCTGGCGATGGTTTACTGGCTTCTTACCCACCTTGTTAACGGCCTGCCGCTGATAAAGCGCCAGAAGGGTATAAAAGCGGTTGTTATACTTACGGGGTTATGGTTGTTTGCGCTGCTTACGGGTGGTTCTGCTTCTGTGCTGCGCAGCGCGGTAATGTTTACAGGTATCGTGGTGGGGGAGGGTATGGGCAGGAAAACATCTATTTACAATTCCCTGGCGGCATCGGCATTGCTGCTGCTGGTGTATGACCCCTTCCTGCTTTGGGATGTGGGTTTCCAGTTGTCGTATCTTGCTGTGCTGGGTATTGTACTGTTTCAGTACCGGCTGTACTGCCTTGTGTACATAAAGTGGCGCTGGCCGGGTTACCTGTGGAAGATGGCGACGGTGTCGCTATCGGCACAGGTACTTACTTTCCCGGTATGCCTGTATTATTTTCACCAGTTGCCGCTGCTGTTCCTGTTTGCTAACCTGATTGCCGTACCTGTATCGGGAGTGGCGCTCTTTGCAGAGATAGCTCTTGTGCTGCTTGGCTGGTGGCCCTGGGCTGCAACATGGCTGGGTAAGGGAGTGGGCCTGCTGCTGCTTTTGCTGAATCGCGTGGTGGTACAACTTAATAACTTACCTGGTGCGGTGTGGACGGATATACCTGCTACGGTTCTTTCTACTGTGCTACTTTATGTAGTGGTGGCATTGACTGCTGGCTGGTTATGGTATAAAAGACCGGCCTGGTTACTGGCTGCATTGGGCTGTGTTATTGCCTTCCTGCTGCTGCACGATTGGTACAGGTGGACCAGCTTCTGCCAGCAGAGGCTCATTGTATATAATACGCCCCGGTACCGTGCTATTGACTTCGCATCGGGGAATGACTATTGCTTTATTGGTGACAGCAGCCTGCAGCAGAAAGGTTCCTTAACGGGCAATCGGCTCCGGGCTGCAAGAGCGGCTTTACAATTGCGGCAGGAAATGGATAAAACTGCCATCCTGCAGCAGCGTGGGGCCTGTATTGCTTTTGGTAATAAAAAGATCATACTGGTTGATTCCGGCTTTATTGCCATGGGGTTACCAACAAGGCTGAAGGTGGATATTGCTGTGCTTTCGGGTAATTCACGCGTGGGCATAGCTGACCTGCAACAAATTCTGGATTGCAGTACCTATGTGTTTGATGCTTCTAACAGTTTGTGGAAAATCAGTCAATGGAAAAAAGAATGTGATGGACTACTTTTGCGCTGCCATTCAGTAGCCGGGGAAGGAGCTTTTATCGCCGATGTTTCGCTCTAAGAAGCCATACACATCTTTCTTACCCGTTCTTTTTAATCAATGGTACTACTCTTTCAATTAACCTTCGTTTATGGAAAAAAAAATTCGGGCGGCGCTCATTTCTGTTTTTTATAAGGACGGACTGGATAATATCATTCGCCTGTTGCACCGCCTTGGCGTAACCATCTATTCTACCGGCGGGACACAGCAATTTATTGAAGGCCTGAACGTGCCCTGCGTGCCTGTTGAATCTCTGACGGGCTATCCTTCTATTCTTGGTGGAAGGGTTAAGACATTGCATCCCGTGGTGTTTGGTGGTATTCTCGGCCGCCGCAATAATGAGCAGGATATGCGGGAGATGGTGCAATACACGATACCTGAAATTGACCTTGTGATCGTTGACCTGTACCCCTTTGAGGAAACGGTGCGTACTACACTTCAGCAGGAAAATCTTACTGCGGAAGAAAGGGAGGCGCTGATTATTGAAAAGATCGATATCGGCGGGCCTTCGATGATCCGTGGCGCTGCCAAAAACCATCGTGATGTGCTGGTAGTGGCGGCAAAAAAAGAATACACTGCTCTTGAGCGGGTGCTGGCTGAACAGGATGGAACGACTACCCTTGAACAACGGCGTGGCTTTGCGATAAAAGCATTTGACGTATGTACAGGATATGATACTGCGATATCCAATTATTTTAACCAGGCTGCTGTTGGGACGCCTTTTAATAAGGAAAAGAAGAGCCTGCGTTATGGTGAGAACCCACACCAGTCGGCCGCCTTCTATGGCGATACGGCTGCCATATTTACACAATTGCATGGTAAGGAGCTTTCTTATAATAACCTTGTAGACACGGATGCGGCGATACAGCTTATCCATGATTTCGGGCAGGGGGTTGAAGGCAATTATACTTTTGGTATCATCAAACATACTAATGTATGCGGTGTTGCCCGCCGCCCTTCTGTAAAAGAAGCCTGGGATGCTGCTCTTGCGGGGGATCCTGAAAGTGCTTTTGGCGGTGTGCTGGTTTGCAATGGCGCTATTGACCTCGCCACGGCAGAAGCCATCAATGAAATCTTTTTTGAAGTACTCGTGGCTCCGGCCTTCGACGCCGCGGCGCTTACTGTATTGCAGACAAAAAAGAACCGCATCCTGCTGCAACTGTCGGGCTTTCCTGAAACCGGCCAGCAACACCGTTCGCTTCTGAACGGCATACTGGTACAGGATAATGATACGGGTAATTATGCAGAGTGGAAAGAAACTGGTGGAAGAAGCAGCTCCGATGCGGAACGTGAAGATCTGGTTTTTGCCAACCTCGTTTGCAAGCACCTCAAGAGCAATGCAATTGCACTGGTGAAGGATGGGCAACTGGTAGGTAAGGGATGCGGGCAGACCAGCAGGGTAGATGCGCTGCGTCATGCCATTGAAAAGGCAAGGCAGTTCTCTTTTGATCTTACGGGTGCGGTACTGGCGAGTGATGCTTTTTTTCCCTTTGATGATTGCGTAAAGATGGCTCATGCTGCGGGCATCAGCGCTTTTATACAACCGGGGGGATCTATCCGCGATAATGACTCTATTGCCTATTGCGCCGCCAACGGACTGGTGATGGTGATGACGGGCATGCGGCATTTTAAACATTAATACAGTTTGTACCCTTTATGATTTTTCCCAGCAGGCAGTTGATGATTGATGCTACAAAGAAACGTGCGGGTAACATTGGGTTGCCTGTACTGGCATTGTGCTGGGTGAGCTTTTTCTGGGGGACTACCTGGCTGGCTTCGAAAGAAGGTGTGCGGCATGTACCTGCTCTTGAGCTTTGTGCCATACGGCAGCTCATTGGAGGGAGCATGTATGTTTTGTTCTTTGTTTATAAAAAAACTGCCTGGCCTACGGGCCGTCAATGGCTGACGATAGGTGTGCTGAGCTTTTTGAATTTTATGCTCAGCAACGGGTTGAGTACCTGGGGTGTGAAATATATTTCGAGTGGCCTTGGGGCTATTATCGGCGCCATCTTTCCTTTATGGATCGTGATCATCATGTCTTTTAAAGGGCATCGTTTGCCACCACTGGCTGTTGGGGGTATGGTGCTGGGCTTTGGAGGGGTGTGCATTATCTTTTACGATCACCTGAAAGACTTTTTCAATGCCGATTTCAGGTTTGGTATTGCCTTATCGCTTATCGCCACCGTTTCGTGGGCTATCGGCAGCCTGTACACGAAAAAGAAAGCTGCGAGTTTTAACCCGTATTTCAGCCTGGGTTTGCAGATGCTGATATCGGGCACGGTGCTTGGCTTTGTGAGCGCCGGTGACCCGAATGCGGTGGGTATTGCCGATATTTCTGCGACTACGTGGTGGATCATTGCTTACCTTGTTATCATCGGTTCGGTACTTACATTTATCGCTTATATCTACTCTCTTCAACGGCTGCCCGCCGCGGTGGCCAGTATCTATGCTTATATCAATCCTATTGTTGCTGTGTTGCTGGGTGCCCTTATTTTTCATGAAGCGATAAATGCTTTTATCATCATCGGTGGTATAGTAACTATTGGTGGGGTGTATCTTGTAAACCGGGCGGTGCGGGGGGAGCGTGAGGGAAATATTTCCTGACACAATCTACCTGTACTGCTATTATTAAATACCGTCAAACAACGGTACCTGCCATTTGCTGAAAACAGTACATTTGACCGGTATAACACCATTCTTTACACCTTAATTATCAGCGTATGAAACAATCTTTACTTTTTTTTGCCATCCTATTGTTTGTCTTATCCTCCTGCCAAAGGGAAGTTATGGATACTACTTCTCCTCCGCCTACACCGCCACCACCTACTGCCAGAATCCTGAAAAGAGTGATCATTACAGATACTATTAACGGATGTACCCATACTATTCGTTTTAATAGGGATAACACTAACCGGATCACCTCGCTTGTGTTTAAGACCTGTAATGGTGGCTATCCCAGCACGACGTCGCCGCAAACTTTCCAGGACAGTTTCTTTTACCAGGGTACTAATACCCTGCCTTATAAGATTACCTCTACCCTTACCCCGGCTTCGTATGCGTATGACGACAGTACCCTGACAGATATTATTACTTACAACAGCCAGGGAATAAAAAAGAAAGAAATAATAACCCTTAATGGAAATCATCCTTATATCACCCGCAACTTCAACATTACAGGCAATTATATGGTTGACAGTTATTTTAATGATTCGCTGGTATGGAACGGGCAGAACATGAAATATATGTACCGCGACTGTACACCGGTCAATCCTACCCTTGTCATGTATTTTGATGAGTATGATAACAGGATCAATCCTTATCTCAATCTCAATATTGCTCCTGCCATTTTTAAAAGATTCAACTACCCGGTAGATGACCTGGTTAGCGCTCTCCGCAATTCTTTTCGCGGGCATCTTAGTATTCCCGGCAGCGCTAATAACATTACAAAATGGCGTTATGTAAACAGGATGAATGGTGTAGCATCTTTTGAATTCAAAGCCAGCTATAACTATGATAATGCCGGTTATCCGCTAAAGAAAAAGGTAGAGGTGCGGGAGAACGGGAGGCCTTACGACCTTATGAATTTTACTTATGAATATTATTAGCAGTAGTAAAGCAGGGTAAAAGATCACATCTCAGCGAGTACTGCTTCCAGTCTGTCGAAATTTTGCTCGTTGGCATCAACGGCATATACTTTTACTTTGGCACAGGCTTCTGCTGTGGCGAAGATCATCCGGAAATGGAGCAGGGTGCCTTCGGGGTGATCGTTAAAACTGGCTGCAACACGGAATGCCGGGGGACTGATATGATCGAGGACGATGAGTTCGTTCTCAATGATTTCACTGAATATGCTTTCATTGTGATATCCTTTTCCGTTAGGGCCATGCATGGTAAATATCCACCTGCCACCGGGGAACAGGCTGAACTCATGAAAGGTATTGCTAAAACCCTCCGGGCCCCACCAGCGGGCGAGACGCACGGGATCGGTCCAGGCATTGAATATCGCAGCACGGGGCGCTTTGAATACCCGGGAGGAAAGGATCTCCCGGTCGTTGGGAGTGGGGTTATTGATTTCCATGATTTCTTTTTACTTGTTTGAGATATATCCTGATGGTATACCGGCAGTAAAGTTAATTACATCCTGCGGCTCTTACGGTTACGCCCGAAGATACTGTTAGCGGGCTTAGTAGTTCGACCAGCGGGCTGCTCCAGAGTACGGGTTGTGTAATACTGGCGGGTTGCGACCGGTTGAGTACAATTTTTTGGGACGCTGCAAACTTACCCCTGAGCTGGTGTGCGTCTGTAATGGTAAATACAGCCGGGCAACCGCCATCCTGCCGCTCACAGGCACCCAAATCGATGGTGCCGTTTACGAACCGGTACTGTTGGTCTGCATCGGTATCTACCGGCATGGGGTAAGCATTTGAGCCTGCATTGATGGCGGGTGATGCACTGGTGATGTGAAGATCGGGGGCGGGGAGTGTGGCAGCGGCAAATAATGGATCGGCAGTGAGCGTATTGGTTGGGGTGAACTGTGCGGGTGAGCCGGGCACATACAGGAAAGTGGCATTGCTGCTATAGCGGTACAGCAGGTTCTGGTCTACCACCAGGTTGGTAAGGGTATAGCCAAAAACGCCAATACCATAATGCGAATCGGTACGGGGGATAAGGATATTATTGGCAATGGTACAGCTATCGCTTTTCTGCAGGTTTATTTCCAGGGTAAAAACTTGTACACTTCCATCCTGGAAGAAGGTATTGTTTACGATGACTGCGTTTTTGAGCAGGCCGTTATTGGCACCCAGCACCATGCCATGATTGTCGTTGTCGAATACTAGGTTATTGGCCACGGTAATATCGCGTGCTACAGCGCCTGTATTTTCACAGCCCAGTGAAATGCCGTTGCCATTCCTGAATACTTTATTGCCTGTTACCTGTATGTTTTTTCCTCCGTCTACATAAATACCGGCGGGGGCATAGGTGTTGGAAAAGCGCCTGTTGTTGTACACGACGCAATTTGTGATCGTTCCATTTCTCGACTGGTTCTGAGAAGCGGGTACGCCTGCGTCGACGGCCCAGCTATAGTAACCCGCGGCAACGATGCCTATATTTTTGGTGTTCCAGACTGTATCGCGGTCTATTTCAAAGCCGTCTACATTGCCTGCAAGGGTAAGGGCTTCGCTATTACCTGTAATGATATCGTGTATATTTGAGTTGAGCAGTTTTACGCGGGTTATGCCGGCTGCTGTGCGGCCGTTAAATAATACGGCGTGTGCCTGCCCGTTGGGGGAAACGCTGAATGGGTCGGCATCTGGGTTGGTTGTCCAGCCGATATTTTTTACGGTGCAGTTCCTGATTGCCAGGTTATCGCCCTGGCCTGCTGCGTAAATGCCCCTGGCATCTTGTATATAGTTGTTTTGAAAGATCAACCCCCGTATTTCAATATGGCTGACATTGCTGAGTTCGAGCAATGATAAACCTGCGCGGCCTGTACCGTCGATAATAGCCGTTTCGGCGGCATAGTTCTTTAAGGTGATGTGCTGGCTGAAGGTGCCGGATCGGGTGCAGGTGATCTTCTCAAAGTAGGTTCCGCCGCGAACCTGTACGGTATCGCCGGGGAGGCACTGGTTGAGTGCAAATTGAATAGTGGCCAACGGACTGCCTATACTGCCATTATTGCCATTGTTGCCACCTGGTGCAACAAAATAATCCCTGGCATCAGCGGAAATTGTTGTTATACAAAGCAACAGGAAAATACATTTATTCATAAGTTATATTCTTTGTTCTTACCTGGTTGTCTTTTCAGCGTCCAAACATTTTATCCAGCTCATCTTTCCTGAACTCAAAATAGGTGGGTTTGCCGTTGGCGGTGGTATTGGGGGTGGTGCAGTTGAACAGGTCGCTGATGAGGCTGCGCATTTCGGTTTCCGTGAGTGGTTTGCCGCTTTTGATGCTTTGCTGCGCTGCCATTGTGCGGAGTATTTTCTCCCTTTTGCTGTACCTGAGATCAGCGCTGAAATGCTTATATTGCTCAAGCATTTTTTCGAGGGTTGTTTTTTCATTGCCTTGTTCTACGTCGGCGGGCGTGCCTTGTATGATAAAGCTGTTGCCACCGAAGTGTTCTATGGCATAGCCGAGCTGGTGCAGTTCGGGCAGGAGTTCGCCAAGCAGGGCGGTATCGGGTGTGCTCAGCTCGATAGTAACCGGGAAAAGGCTTTGCTGCGAAGCAATGGGCTTGCCATCCAGCGCTGCGATAAAGCGTTCGTATAATATGCGTTCGTGTGCATTCTGCTGATTCACGAGGAGGTAGCCTTTCTGGTCGGGCACGATGATGTAACTGTTGTGCAGTTGCAGGAATGCCTGACCGATGGGTATATCTTTGATGAGGTGGGCGGTGGTTGCAGGTTCGGGCTTTGTTTCGGCTGAAGCGGGTGTTTGGTAAAAATCCTTCCAATTGGTGAGGTTGCTTCTTTTCTCTATAAAATGGGCCTGGTTTTTCTGTGTAAAAGTCTGGTACAGTGAGGAAGAGGCTGCTGATGATTTTTTTTCTTCTGTAAAAGGGTTGCTTACTGCATCGAGTTGCTGTATGGAGGCATCGAGTTCGAAATCGAGCGTGGGGGTGATGCTGTACTGGGCGAGGGCGTGTTTAACGGCTGACTGTACGAAGGCATATACGATCTTTTCGTCTTCGAATTTGATTTCCTGTTTGGTGGGGTGTACGTTAACATCCAGTTGTGCGGGGTCGAGGTCGATAAACAGTGCGTACATCGGGAAACTGTCTTTTGCGATCATTTCGTCGAATGCACCCATAACGGCGTGGTTGAGGTAGGCGCTTTTGATGAAGCGGTTGTTTACGAAGAAATACTGGTCGCCCCTTGTTTTTTTTGCGGTATCGGGCTTGCCCACGAATCCGGTAATGTTGAGATAGTCTGTCTGCTCCTGTACGGTTACGAGCCTGGATGCGTATGTATTGCCGCAGATCTGTACGATGCGTTGTTTGAGGGAACCTTTTTCGAGATGGAACATTTCCTGGCCATTGGCACTGAGGGAAAAGAAGATATGAGGGAAAGCCATGGCTACGCGGATAAATTCATCTGCTATATGGCGCATTTCGGCAGCATTACTTTTGAGGAAGTTGCGGCGGGCGGGCACATTGAAGAACAGGTTCTTCATGGCAACGCTTGTACCGTTGATGGTACCTACGGGTTCCTGGCGTTTTACGATGCTGTTGTCGATTTCGATCAGGGTACCGGCTTCATCCTCCGCCCTTTTGGTTTTGAGCTCTACCTGGGCTACGGCCGCGATACTGGCGAGGGCTTCTCCACGAAAACCCATGGTACGGATATGAAAGAGATCGTCGATATTCCTGATCTTGGAAGTAGCATGACGTTCGAAAGCCATGCGGGCATCTGTTTCGCTCATCCCTTTGCCATTATCAATTACCTGTATCAGGGCCTTGCCTGCATCGTTGACCAGGAGGCGGATCTCGTCGGCGCCGGCATCGACAGCGTTTTCCAAAAGTTCTTTTACGGCACTGGCCGGGCGCTGGATCACTTCTCCCGCGGCTATCTGGTTGGCGATATGATCGGGTAATAATTGTATGATGTCTGGCAAAATAATCTCTTCTTTATGCTTTGATGCAAAATTACAGTATTCCATTCCAATGTAGCTATGGCTTTGTTAGTGGGGGGGATGACTGCCAAAAAGTCGTGATTTCAGCCTGTGCTGCTGTAAGCCTACTGTCACTATACTTCAACATCACTTCAACATTACTTCAACATCACTGGAACTATACTGCAACTTTACTCATAGTTTGGGGTAAAAATGGGGTGATTTCTGTATAAAATGACCATGATATGCCTGCTGATGTGCTATTTTGGCAGGAGAGGTGTGTTACTGTTTTTAATAATTCAGCATGTGGGTACAGGGTATTTTATGACTGTTTACTGATAAAATAAGCCTGCTGCTATGTGATTGAATGCTGAGGCGGGTTTTATGCTTTTTAATTCTGTAATGTTAAAAAATCAGCTTTGATGTTTTGATTACATTTGTAACATAAGTAAGCAGGTATGTTGTATAAAAAATTGATCTTCTTTGTTGTATTGGTTATTGCGGCGGGTATTTCCCGTGCGCAGCAGGTGGTTAGTGTGTCTAACGTTGCCAATGCATGGGCGGACAGTGTATTTAATACCCTCAGTGATGACGAAAAGATCGCCCAACTGATGGTGGTAAGGCTTTCGGAGCGTACGGCGAATGGGGTAGTGTTTTACGATAAAAAGGTAAGCGACCTGGTTAAGCAGTACAATATAGGCGGGGTATGTATGTTCCAGGGGCCTCCGGTAAAGCAGGCCAATATTCTGAACGGTCTGCAGCAGTTGGCCAAAACACCCATCATGATATGTATTGATGGGGAATGGGGTTTGGGAATGCGTATAGACAGTGTGATTGCCCTGAACCGGCAGATGATGCTGGGTGCTGTGCAGGACGCGGGTATTATTTACCAGTATGGCCGTCTTGTGGGTGAGCAATGCAAGCGTATGGGCATCCAGGTCAATTATGCCCCGGTGGTGGATGTAAACAACAACCCCAATAATCCGGTGATTAACGACAGGAGTTTTGGGGAAGACAAATATAAAGTGGCGTTGTATGGCATACAGTATATGAAGGGTATGCAGGATGTTGGGGTAATGGCCTGTGCCAAGCACTTTCCCGGTCATGGTGACGTGGCGGTAGACAGCCATTTTGATCTGCCTGTGATTAACAAGTCCGTTGCCCAACTGGACTCACTTGAGCTCTATCCGTTCCGCGAAATATTTAAAGCGGGTATTGGCAGTGTGATGGTTGCCCACCTGTATATTCCTGCCATTGATAATACGGCCAACAGGGCTACTTCTATCTCAAAGAACAATGTTACTGAGCTGATGCGCAATACTCTTGGTTACCAGGGCCTTACTTTTACGGATGCACTGGAGATGCAGGGGGTCAGGAAATATTTCCCTGATGGGGCAGCTTCGGTGGAGTCGCTGATTGCCGGTAATGATATGCTTTGTCTGCCCGGTGACGTGCCTATGGCTATTGCAAAGATCAGGGCGGCGATCAAAAAAGGGCGGTTGAGCTGGGATGATATTGCCAGGCACTGCAGAAAAGTGCTGGTGGCGAAATACCTGCATGGGTTAGACCAGCTAAAGCCTGTGTCTACAGAAAACCTGCTGACGGATCTTAACAGGGGTGTGAATGATATGCGGAAGATGGTTGCAGAGAATGCGATCACCCTGCTGAAGAAAACAGATGATGTGTTTTTCCCGCTGACGGCGGATAAGAAGTCTGCTACGAAAGATGTAGCCTATGTGGGGCTGGGCATCAGTGCGGATAATGCTTTTGCAAAACGGATGCGCGGGGACTATAATGCGGATGTATTTTATTTTAACTATAAGCAGGACGCCGGGCGTATCCTGTCGTTGGTGGAGCTGATCCGTAAACGGTATAAGAAGGTGGTTGTGGGGGTACATAATTACAGTCGTTATCCGGCGAATAATTTTGGTATCAGTAAACCAGCTCTCGACCTGCTCAACCAGTTACAGCAACAGACCAATGCTATCGTATTCTCTTTTGGCAATCCCTATGCGGTAAAGAATTACTGTGATGCCAAAAACTCGGTAGTATGCTATGAGGATGATGATATTGTGCAGGAATCGGCTGCTGACCTCCTGGCTGGTAAAATACCGGCTAAGGGCAAGTTGCCGGTTACGGTATGTGACGCTTATGTTTTTGGCAGCGGTATCGTAAGTACTGGTTTTTTTTTGCCCCGGACCAACCCGGACGAAGTTGGGCTGGACATGGTAGAGCTCAGTAAGATCGACTCGATTGCGACAGATGCTATAGCTAAAGGTGCTACGCCCGGCTGTGTGGTGATGGTGGTAAAGAATGGCCGTATTGCTTATTTTAAGCCTTTTGGTCATTATACCTATGACAGTACCCAGCGGGTTACGCCTGATGCCGTATATGACATGGCTTCAGTAACCAAGATCTGTGCTACCACCATTTCCGTGATGAAACTGTATGAGCGGGGTAAGATTGACCTGAAAAAGACGCTGGGTGATTACCTGCCCTGGGTGAGGGGTACTGATAAAGCTCCGCTTGTACTCGAAGAGATACTTCTGCACCAGGCGGGTCTTGCAGCCTACATCCCGTTCTTCCGGGAAACGATCAATATGGATGGCACGCCCCTGCCGGGTTTCTATTCCACTTCTCCTTCTGAGTTTTTTTCTGTCCGCGTAGCGGAGGATATGTATATGCGTAATAGCTGGCGTGATACGATCTATAAACGCATCCTTACCAGTGCGCTGGGGCCGGCGGGTAAATATGTGTACAGTGATAATGATTTTATTTTCCTGGGTAAGGTGGTTGAAGAGGTAAGCGGCATGCCGCTTGACCGTTATGCCTGGCAGGAATTTTACCGGCCGCTGAACCTTACGGCTACGGGCTTCAAGCCAAGGGAAAAAATGGCTCCCGGCCAGATAGTGCCTACTGAAAGGGAAAAAGGGTTCCGGCAGCAACTGCTCCATGGCGATGTGCACGATCCGGGTGCTGCCATGTTTGGTGGGGTATCGGGCCATGCCGGGTTGTTCAGTGATGCGTATGGTATAGCTGTTATTATGCAGATGCTGATGAATGGGGGAACGTTTAATGGGCAACGTTACCTGCAGGCGGAGACCGTTAACTATTTTAACACGTGGCACAGCAGTATCAGCCGCCGGGGTTTTGGTTTCGATAAGCCTGAAAAAGATAATGCTGTCCGTGCCGATCCTTATCCCTGTTTATCCGCATCACCACTCACTTTCGGGCATACCGGCTTTACGGGTACCTGTGCCTGGGCTGACCCCGCGTATAATATGGTTTATGTATTCCTGAGTAATCGTGTTAACCCTGAAGGTGGGGATAATAAAAAGTTGCTGAATATGAATGTACGTCCTAAGATTCATGAAGCCATTTACCGGGCTATGGGTATTGTTAAGTAATGGTTTATTGCCTGTGGCGTAGGTTTATTTTGTAACTTTGTAGTATTGTATGAGGATTTTCGGCAAACAAATAATGGTGTCTCTCGCTCTTGCAGCAGGTATTGCGGGATGTACGGATAAATACACAATCTGCGACAAATCAAAAGTTGTCAATTACAAAGCAGGTTTTTACAATAAAAATGGAGCTGTTGATGTGCCAGTGACGCCTGTATCACTTACGCTCACCTTTCCTGGTGTAAGTACTTATATTTATTACCAGGCTGCGGGCATATCTTCGCTTGCGCTTTCATTAAGCCCAGTGGCTGACTCGGTAAATTATCTGATACAGGTAAGCAATGCGCTGCCTGCCGATACTCTTACGCTCGTTTATAGTTCCCGGCTGCAGAACCTGTCGCCTGAGTGTGGTGATATCTACGTGCACCAGTTTACAAGGGTGTACACTACTACGCACACCCTTGATTCTGTGCTTATTGTGAACCCCACGGTAAATACTAACAGTTTACAGAATCTGCGGATCTATTATTAACTGCGCTTTATGCAGTCCCAGGTGCATCATTTTTGGCCTGGATATTGTCTTTCTCTATGGTTCTGCAAAGGTTTAGTATCTTTGCGCCCGCTTATCGGCGAAAAACGGATAGAGATATATGGCAAAACAACATACCCTTCATTGTTCATTTTGTGGTCGTAACCGCGATGAGGTTAAAATACTCATTGCCGGGCAGGACGGTCATATCTGTGAAAGCTGTGTGGAACATGCGCAGGAGATTATTTCACAGGAACTTGGCGCTTACCAGGAGAGCCATGAAGGAAATATATCCGGTGGTAAACTTACCATCCGGAAGCCCCTGGAAATCAAGAAATTTCTCGACGACTATGTAATAGGGCAGGATGATGCCAAGAAAGTGCTGGCAGTAGCGGTCTACAACCATTATAAACGCCTGAACCAGAAGGTAGAGAACGACGTTGAGATCGAAAAGAGTAATATCATCATGGTTGGTGAGACTGGTACAGGTAAGACGCTGCTGGCCAAATCCATTGCCAGGATGCTGAACGTGCCTTTTGCCATCGTAGATGCTACAGTATTTACAGAAGCGGGCTATGTGGGTGAAGACGTTGAAAGTATGCTGAGCCGCCTGCTACAGGCCTGTAACTACGATGTAGCGATGGCAGAGCGTGGTATTGTATTTATCGACGAGATCGATAAGATTGGCCGTAAGAGTGATAACCCTTCTATTACCCGTGATGTAAGTGGCGAAGGGGTGCAGCAGGGGTTGCTGAAATTGCTGGAGGGTACGGAAGTGCTGGTTCCCCCGCAGGGCGGCCGTAAGCATCCTGAACAAAAGCTGGTTAAGGTTAATACCCAGAATATTTTATTTATCTGTGGCGGGGCCTTCGCGGGTATCGATAAGATTATTGCCCGCCGGGTAAACACGCACTCAATCGGGTTTAATGTAAATAAGGCGTTGCAACAGTACCAGGAAGAGAACATACTCCAGTTTGTAAATGCACAGGATATGAGAACGTTTGGCCTCATCCCCGAACTGCTGGGCCGTCTGCCTGTTATTACCTACCTGAATCCACTGGATGCTTCTACTCTCCGCAGCATTCTTACCGAGCCCAAAAATGCGCTCATCAAACAGTTTAACCGCCTGTTCGAGATCGAAGGCATAGAGTTGAAATTTGAGCCGGGTGTATATGACTTTATGGTGGAAAAGGCGCTGGAATTTAAACTGGGCGCGAGGGGCTTACGCAGTATCTGCGAAAGCATCCTTACGGACGCCATGTACGAGCTACCCTCACAGAAAGTAAAGACATTTGAGGTGACTGTAGAGTATGCCACGCGTAAGTTCAACAGCAGCAAGATGAGCCTGCTGAAAGTGGCCTGATAATCTCTCAACGATAAAGAATATTTTAAAACAACCGCCTCCATTTTAGGTGGTTGTTTTTTTTCATTTTACTTTTACGCGCCATTACAAACGGATAAACCGTTTAACATTATTGCAGCAACATACCGGCGGTGAACTCCGCAATAATACTGATAACATGATAGATGTAATTCTGGGATTGCAGTGGGGGGACGAAGGAAAGGGAAAGATTGTAGACTACTTTGCTCCCGGCTACGACGTGATTGCCCGTTTCCAGGGCGGCCCGAATGCTGGCCATACGCTTTACGTAGACGGTAAAAAAACGGTGCTGCACCAGATTCCCAGCGGGATATTCCACGAAAACAAAATCAACCTGATCGGTAATGGTGTAGTGCTTGATGCAGTAACTCTTAAAAGGGAATGTGAAACGGTAGCGTCTTTTGGGGTAGACTATAAGAAAAACCTCTTCATCAGCGAACGTACCCACCTGATACTCCCTACCCACAGGGCTATCGATAAGGCAAGTGAGCTGGCGAAAGGTAATGATAAGATCGGCTCTACCTTGAAAGGTATCGGACCGGCATATATGGATAAAACCGGGCGAAACGGTTTGCGTGTGGGCGACCTGCTGGATAAGAATTTTACTACACAATACATCAGGCTGCGGCTCAAGCACCAGAAAATATTGGAGAGCCTGAACTTTCACGAAGATATTTCCGCATGGGAGGAGGAGTTTTTTGATGCGGTAGAACTGCTCCGCCAGTTTAAGATCGTAAACGGGGAGTACTTCATTAACGACAAAATGAAACAGGGCAGTAAAGTGCTTGCTGAAGGTGCACAAGGCAGTATGCTTGATGTGGACTTTGGTACTTTCCCCTTTGTAACCAGCAGTAATACCATTTCTGCTGCAGTGTGCACCGGTCTTGGGGTTGCCCCGCAAAAGATTCACGAAGTGTACGGGGTAACCAAGGCTTATTGTACGCGTGTGGGCAGTGGCCCTTTTCCTACCGAACTTCTGGACGATACGGGCGAACTGATCCGTAAAACGGGTAATGAGTTTGGCAGTACAACGGGCAGACCCCGCCGTTGCGGATGGATCGACCTGGTGGCGCTGCGTTTTGCCTGTATGATCAACGGCGTTACCCAGATCATTATGACTAAAGCAGACGTGCTCGATAATCTTGATGAGCTCAAAGTATGCGATAAATACCTCATAAACGGGCAGGAAACTGACCAGGTACCCTTCCAGATGAACCGTTTGGATGTTGTACCCGTTTACCAGGCCTTCCCGGGGTGGAAAACGGATATTACAAGTATTACAGGCTATAATGCAATGCCGGGGGCAATGAAGGGCTATATCAGTTACCTGAACGGTGTTGTGGGAGTACCTGTGAAATATATCAGTAATGGCCCGGGGCGTGACCAGATTGTGGTAGCCTGAAAAAAATAAAAAAAAGTCTAAAATATTTTTGGCTAATTAAAAATCCCGTTGAAATTTTACAGTACTAATCTCTTGATGTATGGCTTCTAAATCTGATAAGGAAAAAGTAAAGGGTGCTGCTGGTGGTGCTAAAAAGAGCGCCACACCAAAGGCTGCGCCAAAGCCCAGGAAAAAGGCGGAAGAAGACGAGGATGATGATCTTGATGAAGAGGAAGAGACTCCTAAGAAAGGCAAGGCATCTGCTAAGAAAGAAAGCGATGATGATGAGGATGATGATGTGGAGGTAGATGATGAATGGGAAAAACCTGAAGAAGACGATGACTGGGATCCAGACTTCGATGAGTTTGATATCCCTAAATCAAAGACAAAAAAGGCAGGTGGTAAGAAATCTGCCAAGGAAGAAGATGAGGACGACCTGAAGATGGATGATGACTTTAAGGAGTTTGGCCTCTTTGATGATGATATGCGTGGTGGTGGTGGTGGCTACGACGACGATGATGATTTTTAGTACTCAAACTTAAAAGTGACTACACAAGGCAAAGTTTTTGCTGTACACGATACTGAAGTATTCAGAATAAAAATGTTGAACTGGGCCAACCAGTTCAACATTTTTTGTTTTCTGGATCATCGGTCCGATCAGCTTATCCCCGCGAGTTTCGATTGCATTCTCGCAGCCGGCAGCCGGGCTTCTTTGAACGCTTCGGCAGGTAATGCGTTTGTCAAGTTGGAAAAATGGCGTGCTGATCATCCCGGCTGGTGCTTTGGCCACTTGAATTACGACCTGAAAAATGAAACAGAGCAACTCTTTTCCAGCCATACCGATGGTGTTGGTTTCCCCGATCTCTATTTCTTTGTTCCTGAGACGGTAGTACAACTGAAAGATGCCCAAGTAATCGTTTATGGAGATGATGCTGAAGAGACGTGGCAGGCTATTGTTAAAGAGAAGGAACAGTTTCCTGTCATAACTAATACCTCTTCTTTTCGTATTGAAGCACGGTTTAGCCACGATGAATATCTCTCTGTAGTTAAACAATTGCAACAGCATATTCTGCGTGGCGATTGCTATGAGATCAATTTTTGCCAGGAGTTTTTCTGCGTCGACGCAGAACTTCATGCGCTTGTTGTATATAATAAATTGGTGGCGGTTTCACCCAATCCCTTTGCGGCCTTTTACCGGCTGGAAGATCGATATTGTATCTGCGCCAGTCCCGAGCGCTATTTGAAGAAGACGGGTGACACACTTATTTCCCAACCTATAAAGGGTACGGCTCCGCGTGTGCTCCATGATGAGGCGGCAGACAAAATGAATAGAGACTATTTGCGACAAAGTCCTAAAGAGCAGAGTGAGAATGTAATGGTGGTAGACCTGGTACGTAACGACCTGAGCAGGATCTGCCGTGGGGGCAGTGTAAGGGTAAACGAGTTGTTTGGTATTTACAGCTTCCCACAGGTACACCAAATGATCAGTACGGTGAGTGGTGAGATTGAGTCGAATACCGGTCTTGCTGATGTCTTCGAAGCAACTTTTCCGATGGGTAGTATGACGGGTGCACCAAAGAAGCGCGTGATGGAATTAATAGAACAGTATGAACGTACCCGCCGAGGACTGTTTTCGGGCTCAATTGGTTATATGACTCCGGAAGGTGATTTTGACTTTAACGTGGTGATCAGGAGCATACTGTATAACGCGGCCGATCATTACCTTTCTTTCCAGACAGGAGGAGCCATTACTTTTTATAGCGATGCTGAGCAGGAATATGAGGAGTGCATGCTAAAGGCTAAAGCCATTATGACCGTACTTCAGTAATAGCTACAGAATACTGATCTGTTGACCAGTTTCTCTCCCGTTAATAAGGAATACAAGAAAATAAAGCAAACCTTTTGTAATGCACTGCTGTTCCTGTTTAATATAACCTTGTATCGACCTGCAACCTGCTGCTGATTCACCTGGTAAGTATGTGGTGTCTCTTGTTATCGATAATAATGATGCTCATTTCTGCTGACGATAACACATCATAGTCAACAATAGTATTTCGATGTATGGGATTAGAATACATCTGGTGATAAAATACCTGTCCGGTTTCTAAAGTGCTTCCTATCATCCTTAAAGCTGGATATGGCGAAGAAGATATGTTGCAGCTGGCAGCATTAGTAATGATTACTGTATAATTGCCGCCTGTAGCATATGTGTAACTGTGTTACATAGCCACCGGAATAACAAAACCATTAAAGTGCCGTTGATAAGTAACAGCACTGCTTGAAGTAAGGGTATAACCGCTTTACGTAATAACAGGTATTGCTGGTAAAGAACTAACTGATACTACTGTAGCTGCTGAGGCTGTGCTCTGGCGGTTATTAATGTCGGTAATCTTAAGAGAATAGTTTCCCGAACTGTTTACTGTAATACTTTGCGTATTAGCACCATTGCTAGAGATAGGAGCTGGCAGTATTTGAAGTAGGCGCTACGCCGCTGCCGGACCAGAGTGTAGTAAGAGCGCCTGGGAGTAATTGTTGGTATAGCAGGTGAAGGTAAAATGTCAATGTGAATCGTATCAGTAGCTGTATTGCCTGAAGCTTCTGTTGCCTTTAATACACGATTGGTATCGTGAGTAACTGTTGCTGTAGTATTAATGGCCATGGATTAGTAAGCAATGCGACTGGTGTCTATGCATAGCCGTAAAGTACTCTGCCGCTAACTTACACCAGGCGCTATACCGCCTATGGATTCACGCCAATTCTTGTGAGTATGCCATTGGAGAATGATCGGCCTACCCCCCGTATTTAGGGTTATCGGAAGTAGGCAGTGAATATTTTGGCAATAAAACTTTCATTGCGCCTATAGGTATAAGACTCTTGCTACCAATATTAAGAATGGTACCCGTAAAAAACAAATCTGCTACAAAACTACGTTAGTACTTGTATCAACAATAATGCAGTTCAGACTCTTACCAAATGATGGCTGGTTGAGTGTAGGCATAAGGGCTACTGTGGCAAAAGTTTCATCCAGTTGCTCAATAACAAAATTCGATGATGTTCCGCTGTTAAGTGTGAAACCATTACCGAAACTCTTGGTATAACTGTTGACACCTGCTGCAAATAAGCACCTGGCCTGGTCAACAATCATATCCGAAAGTGTGGGACCGTTCGAGCCGTAGCTAAAGCCATCATTTGCAGCAGTTGTAATGATCTGGAGACTAAGCACATTATATTGTTAGGTGCGACCAATTGATACCGGAGGACTGAGAAAAGTGCAGAAACTGGTCTGTAATACTTTATTATTATACAAAAAGGCGGATCTCGCAATTTCACGGTACGGAGGAAGTAAGGCCTGACTGGTATAAGGGCTACTGCCATTGACCCTGAGCACAAAAGGCGAAGAGCATAACGTAGCCATGTCCACACTACTCAAAGGAGTAAAATTAGTCGAACCCTGTATATTGTCCGCCAGTACAATTTTGTTGTTAATATCCTTGCCTATATAGGTAAAAGATAACCAAGTCTCGCTTCAACGCTCATTTAAGCCAGACAGAGTCAAACTTACAGTAGAACATATTACTCGCTCCTGTACCGATAGTTTGTGTAGCACTGCCGATTGGAAAATTGTTGCTTGCATAATTACCTGCAAGATATATGTTGCCAGGAGTATCCGTATTAATGGCTGTGGGGTTGTCATTACCAATGCCGATAAATTGGTTTACCCAGTTTGCTGTTCCCGAAGTGCTAATTCGAACCAGAAGAATATCCTTATCTCTGCTACTGGTAAGGGTCGTACCTTCAATAGTAATGATGTTGCTGAATTGCTCAGTAACAAGCACATCTCCGTTAATATCCATAATAACCGAACTATTGGTTGTATGAGGGAGGTATTGCTACTGATAGACATACCCCCGGCGGGCGGAGTGCCAGGAGTATCATATTTAAGTAGGAAATAACTATATTGGCCCACTGTAGATTGGTTATTGTAACGCTTTCGGCAGCAATGGATGGACTGTTGTATCAGCCAAATTCATAAAGTCCATTATAACTGTCAGTTGCAAGCTTAACTACTATATTGTCATTAGTGCCTTTAATAGCATCTACCCAGCTACATTGTAAGGCCGGTTGTGAATAGATAGAAAGACAAATGATGACATAAATAAGGAGGGTAAAGATTTATCTCATCAATTGTAAATTAGTTACATAAAATAAAACGTTTAGAGTAAGCAAATATTACCTGCGAGAACAATACACTTTACCTCCCTGCCTTCACCTTTTTCTTTTTGAATTTCTCAACATTCTTGTTGTTAAAGACGGGCGTATCTGCGTCGCTAAGCATAACCTGTACGCACTCATTCAATATCTGATACTTGTTAGAAACAAAAAGCTGCATTTTGTCAGCAGGTAGCCTGAGATCGTAATTGCCATTAGTGGCCAGCAAGTTGTCGAAAAAGGGGTTGAATCGGTTAAATTGGTTGATGTCCATCGACAGATTTTTGGCGATTACAAGAGAGTTGAACTTTCCTGATATACCCAGTACTTCTACATCTGTTGCCTCCATTTCTGTCAGTTGGGGTTTATTTACATCCTGCGGGTTGATGGTATTAGCACAGGGATTACCCTGCCATGTACCAAGGTAGCCACCACCACTGGCAGAGACGGTTGTAATACCTCCTGTACCTTCCATTACAAAATGGGTAGCGATAAACTTTTTAACATGATTACGGCTTTCTGTGGGGAGTTGGTATTGTAGCGCCCAGAAGTTACGGCTGCCGCTGCGTTTTATAGCATCATAAACACGACCGGGACCGCCATTATAAGCAGCGATCACCAAGAGCCAATCATGCAACTGGCGATAAAGATTTAGGAGGTATCTTGCGGCAGCATGGGTACTTTTATAATAATCTCTACGTTCGTCAATACCATTACCCACCTGCAGGCCATAATCCCTGGCTGTATAAGGCATAAATTGCCAGGGCCCTCCCGCACCTACCCAACTGGTAGCGCTCGTGTTAAGATTGCTCTCAATCACCGCAAGATATTTGAGCTCTCTCGGCAAACCGTATTGTATAAGAATATTGTCGATAAGATTAAAATAAGGACCGGCCCAACTCTTCATGCGTACCAGATATTTGCTGTGAACTTTCAGGTAATCCTGCATATAGGTTTCTGCATAGGGATTTACCTGGCTTCTGTAAGGCAGGGTAGGATTATAAGCATAGTTGGCAAACAGATTCTTAAATCCGTATTTCGTAACCTGACTGAAATATTGAACCTTATCTTTTTTAGGTGGGGTACGCTGCTGCAGTACGTCATTGATGATAGAATCTTCTTCTTGTTCGTATACATCTGCAGGGCTATAGATAGTAGTATCTACTACTTGTGGCTGTTGTGCACGTAAGTGAAAGTTACCTATAAGGGCGATACATATGATGAATAAAATCTGTTTCATTTTGTCTTTATAAGACGTTTTACTGCCTGTACTGTTGCATAAGTAATTCCGAAATCCGTAGCAAAGTTAGTTCATCTCCTGCTTTTGTCATAACCTGTAAGCCAAAGGGCATGCCATTCGGGTGCTTAAAAAGAGGCAAAGCGATACCGGGGATACCGGTAAGATTGGCAAAAACTGTAAAGATATCGGCTAAGTACATAGCTATGGGATCATCGATTTTGTCGCCGAGCGGGAAGGCTGTAGTGGGGCTTACAGGCATCAGAATAGCGTCGAAACTGTTGAATACAACGGTTGTGCGGTCAACCAGCATTCGGCGTACCTGCTGCGCTTTGGCATAGTAAGCGTCATAATATCCAGCACTAAGCACGAATGTGCCCAGCATGATTCTGCGCTGTACTTCTTCGTTGAAACCCATTGAGCGGGTTCGCTTGTAAAAATCTGTTAAATCTTCTACGGTAGCCGGTGTGCGGTAGCCAAAGCGTACTCCGTCATACCGACTCAGGTTACTGCTGGCTTCTGCAGTAGTAAGTACATAATAAGCAGGTACAATGTAATCCATCAGGCTGAAATCGATCATTTCAACAGTATGACCATCGGCTTTCAGCCGTTCTGTTTTATCAAGCAGGCCGCTGCGAATATCCTCATCTAGTGCCAGGTTAAAAAATGCATCTTTAAAGCAGGCAAAGCGGTATTTGGTATTGGGATCTCCGGGCTCTGAAAATGCGGGTGGAGGCGTTTGCAGGGCAGTGCTGTCATATTCGTCCGGGCCGCTCATTATCTCAAGAAGCAGGGCAGCGTCGGAAACGGTGTGGGTAAAACAACCAATCTGCTCAAAGGAACAGGCATAGGCTACCAATCCATAACGGGAGATGCGTCCATAAGAAGGTTTCAGGCCTACCACTCCACAGAAGTCTGCCGGCTGGCGGATAGAGCCACCCGTATCGCCGCCAATTGCAGCCATGCAAAGACCGGCCTGTACTGATACGGCAGAGCCGCCCGATGAACCACCGGGTACGCGTGTGGTATCGGCAGCATTGAGCGTGGGGCCATAGCATGAGTTTTCTGTGCTGGAACCCATACCAAATTCATCGCAGTTACAGCGACCAATAACGATAGCATCTTCATCGAGCAGGCGTTGTATAGCCGTTGCGTTATAAAGGGCAGTAAAGCCGGATAATATTCTTGAACCGCAAGTAAGTCCGTGGTTTTTATGGGCGATGGTATCTTTTATAGTAATAACGACCCCGTGCAGTCTTTTCATAGGAGCATTGCTCCTGGCAGCATCCAGTTGTCTGGCTTTCTGTAACGCTTCTTCTTCATATACTTCTACAAATGCATTGAGGTTAGGCCGTTGCCTGATCTTTTGCAAGTAATCCTGCACTATAGCCTCACAAGAGATAGTGTTATTAGTGAGGTCTTTCTGATAATCTGCTATACTTGTGAATGTGTACAATGCCTGTGCATTTTAAAATAAATGGAACGAAATTACTTAATAATATTGTCTGTAATTCAAACCCTGTCAAACACAATAGATTATCCAGGGTAAAGCGCCAGGTAGGATTGAAATGTAAAAAGGTATGCCATTATCAACAGCATACCTTTTGAATATTATTTCAGCAGGAGATTAAGCCTGCCGTTCAGCTAATTGCTTTTTCAATTCTTTGATCTCTGCATCTTTGTCTTTTTCCTGCATTCCGGCTTCAAGCTCAGATTTTACGTTATCTTTTGCATCTTTGAACTCGCGTACACCACGGCCAATACCCCTCATCAATTCGGGAATCTTGCGTCCGCCAAAGAATAACAAAATGGCAAGTAAAATCAGAATCCACTCACTGCCTCCCGGCATAGAAAATAACAAAACATTATGTAGCAATGATAATAACATAACTAAAGAAATTTGATACAAAGATAAACCAATTATTGGGTTATCCTTATTTTGACCTTTTTTATTCACGAAGTTTAACAACCGCTCTAAAAAACAATGGCCCTATATTGGAGCCATTGTTTTGTTTGTGATTGATCGAAATTTCTTATCTGAGGTACCTGCCACATTTTGCTTTTCCGTTGGCTGCCTCGTAGGGACTAATACCACGGGCGCAGGAAATACAATAGAGTACTGTGGTGAGTAAAACAGCTAATAACAAGAGCTTTCTCATGATCTTAATGGTTTTGAGTTTAAGTATGTAAGCAAAGAATTAAGGTAAAAATTACTCCAACAGCAATAATTTGGTAAGAAAAGCACAATAATCATTCCAATACCTGACAAATGAACATAAAAAAAGCGAAAATATCAAATTTTCGCTTTTTTTAATATGCTGATAGTGCCTATTTAGCCACTGCCATTCTTTTTTCTTTAATACGGGCACTTTTACCACTCCTTTCGCGAAGGAAGTACAGTTTTGCACGGCGTACTTTACCTACTTTATTAAGTACTACGCTTTCAATATTGGGTGAGTATACAGGAAAAAGACGTTCTACGCCTACTCCGTCGCTGATTTTCCTTACGGTAAATGTGGCGGTATGGCCTGTACCCTGGCGTTTGATCACATCGCCCTTAAAGCTCTGGATACGCTCCTTG
Source organism: uncultured Ferruginibacter sp. (assembly GCA_964590975.1). Classification (GTDB taxonomy): domain Bacteria; phylum Bacteroidota; class Bacteroidia; order Chitinophagales; family Chitinophagaceae; genus Ferruginibacter. The sequence goes on along the minus strand of CAZPXP010000001.1, from coordinate 157,473 downwards.
TTACCTTCAATGATCTTGTAGTTAACAGTGACGTTGTCACCTGCTTTAAACTTCGGCATCGCTTTGGCTGCGGTCAGTTGCTCATGAACAAATGCTATGGCACTCATAATCTCTTATTTTTAAGGACGGCAAAGGTAGGGAAATCTTTTATTACGTAAGCAAAAAAAGCAAGTTTTTTTACTGCTAACCCGCCATGAAGGTGAATAATAAATATTAACGGGCCACGTTAACAGACCTCTTTTCACGAATGACAGTTACTTTGATCTGTCCTGGGAAAGTCATTTCCGTCTGAATTTTGTGGGCAATCTCAAAACTCAGCTTTTCACTGTCGGCATCGGTTACTTTATCAGCTTCCACAATTACACGCAATTCACGTCCAGCCTGTATGGCATAGGCTTTTTCCACGCCAGTATAAGCCATAGCAAGGTTCTCAAGGTCTTTGATACGCTGCATATATTGCTGCATAATCTCTCTTCTCGCACCAGGGCGTGCACCGCTGATGGCATCACACGCCTGTATAATGGGAGAGATCACGTATTGCATCTCCATTTCATCGTGGTGGGCACCGATGGCATTTACCACTGCAGGGTTTTCGCCATATTTTTCGGCCAGTTTGGCCCCAAGCAGGGCATGGCTAAGTTCTGTTTCTTCGTCGGGAACTTTACCGATATCGTGGAGCAAACCAGCACGTTTGGCCAGTTTGGGGTTCATGCCAAGTTCTGCAGCCATAATACCGCAAAGATTAGCCGTTTCGCGGCTGTGCATCAGCAGGTTTTGGCCATAACTGGAGCGGAAACGCATGCGACCTACCATACGGATAAGTTCTTTGTGCAGACCGTGAATGCCCAGCTCAATCACTGTGCGCTCCCCGATCTCCATTACCTGATCTTCGATTTGTTTCTTGGTCTTTTCCACCACTTCCTCGATACGGGCAGGATGAATACGGCCATCGGTTACCAGGCGCTGAAGAGAAAGACGGGCAATCTCGCGGCGGAGTGGGTCGAAAGATGACAATACTATGGCCTCCGGAGTGTCATCTACAATAAGATCCACACCTGTAGCAGCCTCAATAGCGCGGATGTTGCGTCCTTCACGACCAATGATTGACCCCTTGATCTCGTCGCTTTCAAGGTTGAAAACGGTAATAGAGTTCTCAATGGCCTGTTCTGCAGCAGTACGCTGTATAGTTTGGATAATAATCTTACGGGCTTCTTTATTAGCCTTTTGCTTAGCATCTTCGATGATATCCTGTTGAAGGGATAAGGCCTGTGACTGAGCCTCCTGTTTCAGGCTTTCTACTAATTGAGCTTTGGCTTCATCGGCAGAGAGACCAGCTACCTTTTCGAGGCGGCGGATATGTTCTTCCTGATGCTTCTCCAGTTCGGTACGTTTAAGATTAACCACTTCAATCTGGCGATTGAGGTTATCCTTTATAGCTTCATTTTCTTTCTGTTGTTTTTCGAGATTGGCTTCTTTCAGGTTAAAACTCTGTTCTTTCTGGCGAATCTTATTTTCTATCTCGTTGATCTTCTGGTTCCGCTGCATTACTTCCTTATCGTGCTCCGCCTTAAGTTGAACAAAACGCTCTTTTGCCTCAAGCTGTTTCTCTTTTTTCAGCGTCTCCGCCCTCAATTCGGCTTCTTTGATGATATTTTGTGCAGTATGCTCGGCTTCTTCTACCTGTTTTTTTGTGTTTTTAGCGAAAATGAACTTACCCAGTATGATGCCCACGGCAAGGGCAACCACACCGACAATGATGAGTACTATGGTTGATTCCATTAATTAATGCTGTTTTAATGCTGTTCAAAATTTTATAAATGCTCTCTTTCTCCATAATTACTTATAGCTGAGTGGCTAATGGGCGAAGATAACGAAAAAATAATTTCCCCGTTTTGAAACTTAGGGCTGACAGCCCGTCTTGTGCGTTGCAGAGAATAGCATTGAGTACAGGCAGGCCCGTTAGGGCGAAATATGTATAAATGTAATATATAAATACCCGGCTACTCCGGGTTTACCCAAAAACCTCCCCGTATTCGGGTTTCCATTCAAACTTAAAACGACGATGGCTCCACAGGTAGTTAGCCGGATCCTGGCGTATGGTTTTCTCGAGAATGTTGCGGTAGTGCAGGGTAAGTTCACCCTTTTGGGTATCTCCGCCATTGGTAGCCAACAAGTGGGTATCGAAACGGTAATGGCCTCTTTTTACTTTATGGAACCCTACATACACAACGGCAGTATTGTTTTTAATAGCCCCTTTTTCTGGCCCGGTAACAAAAGGTGTAGGTCGGCCAAAGAAATTAATCCAATAAGCAGCTGCAGGATTGCCCGGGTTTTGGTCGGCGGCAAGCCCAAGCATGTACTGCTTCTTAAAAACATCGTGCATTTTGCTCTTAAACTCAGTTGCGCCTATTAGAATGGTGCCGTAGCGGCTGCGCAGGCCGAGGAATAAGCGGTTAAATATGCGGTTCTTAATGGGTATGTAGATACCAACAAAAGGGATTTTCAGGTTAATGGAGTAAAGAAGGTTAGCATATTCCCAGTTAAACTGGTGTCCCGCCATGATATGGATATTCTTGCCCTCATCAATAAACTGGTTGATAAGATCGAACGACCCGGTACTCCGCTTCAGTAATTGTTTTTTACTGATGGAGATAAATTTAAGTGTTTCGATAAAAGTATCGGTAAAATACCGGTAGAAGCGCTTGGCAATCTTTACGCGTTCCGCTTCAGTTTTTTCCGGGAAGGCAACAGATAAATTATACAGCACCACTTTTTTGCGATACCCCACCACATAATACAACAGAAATGCTGCAAAATCACTCAGGCCATATAATATAAAGAATGGCAGCAGGGAAACCAGGTAAAGTAAACCAAATACAATATAATACATAAAGCAAAGGTACAACTTACACGAAGACCGGGTAATGTGAATGATGCCGGCGCTGAAACTGCGGTGGCAAGACCGGGTTTTAAAACGGGGGTACAACGGTAAAATGGCGCGCTATAAAACGTCGCCCTGTAGGTCATTCTACTCTGGCGGGAGAAAGAACCAGGTTATACTTTTGACTTGTGATTGAATGATAGCCGGGAGATGATCACTGTTACCTCCAGACGGTAATCTGCCAGCCGCAGAACTAGGAATATAGTATCGACTTAAACAAAATATTGTGCAACACAATAAACACATTTGGTAGCTACAAATTGAGAGATATTACTCCCTGTTGACTCAAAGAAAAACAAAAGGGATTGCTGGTGGACAATACAACCACTTCGGGGTTAGCAAAAGACAGCCGAATATGCATTATGAACCTGAAAACCGTGTGACCATGACGACACGTAAAAACATGGGCGTTTCTCCCGGAGCGCAGGCAATTCCGGGAACACTCAATTAACTAAATAAAATTTACTTAAAATGAAAAAGATCTTAATTCTGTCCGGCGTACTCTGCTCTGTAATGCTTGTTGCTTTTACTACCAGCAACGATAAACTGAAAGGCGAACGAATATTTGACATTTACGGAGAAGAAATCCACATCACTGCTGAAAACTCTACTAAGGTAGCCGAAGCCGATGCACGAGTATTGTCTGAAATGCTGCTCGGATGGCAGGCATGTGATACAAAATCTGTAATCAACCAGTGTGATAAAAGACTGGTCAACTTTCCGTTAGCCGCTGACGCCCGGAGAGTAGTTGATGAGATCATTGAAAAGTATAATGGTCCAGCCACAGGCGAATAATAAAATTGATTACAACCCCATGGAGTTACACTCCATGGGGTTAATCTTCTTACTATGAACAGATTGAAAAACATATCAAAATTTACGGTGATCATTGTGCTGCTTGTCAAGATCGTATTTAATAATGCAGCTTTATCTTTCAGCACAGTCTGCGAATTCTATAATAAAGATGTTCCAGCTATCGGCCGGTTTTTCAACTACTGCAACAGCCATTTTCTCGGCAACTTCTGGGCATACACCGGCTTTGATACCGGATATGGATTTTTCGCCCCCAACGTGGCGAGCAATTTTATCATAAGCCACAGGATCACCTATGCCGACGGACATGAGGAGGTCAAGCTGTCGGACTTCCCCCTGCAAACAAAGGAGGGGAAGTTAAGGTTCACCATGTTGAACCAGTTGTTTATGGATAAGGTAGTAAAAGAAAAAGCTAAGGAAGATTTCTTTGACCGGTACATGAGTGTACTCCTGAAGCGGCTGAACGCTATGGCCTCCCGCGACCCGCGTGTAAAGTCGATTACTACCACCCTTTACCTGTACGATCACATGCAATTGAAAAACTATGCAAAAGGAGCATCCGCAGGCCCTGTATACACCATGTTTGCTTTAGAAGAATATAAAAAGAATAACAATGAAACGAATAATTTACCCGGCTTATCGATTCTTTATTAATGACCGGGTGCAAAACCCTGAGTTCCTCATTTTCTTCCGCATCGCCGTTGCTGCACTATTGTTTTTACACTTTACCTCAATATGGGCCGACTTTGATGCATTGTACGGGAAGAATGCCCTTATACCGTGGGATCTGCACAACTACCGTGGTCAATCTATGCTGTTCCTCAAAGATATACTCGAAGGTTTTCAGGCCCTTGGTCTTAGCTATGCCGGTAGTGTCATACTGTACAAATGTATCTTCCTGCTGTTATGTGCGTTGATCGGGCTGGGCTTTTTTAGTCGTCCTGTTGCACTGCTCTTACTTGTACTACAGGTGGCCTATACCCGCTCGGGCTTATATTTTGCTTACGGAGTAGACTACTTCTGCTCAATGTCACTCCTTTACCTGGTATTGCTGCCGTCAGACGATTATTTCTCACTGCGTAACTATTTATTTCGCCCTAAAGGGTTTACCCCGGAGTCACTCACCCCTTTCCGGCGCCTGTTTCAGATCCACATCTGTTTCGCCTATTTTATTTCCGGTCTCGACAAGTTGCTGGGTTTTAACTGGTGGAATGGCGAATCTGTATGGAAGGCCGTTAACCTGCCCAACTTTACCAACGATTTCAATATATCCCTTTCCCCTCTGGGCAACTATCCCATCGTTTTTGTGATCGCGGGCTGGTTTACTATTATCGTCGAAATGTGCTACCCGCTTTTTATCAATATCCGGCAAACAAGGAAGTTCTGGCTTTGCCTTACCATCATGATGCACGTAGGTATCCTCCTGGTACTTAACCTTTACTTCTTTTCAGGGATTATGATTATCTGGAACCTGGCGAACTATTATTTCCCTGATGCCAAAAAACTCATCCCTCATCCTCAGAAAACAGTTACCGCCTATTCTGTCTCAACCTGAAATCATAAGCGTAAAGTCATTTTGCAAAATGTGAGATATTCCCCCGGTGTTGACTCATGGAAAAATAAATGGGATTTCTGGTGGTAAAACAACCACCCCGGGTTTAGCATCTGCAGCCGGACAGGGTAACCACCTGTGCACCTGTAAGCCGTGAACCATAATACACGTAAACCAAATGGCCATCCCCGGAAGGGTATACCGGGAATTTTTAACCAACAAAATTACACTAAAATGAAAAAAATCTTTATTCTGGCCTGCGTACTCTGCTCTGCAATACTGCTGGCCTTCACTACCGGAAATGGTAATTCAAAAGCTGCAAAAGTATTTGACGTACGTGGAGAAGAAATCTATCTCAACGGGCAATACAGTCATCTCATTACTGATGGTGATGGACATACCCTTGCACGCTTCATCGTAGGATTTACTGCCTGCCAGACACAGTCTGTACTTAACCAGTGCAGTACCAAGCTCGCTGTTTTCTCCAACATTGCCGTAGAAAGGATGATTGTAGAAAACATCATCAGGAAGTATAATGATATGGTAGGCGACCCCACCGCCCCTACTGGTCCCACTGGTCCGGCATCTCCCGGCCCTAATACCCCTGCAGGCCCCAATGGTCTTGGCACCCGTAAATAAATGAATACTGTATAAAACACCCTGCTGGAACATACCAGCAGGGTGTTTTATTTCCGTTTTACGTGCCTCCGTTATCCAGCTCTTTCCGTGTATCTTTGACAATATCAATCTACTGGTATGCGATACACAAAACTATTACCACTGTTCATGATTTTCCTGCCAGGGTCGGCGTTTGCCCAACCGCAGGAACTACTGATTATCTCAAAAGACAGTACCCGTTACGAACTTACGCCGAAAGCAGCCGACCACCTGGCCAGCCTGCCGCTCAAATGTATACTGCAGGAATTCCCCAACAAAACAAGCCATACCTCCAATAAGATCGAAGATCATATAATGTCCCCCCGCGAGCTGCATCCCAGCTTCTACGGTTGCTTCGACTGGCACTCCTGTGTGCATGGTCACTGGATGCTGGTAAAACTGCTCAAAAAATTTCCCGGCATGGCAGAAGCACAAAAGATCAGGCAGACGCTTACCGCCACCCTCTCCAAAGCCAATCTCGATAAAGAGGTGAAATATTTCAGCATGCCCCTCGCATCCTCCTGGGAACGTACCTATGGCTGGGCCTGGCTGCTGAAACTGGCACAGGAACTGGACAATTGGAACGATGCGGATGGACGGCAGTGGAAACAAAACCTGCAACCCCTTACGGATACCGTTGTACAACTCTGGACAAGGTTCCTCCCCAAACAAACCTATCCCAACCGCACAGGCGTACACCCCAATACTGCTTTTGGCCTTACCATGGCATACGATTATGCCGTGCAAACAGGCAATACCGCATTTAAAAACTCCATCATTACGGCATCGAAGAAAATATACCTTGGTGATACGGACGGCCCTGCCCGCTGGGAGCCCAATGGCAGCGATTTCCTGTCGCCCTGCCTCGAAGAAGCAGATCTTATGCGCAGGGTATTACCCAAAAGCGAGTTTATCCAATGGTTTGGTAAGTTCCTCACCACTGCCGACCTCCGGCACCTGTCGGTATTACCCGTGGTATCCGACAGAGCTGACCTGCAGATCGTCCACCTCGACGGGCTTTGCTTCAGCAGGGCCTGGTGTATGAAGGGCATTGCCAGGCTGCTGCCTGCAGGTGATGCAAGACGCGCCCTGATGTTGAAATCTGCCGCCAAACACCTTTCATCCGCCCTGCCGCACGTAGTGAGCGGCGAATATGGTGGCGAACACTGGCTGGCAAGCTTTGCCGTATATGCGTTGCTGGAAGAATAACATGCCCCGCAGATATAATCCGCACACCTTCCGGAAAAGTTCGTCGCATGCAGAACATAGAATATTTTATTAGCTTTATTGTACCGTTGCTGATGAAACATAACAGCTCAGCTTATGAATATCCTGAAACACACTCTTATAAGGGATGGTCCCTTCCCGCTATACCCTCTTGTCGCTGCGCGCAGCCGTAGCCCGCCTGCCGTATTTATCCCTTTGTCCTGATACATATCACCTGCCCGGCAATGCTGTCTTATTATTCACAAAACATCTTATTATGAAAATTAAAATAACCAGTCGCCTGTTTTTACTGCTATGCCTCACCGTAACCCTTGCACCAGCCCAGGCACAGGTAAAAACAAAAATATTCCCCGCTACTATCCCCGAACAATTCCTTCCTGCCGGTAAAACAAAAACTATCGAACAGGTAGTTAGCATGCCAGCCAATTTTACCAACCTGCTGGCCCGGGCGAAAACTGCTGATGCTTCGCAAAAAGACTACTCCAATGGCTTTGCCGAAAAAGTATCAACCAGGATCAATTTCTTTAAGGCCGCCGGCACCTCAAAAAGCGGTGATGATAATACACTGTCGCTTACACTCGTGGCAGAGCAGGCAAGAAATATATCCCTCCACTTCGAAGACTTTATGCTTTCCCGGCACGCCATTATGAGCATATATACAGATAGAGAGCTAACAGACAGTATAACCGCTAAAGAAAATAATGAGAATAAGTTATGGGCCACACGCGTCTACCAGGGCGACCGTGTAACCATTACCCTGCGCTTTCCACCAGAAGAGCGCGACAAAAACAGCATGACGATCAGCCAGGTCAATTTTGGATATAAACAATTCGGAGATGAATATTTTGGCAACCCCGGAAGCTCCGCAACCTGTAATGTTAACGTAGTATGCCCGGCAGCCACAGGCTGGGAAAATGAAAGAAACTCCGTAGCACTCATCGTGGTAAATGGCCAGGAAGCCTGCACCGGAAGCCTCCTCATGAATACCTGCGGCTCCAATATACCCTACTTTCTCACCGCCAATCACTGCCTCGGCTCCAACCTCGCCAACTGGGTCTTCCAGTTCCAAACCTGGAGCAATACCTGCAACAACAATACAGGGTGGAGGGAAGACGTACAGTTTAATGGCAGCGTACTCAGGGCAAACAATGCAGCTTCCGACTTTGCCCTGCTCGAACTCAACCAGGTACCACCGCCCAATTCCGGTATATTTTATTCCGGGTGGGATCGCAGCACAACTACGCCCAACGGCAGTGTTACGCTCCATCATCCCGCCGGCGACCTGATGAAGTTCAGCCAGGACTTTAATACATCTACCGTTTCCTCATGGGGAGGTACCAACAACCACTGGGTATCTGTTTTTGATGTAGGCACCGTGCAGCCGGGCTCATCAGGCGCCCCATTGTACGATATGAACCATCGGGTAACAGGGCAACTCCATGGCGACCAGTTTAATCAGGGCAACTACTGCGCCCAGCGCAGGGGCGAATATGGCCGCTTTGATGTTTCATGGACAGGTGGCGGAACAAATGCCACACGCCTGAGCAACTGGCTCGATCCGCAGAATACAGGCGCCACCACCGCCAATACCAGCAACGTTTCAGGCCTGATTAACATCGCGCAGAATGCCTACAGCATATCCGGCCCGTCACAGACCTGTACCTCGGCTGCCTATACAGTGCCCAACCTCCCCGCAGGCGCCACAGTACAGTGGTACATCTATGATATTTCCTACCAGTGCCTCACCTCTTCCGTAAGCGGCAATACCCTCACCATAAACAGGGTCAACGACGGTAATGCCACCATACGGGCCACCGTAACGATATGCGGGCGCACCTATGTGTACACTAAAAACATCAGGGTAGGTGGCGATCCCATTGTAGCCACCGCAACAGCCTCGGGTTGCGATGAAGTACAGCTTTCTGTGAGCGGAGCTGCCCCAGGTGCTTCCTTTACCTGGACGTCCTCCAACAATTCTTTATTGTATGGCGGTACACTTACCACCTACACTACCTCTTCAACCAATACCTGGGCTACGGGGTATAACGATATCGCCATTGTAACCACCACCAACACCTGTCAGCAATCCGCACAGGGCTATGTCGATTTCTTCCCCTTTAACCGGCAGATCACCGGGCTCTACCCCGAATACGTTTCCTGTGGCGATCATCTCTCCGTGAGCGTGAGCACCACACCCTACGATACGTATTACCGTTGGTATGTGAACGATGTACTCGTAGAAGAAGGCCCCTACTCTTATAACTATTGTACCTGCTATTATACCAAACCCGATGCAAGACAGGCCGGGGAGAACAAGATAAGAGTAGAAGTGGAAACCTATTGTGGCGCTACGAGCGGGATGGAGGATATGTTTTTCTGGACCTGCGGCTGGTACAGAACCCAGCCCGGTATCGATATCTACCCCAACCCGGCAAAAGATGCGGTCAATATCCGTATAAAAGAAAACACCGCGAAGACCACAGTACCGCAACCTGCAGCCATCAGGGAGGTTACCGTGCTCGATAAACTCGGAAATATTAAGAAGATCGTAAAATTCAATGGCAACCAGAAAATGGTAACGCTGAATACAGGCAGCCTTACCCCCGGCCTTTATTTTGTAGAAATAAGCGATGGAAAGAACAGGTCAAGAGTGCAGTTAAGCATCATACAATAAGCCCAGCAGCCAGAATACATAGAATGCCGTCCCCAGTTTAAGGACGGCATTCTTATATCCTTCATATTACGCAGTAAAGGCAGATAATTCCACCTGACAAAATAGCACATCATTAAGTGTCTCATGGCCATTTCATACAGAAATCACCACATTTTTACCCCAAACTATGAGTAAAGTTGCAGTATAGTTACAGTAATGTTGAAGTGATGTTGAAGTGATGTTGAAGTGATGTAAACGTAAGGCTAAAATAGATAATCGGGAATCACGACTTTTTGGCAGTTGTTTATTATTACAAAATGCCTTGAGAGATAAAACTCAGCTGCCTTTTCTGTATTAATTTCCGGTTTACCGTACAGATAAAACATAATTAAATTTTGTACCCCCCTCTCTGCGCCTCCTTTAGTTCTTTAATTTTTGCAGGATAGCTCATTACCAGCCCAAAACAATAAGGTTTTCATATAATAAGCACCGTATAAAGCCTGCGGCAAAAAGGCGCTTTACAACTATATGGATTTTTTATGATACACAATATAGTCTTCCCGGATTGTTTAAGACTTCGTACAGCCAGTGATTTCGTCACTAAACTTTCTATGGAGCACGTTAGCCTTTCTTCCGCCAAAACGCTGTTAGAGGCAGTGTTTTATTCACCCATTTCCGTTTCACTGTCTGCTGTAATGATAATCTTATTCTTTTCATGTCTAACCATTACAGATTGTCCACAGTCAAACCCCATGCCTTGAAGCCACTTTCCACAAAGTCTGATTTCAGGAAAGACAACATACCAGTGATACGACCCCGAAATGCACTTTTCGTACACTTTTAACTGCCCTTCTCCCGTTTGCTGAAAATTTTACCCTTGCTCCAAAACAATAATTATTCCTGCAAATTAAAATAAATAATAGTTTAACAGTAATAGTACTGCATAAAAATATGATTTATTGTCGTTTAAATATAATTTTAAAGTCTTTATAGTTTTACGATATTTGCAGGAGAAGTAAATAAATTAGCGCTGTGGCGAAAGTAAACTTAAATAGAATAAAGTCTGTTCTCGCTGAAAAGAACAAAACCAGTAAGGATTTAGCCAGTCATTTGGGTAAAACCGAATCAACTGTTTCTCGTTGGTGCACAAATGAAGTCCAGCCATCCATTGAAACACTTTCCGAAATCTCGAAGTTTTTACAAGTTGATATTCGGGAATTATTGGTGTCAACAGCGAAATGATTTGTTTATCGCAACTAATAGTTGCCTTTTTTATTTCAACTTGTCCCAACTTGTACATAGTTGCCGTATTATGTGATCCATCAACCCGAACCGCAGCTGAGTAAAGTTAATGAATAGCATATTATATTCTATAGCTCGGCATTATTCTTCCGCCCCTGAACCGCAACACAACAGAATTACCGAAGTTGATTCCTCCAATAGCCCACCCCCGAATTACAAATACTTTCGTTATACGCCGTTCTTTACTCTTTAACATATACAGCCAAATAAGTTACAGAAGGCGCTCCAATACCCAAACATCCTTGTTTTTGAATTTGAAATACAGAGTGAAATTTGTAACCCGCAGTTGCATACTTGTTAAATCTGCCTTCCAGATTTGTGATGTCTTTGTCTGAAAATTGCGCTCCGATTGTTTCAATTTTGTAGGTCATAATATTTAGTTTAATGATTAACTAAGTAAATCAACTCCCCCATTCGATGCCCTGCAACGATAAAGCCTTTTAACAGTTAATTTTAGCCCTTTAAAAAATCCCTTTTCTCTAAATGCCAATTCCGAATAGTGCGAACAACTTGGATCGAAAACACACCTGTTTCCCAGGCGATGAGCGATTTTTCTTCTGTAAAATCTAAATAAGCGAACAATAATATTTAACCAAATTGGTCTGGCAGGAAGTATTAAGTTTTGTATTGCTATATCACGTTTTGTGTATTTGTTAAAATGTCGCTCAATAATGGGTATGTCCTCATTACTGGCATCAATTTCTATGATGTTATCTTTTATTTGTATTTGCCCGTGTTTATCCATTCTTCTGAAATTCAGAACTAAAATACACCAGTAGAATAAGTTTTTTTGCCGTGTTTTTCCCCTTTTTTCATTTCAAAACGAACCGCTGAAACAAAATTGCGCCCAATCCACTTTTCTTATCAGCCCCTGTTCACTTACATCAAAGTAACATTCAGTAAAGAATACGACAGCAGAAAGAAATAATACAGGTCTCAGGTAGTACACAATATATCCTGTCCCGCAAATACCCGCAGGCCCTTATTTTGCATGAGAGATCATCGTGGTTTCAATAATCAGTTAGCACCTCCAAAGTTTAAGAAAGCCCTGTAGCAGCAGTAGATAAAACAGTCCCGGTCCCATCAGGTTTTTCGAATGGATGCTTTTACATAGTCGTACGGTAAACCGGATACGAATCTACCGGTTAAGCCTAACCCGCTTTACAAAATCGTATTCTGCAAAATACCGCTCTTATCCGGGTAGTCCGTAGTATAATGCAACCCGCGGCTTTCATGGCGAAACCCGGCGCTCTTTACAATAAGATACGATACCGTGATCATATTGCGGAGCTCACAGAGAGGAGGCGATACCTGTGTCTTTTCATACAGAGCCTCCGTTTCCTCCCATAACAAGTCAAGGCGGCGCATAGCCCGTTGCAAACGCTCATTGTTGCGAACAATACCCACATAATCACTCATCAGCAGTTTCATCTCTTTAAGGCTCTGGGTAATAAGGATCATCTCCCTCGGCGCTCTTGTGCCCGATGCATTCCAGTTAGGAATACCCTCCGGTATATGTATGGAGCCTATCTTATGTATGGCGTCCTTATAGCAGCGGTGGGCAAACACCATAGCTTCAAGCAGGCTGTTGCTCGCCAGGCGGTTGGCGCCATGCAGGCCCGTGCTGGCGCATTCTCCCGCAGCATAGAGGTTAATGATAGACGTACGCCCCATCTCGTCTGTTTTAATACCCCCGCAACTGTAATGCGCCGCCGGTGCTACAGGTATCATATGCTGTTCAATATCCACGCCGATACTTTTGCACTTTTCGTAAATATTGGGGAAGTGCTCAATAAACTTTTCCCTGCCCATGTGGCGGCAGTCAAGGTACACGTGTTCCGTACCGCCCACCTTCATCTCGTTATCGATAGCCCGCGCCACAATATCACGCGGTGCCAGGTCTTTCCTCGGGTCATAGCGCTCCATAAAAGCTTCGCCATCCGCATTACGAAGGATGCCGCCATCACCCCGCACAGCTTCGGTGATGAGGAACGACTGGCCCCTTACCCCCGCTTCATACAAAGCCGTAGGATGAAACTGGATAAACTCCATATTCTCTATGCGGCCCTTAGCCCTGTACACCATAGCTACGCCGTCGCCGGTAGCAATAGCCGGGTTGGTAGTAGTGCGGTACACCTGCCCGTTACCTCCCGTAGCCAGCAGGGTAACCCTGGAGGCAATCGTTTCAATAACCCCCGAATTAAGGTTAAGCACATATACCCCATAGCACTCCACATCATCCGTTGCCTTCGTAACAAGATACCCGAGGTGATGCTGGGTAATGATGTCGAGTACAAAGCAGTAGTTGATCAGCTCAATATTGGGCTGTCTTTTAATAGCTTCAAGCAGGGCCCTCTCCATTTCACGGCCCGTAACATCCTTATGATGAAGAATACGGTATTCGCTGTGGCCACCCTCCCTGCCCAGTTTATAATCCCCATCAGGCTCTTTATCAAAGCGGGCACCCCATTCAATGATCTCGTTGATGCGCTCACGGCCCTCACGTACTACAATTTCTACAACTTCCCTGTCACAAAGGCCATCCCCCGAAATAAGGGTGTCCTCTATATGCTTTTCAAAACTGTCATTATCAAAATCCATTACCCCCGCAATGCCACCCTGCGCATATTTGGTATTGGTTTCGTCACTCTGCGCCTTGGTAAGGATGGTTATCTTTTTATCGGGGCACGATTGAGCCGTCTTAAGCGCGAAAGTCAATCCTGCTATGCCAGAACCTATGACCAGGAAATCAGTTTGCATATCTGTTTACAATGCGGGGTTTAATAAAATAAATACGACCAGCAGGGCTTATCCCGGAAGCTCGGTCCAGGCGTTGTTTTCTTTCAGCAGCAATACCAGTTCTTCAACAGCCACTGCACTGTCAATATTGCGTTTTACAACCTCTTTCCCTTTATACAGCGTGATCTTACCCGGTCCGCTGCCTACATAGCCAAAATCTGCATCAGCCATTTCGCCGGGGCCGTTCACAATACAGCCCATAATAGCAATCTTAACGCCCTTCAGGTGATGGGTAACAGACCGGATCTTCGCCGTGGTCTCCTGCAGATCAAAAAGGGTACGCCCGCAACTGGGGCAACTGATATATTCCGTTTTGCTGATGCGCGTACGCACCGCTTGCAGGATGGAGAAAGACGTATTGTTGAGAAACTGGTAATTGTTTTTGGTGGGCAGGTAGGTACGGCCGCTCACTACATCGTTGACGATCTTTTTAGGGTCATTGATCAGCCAGATGCCATCCCCGAAGCCGTCGGTATAAAGAGCCCCCGCTTCAGTAGCAAAATGAATCAGTTGTTCGTCAATCGTTGTACCATGGCTTTCTATAGCCACGATAACGGGGCAGGGTATGCCATTTTCCATCAGGGCAGACAGGAAACGCCGTATCGACGCCATACTCCGCGGGTGGCTCGAATAGATACAGGGTACAATACCTTCATGCTCTTTCAGCAGGCCGAGAAGTTGTGCTGCCTGTGCGGCATCACCCGCGTCAGCGCTGATAAAGTTGAGATGGCTCCTTTTAGCGGCCTTGCCGTAAGCATCAACCGTAAAGAGCGGGAAATATTTAGAATGATCGGCTGCACGTTCCCACGCAGAAGGATCGCAGATCACTTTAAGTGTGCCCGGTAAAGGAAAATCCGGCAGGTTGCCAGCCGTATAAATATAATCGGCTGCAGCATCGCCGATATGCCACTTATCCGTGGTCGCATTGTAGTTATAGCCCACCGCCTCAAGCGCGGTATACGTAACCCGCTCCTCAGGCATAAAATCAGCAATAACCACCGGCACCTGCCTCCCGCCTATATTATCTATGGCAGTAGTACTGCGCCTGCTGTAGGCATAAGGCGAATAGGGTGGTTGCTCCATCGCCGGGATGGGCACACCATTGCTCACCTGGCGGTAGCGGTTAACAAGGTCTTTACAAACCGGTATCTCAAACTCAGGGTCCTCCGTAAGGCTCACGCGGATGGTATCCCCGATACCATCTTCTAAAAGCGTACCGATACCGATGGCCGATTTGATCCTGCCATCCTCCCCATCACCCGCCTCGGTTACGCCGAGGTGAAGCGGGTAACATTCACCAAACTCTTCCAGCATATGCTGTATAAGCAACCGGTAAGCCTGTATCATCACCAGCGGGTTGCTGCTCTTCATACTGAGTATGATGTTATGGTAGTCTTCACCACGCGCTATACGCAAAAACTCCATCGCACTCTCCACCATACCAATCGGCGTATCGCCATAACGGCTCATAATACGGTCGCTCAGGCTGCCATGATTGGTGCCGATGCGCATAGCCGTACCATGTTCCTTGCAGATAAGCACAAGAGGCGTAAACCGCTCGCGTATGCGCTCAATCTCTTCGGCGTATTCAGCGTCAGAATATTCAATAAGGTCAAATTTTTTCTTGTCAACATAATTACCCGGGTTCACCCTTACCTTTTCTACAATGCGCGCTGCAATCTCAGCAGCATTGGGGGTAAAATGGATATCAGCCACCAGCGGGGTAAAATATCCCCTGCGGTGAAGCTCGTCGCGGATAAGCCTCAGGTTCTCTGCCTCTTTTTTTGAAGGGGCGGTAATACGTACCAGCTCGGCACCAGCCTCTATACAACGGATCGTTTGTTCAACCGTTGCCATGGTATCCATCGTGTCAGTAGTCGTCATGGTCTGTATCCTTACCGGGTGATCACTGCCGATCAGCAGTTTACCCACAGACACGGTCCGGGTTTTTAAACGCCTGTATTCAGTTAAACTTTCGCAGTACATGCTGAAGATTGATTGAAATGCAAATTTAGTACTTAGTAACAAGTATCAGGTAGCAAGATGTAAGTAGCAGCAGGGGCATAAAAATAACCGGCTGCCATCGCAGCCGGTCATCAAACATTTTAACTGTAAATTATACAGTTCTGGAAGCGGTTATTACATTTCATTACCACCGCCCGTACAGCCATTATTCGGACCGAAATAATAGAAATAGAAAAAGCAGTCTTCACCCTGCAGGCAAACCGCAAAAGAACAGCAGCATTCATTAGCCTGGGTCTGGTAATAATCAAGGACTTTTTCGCTTACAGGCGGGCAATCTCCCCCAAGCGTTATTTCTTCAGTCCTGCTGCCCTGGTTATTGTCTACCGTAAAAGTGAAACCACCGGTCGATACCAGCCTCATCTTCTTCACCACTTTCAGCTCCGCCAGTTGCTGTTGCGTCATGGTTACCCTGGCCCCCTGCGCAGGATTAGCCGTGCGGCCGCTGATGGTTACTACATTGTTGTCCTG
Source organism: uncultured Ferruginibacter sp. (assembly GCA_964590975.1). Taxonomy (GTDB): domain Bacteria; phylum Bacteroidota; class Bacteroidia; order Chitinophagales; family Chitinophagaceae; genus Ferruginibacter. The sequence goes on along the minus strand of CAZPXP010000001.1, from coordinate 141,036 downwards.
GGGCTTAGGTGCTTCCGTTACCGAAGTTTTTTTACAGGCAGTAAAGCAGAACGCTGCGATTGCTGCAATGGCAAACAAGCGCAGAAAGGTTGTTTTTGTGTTCATTTATCTGTTGTTTATTGGTTACGCATTAGTCTTTCCAACGTATTATTTATACATAGATAAGGTCAATAAATTGCCGAAAATTCAATACCGGCAGGGTCGCTCTGGGTACATATAGCAGGTATAAAATACAGGTTGTGCCGCTTAGCTACAGCACCAGGTGCCATGGATACCTGTTATCAAAAGCCTTTCCATCCACGCAATATACACGTAAATTGTCCAGCGTTTTGTAAATATAAGGATTTTATAAATAGGTTCATTGTTCGGTTTGCCGGCGGCAGGAAGGGCACAGCCACTTCGCTTCCCTGTCTACCTGTGCAATAGCACCCCCTGCGTCCGTCATCATACAGCGCGGATCTTTGGAGCAGTGTGGTAACCCAGGATTATGCCCCGGTTCGTGAAGAACCACTTTACTGAGCCTTTCCTTCAACTGCGCCGGTGTTGCAGAAGCCCTTTTGAGCCGGTAGGTAGAGATCACACAGGCCAAAGCCCAGGGCCAAATACGCCCCAGTCCCGAGCCTTATCATGACTGGTAGATATATCCTTATCCGTAATCCCCACTATTGCCAGGTGCTTGGGCATGAGCATGCCCCGCTGGAACACCAGCAGGCTGTCCGCCTTATACCTGCCCCGCGCAGCATACCAGGCAAAATCGGGCAGGTCAGCCGTGGGCAGTACGGCAACTTCAGTATGATAGAAACCCCCGATCTCAGACTGTATAAAAGGAATAAGCAGTTGATCCGCTCCTTTATAAGGAAGAATAGCAATCACGCCGGGCCTTTTGGTCGTGTCACGGGATGCTCTGCCAGGTTGCCCGTTATTGGAGAGAGGGCCGGTACAGGCTGTAAAAAACACGATAGAAAACAAGGTGGCTAACAAATAATAATAAAGTGTACGGCGGAATGTATGCACAGTTACCAGTCTTTATCCTTTTTTACGGTGCTCACATTCGTCCTTCTAAGCTTCTCCTGTAAATTTTTCTCCTGCTGAAGCAGGGCCTTCAGTTTCTCTTCGGCATCCTTTTTAGATATGCGCGAAGGCTGTGGTTGCGGTTGTTCTTCCTTTTGCTTGTCTTTATTGTCCGGCTTGTCTTTTTTAGGATCGTCCTTCGGCTGCTTTTGCTTCTGGTCTTTATCCTTCTTATCTTTTTTATCCTGCTCCTCTTGCTGCTTCTGCTGCTGAAGCGCCTTTTGCAGGTTAAGCCGCGTATCCGCGTCGCTGGGGTTGAGCTTAAGTGCCTGTTTATAACTGCCGATCGCTTCAGGAAGCTGCTTGCTGTTCTGCTGAACCACCCCCTTGTTATATAATATCCGCGCCTTATCTGCTGGCGTTTTAGCCGCTTCCAGCGCTTTGTCATATGCCGCAATAGCCGCTTCACCCTGGCTGCTTTTATACAGCGCATTGCCAAGATTATACTGTGCAGCAACATTGCCGGGCTGTTTATCAGTCACCCCCTTATAAACTTCAGCAGCCTTATCATAAGCCTGTTTCTCATAGGCTTCATTTCCCTTTTTAAGCGCTTCATTATTCTTATCCTGTGCCAGGGAAGTGAGAGGCATGGCGAAAAATAAAAAGAAACCGGCAGCCGCAGTCCGCATGACGCGGCGTTTGTTCTCAGAAAGGAATAATTCCGCGAGCAGCAGCACAAGCGCTGCACCCAGCAACCAGGGCAAAAAGCTGTAAAAACTACCCCCCGCAAAATCAGTAACAGAGCGTTTATCCATACTGTTGAGTTGTGCCTCTATTTTATCCGCCGCTTCATCCGTACCCGTATAACGCAGGTAAATACCATTACCCTTTTTAGCAATACCTTTCAGCTCCTCTTCATTAAGCTTGCTCACGATAGTATTGCCTTCGTTATCTCTCTTCATCTGTTTGGTAAGCTGGTCAATAATGGGCGCCCCCTCGGGCGAACCTATCCCAACGGTATTGATACTGATGCCCCTGTCTGCAAGACTGGTAGCAGCATCGCCCGCTTTTTCATCATGATCCTCCCCGTCGCTGATCAAAACGATGGCTTTGTATTTTTTTTCCTTGTCCGGGAAAAAACTGCCGCACATTTGGAGTGCCTCGCCAATTACAGTACCCTGCGAAGGCACCATATCAGTATTGGCGGAAGAAAGGAAGAGCCGCGCCGCGCCGTGGTCAGCAGTGAGTGGCATCTGCAAATATGCCTTGCCGGCAAAAACCACAATGCCGATCCGGTCATTCTTCAGCCTGTCAATCAGCTTGCCCAGCATCTGTTTCGCCCTCTCAAGGCGGTTAGGTTTAATATCTTCCGCCAGCATACTCCGGCTTACATCAAGTGCAATCATAATGTCTATGCCATTACGCGTCACCTTTTCATTACCCGTAGGCTTGCGCAGGTTGGCCATAGCAATCACCACCAGCGCCAGCGCACCGATGGCAAAAACACCTTTGAGCATAAAGTTCCTGCCACTGTAATTACTCAGCAGGGCTTTAACAAGCATTTCGTCGCCGATCTTCTTACGCACTTTTCCCTTCCAGCGCAGTACACCCGCAAACAGCAGAGCCAGCAGCGCTACCGCCGCCAGTGCATATAATAATATGGGATACTCAAAACGAAGCATACCTGTAAAATATAAAATTACTGGATTATTCACCCCTGCGCTGTGAAGGAAAACATAATTTTCGTGCCGGCATTATTTTCTGCCCACCATAAAGCCAAGAGCGCGCAAGATATTTTTGGTAATGCCAATACGCGCAGGCATCATATCAAAGTCGCGGTTGGGCGATTTGAGCAGGGTCACAAAGAAGTACACATGGCGGTTCTCTTCAATCCAGCCCACCAGCCAGCCAATGGAATTATTAGACTCATCAAACCCCCAGCCCGTTTTATAACTGAGGCGGTAAGCCGCACTGTCTTCGCGCAGCATAGCCTCCTTTACCGAAGCCTGTACGCTCTTGCGGAAAGGAAGCTGGTCAAAATATAATCTTTTCAGCAGGCCAAGCTGCTCGTCAGGCGATACTTTAAGACGGTTGTTCAGCCAGAACGAATCTACCGGGCCGCTGATATCGCGGTTGCCATAACCGATACTGTCGATCCATTTCTTCATAGTATCCGCACCGATACGGCGGGCCACCTCCTGGTAATAAGCCACATTGCTTACCCTGAAAGCCTCCTTCATACCCATATCCTTATTCCAGTCTTCCACACGCCTCTTTACGCCATCCCATCTGATCATCATGGTATCATTGAGTATACGCCCCGTTTGCAGGCCGATAAGCGAATTCACGATCTTAAAAGTGGAAGCAGGCAGTACCCTCGTCGTATCCATCCCCATATTATACACCATCACCTCGCCCGTACTGTTGTTGAGCATCGTAAAGCAACCATCCGTTTGGTATTCATCAAAATACTTCTTCAGGTCGTTATTCACCTTTGCCTGCTTAATGCGGCAGGCCCCGGGCGCAAGGGTAATAAAAAGCAGTAGAAAGAGCGTGGTATATCTGTTGTGCATGAGATGCTGTTATTTACCGTTCATATGCTGTGCCGTAGCTTCAAGGGCATCATAAAATACTTTGCCGTATTTGCGGATAAGGGCGTCTTTAAGAAAAACATAAACCGGCACTTTTAGCTTTTTACCAAGGGTACAGGCAGCAGCGCACAAGTCTTCGCGTGGTTCATAATTAACAAAGTCACTAGTACCCCTCTTGCTTTTTTTGATGCGGATAGGGTAGAGGTGGCAACTGATAGGCTTTTTCCACTTTACCTTACCATCATTATACGCCTGCTCAATGCCGCATTTCACAATCCCGCTCTCATCAACAATGCCATATACGCAGATCTTGCTTTCAATGGTGGGCGTCACCCAGCCAAATTCCCTGTCATACACGTAGCGACCCTGTCTTTTGATCTCCCTGCGGTGCTCTTCGTCAAGGTAGGGCAACACCGCTTCATTTACCTCGTTGATCCTGTCCAGTTCGTCGTCAGCCAGCGGGGCACCCGCATCGCCATCCACGCAGCAACCTCCCTTGCATCGCGACAGGTCGCACACAAACTGCTCCTGTACCACTTCATCACTGACCAAAATATTATCTATCACTATCATATCGCCGCAAAGGTAGTTGAAAGGTTGATTAGCAATCAACTAACTTTACAGGAAGTTTGCAAAACCTCGCACCGTAGTGTATGATATGCCCGGCCTGGCCCTCGCCCGCAACTGGTACACCCAGATCACCGGCACAAAGCCGTACTTCAACGAGCCCTCCCCGGCAGCTATTTCACCTCCTGCATATTTACCAGCCGCTTGTAAAAACCGTCCTGGTTAATAAGGCTGTCATGTGTGCCGCGTTCTACGATCTCCCCCTTTTGCAGTACAAGAATTTCGTCTGCATGGCGGATAGTGCTCAGGCGGTGAGCGATCACGATAGAAGTACGCTGCTGCATCAGGTTATTGATGGCATCCTGTACAAGGCGCTCGCTTTCCGTATCAAGCGAAGAAGTAGCCTCGTCAAGGATCAGTATAGGCGGGTTTTTGTACACAGCACGGGCAATAGTAAGACGCTGGCGCTCACCGCCGCTCAGCTTCATACCCCTGTCGCCGATATTGGTATCATAACCCTGCTCCTTCCGTATAATATAATCGTGCGCATTGGCAATACGGGCAGCATCCTCTACCTCCTGGGCCGTTACTTTTTCTACCCCAAGACCAATATTCGCGGCGATCGTATCGTTAAAAAGGATAGGTTCCTGCGTTACAATACCCATCAGGTTCCGCACATCACTCAGCGCATATTCCTTGATGTTAACCCCGTCAATCAGCAGTTCCCCAGAAGTAACATCATGGAAACGTGGTACCAGGTCGGCCAGCGTGCTCTTACCCGCACCCGAACTGCCCACAAAGGCAACCGTCTTCCCTTTCTCAATAGTAAGGTTGATATTTTTAAGGATCTGTACGTCATTATAGGAAAAACTCACATCCCTGAACTCTATACTGTGCTCAAAACTGTGCAGCCGTTTAGGATCAGGTATATCAGTCACCGTAAGCGGAGTGTTAAGTACTTCCTCTATACGGTCAATCGCCGCTATCCCTTTCTGCATATTGTAAAAAAGCGTGGATAAATTCTTGGCCGGGTTGATGATCTGCGTAAACACCGCCACATAAGTCATAAACTTACCCGCAGTAAGAGAACCCGCTTCACCACGCAGCACATACTGGCCGCCAAACCAGAGAATACCGCTCAGCACCAGTACCCCAAAAAATTCACTCAGGGGGCTGGCAAGGTTACGGCGGTGATCCATACGCGTCTTGAGCACAAAAAGATCTTCAACAAGCGTAAAGAACTTGTTCTTAAGCACAGGCTCGGCATTAAAAGCCTTGATCACGCGCAGGCCGCCAAGCGTTTCATCGTAGGTCGATAATATTTCACCCCCCTTTTCCATAGCCCTTGCCGACGTTTTCTTGAGCGAACGGCTGATACGCCCGATAAGAAAACCCGTCAGGGGCAGAAAAACAAACATAAGCAGGGTAAGGGTAGGGCTCAGGCTGAAGAGTGTAATAAGTACAAGCAATATTGTAAGCGGCTCACGCACAAAACCCTCCATGGCAGAGATAATAGAACCTTCAAGCTCAATGAGGTCATTATACATCCTGCTCATAATATCCCCCTTACGCTGGTCCGTAAAATAAGAAATAGGCAGATCCATGATCTTCCTGTACATGTCAGTACGGAACCTGTTGATGATCGCGTTGCGGATAGGAGAGAGCACATAGTTGGAAAGAAAAACAAAAATATTCTTACCAAATACGCTCGTAATAATAACAAGGCAGATAAAACCGAGGGCCTTTATCTTACCATCAATGACAGACCCCCCCGAATGGATCATGTCCTGCACAAACTGGTTGATGTAGTTCAGCGACTGGCCCAGGCCACCGTCCTGTTTTACCTCAATGGGTTTGTCCGTAAAAATGAGTTGCAGGAAAGGTCCCAGCATCCCCACACTCACCAGGCCAAAAACCACAGACAAAACGGTAAAGATGGTGTAAAACACCAGTCCCGGTTTATGATAGCCCAGGTATTTGAATATCCTCGAAAACTTCTTCATGCTTGCTCCCTTGCTTAAAAGTGCGGCAAAGTAACTACTTTTACAGCGATAAAAGCAGAAGATTATGGAGGAAGGTAAACGCCAGAAACAGGTAGCCGGGCTGATCAATGAAGAGTTGAACGACATATTCCGGCGTATGGGATTGTCCATGATGGACGGTGGCATGATCTCCATTTCAGGGGTAAAAATTACCCCCGACCTCTTCGAAACAAGGGTTTACCTGAGCATGTTCCAGGTAAAAGATAACCAGGCCGCCCTGCACAAGATCGCCGAAAAAGGCAAAGAAATCCGCCGCGAACTGGGCAACCGCGTACGGCACCAGCTCCGCAGCATCCCCGACCTTAGGTTTTATATCGACGATACGCTCGACTATGTAGACAAGATGGAAGCCCTTTTCAAAAAGATAAAGGACGAAGAGGGTAAATAGCCATCACACCGGCATCACCAATCCACATCAATGATGTACCTCACTTTTGCCTGGAGATACTTTAAAGCGAAGAAGTCGGCCAATGCCATCAATATCATCGCCTGGGTAACCACGGGGGTAATCGCTTTTGCTACGCTCTGCCAGGTAATGGTGCTCAGCGTATTCAATGGCTTTGAAGACCTTGTCAAATCACTCTACGCCTCTTTTTATACCGACCTGAAAATCAGTCCTCTGAGTGGTAAAACAATAATACTTACCGGCCAAAAATTACAGCAGATCAGCCAGCAACCCGGTGTGGCAGCGCTGGCAGGGGTGGCCGAAGAAAAAGCATTGCTGCAAAACGGCGAATCACAAACGGTAGTACTGCTCAAAGGAGTAGACGACCACTATGGCACAGTAAGCGGTGTACCCGGTAATGTACAGCAGGGCACCTTCAGCACAGGCACCATCGACGCCCCGGGCATCATTGCCGGGGCAGGCATACAGAACGCCGCCGGTATCAGTGTCGACGCAGCCCTCCCCTCATCACACCTCACCTTTATCCTGCCGCGCAAAGGCACACCCGCCAATGCCGACCCGCTCAGCTCCATCAGCGAAGGCAATGCTATGGCTACAGGTGTATTTTCCATCCAGCAGGACTTCGACAGCAGGTACGCATTCACCAATATCGATTTTGTAAAACAGCAAACAGGCATGGGGCCAGACGAATATACCGCTGTGGAAATACGCCTCGCCAACGGCACCGACCCCGAAATAACAAGGGCAGCCCTGCTCAAATTGCTCGGCCCGCAATTTGTCGTTCAATCCAAATACGAACAAAACACCACACTATACAATACAATGCGGCTCGAAAAATGGGCCATTTTTGGCGTACTCACCCTGATCCTCATCATTGCAGCCTTTAATATGGTAAGCGCACAGACCATGCTGGTGCTCGAAAAGAAAAAAGACATCAGCGTACTGCAAAGCATGGGGGCATCAAAGGGCATGATCTACAGGATATTTATGAGCGAAGGGATACTGCTCGGCGTGATCGGCACAGCACTGGGTATCCTGCTCGGACTGCTGCTGTGCTGGTTGCAACTGAAAACCAAATTCATCACCCTCGAAGGAGGAACTTTCCTCATCAACTATTTCCCCGTAAAAGTCATTCCAACCGACTTTATACTCGTAGCAGGTACAGCGCTGGCCATAGTACTGGCAGCATCATGGCTGCCCAGCCGCAAAGCAGCCAGGCAGGCTTTCGAACTTAAATAATCAGCTAAAAGAAGAGATAGTCCTGGCAGTATTAATAATCACCCAGGGTTTCCGGCAACTGGGCCAGTGCCCTGGCCAGTTGCTCGTCATTGGGAGCAATGCCATGCCATTCGTGGCTGCCTTCCATAAAATCCACACCCTTACCCATCGCCGTACGCATCAGGATCATGACAGGCTGGCCATTGCCCGTAAGGCTCTTGGCAGTATTGAGCGCAGTAACCACCTGGTCCATATCGTTGCCGTCTGCAAGATCAACCGTTTTCCAGCCAAAAGCCTCAAACTTGATCTTCAGATCGCCGAGATTGATCACTTTATCCGTAGGGCCGTCAATCTGCTGGCCGTTCCAGTCAATGGTAGAAATAAGGTTGTCCACCCTGTGATGGGCGGCCGATAAAGCCGCTTCCCATATCTGTCCCTCCTGCAGCTCACCGTCACCGTGCAGACTGAAAACAAGAGAATGATCGTTATTCATTTTTTTAGCCAAAGCCGCACCGATAGCTACACTCATACCCTGGCCCAGAGAGCCGCTGGCAATCCGTACACCCGGCAGGTGCTCATGCGTCGTGGGATGGCCCTGCAGACGACTGTTGAGCTTGCGGAAAGTGGCCAGTTCAGTCACAGGGAAATACCCGCTGCGCGCCAGGGTACTGTAATAAACGGGTGAAATATGACCGTTACTGAGGAAAAAAAGATCCTCACCGATGCCATTCATACTAAAGGCAGGGTAATGCTTCATCACATCGAAATACAATGCCGTAAAGTATTCCGTACAACCGAGCGATCCGCCCGGATGCCCGCTCTGCACGGCGTGTACCATGCGTACAATATCTCTCCTGATCTGTGAAGCTGTTTCTGTTAAACTGGCCATATCCTGTTTTTAAGCGCTGCAAACCTACTTCAAAATGGGCTTACAAGCAAGCTATTTACAGATAGTTTATACTAAACTTAGTATTTACCCGTTATAAATTTGCCAATATCCGGGGAAAAACAACAACAAAGAACAAATTATCCCCATAAAATTGTTTTTAAAGCAACTTATTTTATGTAAGTTGAGTCTGCTATAATTGTTTGGTAGCAAACTCAAAACATATTATGTACTTTTGCTGCAGTATTATTAATTAATACATCTGGAATGGATAATATCTTACTAAGTGCTGCGCTTGCTTTTCTGATTACTTATTTTGCGATACCAGTAATCATACAGGTTGCAAAAGACAAAAAACTCTTCGATGAGCCAGACGAGCGTAAAGTGCACAAAGTAGTTATCCCGACCCTTGGCGGGCTGGGAATTTTTGCAGGATTTATTATAGCAACCCTGATGGGCGTTCCATCAGGTATCACTAATGAATTGCAGTATTTCGCCGCCGCCGCTATTGTAATTTTCTTCCTCGGGCTCAAAGACGACATCCTCGTACTGTCTGCTACCAAAAAATTTATTGGTCAGTTGATCGCCGCAGGCATCATCATCAAATTTGGTAATGTCCGTATCGACAATATGCACGGCATGCTGGGTATTTACCAGATACCCTATATCGCAAGCCTCGTGCTCACCATGTTTACGATAATCGTAATCACCAACTCCTTCAACCTGATCGACGGTGTAGACGGACTTGCAGGATCGCTGGGGCTGCTCACCACACTGGTATTCGGCGTCTACTTCTTTTATGCCGGCCAGCTTGTTTACGGTGTAATGGCCCTTTCGCTCGCGGGCAGTATCGCCGCCTTCCTGATCTACAATTTCTCCCCTGCCAAAATATTTATGGGCGATACCGGCTCCCTGTTACTGGGCCTCGTCAACTCTATCCTCGTAATTAAATTTATCAACACCGCAGGTAATACAGCTACACCCTTCCCGCTCGAATCAGCACCCGCAATTGGCTTTGCTATACTCATGATCCCCCTGTTCGATACGCTGCGCGTATTTGGCCTGCGGATACTCGAACGCCGCTCACCCTTTAGCCCCGACAGGAACCATATCCATCACTTCCTGCTGGATCTCGGGCTGAACCATCGTAAGGTTACCCTTACCTGCGTAGTAGCCAACATCGGGTTCATCGCATTAGCTTATTTTCTCCGTCATCTTGGCGCAACAATAGTTATCAGTATCCTTCTTGTTTCGGCTTTCTTATTTATTGCAGCCATTTTCTACAGCCGCCCCAAACCCAGGCTCGTAACACCCAACGCTGCAGGTGAGGATGGCATTATCAAATCGCACAAGATACTTACACTCGCTTCTGAAGCAGTTGAAGCAGAATAACCCGGCAACTGTTAAAACTCAAAAAAAGGAATCACGGCATTTATGCAAGTCGTTCTTCTTTATTAGATTTGCAGCCAATTTAATTTTGTTACCATGTCAGCAACAGTAGAGAGTATATTAAGCGAAACAGAAGCTACGATGCGCAAAGCCATCAATCACCTCGAATCAGAACTTACAAAGATCAGGGCAGGTAAAGCCAACCCTACAATGCTCGACGGCATCATGGTAGACTATTATGGCAACCCCACCCCCATCGCACAGGTGGGTAACATTTCAGTTATGGATGCCCGGACGCTGATCATCCAGCCCTGGGAAAAAAATATGTTGCAACCAATAGAAAGGAGCATCATTGCCGCCAATATCGGCATCAACCCGCAGAATGATGGTAATACAATACGCCTGTTTTTACCACCCCTTACGGAAGAACGGCGTAAAGAACTGGTAAAACGCTGCAATGGCGAGGGCGAACACGCCAAAGTGGCAATCCGCAATATCCGCCGCGACAATATAGAAAGTATCAAGAAATTACAGAAAGACGGGCTCAGCGAAGACGCAGCCAAGGATGCTGAAAAAGACATACAGGCCATTACCGATAAATTTATTTTACTGGTTGAAAAACACCTCGCGGCCAAAGACAAAGAAATCATGGCCGTATAAGCCACCAGGCGTACTTGCCTTTTTTATCAAGCCAACTGATACTCTATGCTGCAGGCGGCTCACGAGCAATTATTATTACTGATCTCAACCCCCGTTTATATTATCGTAATCGGGTTCGAAATACTCGTAAGCCATCTGAGGGTAAAAGGCCTGTACAGTCTCCGCGATACATTGATGAATATATACCTCACGCTCGCAAACGCAGGTATCGATCTTCTCTTCAGGAGCATCTATGCAGGTCTTATACTCACCTGGTTTTACGGTTTACGTATTTCTGATTTCAGCGATCATCCCTATCTCTACTGGCCAATGCTGTTTGTGCTCGAAGACCTGATCTTCTACATCGAACACCGCGTAGATCATTACTGCCGCCTGTTCTGGGCAGTGCACGTTACCCATCATTCCTCAGAAGAATTTAACCTCACAACGGGCTTCCGTTCTTCAGTGCTGCAACCCCTTTACAGGTTTATCTACTTTATACCCCTGGCATTGCTCGGTTTCCGCCCGGCCGACATCCTGTTCATGTATTCACTTACCCAGATATATGGTATACTCGTACATACCCAAACCATACACCACATGCCCCGCTGGTTTGAAGCAGTATTTGTAAGCCCGAGCCATCACCGCGTACATCACGCCAGCAACGTGGTTTATCTCGATAAAAATATGGGAATGTGCCTGATCCTGTGGGATAAATGGTTTGGCACCTTCCAGGCCGAGCTGCCCGACGAACCAGTGCGTTACGGGCTCGTAAAACCGGTACAACGGCCGTACCACCCTTTATACATCATCTTTCACGAATGGCAGGCCATCAGTCGCGACCTGCGAAAAAAAACCTCCTTTCTCACCAGGCTGAAATACCTGTTCATGCCCCCGGGCTGGAGCCACGACGGCAGCACACGCACAGCCAGAGAAATGAGGGAAGAAGCTGCCCGGAAGACGCTATGACCGGTTGAAACGGTTACGCGTAGCAGTAAAGATCATCTCCATATTAGCAATAAACACACCCGCAAGGATAATGACAAGACAGAGTACCTGTTTCCATCCAATCGGCTCCCTGTACAGGAAACCCCAGAAAAGGGCCACCACAGGTATACCATAGGTGACCATGGAAGAGAAAACGGGGCCGGTAAGCTTGATGAGGCGGTAATACATGATAGTAGCTATAGCAGTACCGATTACGCCGAGCGTGGCAGAAGCCCCGAGTGCAGTAAGCACTTCAGGTTCAGTAAAAGACAGGCTGAAGAAACCACTGAATATAAGAACGGCAAGGGCAGGAAAAGCTACGGCAGTGAGCCCTACCGCCGCTATTTCAAGAGAGCCGATATTGCCGAGATGACGGGTAACAATGTTGACATTTATACCGTACATAATAGTAGCAAGGATAACGCAGCCCATATTGTAAAGGTGCTGCTCCCCATCAATACCACGGGTAAGCAGCAGCAGCAGGCTGCCCATAAAGGCTACGCCTATACCCAGCACCCTGGCACGGGAAGGCTTTATACCAAAGAACAGGCCGCCAATAACAATCACAAAGATGGGCGTAAGAGAGTTGAGGGTACCCGCAAGAGCGCTGCTGATACCCGTTTCAGCCTCGCAGAACAGGAAGGCAGGGAGCAGGCTGCCCAGCATACCCGACATGAAAACGAGAAAACGCTTGCTGCGGGGAATTTTAGTATAACAGCGTATAGCCACAAGCAGCAACGCCAGCCCTGAAAACACGATACGCAGGGCAGCCACCTGTATAGCCGAAAAACGGAGAAGCCCAAACTTCATGAGTATGAAACTGCTCCCCCATACAAAGGCGAGCAGTACAAAAAGGAGCCAGCTGATAAGATTTTTGTTCGATGAGTTCAATACGTCGCAAAGGTGGTATAAAGAAAGATAAAAGAGAAGGCCGTGAGTATAAAAACCGTATTTTTTTTGGAAGCTGAACAAAAACTGGTTTATTTTACGTGTTATACAACCTTATCTTTTCGGAAGCCGGATTCATTCTTCAACTTAAAACTATTGTTATGGGATTTATTAAGGAATTCAAGGATTTTGCCATGAAGGGCAACCTGGTAGACATTGCCGTCGCTTTTGTAATGGGTGGCGCTTTCGGAAAAGTAATTACTTCATTTACCGAAGGTATAGTAGCCCCGTTCATCGGGATGCTGACAGGTAAAGACCTGAGCAAAAATGCCTGGGTACTGCAAAAAGGAGTCGACGAAGTAAAAGATGCCTCCGGTAAAGTGATCACGGAGGCCTCTGCCGAAGTGGCAGTTAAATGGGGCGCCTTTATTACGTCTGTTATCGACTTCATTATCGTGGCTTTTGTGATGTTTTTGGTGATCAAAGCCATTAATAGTATGAAACGCAAACAGGAAGAGGCTCCGGCAGGACCATCCTCCACTGATCAGTTGTTGATGGAGATCAGGGATAGTCTCAAAAAATAGTTAACAAAACAATAAAAAGTATTATTTTCGCAGCGGTCTACCGATTTTTTCGGAGTTACCCTGTTTTCATTACATAATACCAAACTAACATGAAGAGAATTTTCTTTTTACTCATGGCTGCTGTGGCTGTTTTTTCTGCTTCGGCCCAGAATGATGCCATGACGAATATGCAGGCTACGTCGTCTAAGAGTGCTAAAAGTGATGGTGGTAAAGTAGGCAAAGGCGGCTGGAGAAAAGGTGGCTCCATAAGTATTAACCTGACACAGGTGGGTAACAGCAACTGGATCGCTGCTGGTGGCGATAAGTTCTCGCTCTCTACAACCGGCTCCCTGAATGTATTTGCAAACAAAACCTGGGGACGTAAAACCTGGGATAACGTACTTGACGTTAACTACGGCCTCGTAAACACAACTACCCTCGGTGTACGTAAAATCAACGATCGTATAGACTTCCTCTCCAAGCTGAGCTATCAGCCCAGGAAATGGAAAAAATTCAGCCTCGCTTCACTGGCACAGCTCCGCAGCCAGTTGACAGATGGATACGATTATAACTACTTTGGTACAGACGTAAAAAGGAGGAACTCCGGTTTCTTCGCCCCGGCCTACATTACCGTAGTACCCATTGGTGTTGATTGGAAACCCAATAGCTGGTTTACAGCTTTTGCATCTCCCCTGGCAGCAAGGTGGACTATCGTAAGCAATGCACCCTACAGCTTTGCCGCACAGGGTGGCATATTTGAAGGCAATAACGAAACACCACTGGCTAAACTCTATGGTGTTGACCCAGCCAAAGAACACCGCGGCGAATTTGGCTTCTTTGCTACCTTCTCTGCACGCAAAGAAATCATGAAGAACGTACGCTATTTCGGTAAACTCGATATGTACGCCGACTATATCAAGAATACACAGAACGTCGACTGGTTCATGACCAACCAGTTCCTGCTGAAAGTGAACAAGTTCATCAATGTAAGCTATAACCTCGACCTCCTGTATGATGATGATATCAAACAAAAACAAACCAATCCTTTCGTGAAATCACACGCAGTAGGTTTGCAGGTATTATCCACATTGGGCGTTGGTTTTGCTGCTAAGTTCTGATCGAATCAAACTAATCAATACATTTGCTCCCCCCGCCTTCGGGGGGAGTTTTTTATTGATCAATACCAGGAAAAGTGAATACAACAACATACCAGATCAAACTGGATCAATTTGAGGGGCCATTCGACCTGCTGCTGTTCTTTATTGAGCGGGATGAACTGGATATCTACAATATTCCCATTACACGCATTATCAACGATTTTCTCGACTTTATCCATTCCTCCGAACGGCTCAATATTGAGCTGAGCAGTGAGTTTATTCTCTTTGTAAGCACGCTGATGCGCATTAAAGCCAAGATGCTCCTGCCGCGCAAGGAACTCGATGCACAGGGCAATGAGATAGATCCACGCCAGGAACTGATCGATAAGATACTCGAATACAAGAAGTTCAAAGAAGCCTCAGCGAAGATGGCAGAGATGGAAGCCGTACGTATGCTTATGTTTAAACGGGGTAACCTGCAGAAAGAACTGGTACAGATAGGCGAAGAAGCAGGAGAGGGCACAGAGATACAGACGCTGACGCTGTTTAAACTGATGAAGGCATTTGAAAAGGTAGCATTGCGCATACAGCAGCGTAACTTTAAGCCGGTTCATACCGTGGTGCAGTACAACTATACCATGGAAGGCAGCAGGGAGTATATGCTGGATACCTGCAGGCAGGAAAAGACCATGTCCTTCGAGAAAATATTCGACATCTGTAACGACCGCATACACGCCATCTTTCTCTTCCTGGGTATGCTTGAGCTCATACAGCAGAAGTACATGAATATCCTGATCGGCGAAGGCCGCAACAACTTTATCATCGAGTGGAACGACAACCGCGAAGAAGACGCCGAAGCAGCCGGTAGCTCAGATTTTGGCGAAGAAGTTATCGCCGGAGAAGGCATAGAGTAACGATCATTAAGTATTAAATCACAACTTTCATGGGCAACGAATCATACGGTATTGACATTGACAATGCACACCCCAGGGCCATTGAATTAATCCCTGAAGAATTCTTCTGGAGTTGTGTAGATGAACTCGCGCCCTTTGGCTCCGATGAGGGCGATATGGCTTTAGCAGAATACAGGGATTGGAGAAAGGAAAACCCGACCCTCCCAACAATTGAATGTTTAAAATGGACAATCGAAAGTGTAGGCGAAATGGATTTTGACAATTATAATGAATCCCTGCTTTCAGGAGAAAAAATAAAAAGCCAGATCGGGGATGAGAATTTTGATGACAGGCAATTCATATTTACGCTCGATATATCAGTAATTGCAACCGGCTTCGGACAATTAGTAGATGATGGCATTATCGATAAGGAAAATAAGCCTGTAATCAGGATTGCCCTCGACCGGCAGATACTTTGGAGTCAACTTCAGGAAGACTGGGAACATGCCAAACAGTACATCGCCAACCTGAATATTTTAAAAGAAGCGCTGGAAAAGGCTTGATAACAGGAAGCCGGCAAGGTGAGAACTTACAGTCCGCCCGCTCAAATGGTATATATCACATTAAGCCCCATCCTCACTGCTTATAAAATTTCATTATTTTGGTTGTGAAGAAATTAGCCGCCATATTTTTACTTTCCGTTTACCTGCTTAATGAATGCGAGAATAAAATAATTAGCCTGGGCCTTCATACTGACCCTTGCTATTGCATCCTGCAAAAAGGACGACAATAATTCCATTTCAAACCAGGTTTCAAACCTGGATCAGGCAGCCCGGCAGGACAAATGGCGGATTACTTATTATAACGACAACGGTATCGATGAAAACAATCATTACACCGGGTATGAGTTTCAATTTGCAGCAGGCGGAGCGGTAGTAGCCACAAAAACCGGTAGTACAGTCACCGGTACATGGAATGCCGGTGCCGATGACAGCAGGCTGAAACTCATCCTGAATTTCGGCACTGCTAATTTCTTTCAGGAACACAACGACGATTGGCATGTAACGCAAAAAACATTAGTGATCATTAAGCTCGAAGACGTAAGTGGCGGCGGCGGTGGTACAGATTATTTAACCTTCGAAAAGATCTGACGGTAACAAGTTAGACGATTGTACCTCTTGATTCACTTTCAGCATTAGCCAGGTGTCACAAGAGCAAATCAACAGGTACAATCGCTTTTGTCAGTTGCAGGGCAGCGGTATGCTGCATAACCCACCGACCGCTATTTGCATTAACCACTTAACTACTCTTAATTCCTTAATATTTCGCCCCCAATCGTAATAACTGCCCTGTCTCTGCCGCGTCCTGCTACCCAATCTTCCCCTCCATCACAGAAAATCACAATTTTCTCCTGCTGTCGGTATAGCTTCACCAAAAACCCTCATAAACTGCAACCTAAAATTATGCCTGTTGAAAGCAACAGAACCTGACAAAACTACCGGAATCCCGAATTTAACAACTACGGCATTAGATTTGATGTTTGAACATTGATTATTTAAATTAAAAGATATGACAACAATTTACCGACCTGCATCAGCCAGAGGTACTGCTGATTATGGATGGCTGAAAGCCAATTACTCTTTCAGCTTTGCCGGGTACCATAACCCGGAGAATGTACATTTTGGCGCACTGCGCGTACTTAATGACGACCGTGTTGCAGGCGGTGGTGGTTTCCCCACACACCCACACGATAATATGGAAATTGTAACCATACCATTACGCGGGGCATTGCAGCATAAAGACAGCACCGGCGGACACGGTATCATCAAAGCAGGCGATGTGCAGATCATGAGCGCGGGTACAGGTGTACAGCACTCCGAATTTAACGCATCGCCCACAGAAGAGATCAACCTGCTCCAATTATGGGTATTCCCTAAAAAGAGGAATATTACTCCGCGGTATGACCAATTATCATTCGACACCGCTGGCAGGAAAAACCAGTGGCAAACAGTAGTATCACCCAAAGAAACGGAAGGAGTATTGTGGATCAACCAGGACGCCTTGTTTTCACTGGGCGACGTGGAAGCAGGTAAATCAATACAGTACACCAATACATTTGCAGGTAACGGCGTATACCTCTTTGTAATAGAAGGAGAAGTTACAGTTAACGGCCAAAAACTCATGCGCCGGGATGCGCTGGAGATCAGCGATGCGGATACATTTACGATTGAGGCCGCTACAGCCGCGCAGCTTCTTGCTGTAGAAGTGCCCCTTGAGTTTTAAAAGAAAAAGCAGTATATTTAGTTAGAAGTCGTCCCGCCTGGTTCAAATCAGGCAGGACGGCTTCTTTTTGTATTATAGTGCAGCAGGAGTGTAATGGGCGTATTACAATACGCTTAATGAGGCGGTCAGCTTTCTTACCTCTGCTGGCCCGCTGATGACCACCTGGTACAAACCTTTACCAACCAGCCCTATATCCAACCCTTGCATACCCTGTCCGGAAAACCGGCGGCTCAATACCTGCTGCCCCTGTGAATTGATCAGTGTAAACAGCAGCGGCTCACCGGTATAGGCAGTTGGAAGACTGATATAGATAAACCCGGTGGTAGGGTTGGGGTAAATACGAAAGCCAGCCGGTTGCTGCGATTGTATATCAGCATTCATTACCGTGGGCATAGCAGTACCGCAGGCAGTACTCGTATCAAGGATCTTTGCAAAAAATCGGGCTATACTATCGGCCACCACCATATCACTGGGTAATATATCATGCGAATTGGTGATGTTGCCCCCATTGTCGAACAATTGGAGCTTGTAAGGTCCCGGGTAGCCGGTAGCCTGTAGCTTTGCCCTTATCCAGTTACTGCCGTAAAAAACAGGCCAGTTACTGTATGGAGCCGGGGTAAGGATATCAGACCAGAAAGTAAAAGGATAATTGCTGTTAAAAGGCACTATCATATCATTAGGTATATGGTAGAGAAAAAGACCCGGGTGGCGCGGACCGGTAAAGAGATTCGTGTCAATTACTGCACCAGCAAGGGCGGCAGTGCCAATTATATCACTGTTATACCCCGCAGCGATATTCTGATCGCCTTCTGTAGCGCCAAGGTCAGGCCGGAGAAAGCAGGCTGGAGCGTCGTAATTAAAAGGAGCAGGATTTTGTATACGGTAGGCACGGTTATCCTTATCCTGCGGTCCATTGATCTGTGTGATTATCCAGTTGCCAAATAAGTTAAAGCCGCCGCTGACCCATGCAGGGTTGGCTACAGTAGTATTACTGCCAGCCTGTGCAGGCTTCTCTGCCGGGAGATCGGTAAAAGCTGCTGACAGTACCGTGATGGCACCCGCACTATGCCCTGCAGTAAATACATGACAAGTGCTGGTGCTGTCCGCAAGGTGATTTTGTTTCATAAATCGGATGGCAGCTTTCAGGTCCTGCTGCGCACGGAAAACAGCGCGTAATACCTCGGCCTGATCGGTAGCGTAAGCTGCTGCTATACCGTTCCAGTCTACGGCCGCCGTTGCCAGGAGATTGTTGGGGCCAGGTGCACCAGTGCCATAAGGATAAAGATGCACTCCTTCGCGGTAGTCGATAGAAGCGGCAACATAACCTCTTTTGGCAAACTGGATGGCCATCGCATTCATGTGAAACTCATTAAAGTTTTCAGAAGAGACAAAACCCCCGCCATGTACAAAAATGATAACCGGGCGGAGGGGATCAGTATTATCCACCGGTTTATAGATATTCATCTTCAGGGTGTCTGGCCGGCCGCAATAGTTGGTAGCCACACCGTATATAACGGCAGAGTCTTTACGAACGGCATATATAGCATTGGTGTAAGGCAGTTGAGCTGCGAGCACCGTACTGCAGATAATAGCTGCAATAAAACTGATTTGTCGTTTCATAAATTAAAGTGTTAGTTACAGGTCAGACGTACAATCTTAACACAAAGTTGCAATTTTGCGGAAGTGTTGGGATAGCTTTAACAGAAGTTGTTAAAAGCCTTAACAGGAATTTGCGCTTGCTCAGTAGTGATGAAACCTGTAAAAGTGTTTGTAAACAGCAGAATATTACCCTCCTTTATAATCAGAAACCATAAAACGCTGCCTTAGTTAACAACCCATAGCAGTATAGGGCGCTCTGTTTTATCCAGGTACGACCTGAGCCTTGTAAGAAAGTTGGGCGATACGGTAGGACAACCCCAACTGAGACAAATCTCTTCAGGCTCCACTTCCCTGTCAGGTACACATGAATGGGCGTGCAGCACTACAGCTCTTGAGTAGGCATTGCTGTTGCTTGGGTCCAGGCCATAGAGTTTGTAGGCCAGGCCAAACTTACCCATATAAGATGCACCGATCTTATAACGGCCAACCGAAGTACATAAACTTCCCGGCTCGTTGGAGAACTGGATATCATCGCTGAAGTTAGTGCCGCTGCCATGCGCTACAAGACCAGAGCAGACGATAGAATCAAATTTCAGGTCGTAAACAAAAAGACGGTTCCTGCCAGACGGAAGCTTCATATCTGCAAGAAAACAATACCGTGTGCTGTAGTTATGAACTTTGGCATACTGTTCGATAGAAGCGCCAAAGATGTCGAGCCTGCGGTGTTCAATAAGCCATTCGTTAGAAACTTCTTTGAAATTCGCTTTTCTGGCAATAGTACTGGGGAGAGGTTTGCGGTTCTTTTTAATAAGGGCATAGGTAGCCAGGCCGGCTGCGGCCAGGGCTATAATGAGTAACCAGCGCATAGTACAAGATTTTAGTATGTTAATGGAACAGGTGTCGCAAGGCCTCAGTCTTCGCGGGTATAACGCCATTGATCCCCTCATGCTGCAATCGGCGCTATGAGATGTTTAACGCAGGGTATTGCAGGAAATTTTCTCCGGAATGTTAAAGAAAATCTAAAACACGATACATCCTCTGTAAACAGTCATGTGCATGATTCACAGTAATTATACCGGACTATCGTAACTACAGCTCATCCGCCAACGCAAACTCACAGGAAAAAACAGGTACGTTTACCGTCAGATAAATATTAGAAAAGCATAGGTATAAAAAAAGGCATCCCGTCGTGCAGCAAGCGCGACGGGATGCCTTTTTTTTATCGGATCTATTTACTTTGTTAATTCACTTACCCGTACACTCACGTTCGCCATGGCGCGGAGTGCATCGGCAATAGAAGCCGCGTCGATACCAATCTCGCGGTACAGCTCTTTAGGCGAGCCATGCTCAATAAGATGATCGGGTATACCCATGATCTTTATATCAGCCTTATAGCCATGCGTGGCCATAAATTCCAGGATGGCACTGCCAAACCCGCCAACCACGGTGCCATCTTCAATAGTAATGATCTTATTATACTTACCAAAGACTTCGTGGAGCAGGGCTTCATCAAGTGGCTTTACAAAGCGCATATCATAATGCGCGGGGTTAATGCCGTCAGTCTTGACTTCACGGATGGCGCTGGCAGCAAAATTGCCCGGGTGGCCGATAGTAAGTATGGCAATATCTTTACCATCTTTCAGCTTACGCCCTGTGCCGATGGCAATGGCTTTCATTTCAGTACGCCATTCGGGCATAACACCTTCGCCCCTGGGATAACGGATCACAAAGGGCAGGTTGGTACTTTCCAGTTGTGCAGTGTACATCAGGTTGCGCAGTTCAGCTTCGTTCATCGGCGCACTGACAATCAGGTTGGGGATACAGCGCATATAGGCAATATCATAACAACCGTGGTGAGTAGGTCCGTCTTCCCCCACAAGCCCGGCACGATCAAGGCAGAATACCACGGGCAACTTCTGGATAGCTACGTCGTGGATTACCTGGTCGTAAGCACGCTGCATAAAAGAAGAATAGATATTACAGAATACCCTGAGGCCCTGGGTAGCCATACCGGCACTTACCGTAACAGCATGCTGTTCGCAAATACCTACATCAAAAGCACGGTCAGGCATCTTTTCCATCATAAACTTGAGAGAAGAGCCGCTGGGCATGGCCGGGGTTATGCCGAATATCAGGTTATTCTTTTCCGCCAGTTCTATAATAGTGTGGCCAAATACGTCCTGGTACTTAGGAGGCTGGGGCAGGTCGAACTTCTTTTTTACGATCTCTCCTGTTACCTTGTCAAACAGGCCGGGCGCATGCCACTTGGTCTGGTCTTTTTCAGCCAGCTCATAGCCCTTCCCCTTTACAGTTTTGATGTGCAGGAGTTTGGGGCCGGGAATGTCCCTGAGGTCCCGGAGAGTATCTACCAGCTTGGTAATATTATGCCCGTCAATAGGACCAAAATACCGGAGGTTTAGGGCTTCAAAGAGGTTACTGCTTTTATTGACCATTCCTTTGACTCCCTCTTTAAGCTTACCAGCCATTTCGCGGCTGAAGTTCTTGCCTACAGGCAGCTTGCCCAGCATCTTCCATACAGTATCCTTAATATCGTTGTAAGTATGTGAGGTAGTGATATCAGTAAGATATTCCTTAAGCGCCCCTACATTAGGGTCAATGCTCATACAATTGTCATTCAGGATAATAAGCACGTTGCTTTTGGCAATACCGGCATGGTTCATTGCCTCAAAAGCCATACCCGCCGTCATTGCCCCATCACCGATCACGGCAATATGCTGCCGGTCTTTTTCTCCTTTATAATGGCTCGCCATAGCCATACCAAGAGCTGCCGAAATGGAGGTGGAAGAATGGCCTACGCCGAAAGTATCGTATTCACTCTCGCTGCGCTTGGGGAAGCCGCTGAGACCCTTGTATTTACGGTTGGTGGGAAAACTGTCGCGTCGGCCGGTCAGTATCTTATGACCATAAGCCTGGTGGCCTACATCCCATACAAGTTGATCGTAGGGAGTATTAAAAACATAGTGAAGAGCTACACTGAGCTCAACAACGCCGAGGCTGGCACCAAAATGCCCGCCATGTACACTTACTACGTCTACTATATACTGGCGCAGTTCGTCGCACAATTGGTGCAGTTGATCCCGGTTGATCTTTTTCATGTCATCCGGGCTGTTGATCCCAGCCAAAAGAGGTCCAGCCTTAATTTCCATATACTATGGCTATTTTGTGAGCAAAGGTATGGCTTTTATACGGTGCCTTACCGTTAATATCTATACAAAAAACAGTGCCCAAAAGTTGATTTCCCGGAGCAGAAAAGTGTATAAATGGAAATATGGCGTCTATTTCAGAAAAAACTTATACGAACCGGTAAGTTCAGAACTGCCTTTTTTGTCCCATATCTTGAATGTTACGATCGCATACTGTTTCTTGTCACTGATCTTGGTAATGATTGCCTTTAGTGTAACATACTGTGCATCTTCAGCGGATACGCCCGCTTCGTCAAATGATTCAAAAAGATCGTCTGCCCTGATCACTTCCTGGCCTCCGCTCATCTTGATCACTTCTGATGCACCCGGGTACACTTGTCCTTCGTGCTCAGTCCAGCCACTGTCAATAACCACCCGCATATTTATGCGTTGGTTTACAGCAACACGGTTGTTCGCCGGTACCCGTTTGCCATCATCGAAATACAGGAAAGCATCGCTTACTTTAAATCCGTTGGAAGTGATTTTTATCCCGTTTCTGAAAACAGGTTTCAGCGCGCTGTTAACGGCAGCTTTACCCGTTACGCCTTTTTGCGCAATGCCGGAAAAAGAGGCTAACAACAGGAAGCTGAGAACGGTTATGACAGGGTGGGGTAAAGGTTTCATGCTTTTTTTCTGCAATATCCGGAATCTCTTCAGAAAATGCAAGCAGGAGCTGTTTTTTGTATTATGACTATCATCATCAAGTATTACCGCTTAACACAAATAAGCAGCGTTTTGTCCCAAATTTTGTCTGTCATTAAATATGGGGATAGTATAAAAAACACGTCTCTCCGTCTGATTTAATAAACTCAAAATTTACTGTTTATGAAAAAAATTCATGCCTTATTTGCAGTGTTGCTATTCACGATTGCAAATGCTTTTGCACAGGGCACCATTCGTGGCACTGTGAAAGATGAAGGCGGCACACCATTGCAGGGAGCTTCTGTAAGGGCTGGAAAAACGGTAGTAGTTAGTGATGCCAATGGCGCATTTTCTATTTCCGTAGCCAGAGATACCCGGCTCGATATTACTTACACCGGTATGACACCTCAAAGTGTAAACGCCACAGATGGCATGGTCGTTACCCTGGTAAGAAATATCAGGCAGGCAGAAGAAGTGGTGGTTACTGGGTACACCACAAGATCGAGGAGGTCAAATATCGGCTCTGCGTCCACCATTTCCATCGATGACATCCGGACACAACCAAATGCCTCTTTCGACCAGATGCTGCAGGGACAGGCTCCCGGCCTCAACGTTAAAACAGGTTCAGGCCAGCCGGGCCGTAATGCTGACGTGGTGATCAGGGGTAAAGGTTCTGTAAATGGCTCGGTAACTCCGCTGTATATTGTGGATGGGGTAGAAGTAAGAGGAAATGACTTCAGCACAATGAACCAGAACGATTTTGAATCGATTACCGTACTCAAGGACGCAGCTACAACGGCCCTCTATGGCAGCCGTGGGGCCAATGGCGTAATTGTGGTAACCACAAGAAAAGGCAGGGCAGGCAAACTCCGCCTGGCTTATGACGTACAGGTAGGTACCGCATCACTTCCCAAGAATCAACTTGAGCTGATGAACTCACAAGAAAAACTCGACTTTGAAATAGATATGGCAGGTAATCCCTGGGGTTGGACGCCGGCAGATGTAACAGAACTGCGCAAAGTGAATACAAACTGGAACGATTATGTATTCCGCAAAGCAAAAATGCAGTCGCACCAACTGTCCGCTTCCGGTGGTAACGATAAAACAACTTTCTATACCTCCTTTGCCTATTATAAGGAAGATGGGGTAACGATCAACACAGGTATTGAAAGGTATAATGGCCGTTTGAATATTGCACATACCGATAACAGGGTAAAAATTGGCGTTAACCTTTCAGGAGGCTGGTCCGAATTTGTAGGTACTACCGAAGGTAACCAGAGTGTACGTTCTCCATTGAATACAGTTATCTGGGCATTACCTTATGAAGCACCGTACGACGCAGATGGAAAATACACCAACTCCGTACAGTTTCCCTTCTGGCTGAATCCTATCGAAGACCTGGTAGAAAATAAAAGTTCAAGCTGGCAGTTAAAAGCTACAGGTAATGTTTATCTCGAATATAAAATACCTTATATCAAGAACCTGACCTACCGTATCAATGCGGGTGGCGACTATTCGCAGTTTGAAGGTTTCAGGATCGTTAAGGATGGCACACAGAACGCTTTGCAGAACATCGCGTTCGGACAGGCGTTCCGTGGTAATGGTGAAATAGCCCGCAGTCTTACCCGCAGGTTTAAAATGACCGTTACCAACAGCCTTACGCACAGGGCCACTTTTGGCAGCACCGGTGAGCATAGTCTTACAAGCTCCCTGTTTACAGAGTTCGTTAAGAACGACGGCCGCAGCTTTAACTATACCGCCTATGGCTTATTACTGCCCTTTGGCAATGAGGCCGGACTGGTAGCAGGTACTGCCGCAAACGGTTTCATTCCTGTAGTAGGTGGCGCTTTTCCTGAAAACAGTACACTCATGTCTTATTTCGGTTCGGTTGACTATGCTTACAGGAACAGGTATTTCCTGAGTCTTGCAGGACGTACAGACGGCTCTTCAAGGCTGAGCCCCAAGAACCGCTGGACACAATACGGATCAGTTGGTGCAGGCTGGCTGGTGAGCGACGAATCTTTCTTTGATGTGAAAGCGATCAATTACCTGAAACTGCGCGCCAGCTTTGGTAGCGTAGGTAACCAGAATGGTATTGGCGACTTCCCCTATATTCAGCAATACGGAAGAGACACTTACGCTGGTGCCGGTACGCTCCAGGTTACGAGTCTTGGTAACAGCGAACTGACATGGGAAAAGAGAAGGACTGCCAACCTGGGTGTGGATGTTGAACTGTTAAGAGGTCGTATCCGCACCACAATTGAAGTATACAAGAGTCTTACCAAAGGACTGTACTTCAATCCCTTTGTACCCAGTACAAGCGGTGGTGGATTTGTTTTCCTCAGTAATGATGGCAGCATGGAGAACAAGGGTATTGAACTCAACCTGGGTGTAAGGATTATCGATGGTAAGGATTTTAAATGGAGGATTGATGCGAACTATTCTTATAATAAAAATACGATCAAATCACTGCCCAATGGACAGGACAAACAACTGAGTAAGAGCTTCCAGATATTGCAGGTAGGCAAAGCGTATAACAGCTTCTATCTTGTAAAATATGCCGGTGTTAATCCTGCAAACGGTAACTCACAGTACTACAAAGCTGATGGCACGATCACCGAAGATTACAGTACAGACGATCTCGCTGTACTGGGTACAAGTGATGCACCCCATAACGCCGGTCTGACCACAACTTTCAGCTACAAAGGCTTTGAACTCTCAGCATTCGGTGTACTCTCTACAGGTAACTTTATTTATAACAACGCAAGGTTGAACGTAGAAAACTCCGGTTATACTACTTCTGGTTTTGCAAGAAATGCGCTGACAGCCTGGACTGCTCCCGGCCAGATCACTAACTTCCCGAGGCTGGATGAGTTTACACAGAGCCAGACTACAAGGTTCCTGGAAAAAGGCGATTTCTTCCGTTTGAGGAATGTCATCCTTTCTTACAACCTGCCTAAAACAATTCTTGATAAAATGAAGATCCAGGGGCTGCGGGTATTTGTACAGGGCCAGAACCTGTACACCAACTTTACTTTCCAGGGATGGGATCCTGAAGTATCAAGCATCAACGATGCTGATCCCAATTCAAACGCTTCAGTTAGCGGTGCACAGTATCCCAGCCTGAAAAGGGTAACATTTGGAGCCAACATCACCTTTTAATCTTTTAAACTGAAAATCATGAAACGTTTAGTTAATATATATTCTCTCTCCTTTATAGCGGTGTTGCTCGTGATGGCTGGTTGTAAGAAACAACTGGATACGAAGCCGGATACGGCATTGACTTCGCTTAATACATTTAGTGATATCAAAAGTGCCCTGAATGGTTGTTACGACGGTTTCCAGAGTGCCAATTATTACAATAGCCCCGCCGCTTCCGGTTCAGGAAGTGGCTGGAGTACGACGCCCGACCTGATGGGCGAAGACTTTATCGAAGCACTGGAAAGCCTGGGTAACTGGCGTTCTTTGTCTGAAATGCTCTATGCTGCGGATGATCCCGCAGTACAGGGTATATTCAGCCAGCCCTACGATATTATTTCACGGGCCAACAACCTGCTGCAATCGCTTGCCCCTTACGAAACAGGTGCTACGGCAGACGAAGCCAGGCAAATCAAAGCACAGGCATTAGCAATCAGGGCTCATTGTCATTTTGACCTGCTGCGTTATTTCGCCGGCAGCTACGACAGGAATGCTACCGGCCCCGGGGTGCCTTATGTAACCGTTTTTGATCCACAGAATCCATTAACGATACTGCCTTCAAGAGCATCTATCAAAGAAGACTACGACAAGATCTACGCTGATCTTAATGCTTCCCTCGTTGCCTTCAGGGAAGGGGGTGATTTATCTAATAACACCTCAAGGAACTTTATCGACAGTATTGTAGTCTATGCCATGAAGGCGAGGATCGATTATTACAGCGGTCAATGGGCTGCTGCAATCCAGGATGCCAGCATAGCCCTTAGCCAGCGCCCCCTCACCAATGCTGCAGGTTTTATCGCAACCTTTTCTACTGCCGGTGAAGCTGCTCCTACTACAGAAGTGTATTGGGCAATCCCTTCCGACAATGCCCTGCGTCCCGGCGGCGCAACAGGTGGCAGCGGACCGAACTACAGGGTGGCTACACCGATATCTAACATTATCACCAGCCAGGGTGGTGCGTATGTGAACAGTGGCATCATGCGGTTTAACCAAACAGGCGCCGGTGGTTTCCCACGCACTCTGTGCTGGAAATATCCCGGTATCAGGAGCTTCAAAGTATTCAGGGCAGGTGAAATGATGCTGATCAGGGCCGAAGCCAAGTACAGGCAGAGCGATCCTACGGCACTGACCGATCTGAATACACTGCGCAGTAACCGTAACGTAGCAACTGGTACCGAAACAGGTGCTGCGCTGCTGAGTGCTATCCAGTTGCAACGCAGGGTTGAGCTGATCGGTGAAGGCTTCAGATGGTTTGATATCAAAATGAATTCAAGGAGTATCAACCGTTCAGAATGTGGTACTGCGGGTGGCTCTACTTCCAATAACTGTGTTGTAGCACCTACTTCAAGAGGATGGGCATTTCCTATTCCTTTTAATGATCTGCAGGTGAACCCTAACCTCGTGCAGAACCCGAACTATTGATCATAAAGACAATCGCTTATATACAACGCCCCCCGCAATTGCGGGGGGCGTTCTTTTGTATGAGTTCTTAAAGTATGCAGGCAATATTGTTTTTTTTATACGGGGAGATAACGGTTCAGGTTAAGAATAAGATCGGGGTTGGGGCAGTTGGCCAGGTACTTATCCTTTTCTGAGAACTTGCACACACCGGGATAATCCCCCTCTTTTCCATACAGGTCAATTATAATCTGGAAATGAAGATGGGGTGGCCAGTTACCATTTTCGAGTGGCCTGCCAAAATGTGCAAAGCATTGGCCGCGGCTGATAAAGGAACCACTGCGCAAAGAACTAAGGTCCGCTGCTGCCAGGTGTCCGTACAAGGTATAAAACACAACCGTATCAAGCTGATGCTGCAAGATGACCGTAGCGCCGTAATCACCCAGTTGGTTATTGTGTGCAAAGCTGTGCAGCATACCTCCGAGAGGTGCTGAAACAGGAGTACCTGCTTCTCCCCAGATGTCCATACCAAGATGGAGACGGCGCGGTTCTGCCGCCACTTCGGGGAAGCGGACATTTTCTGAGAGGGCCTTTTCGAAGTTGAATAACTGGCTTCTTTTGTACATTTCCCTCAGCTCATTGTAACCACCGGTAAGGTACCTCGCCCCTGCGGCCGCCCGCTGACTGTCGATATATGCCGTAAAGGCCGCAGTATCGTGGTAAATAGCCTCCGTAAGCTGGGTATTGTTTTTAGACAGGTCGAGCGGGGCAATGCGCTCAGTTGCTGCATTAAAGGGAACAACAGGGTATAAACCCGGTTGATTGCGGGCCAGTAATGATTCTAATATGGACTGCATGGTAGGTCATAAACTGGTTAAGCCAGTATTACAATGGAAATGTACGATAATAAACCGGGTATTATACAAATAAAGAGGACTGCCAAAGACCGGTTCAGCTTTACCTGTATTGCAGTGCGGTAAGCACCGCTGCAATACAGTATGCATCGAAACTGGTTTTGACAGCCCTTTCTACTTTTTGCTCAACTATTTTTTATCGTCGTTGCCAAACAGGCCGCTTAATTTATCCTTTACGTTGTCGATCACGTCCTCTACCTTATCTGCTGCACCCTTTACAAACTCTTCAACTTTCTCGCCAGCCTTGCCGGGTATTACGTCGCTGATTTTATCAAGCACTCCTTCTTCTTCTTTTTTTGGCTCTTCCGGTACAGGTGCTGCCGATGCAGCCTGCTCTCCTTCCTGTGCTGCAAACAGGTTATCTACCGCTCCTGCCATCATAGGAAACTTTTCTTTTACAAAATCCTTAATAGTATCGATGGCTTTGGCAGCCTGTTCTGCTGTGATGCCCGCTTTTGCTGTTAACTGGTTAATCAGATCCTGCATGTTTCTTTTTTTTAATTGGATGAAAGAATATTTTATGCCGGCAACGCCGGTACTAAAACACAAATATGATGGTTTTTTATGGCATACGGTTGTATGCCAGTATGGTTTTAATAATAATTCCTTTTTGAAGCGGGAAAATGCGAGGTTAACTGTTAATCTTTACCGTTAGCGCATGTATTATTCAGTGTCATAACGATCCACACTTTCAATACCCCCAAGCCCCCTGAGCTTTTCTACCAGCTCATCCAGCTCTTCCTTGTCGTGTACAAATACCCTGATATTACCTTCAAACAACCCATCCTTACTTTCAATGCTGAGGGCGTTGATATTAACCTTCATCTCGCCGGAGATAACGTTGGTGATCTTGTTGATTACGCCTACGTCGTCGAGCCCAACAATACGCAAACCGGTAAGAAAAGATATCTCTTTATTCTTTGCCCATTTTGTTTTCACCACCCGGTGTCCATAGTTGGCCATCAGCCTTGCGGCATTGGGGCAGTTGGTGCGGTGGATTTTCAGCCCTTCGCCCTGCGATACAAAGCCAAATACGTCGTCGCCGGGAATGGGTTTACAACAGTTGGCCATGGTGTACATGATCCTGTCGCTGTTTTCGCCAAATATGATAAGCTCAGTTTCTTTTTTTGCCGGCGTCTTTGTGGGATCATATTCCGGTTTTGTATCCTGTACCTTAACGGGCTTGGGCGCCACGAGTTTATCCCCGTGTACTGTGAACTCCTTCAGTTCCTTGAGGTCAATCTTTTTTACCGCGATATCGTACAGCAGATCAAGCGTACTGGATATTTTATAGAACAGCGCGAGCTCTTCCATATTTGTTTGGTTCATGGCAGCCCCTATGCCCTCCAGCTTGCGTTGAAGAATATACTTACCATCCTCCGCCACCATTCTTTTCTGTTCCTTCAGTACATCTTTGATCTTACTCCTTGCCTTGGAAGTAACCACAAACTTTAACCAGTCCTCATTGGGCTTCTGCTTGGCGCTGGTGATGATCTCGATCTGGTCGCCACTACGGAGCTTGTGACCGATAGGCACCAGTTTATGGTTAACCTTGGCGCCGATGCACCTGCTGCCTACCGCAGTATGTACGCTGAAGGCAAAATCAAGTGCAGTAGCCCCGATAGGCAGCATCTTAACATCGCCTTTAGGAGTATATACATATATCTCTTCCGCAAGGAAAGAAGTTTTAAAATCCTGTAAGAAATCCAGCGAGTTGCTCTCCTGGTTGCCCAATGCCTCCCTGATCTGGTGAAACCATTGATCAAAGCGACTCTCTTCATTGGTGCCTTCCTTATATTTCCAGTGTGCGGCCAGGCCTTTTTCGGCGATCTCATTCATGCGTTTGGTGCGTATCTGCACTTCAACCCATTTGCCCTGCGGGCCCATTACAGTAGTATGGAGCGCCTCGTAACCATTACTCTTGGGATTGCTAAGCCAGTCGCGCAGGCGCTCTGTCGAAGGCTTGTATTCATCCGTGATCATACTGTATACCTTCCAGCAGTCCTCCTTCTCTTTTTCAAGGGGTGCATCTACCAGTATACGGATGGCAAAAAGGTCATAGACCTCCTCAAATCCCACCCCTTTATTCTTCATCTTGCTCCAGATAGAATGGATGGATTTAGGACGGCCGTATATCTCGAATTTGAACCCTGCCTTTTCGAGTTTCTCCTTGATAGGACGGATAAAGTCGTTGATATAACGGGTGCGTTCGCGTTTGGTATCCTGTAGTTTCTGGGCAATAAAACGGTAAGCATCCGGCTCAAGGTACTTCATGGAAAGATCTTCCATTTCCGTTTTAATGGCATAAAGCCCCATCCTGTGGGCAAGGGGGGCATATACATATACTGTTTCACTGCTGATCTTTAATTGTTTCTCGCGCTTCATACTGTCCATCGTACGCATATTATGCAGGCGGTCAGCAAGTTTGATCAGTATCACCCGGGGGTCGTCGGTCAGCGTCAGTAATATCTTTTTAAAGTTTTCCGCCTGCTGGGAAGAGTTCGCATCCAGCACAGTCGATATCTTGGTGAGGCCATCAACAATCCTTACGATCTCATCTCCAAACTCCCTTTTGATATCATCCAGTGATATATCGGTATCCTCCACGGTATCATGCAGGAGGGCGCAAATGGTACTGCGTACACCAAGACCGATTTCTTCAACGCAAATGGCGGCTACAGCAAGCGGATGCAGGATATAAGGTTCCCCACTCTTACGGCGCATGGTTTTATGAGCATCGGCCGCCATTTCAAATGCATTCCGCAAAAGTTCTTTGTCGCCCGGTTTCAGCTTGGGCTTAAGCATACGGAGCAGGCCGCGGTAATGCCGCAGTATCTCTTTCTTTTCTTCCTCTGCGTTGAGGTTGTATTTCGGTAATTCAACAGTTGTTTCCATCCTATAAACGAATTTACGTAAAACTTGCGTACGTTCCTGCATCAGCTATGCCCGCTGCCCGTTCAGGTTGCCGGGTTTAATATCAATTCTGATACCTTTTTCTTCTAAAAACCCTTACCTTTGCCCCCCGAAATAAAGCGGATGTGGCGAAATTGGCAGACGCACCAGACTTAGGATCTGGCGCCGTAAGGCATGTAGGTTCGACCCCTATCATCCGCACAAAAGAAAGGTTGACTGGTTAAAAAGTTGCCTGGTTGAGGGTTTAATACCCGTATTCAACACAGCAAGGCCTTATCCATCGACTGAACAAATCATTAACTTTCAATAATGGCAACAGTTACAAGAGAAAACATCGGTCAGTTAAACGACAAGATTACCGTTACGGTACATAAAGAAGATTACTACCCCGCGTTTGAGAAATCAGTAAAGCAATACAGCAAGAATGCAAATATTCCCGGCTTCCGCAAGGGTATGGTACCTTCAGGCATGATCCGTAAAATGTATGGCCCTTCTATCTTTAACGATGAAGTACTGCGTGCTGTGGAAAAAGAACTGATGGGCTATCTCCAGAAAGAAAACCCGGATATTTTTGCCCAGCCGCTGCCGATGCCCAATGAAGGTACTGTGCCTGATATGAACAATCCGGGCGACCTTGCTTTTCATTTTGAAATTGGTCTTAAACCCGACTACCAGGTAGCCGATCTGGCTGCTGCAAAGCTTACTTTTTATAAGGTAAAGGTGACAGATGAAATGGTTGACGAAGAGATCAGGCGCATCCAGATGAAGGGTGGTAAAATGAGCGAGCCTGAAATCATCGACAATGACGAGAATGTACTGAATGTTGTTTTCAGGGAGTCCGATGCTGACGGTAATGTAATTGAGGGTGGTATTACTAAAGAAAACTCCCTGCTGCTCCGTTATTTTTCAGCACCGCTACAGGATCAACTGAGGGGAAAGAAGAAAGGCGATCATATCGTTTTCCAACTGGCACAGAGTTTTAGCGGAGAAATGATGGATACGGTTTTGCAGGATCTTGGTCTTGCTAAAGACGATGCAGAAGCAACACAGAAATATTTCAGGCTGGATATTGAAAAGATCGGTTTTGTAGAAAAGCGTGAGCTGAACGAAGAATTTTTTAACGAAGTTTATCCCGGTAAAGCTATTGCTACAGAAGATGAGTTCCGTAAGCAACTGGCAGAAGAAATACAGCAATACTGGAACGGTCAGAGTCGCAACCAGTTACACGACCAGATATATCATTTCCTGCTTGATGAAACGGCAATGGAGTTTCCTGCCGACTTCCTGAAACGCTGGTTGCGCCAGGGCGGTGAAGAACCCAAGACGGAAGAACAGGCTGAAGCTGAGTATCCTTCTTTCAGCAATTCACTGAAATGGACACTGCTGAGCGACAGGCTGGTTCGTGAAAACAACCTGCAGGTAAGCCAGGAAGAAGTAAAAGACTTTATGCGTGCAGACATCATGCGTTATTTTGGCCAGATGCAACTGGGTGGAGATACTGCATGGATCGACAGCTATGTAGACCGTATGATGCAGGATGAGAAACAGGTCGAAAGCAGCTACCGCCGCCTCGTAACAGACAAGCTCTTTACCTGGACAGAGACTAAGGTGAACCCTGCAGAGCAGGAGGTAACGCCTGAAGAGCTGACCAAAATGCAGCACAACCACAGTCACTAAGCGATACAATAACAGGTTTGATATATAAATCCCCCATGCTTTGCGTGGGGGATTTTTGCATGGATAATTACCGGGCCGGGCATGCAAAAAAAGAGGCTGTTTTCAAAACAGCCTCTTTTTTATAATTTAATTTCTTCGTCGCTATCGTCGTAGAAGTGAAATTCGGTTAAGTGGTAATTGGTATTGGCAACAACACGGATAGGCTGCTTGTATTTCCTGCGCCATTTGGCCTTGCGTGAAAACAGCCATCCTTTGGTAAGATAGGCGTGAATAATAGGGTGCACTTCAATGGTGAGACCTTTGTGTTTCTGCATCACAAGGTAGCTGAGATTTTTTTCGATTTCGTCTTCCAGTACAAGCGTACTGCTGATCTTGCCGGTGCCATTGCAACTGGGGCATATCTCCATCGTATTGATGGTCATTTCCGGCTTCATCCGCTGCCTTGTGATTTGCATCAGGCCAAACTTGCTTATTGGCAGTACAGCATGTTTGGCCCTGTCGATCTTCATAAACTGTTCCATCGCATCGGCAAGCTTCTTCTTGTTCTCAGGCAGTTTCATGTCTATAAAGTCAACCACAATAATACCTCCAAGATCGCGCAGTCTTAACTGGCGGGCAATCTCTTCTGCTGCCTCAAGGTTGGTTTCGAGTGCATTCTGCTCCTGGTTATTGCTTACGCTTTTATAGCCGCTGTTGACATCGATAACATGCAGGGCTTCTGTATGCTCGATGATGAGATAGGCGCCGCTGGGAAGGTTGACGGTTTTGCCAAAGCTTCCCTTAACCTGTTTGGTTACGCCGAAGCTGTCGAAAATAGGGGAGCCATTGTGGTGGTAAGAAACGATGTCTGCCTTATCTGGCGCAATGCGTTGTATATACTGACGGGTATCGTTAAATATATTCTTATCGTTTACTACGATGCGGTTAAAGTCTTCATTGAGCAGATCGCGGAGTATGCTGGTTGTTTTACCCTGCTCGCTCAATATCTTGGCGGGGGCGGTTGCACCTTTCAGATTGGATTGGATGGCCTTCCAGGTATTTACAAGACTAAGCAGGTCTTCGTGAAGTTCTGCGGTATGCTTACCCTCTGCAGCAGTACGTACGATCACCCCGAAATTCTTGGGTTTGATGGCTTCGATAATCTTTTGTAAACGCTTACGTTCTTCGCTGCTGTGGATCTTACGGCTAACAGCAATAATATCGTTGAAGGGAGTAAGTACCACAAAGCGACCGGGCAAACTCAGTTCGCAACTGAGCCTCGGTCCTTTGGCGGCGATGGGTTCTTTTAATATCTGTACAAGAACGTTGGGGCGACCATTGAGCACTTCAGCGATCTTACCTGTCTTAACGATCTCCGGCTCTACCTCAAACTTACCAAAGTCAAACCCCTGTTCGGATTTGTCGTTGATAGACATATTGGTAAACTTCAGGATAGATCGTACATACGGGCTAAGGTCGGTATAATGCAGAAAAGCATCTTTTTCGAATCCTACTTCTATGAAAGCGGCGTTAAGGCCGGGGATCAGTTTCTTTACTTTTCCGAGATATAAGTCGCCTACAGCGAAATTTGCATCAGCTTTCTCACTGTGCAACTCCACTAATTTCTTATCTTCCAGCAGTGCAATTTCTACTCCCTGGGGAGCAGCATTGATAATGAGTTCCTTTGTCAAGCTTAAATCATTTGATTAAACCATAACATCACGGAAGGAAAACTATTAGACATGCAAAACACCTGCTGAGGTAAAACAGGTGGGATATACTTGTCCGGATGCGGGGCAGAAGGTACCCCGCACCATCATAAGGTCATTTATTTCTTCTTATGACGATTCTTTCTTAAACGCTTTTTGCGCTTGTGAGTAGCAATTTTATGACGTTTTCTCTTTTTACCGCAAGGCATACGCTAAATCTTTTTTAGTGTTGTTTTGAAATAATGTTAAATATCTTGTCTTTGGCTTTTACCTGATTTCCTTAATCCGCTTATCAACTTCCTTTATAAAATCAGGGTTACTGACCAATTTTTTACTGTTATTATACCACTGTATCGCTTTTTCTTTATTACCGGATGCGGCATAAGCGTCGGCGAGCCAGGTGATGGCTTCGAGATTGGTGGGTTGTGCTTCTACTACTTTAAGCAGGCGGGGAATGGCTTTGTCGTACTGCCCACTGATAAAACCGCCGATACCAAGTACAAGCTGGGCCTGCATGTTCGTACTGTCTCTCCTCACTACTTCCAGCAATTGCTGGATACCTTTCATGGTCTCTTCCGCGTCGCCGGTCATACCCTTTCCAAAAACGTAAGAACTGCCCAATCCAATCTTCAGGGAATCGTTGCCGGGATTCAGTTCCAGGGCCTTTTCAAAGAGACCTGCTGCTTCCGTTGCCTTCCATATCCTGATAGAGTCTGTACGCTCAGCACGAACGGCCTCCAACATCAATTGGGCGGCAAAGGTGAGGTTTTTTTCTGAATTTTCCAACTTGGCGGCCTGGGCAGTGTACCAGGCATAAGGTTCGAGCATGTGAAGGCTGTCTTTCCAGAAGCCAGCAAGGCGCTGGTAGGCACTGATAGCCTGTTCTTTTACGGCACCCCTGCTGATGCTGTTTTCGATAGCCATAACATATTCCAGTTGAGAAGGATTGAGCCGGGTGGCTTTAAGAGACTGAATATGCCTGTCTATATTAAATTTACCAGGTTTGGGCATACTGGCAGCAGCACTCTTTTGCTCGCCCGAGACTACGGGCGCAAAGAAAAACAGTACCAATAATAATACTAAACCGGCACCTGCAAGGATATACTGCTGTTTCACACTTGAAATTTGAGACGCAAAGGTACGTTAGTCTTCGGTCTCCGTGTCAAAACTGACATCAGAAATCTTTTTGCTCTTTACCTCCTGTATAAATTCTTTTGCTGGTTTAAAAGCCGGGATAAAATGCTCGGGGATCTCAACAGCAATGTTCTTTTTGATGTTACGGCCAATCTTGGCTGCTCTTTTTTTGGTAATAAAACTGCCAAAGCCCCTTATGTATATGTTTTCGCCGGAGGCCAGGGATTCTTTTACCTCTCTGAACATAGTTTCCAGCGTTACAAGGACATCTACCTTGGGTATGCCAGTTTTCTCGGAAATTTGGGTAATAAGGTCTGCTTTTCTCATTTCTGTCGATTTTAAGACGCAAATCAGTGTTAAAAAATACAACAATTAAGCTGTAAAAAATCTCATTTGCAGTGATTTTCAATTGTTCTTTTATGCGCCAAATCTACAAATGTTTTTAATAAGTTGTATAAGTTATTGATTATTAACACGGTGTAGTTGAGGAAAAAAAGAATTTCAACCCATCGGCTTTTATATTCAAATTTGATATATGAATGTAACAGGGAACACGGCAGGGGAGAGGTTTACAAAACAGTTGCTGGAGTGGAACAGGCGGGATAATAAGAGACAAATGCCATGGAAAGGGGAAAAGGATCCATACCGGATATGGCTCAGTGAAATTATCCTTCAGCAAACCCGTGTAGAACAGGGGTTAGCTTATTATGAACGGTTTACGAGCCGGTTTCCCGACGTTGTTTCTCTGGCCGGGGCGGCTGATACCGAGGTGTTTAAATTATGGGAAGGTTTGGGATATTATTCCCGTTGCAAGAACCTGATCCAGACGGCCCGATTTGTCGCTAAGGAATATAACGGACGTTTTCCTGATACTTACGGGGGCCTGCTGGCCCTTAAAGGGGTAGGGCCTTATACGGCTGCGGCCATAGCTTCTTTCGCGTATAACCTGCCCTATGCGGTAGTGGATGGCAACGTATTTCGCGTATTTTCAAGATTCTTTGGTATTTCCACTCCAATCGATAGCAATGCAGGCAAACAGGAATTTACCAAACTGGCTGAATCATTGCTCGACCGGAAACAGCCGGGTAATTATAACCAGGCGATTATGGATTTTGGGGCAACAGTTTGTAAACCCAAAGCACCTGCCTGCAGTATCTGCCCGTTACAAAAGGATTGTGTGGCTTTTACAAAAGGGGGTGTTGATCAATTACCTGTAAAGGAGAAAAAGATCAGCCGCAGGGTACGCTGGTTCGATTATATTGTGATCAGCGACGGCAACAAAACATTGGTACGCAAACGGTCTGCAGGTGATATATGGGAGAACCTGTATGAATTTGTACTTGTAGAGCATAGCGATTTATCTGTAATGGCCCCGGATGTCCTTCCGGCCATTACAGGCATTATGGGTAACAGTCATTTTGAGATCGTCGGGCAGTCGGAGATTTATCACCAGCAACTTACTCACCAAACCATATCCGGACGCTTTTTCAGGGTAAAAGTGAAGGAAATGTTAATATTGGACGGTTATGAAGCAGTAACAGGTAAAATCCTTGCCAAACTGCCGTTTCCAAAATTTATTACACACTATTTGACGGATAAAAAACTAACTTTAAATTTGTTATAGTACTTACTGACAACATTCACCTTAACTTAAAATAAACCGGTTTTTTTATTGCTATAACTTATACATGGTCATACACCATTGCCCGCCCCGGGTGCTGGTTAAATTAAATTTTATGAGAGGCGTAAACAGAGTGATGTTAATTGGCAACCTGGGTAAGGACCCGGATATCCAGTTCCTGGAAGGCAATATAGGTGTTGCCAAGTTTTCACTTGCCACAACAGAAACCTACAAAGACAGGAGCGGGAAACTGGTATCACAAACCGAATGGCATACTGTTGTGCTGTGGCGGGGTCTTGCAGAGCTGGCACAAAAATACCTGCACAAAGGAAGCCTTGTTTATATTGAGGGGCGCCTGAAAACCCGTAGCTGGGAGGACAAGGAGGGAAATAAAAAATTTGCAACCGAAATAGTTGGTGATAACCTGATCATGCTTGATAAACGTGGCGACGCCGGACATGGTATCGGCGGTGTGGAAGAAGGGCTTCATGGCGATC
Organism: uncultured Ferruginibacter sp.; assembly: GCA_964590975.1. GTDB lineage: Bacteria > Bacteroidota > Bacteroidia > Chitinophagales > Chitinophagaceae > Ferruginibacter. The sequence continues at coordinate 103,092 of CAZPXP010000001.1, read as the reverse complement.
ATATACCGCCGGTGGATGATAATGGGGCCGAACGTTTACCATTTTAAAAAATATCCCGTTACTTTACATTGTGTTTGCTGAGACACAACATTGTTAACTAAAACAAACTGTTTTGGACTATCATTCGGTCAGTACATTCTTTTCATCATGTATTATTCCCCTGTTGGCGATAACACCTGCCGCTACAACAGTATTGGTTTTTCTGCTTATTATTCTTTTCCTGGTCTCTTTTCTTGTAGCGGGCTCTGAAGTAGCTTTCTTCTCTATGACTACGAAGGATATCAATATGCTGAAAACGCATAAGCAACCGGCATACAGACGTATTGTAAACCTGCTTGAACAACCCAAGACGCTGCTTGCGTCTATGCTGATCACGAACAGTTTTGTTAATATCGGCATTATCCTCATTTCCAACCTGCTTATTGATGGCTTGTTGCCCCACGGTACAACATTCTCCTGGCTTGAGTTCCTTATCAAGGTATTGATCGTAACCATACTACTGGTATTGTTTGCCGAAGTACTGCCCAAGGTATGGGCCAGCCACCAGAAGATTCGTTTTGCTTCAACGGCTTCATTGCTGATTGAGGTTTGCAACAGTATCTTCTACCGGTTCAGTAAACGGCTGGTGCGTTTCAGCGATGGTGTTGAGAAGCGGTTTGCGCACGAGAAAAATCCTGCTATGGATACAAGTCATCTTGACTATGCGATCGACCTGCTGCCGGAGCATGAAGCCACTATGGAGGAAAAGCAGATCCTGAAGGGCATACGTAAGTTTGGAGATACCATGGTGAAACAGGTAATGCGTACTCGGCTGGATGTAAGTGGTATGCCGCAGCACTATACTTTCGGCGAAGTAATCCGTAAGGTGGAAGAACTTCATTACAGCCGGATACCTGTATATAAAAACAACCTTGATGAGATTGCGGGTATGCTGCATACGAAGGATATCCTGCCGTACCTCAGTGAGCCTGCAGACTTTGACTGGCATGCATTGATCCGCCCGGCTTATTTTGTGCACGAACAAAAACTGATCGAAGACCTGCTGCAGGAGTTCAGGAACAAACGGATACACTTTGCTGTTGTAGTTGACGAGTTTGGAGGTACCAGCGGTATCGTTACGCTTGAAGATATTATGGAAGAGATCATCGGCGATATCAAGGATGAGTTTGATGATGAAGAAAGCAACAATAAAAAGATAGATGACAACACTTATATCTTTGAAGGTAAAACGATGATCAACGACCTGTGCAAGTCGATGAACCTGCCACCGGACACCTTTGAACAGATCAGGGGCGATAGTGATTCCCTCGCAGGCCTGGTACTTGAAATTGCAGGCGAATTTCCGCAGGAGAATGAAGAGCTTGCATCTGGCGATTTTACCTTTGTGCCCATGGTTATCAGTAAGAACCGGATTGAAAAAGTAAAAGTGATCATTGCAGAAAAACCTGCCTGAGCAACACCCTCATTACAAATATAAACAGATCATCAACAGTGAGTACCCGGTCTACTTTTTTCCTTTGTATTACAGCCTTCTGCGGCGTATTATTTTTGTCGTGTAACGAACCGTATACTTCAAAAAAGAAGGGCTATTATAAGATCGAACTTCCTGAACATCGGTACAGGAAGTTTGATACGGCAGGGGTGCCTTACAGCTTTGAATACCCGGTATATGCCAATATTGTAAGAGACAGTACTTATTTTGATGCGAGCCCTGAAAATCCTTACTGGTATAATATCGATTTTCCACAATTCTCCAGCCGGATATTCCTCAGTTACAAGATCATTGGTGGTATGGCCAAGTTCAAAAAGAAGCAGCCGGACGGCACTTATAAAGACTCCCTGGGTGTTAATAAGTTCGATGCGCTGGTGAACGATGCTTTTAACCTGACCAATAAAAATACTGTTATTGCCAAAGGTATCGACGACAGCCTGCTGCGTACGGCCAATGGTATTACAGGCGTCTTCTTCAGGGTGAAGGGGAATGCGGCGAGTGCTCAGCAGTTCTTCCTCAGCGATACTACCAAACATTTTATCCGCGGGGCACTTTATTTTGAAGCGGTTCCCAATGCGGATTCCCTGCGACCTGTCATCAATTTTCTGCAGACAGATCTTGAACATCTTATCAGTACCTTTAAATGGAAAGAGTGATCACTGTTAGGCTGAACGGAGTAGTGAGTAGTCAGCCGCACAAAAGTGCCAGGGGTGGTTCCTTATAAATATAAAAGTTTTCGCCTGTTTTTAAAGTAACAGCAACTGTTATCGACTGCATCTATAAGTGTTGCCCTAAGACATGGATAATGAAACTAAATAACTGGACTAAAATTTTACTGGCAGCTATCTGTTTCGCGTTAGCCATCATTGGGTTTATGATAAAGCTGCCGTCAACATTCAGGCATGTTGACAAAGAATTACATACCATATTTTATTTTGCTGCTGCCGCGTTTTTGAACTTTCTGTTTACTAACAGAAAACTCGTCAGGCATATATTAATCTTTATTTTTCTTTTCGGTTTCGGGGCAGCAATAGAGTATGCACAGGAATATTCCAATAAGTTATTCCATAAAAAGATCCATGGCCGGTATGATATTGAGGATATTCAATCGAACCTCAAAGGCTTGATTTTTTTCTCCATTCTCTGGGTTATATACAATGCTTTTCTATTTGTATACCACAAATCGAATTTAAAAAAAGGTTGAAAAGCTTGCAGGAGCGAATCCTTTTATTTAGGTTTACAGTAAGGCCAGACTAAAACAAACAAAATTCAGGAAAAACAGTAACGGCAAGATTCTCAGCCTGGTATTATACCCCTCCCTTTTGAAATGTATTTGCGCAACGGTAACCACAGGTAACGATCTTTTTAACGGTCTGATTATTATCTAACACAAAATCTTATTGTATGCCAACAACAACGATTACTGGTGCTAATGGTACCTGGGAGCTTGATATAACTGACAACACTCCTCCTGCCGAAGATGAGATTAAAATAAAGTTTACTCCTAAAAAGAATGCTACGGGTTGTAAAAATATCCGGCTGGCGCAAACGGTACAGTTAGAGGGGTATAATGCGAAGGGAGAAAAAATTGCCAGTAAGCCTAAAGACATTTATGCAGATCAGAAGGATAATCCCTTCAGGCACAGGGAGGATGACGAGATAGACGACGGATCGGGCAATACTATTGTTATTGATCACCATAGCTGTGAAAAAGATCCATTTTATAATGGGGATGATACACAGGATACGTCTTCGAAGGGTGACGCCACGACTGACCCGCCTACAGGGACGGAAATGACTGATGCGCCGGGCAGAGGGTTTGGGCCGGATAAAAAACCTGAGGTTGTCAGAATTGTATTGACTTTCAGGACCTGTGCGATCTGTGTAGATTCGGGGGAGATACTGGGTTGTGTTTGCTGGACTTCTGAATCTACGCGTACCCCGGCCAACCGCGGACAGATTGCACTTACAAGTGCAGATGCTGAATGTGCAACATCGGACGCTTTTAAAGCGGCATTGAAGAAATTTATGCAGAACCACAGCGGGAAGAAAGCAGGGGAAGAAACTGTTCGTTATTATTGCCCGGACGACAGGAGTTTTGGAGATCCTTTACCTGAAGGAATGAAACAATATCTTACTGCGGTGGCGGCACCGGTAAAAGAGGGTACATTTAAAAAAACAACCATGTCATCAGACAAAAAGATTCCCCGCTATACGATTGGCGGAATGGTACGCATAAATACTATTGCAAAGGTATTAAAGATGATACGCGAAGTTCCGGGTGCTGCTGCATTTAAGTTTACGTGGACGGGCGACCAGACAAAGGTGCTGCCTTCTTTTATACTGTCGCCACAAGAGCTGAGCGATGCTGTGATTGCTTCTTTTATGGACAGAAGGCCAGAGATGAAAAATGATTTTATTGCATTGAAATTCCATACTGCTTCTGCTGGTGTAATGGTTTCTATTGCACAGTTCCTGTTACAGAAGCCCAAGTTGATCAATGATGAACTTGTATTGCCTGTAATGCTGACAGCAGTGGCTAATCTGGGCCAGCCACAACCAATGTTTGCGGTTGCGGGTATGGTGCCTTCTGATTTTCTGCAATTGATAAAAACTGTAAACCCGCCTGAAGAAGAAGGGCTGGCTGGTGTGCTGGATTACCTGCGGCTGAATATGGGGCTGGACTGGAATGATGCTCCTGCAATACAGACGGGTGGAACAAGAAAATAAGTGTGGTAAGAAGGTTGTGGGTTAAACACTAATCCCTAGGTTGCCGGGATGCTGCCCCTGCCAGAATTTACACCAGTAAAAGGCTGGTGCAGGATACTTATATTTAAAATTATTATATAGCCGCTGTTAATGCGATATGTTGTTTTATACGCAAAGGCTTTCTTATTTATATTTGTTACCTTATTTCGTATTGCGTGACTGGCAATCTATTGCTGCATCATTAAATTTTTTTCATCATTACAAGGGTCTTATTGTTCCTGAAAGCACTTTTCTTCACCTGCACCCTGAAGGCCCAGCGTAACTATATATACAGCAAGCAGGGTGATATTGTATTCAACGGGATCAGAATGATTAACAATTGTCTTAAAATGATGAATAAGGATCGTTCTGATGCTCTGGCGGTTGGCATTTGTGAGTGCCGGATGGGATGATAGCGGACTGAGGTAATCTCTAACGGGTAGCCTCAGATATCTTTGATCATCCACACATCGCAGCCAAAGTGCCCGGTATTGCCAAGGGGGCCATCGAGATAGGTAAAGCCAAATTTTTCATATACTGATACTGCTTTGCGCAGTTCGGGCATGGTTTCGAGATATACGCGGGTATAACCCATTTCTTTTGCTGTGGTGAGGCATTGGTTGATCAGCAGTTTGCCCAATCCCAACCCCCGTGCCGCGGGGGATAAATACATTTTTACCAATTCGCATACATTTTCAGGCAAACCGTCAGAAGGAAATATACCGGCCCCGCCAATTACCTGGCTGCCCTGTTGTGCCACAAAATAACAACTGCGTGGTGTGCGAAAGAGTTCATAGAGTGCATCGGTGGTGGGATCATAATAAACGGTTCCCTGCCTGTTGGCACCAAATTCTGCCAATGCATTACGGATAATAATGGCCAATGCCTTATTATCTTCCGGTGTAAGAGATCGTATCTGAATATCACTCATCATATAAAGTTACAGACTGCTCTTATGCTGTACTTAATAATAATCTGTTGTGGTATTATGTAACAGACAAAAAAATGGAGAGCAGGGAAACAGCTCTCCATTTTAGTATGTTTTAGTGTGCAACAGACTATTTAACGATACCCATCTTAGCCTCAATGCTTAATGTAGCATGTGGTACTGCACGGAGCCTGGCTTTGTCGATCAGCTTGCCTGTAACCCTGCAAATGCCATAGGTTTTGTTTTCTATGCGCATAAGGGCTTTTTCGAGGTGGTCGATAAAGGTAATCTGGCGGCTGGCCATCTGGCTCAACTGTTCCCTTTCCATGCTGAGGCTGCCGTCTTCCATCGTCATATACCGGTTATCCGTTTCATCACCGCCCATCTCATCTTTACGGGTAATCAGCCCCTGCAGATAAGTAAGTTCCTTCTTCGCTGCATCGAGCTTGCGCTGTATCAGGTCCCTGAACTCAGTCAGGTCGGAGTCGCTGTAACGGAGTACGGGAGCGCCCGGATCCTGTTTAGGCTTATCCAGTACAGATTTGGTGAAGTCCGGTTGGTACTTGCGTACGGTTTTCGTAGCAATTTTCGGGATCACTACGGGTTTTGGTGCCGGTACTTTGATGTCTTTAGCTGTCGCTTCTTTAGCCGGAGCAGCTTTAGCTGCCGGCTTTTGTTCCTTTTTTGCCAATGCTTTCGGTTCTTGTTTAACTTCCTGTTTAATAGTTGTTTTTACGGGTGGTTTTGTTGCGGGAGCAGATTTAGCTACAGCAGCTTTTGCCACGGGCTTAGCGGCCGGCTTTGGAGCAGGCTTGGCGACCGGTTTAACGGCTTTGGCAGCTTTAGCGGGTACCTGCTTACCACCTTTTACGGCTGGTTTTGCAGGTATGGCTGCTTTGCCGGTCGGCTTGGCCTTGGCTGCTGGCTTAGCAACCGGTATAGCCTTCTTTGCAGCCGGTTTTGCTGCAGCTTTTTTTGCCGGGGCCTTGGCACCTGAAGAACGGGCAGCCTTAGGGGCAGGTTTTTTTGTTGCCATACTACGCTCCTTTTTTTATTACGTTGACTTTTAACTGGATTTCATTCACTTCAATTTCAATGCCATCGGTTATAACTGGCACAAATTCAAGGGAATCTGCCAAAATTTCGGCGCAAATATAGGCATTATATTGAGTTAAGGAATCAAGCACCGCCTGATTTTCAGATACTTTCACTATAATCCTGTCTGTAAGTTCAAAGCCTTCATCTTTACGGATGTTCTGAATCCTGTTTACAAATTCCCTTGCGTCTCCTTCTTTCTTCAAATCATCTGTAATTGTAATATCTAAAGCTACTGTTAATGAGCCTTTTGCGGCTATTTCATAGCCGGGAATCTCGTCCGTACTGATTTCCAGGTCTTCTGCAGTAATGAGGATCGGCTCTTCACCACTGGCCAAATTGTCAGTATTAAGTGTATAACTACCCGCAAGTACCTGGCCGATAGTAGCATTGTCGAAGCCCGCTATAAGGTCGGCCGCCCATTTCATTTTTGGCCCGAGGCGTTTACCGAGGGTTTTGAAGTTGGCTTTGGCTTTTTTACGTATAAAGGTATTGTCTGATGGCAGTATCTCGATCTCTTTGATATTCGTTTCGGCCTTGATAATGTCTTCGACCTCACGGATATGTGCCGTCATTGCTGTGTCAAGGGCGGGTATGGTTACCTTACGGAGGGGTTGCCTCACCCTGATGTTTACCTTTTTGCGGATAGACAGTATCAATGACGATGCATCCTGCGCAAGTACCATCCTCTGCTCCAGGTCCGGATCGATGATGCCTGTACCGGCTACCGGAAAGTTGCTGTGATGTACAGATACATCGGGGTATAAACCGGTTACGCTGTTTAGGTTGCAGAATAACCAATCGGCAAAGAAGGGCGCTACGGGTGCGATCAGCCGGCTCAATGTGTCAAGGCATTCGTAAAGTGTCTGGTAAGCGCATATCTTATCATGTTCGTATTCTCCTTTCCAGAAGCGGCGGCGGCAAAGGCGTACATACCAGTTGCTTAACTGACCGTCAACAAAATCTTCGATTGCCCTGCCCGCCTGTGTGGGTTCATAATCCTCCATGCTCCCTGTTACCTGCTGTATAAGTGTATTCAGGGCAGAAAGAATCCAGCGATCCATCTCCGGTCTTTCCTTTACCGGCACATAGGCTTCCTTAAAGGCGAAGCCGTCTACATTGGCATAAAGGGCGAAAAACTGGTACGTATTGTACAGGGTACCAAAGAACTTACGCTGTACTTCCCTGATGCCTTCGGTATCGAATTTCAGACTGTCCCAGGGACTGGCATTAGTGATCAGGTACCATCTTGTTGCATCAGCGCCATAGGTGGCGATCGTAGCAAAAGGATCGACGACGTTGCCCAGGCGCTTACTCATCTTATTGCCGTTCTTATCAAGCACCAATCCATTACTCACTACTGTTTTATAAGCCCTGCCATCGATAACCTTGCCGGGCTCAAGTCCAAGTTCTTCCTCGATGCTTTCTTTGAGCAGTGACCCCAGTGCGTGCAGGGTATAGAACCAGCCGCGTGTTTGATCTACTCCTTCGGCGATAAAATCGGCCGGGAAATTTTGTATAAAGTGTTCTTTATTTTCAAAAGGAAAATGATGTTGCGCATAGGGCATGGCGCCACTATCGAACCATACGTCAATCAGGTCGGGTACACGTTTCATCGGTTTTCCGCCCGGGCTTACCAGTACGATCTCGTCTACATAGGGTTTATGCAGGTCGAGTATGCCATCGTGCAGATAATGCTGATTAGTATCGCCGCCGAGCACAGCGCCTGCTTCTTTTATGGCTGCATTGAGTTCTTCTATCGAACCTATACAACGCTCTTCTGTGCCATCTTCTGTTTTCCAGATGGGCAGGGGTGTTCCCCAGAAACGGCTGCGGCTCAGGTTCCAGTCTACCATATTTTCCAGCCAGTTACCAAAGCGTCCTTCGCCGGTAGCCTGCGGCTTCCAGTTGATGGTTTTATTGAGTGCCACCATCCTGTCTTTAAGGGCAGTGGTACGTACAAACCAGGCATCGAGGGGATAATAGATGACGGGTTTATCTGTACGCCAGCAATGGGGGTAACTGTGTTCGTATTTCTCTACTTTAAAAGCACGTCCACGGATCTTCAGGTCAACGGCTATGTCTACGTTAACGTCTTTATAGTCGGGATCGTCCTTATAGTTTTTTACAAAGCGGTGGCTGTATTCACCCACGCCATCTGTAAACTTCCCTTCGCGGTCAACGAGCGTGAGTATGCCGAGATTATGCTGTTTGCCGACTTTATAGTCGTCTGCACCAAAGGCGGGTGCTGTATGCACGATACCTGTGCCATCGGTGGTGGTTACAAAATCGCCGGTGATGACTTTAAAAGGATCGGCCCCGGGTGTTTTTTCCTGTATGGCTTCAAGGGTACTTGCGCTGCCGGGAATGAGTTGTTCATAGCGGATGCCTTCCAGCGTTTTACCGCTGTATTCGGCTAGTATGCTGTAAGGAATTATCCTGGTTTCTTTGGTATAGGCAGCGAAATCACCGTTCTCGCCCTCTGCTTTTACATATTTGTGCAGGAGGTCTTTGGCCAGGATTACATATTGCAGCTCGTGGGTATAAGGGTTAAATGTTTTAACCAGCACATAGCTGATGCCGGGGCCCACGGTGAGGCCAAGATTAGAAGGCAGTGTCCAGGGGGTGGTTGTCCATGCCATGAAGAAGATATCTCCTGCCGGTTGTCCGCTGAGGGTATCGAAAAGAAAGGCACTCTGTTCGTTGCGTATGGTTTTGAACAGGGCTACGGCGCTGGTATCTTTTACATCTTTATAGGTGCCGGGCTGGTTGAGCTCATGGCTGCTGAGGCCGGTACCAGCGGCTGGCGAATAGGGTTGTATGCTTACGCTTTCGTAGAGATAGCCCTTTTTGTATAACTGGCTGAGGCACCACCAGAGTGTTTCGATGTATTTGTTGTCGAAAGTGATATAGGGATCGTTGAGGTCTACCCAATAGCCCATCTGGCGGGTGATATCGTCCCATTTGTCTTTGTAACGCATCACTACCTCGCGGCATTTCCTGTTGTAGTCCTCTACTGAGATTTTGACGCCGATGTCTTCTTTGGTGATGCCCAGTTCTTTTTCAACGCCCAGTTCAACGGGTAGGCCATGTGTATCCCAGCCGCCCTTGCGTTTTACCTGGTAGCCCTGCATTGTTTTGTAACGGCAGACAAGGTCTTTAAGCGTACGGCTGATCACGTGATGGATACCGGGCATACCATTGGCGCTCGGAGGACCTTCGTAGAATACAAAAGGTGTTTTGCCTTCGCGGAGCGAGACACTTTTTTCGAAAGTCTGCTCATCTTGCCATTTGGTTAATACATCCCGGCTGATGGAAGGAAGATCCAGTTGCTGGTATTCCCTGTACTTGTTACTCATATACTGATGCCACTATCTGTGAAAAATGTGTGCAAAGGTACTGAAATCAGCAGGTTAAAAGCGGTGATACCGGGATTGCTGCTAAAATTCTGTATTTTTGGATAAGCATATACTTCAATATCCCTTTCTTCGAAAGCCTGCTAACGAAATGCCATAGATTACTGATGCGAACTGGTGTTACCATACTACTGCTATTGCTGGCATCCGTGACCAGGGCCGAGGTTTTTGTCGTTACGCGTACGCTTGATGATGTAAACCCGGGTTCTCTCCGCTGGGCCATTAATTCGGCCAATGGGAATACTCCTTCTCCCATACCTGATACCATTGCCTTTAATATTCCCAATGCCAATACCAATGCGCAGCGTACCATTGCACTGAATATGGAATTGCCTACTCTCACCAGTAATATCGTGATTGACGGCACCACACAGTTTGGCGGTTCGCCTACGGGAGTTGGCAACGCAAAAATATTTCTCGTTCCTAAAAGGTACGATTTGTGTAACCGTGGCCTGATCATTGAGAATGCAGACCATGTAGAAATATATGGGCTTGGTTTTATAGGGTTCATCAACAGCGACCCTACACAGCCTGCCGACTACCGCGACGGGATATATATGAAAAATGTGCGTGATATTATCATTGGCGCACCGGATATGGGTAATGCGTTTATCGGCTGTTATTATGGTATACGTCATGAAGCGATTGCGGGCCGCACTCCACCGCCACCTTATTTTGCTGCCAATATTACCATCCAGTGCAACAGTATAGGCCCGCAGCCCCCCGGAGGCGGGGCGGGGGGGAATAATTCGCCCAAGGGTGTGGTAAGCGCTATTTACCTGCTCAATGCCACCAATGTAAAGATTGGCGGGTGGCGCCAGGGGGAAGGTAACGAGATCATGGCTTTTCTTAACGCCATTACTGTTACGGTGCTGAGCCGCACAACTATTGATCCGGGTGATATTACCGTAGTAAAGAATCTCATCTACCCGGGTGTACTGCCTGCCGGCACACCTGTTGTGCTGGCTCTCAACGGCATTACCGTAACACAGAATGATCCGTTGTTTACCCGGCCATATCCCGTTGTTATTTCAAGGAATGAATTACGTAATGCGGGGATGAGCGTGTCTGGTTTTACTGATGCTATACGGATCGTTAATAATAACGTGGATTGTCTTTTTGACGATGACGATGCGCATATTGGTATCGGTATCGGTGTAAACAACTGCGACTCTGCCATGATAGGAGGGGTAGATTCAGCCAACATCGTCAGGAATGCTTCGATATATGGCGCCAACGTCATCAACTCTAAATATGTAACGGTAAGCAGGAACAGCATTGTCTGCAGTGGGGTACAGGGTAATAATGTTTTCTCCAACCGGGTAACGGTTCCGGAGATAACGGAATTATGGCTGGATGGAGGGGGGCTTATCCGCGGTAAAACCTGTGCTGAATGTTTTGTTGAAGCGTTCAATACGCCCGAATGCACTGACATGATCTATAACGGTAAAAACTACCGGGCAACTATAAGATCTGACATCAATGGGGACTGGAGTTACAATGCACCTACCAGTTGCAATTCGACGTTTACCGCCACTGACCCCACCGGGGTAACTTCCCGCTTTTATGCCTATGTTGATTTTCTCTTTAACCTTTCGGCTGTTGATAAGCGGAACGCCAGTTGCGGCCGCAGTAACGGCTTTATCAAAGGAATAAAAATCTATAATGGTGTGGATTTTCATTGGGAAGATGATGCTGGGAATATCATCAGCCGTGATACCAACCTGATCAATATACCCGCGGGCACTTATAAGCTGGTGTGTGTAAAAGAAAACGTGCTCTGTACCAAGAGTCAGACTTTTACTATTTCCGATATTCAGCCTGTAATTGACGAGAGCAATGTGCAGCGCCGTAACCCGGTACCCGGCTGCAATGTGCAGGGGGCTGTTACAGGGCTGGTGGTAACTGGCGGTGCGTCATCCCTGTTCCGGTACCAGTGGTTCGACCAGGGCGGTTCAGGAGTGATAGTAGGTACAGGGCTGTCGCTCATTAATGTACCGCAGGGTCAGTACCTGCTTAAGGTGTCGGTGATTGCTGATAGCAACTGTTTTGTTACTGCAGGGCCTTATTCACTGCGCGATGTGCCTGCACCGGTGATGGATGAAACGGGTGTTTCGGTTACTGATGCTACCTGCGGTAAGGCCAATGGGAGTATCAGGGGTATTGTTATTACTGATGCTGCTGCGAGTCCGGTATACCGCTGGTTGAACAATAATAATGTGCAGGTGGGTAATACGATTGACCTGCTGAATGTACCCCCGGGCAAGTACCGGCTGGTGTACGATGATGCTTCTCCCTGTGCTGCTATGAATTCGCTGGTGTACACGATTGGAAATAATGGACTGGTTACAATTGATGTTACGAATCTTGAAATAGTGCCCAGCGGCTGTACTATAGTGAAGGGGGCCATTAAGAATATCCAGGTTAGTGGTGCCGACCTGCTGGAATGGGTTGACCTTTCAAACGGGCAGGTGATTGGCAGCCAGCCCGATCTGCTTACTATACCCACAGGTAATTACCGCTTAAGGGTCTTTGATACGCGATATGGTTGTGCGGACAGTACGGCCGACATTGTGGTGCCGGTTACCGGGATACACCCCCTTTCTGTAACTTCTAAATCGGTAAAGGATGAGACCTGCTCGGCCGGCAATGGTGCTATACAGCGCCTTGTATTCAGTCCTTCGCCCGTAGGCTATACTTATAAATGGGTCAGGAATGTTACTGATACATTTGCTACAACGCTTGATATTACTGGTCTCAAAAAAGGCAGCTATACCCTGCTGGCCTACGACAGTAATGGCTGCGGCCAGGTGGTGCTGGAGCAGGTATTGAATGATCATCCGGCGCCTGTACTCAATGAGTCGGGCAAACAGGTCAAGGGTGATGTTTGTACACAGCAATTGGGCAGTATACAAAATATTACTGTTACGGGCGGCGACGCCCCGCTGGCTTATACCTGGTACAGCACGCCCGCCAATACGCCGGCCGGCCAGGGTAATGCACTGGTTAAAAAGGGATCGGGTAATTATTATATGATTGTGCGGGATGTAAATGGTTGTGCAGATACTTCATCAGTAATCTTTATCCCTGATGAAAGCCCTGTCATCACTCCCCCGCAGTACGAGGAGCTGTATGTAAAACGAAACTCTACGGGTAAGTTCCTCCTTCTTAATCCTGCTGGTGAAGGGAAATATGAATTTTTTGAGCACCTGTCTGCACCTGTACCCTTCCTTATCAACAGTACAGGGGCTTTTACTACGCCTGTATTAATGGCAGACAGGGACTATTACGTGCGCAGGGTAGTGGGGAGTTGCGCCAGCAGTAAGACGCTGGTTAAGGTAAATGTTATCGATTACAGTAAAATATTCCTGCCCAATACTTTTACTCCTAATAATGATGGGGTAAACGACCTGTTCCGGATCCGTGTTTATGGAAAAATTATTGTTGACCAGTTTGCAGTCTATAATCGATGGGGGCAGAGCGTTTTTCTGTCCGGGGATCTTCGCGTGGGCTGGGATGGAAAGACGGGCGGACAGGCTCAGCCACCAGGTGTCTATACATGGGCAATTAAGGGTGCAGATATTGACGGAACGCCAATTCTACTCAGGGGTACAGTAATTCTACTGCGTTAAAATAACAACCCTTATTTGTGCCTGAAAAATAGTTTATCTTTTTGCTAAGTTTTTCCACATAAATTAATTTTTGGCACAGTATTGGCATCAATGTGACAAGAATCGGGAAAAAAGTTTTTTGAAAAGTTTTTATGGTATTTTGTTATGAGGATATGTAAATAAGTGGTAGTTTTGTGTAGCTCAACTGAAAGCTAATTCTTCAGGACTCAGTTAGCAAAAAAGATACTTCCTCTAAAACAAACACGATAGTCTTCTGTAGCAGGATGTATCAACATAACCATTGCCTTGTACCGGGCAGCGATGATACTACAGGCTACTCAGGTATATAGACAAGAAAACCAAATGCAGGGTAACGCTTTTTAGCAAATACGGGAGAAGGGCTGACTGAAATGAAGAGGATGCAATGATCTGACATTGATCAGCTTATAAAAACTCGTAACTGCATTACAAAAAAACAGAAAGTGAATAACTCAATCACGTATATACCCGTTCAGTGATGAGTTCTGATAAATAATTAAGTGGTGTTGGATTCAGTGCGTAAAGAAAGAGTTTGCTGGTTTAGGGTTTTATTAGGGTAAAGAACGGGGGTAGTCTTGCCCCCGTTATCTTTTAAAAATCGAGTTTACTTTTTTGATATATCCCGTTTTTTAGAATCAATTGTCCTGTGCCGGAGTTATCCGGAATCGTTTTAGTCCAACTATCTATTAAATCATTTGATTAACATAACCTAAGGGCGCACTTACACATAAAAAAGTCCCGGTATAATTTATATACCGGGATTTTTTTGTTTTCCTGCCATTCCTGCTTACGTACAATAATATGACGGCCTATGTACCTTCTTCTGCCCATTTACCCTGGGACAAGCTTTAATACCGGCATGCAGCAATGCTGGCCTATAATGGGATGGTATAGTAGAAAACCCTGTTAATGATAAGATTAGTGAAGCAGGAGTTCGCAGGGCTTGAGACCTGTATGCTTCTTAAATGCTGTGCTGAAATGCGAAATAGAGGAATAGCCGAGCAGGAGTGATACTTCTGTAACGCTCAATCCCTTTTCGTAGAGCAGGTACTTGGCGTGTTCCATACGCTGGGTCTGGTAAAAATCAAATATGGTAGTGCCGAATATTTCTTTAAAGCCTTTTTTGAGATAGCACTCGTTGATAGCCACTTTACGGCTGAGCTCCCTGATGGTGATCGGCTCGCCGATATGCTGGAGCAGGATAGCCCTGGCGTTGATGATCTTTTCGCGGTCTGCCTCGTTTGAGAGGAACTTACAGGTAAAAGCCTCTTCTTTTTCCCCCATCATACATTCCATGCTGTAGAGCAGGAGGATCTGTGTCTGGGCATTGATAAAGATATTCTCCAGGCTGTCTGTGTAGGTATGGTTGAGCAGGGCGTCAATTGCCATCCTGTTCCTGCCGCAAAGCGGTAATGTTTTGCTGAATGACCGGGTGTTTCTGAATGCCAGTATCTCATCGGATACCGAAAGGGTTTTCCTGCCTTTAATAAACTGGGTAAGATAGGAGGGTTTAAAGCTAAAACTCAGTACATCGATGCTATTTACTTTTTCCACACAGGTTTTGGAGCTGTTGAACTTACAGAGATCGCACTCGGCTTTTTTTTCACGGCAGTAAACGTTTCCGCTCACGCAGAATTTCAATTCGAGGTAGTTATCTTCCTTGTCTGACTTGCTGTAATGATATACCACCATACCAACATCATCGATATTCCATTGCGGAAGATGACGGTAGCGGCGTATGGAATACTCTACAGAGCCCGGTATCAGCCGATCTTTGCTGAAGAGCAGTTCCATCTCGTCGAGCATTAAGGGCTGACGCTGTGCTACTGATAATATGTCCTGGTGGAGATGTGGCATTTGAAGTGTAAAGGTACGGATTTGTTTTTAGTCTTGTACAATACGGGGGTTGCCGGGTAGTTACTGCCGGGAAACCGGCGATCGGGTGTGTTAAAGCGACCCGGGATAAAAGGTGGTTGTGGTGTGGAAATCTTTGTAAAAGAATTAGCCGGGAGGGAAGGGTGTTATAGCCCTGAAACCCTTTATTTTCCGTATATTTGCAGGAATTGTTTAATCAAAAAAGATTTCATTTCCCAACGATTTTATGAGTACAGCATCTGAGGAAGTTTTACCCGCCCAGCAGCCCGATTACGGTGCCAACAGTATACAGGTTTTAGAGGGTTTGGAAGCAGTCCGGAAGCGCCCGGCCATGTATATTGGCGATGTAGGCGTTAAAGGACTTCATCATCTCGTGTACGAGGTGGTTGACAACTCTATTGACGAGGCTCTTGCGGGCTATTGTAAGAATATACAGGTTATTATCCACGAGGATAATTCTGTTACCGTGTCGGATGATGGTCGTGGTATACCCACCGGCATGCATGAAAAAGAGCAGCGCAGCGCTCTTGAAGTGGTAATGACCGTACTTCATGCGGGTGGTAAGTTTGATAAGAACACTTATAAGGTAAGTGGTGGTCTGCATGGTGTGGGTGTAAGCTGCGTAAATGCGCTGAGTACTAAACTGCAGGTTACTGTAAACCGCGAAGGCAAAGTTTTTGAACAGGAATATGCCTGTGGCGCACCGCAGTATAGTGTTCGTGAGATCGGGACAAGCGATGTTACTGGTACTTCGGTACGTTTCTGGCCGGACAGCTCCATTTTTATCACTACGGAATACAATAAGGAGATCCTTGAAGGGAGGCTGCGTGAGCTGTCTTACCTCAATAAGGGTATCCGTATCACCCTTACTGATCTGCGCGATACACAGGAAGACGGGCAACCTTATTCCAACCTGTTCTACAGTGAGGGGGGTATCGTGGAGTTTGTGGAAATGCTTGATAAGAATGGCAACAGGTTGCCTCTGATTCCCAAAGTGATTTATTGCGAGGGGCATGATGAAGGTAGTAATGTAGTGGTTGAAGTGGCAATGGTATACAATTCCAGTTACCAGGAGCATATCTTCAGCTATGTAAACAATATCAATACTATAGAAGGTGGTACGCACGTAGCTGGTTTCCGCCGTTCTATCACCCGGGTTTTCAAAAGCTATGGCGAAAAAGAAGGCATGTTTGAGAAGGCAAAGGTGGAGATTGAGGGGGATGATTTCCGCGAGGGGCTGAGTGCGATCGTTTCAGTTAAGGTTCCTGAGCCCCAGTTTGAAGGGCAGACCAAGACCAAGCTGGGTAACAGCGAGGTAATGGGTGTGGTGGATACTACACTGAGCCGTGTACTGGTGGCCTACCTCGAAGAAAATCCCAAGGAAGCCAAGCAGATCATTAATAAAGTGATACTGGCTGCGCAGGCCCGTGCGGCTGCCCGTAAGGCGCGTGAAATGGTACAGCGTAAAAGTGTACTCACGGGTGGTGGTCTGCCGGGTAAGCTGGCCGATTGCAGTGATAAGGACCCCGGAAGGTGCGAGCTCTACCTTGTGGAAGGGGATTCGGCGGGTGGTACGGCGAAACAGGGCCGTGACCGAAGCTACCAGGCTATCCTCCCGCTCAGGGGTAAGATCCTGAACGTGGAAAAAGCTATGGAGCATAAGATCTATGATAACGAAGAGATACGGAATATGTTTACGGCTCTGGGTGTAAAGATTGGTACTGCGGAAGACCCCAAGGCGCTCGATCTTTCCAGGCTGCGTTATCATAAACTGATCATTATGACGGATGCTGATGTGGATGGAAGCCATATTGCCACGCTTATCCTTACTTTTATTTTCAGGTATATGAAAGAGCTCGTGGAGCAGGGGTATGTCTACATCGCACAGCCTCCGTTATATCTTGTTAAAAAGGGTAAGGAGCAGGCCTATGCCTGGAATGATGAGGAGCGTAAGGGATTGATTGCACGTTTTGGCCAGGGTAAGGATGACAGCGTGAACGTACAGCGTTATAAAGGGTTGGGTGAGATGAATGCCGAGCAGCTATGGGAAACGACTATGGATCCCATGAGGCGTACGCTCAAGCAGGTGAGTATTGACAGTGCCGCGGAAGCAGACCGTGTGTTCAGCATGCTCATGGGTGATGAAGTGCCCCCGCGCCGTGAGTTTATTGAAACGCATGCACGTTATGCCAAGATCGACGTATAATTGCTAAAGTATTACATAAAAAGAAAAGGTACAGTATTGAACTGTACCTTTTCTTTTTTGCTGTAAACAGCAGCTTATATCGTGCCGACCATGTTGCCGGGTATTACCCACTGGTCGAACTCTTCAGGGGTAACATAGCCCAGCTTTACAGCCATCTCCTTTAAGGTAGTACCTTCTTTATGCGCTTTCTGTGCAATTTCGGCAGCTTTGTAATAGCCGATCTTTGTATTGAGTGCCGTAACGAGCATGAGCGAATTGTCTACATGCTTTTTAATATTGGCTTCGAGTGGTTGGATGCCTGTAGCGCATTTATCGTTGAATGATACACATCCGTCGCCGATCAGGCGGGCGCTGTGCAGGAAGTTATAAATCATTACCGGCTTGAACACGTTGAGCTCAAAATGGCCATTACTGCCGCCGATGCCTATAGTTACATCGTTACCCATTACTTGTGCGGCGATCATGGTAAGGGCTTCGCACTGGGTAGGATTTACCTTTCCGGGCATGATGGAAGAGCCTGGTTCATTATCGGGGATGAATATTTCGCCGATACCACTGCGTGGCCCGCTGGAGAGCATACGGATATCGTTAGCAATTTTCATCAGGCTTACTGCCACGGTTTTGAGTGCGCCATGGGCTTCCACGATGGCATCGTGTGCGGCAAGTGCTTCAAACTTATTCTCTGCTGTTATAAAAGGCAGGCCGGTGAGGTTGGCGATATGTTTTGCTACATTTTCTGCATAACCTTCGGGGGTGTTGATGCCGGTACCAACGGCTGTGCCTCCCAGCGCCAGTTCTGCAAGATGGGGCAGGGTATTACGGATGGCTTTAAGACCATGATCGAGCTGGCTTACATAACCGCTGATCTCCTGGCCGAGGGTGAGCGGTGTGGCATCCATAAAATGGGTGCGGCCGATCTTTACCACATTCATAAAGGCTTTGCTCTTTTCTGCGAGGGTATTACGCAGCTTTTCGATGCCGGGTATGGTTGTTTCTACCAGTATTTTGTATGCCGCAATGTGCATGGCGGTAGGGAAGGTATCGTTGGAAGACTGGGACTTATTTACGTCATCATTTGGGTGCAGGAATTTGTCTTTGTCTTCAAGCTGACCGCCGTTGAGTACATGCCCGCGGTAGGCTACCACTTCATTTACATTCATATTGCTCTGGGTACCGCTACCCGTTTGCCATACCACAAGCGGAAAGAAAGCATCCAGTTTGCCTTCAAGGATCTCATCGCATACCCGGCCGATCATTTCACTTTTTTCTTTGGGTAATATGCCTGCATCTGTATTGGTAAGGGCTGCCGCTTTTTTCAGGTAGGCAAAGGCCTGTATGATCTCTTTGGGCATACGATTGATGTCCTGTGCAATCCTGAAGTTGTCGATACTGCGCTGGGTTTGTGCGCCATAAAATGCATCTTTGGGTACCTGTACTTCACCCATGGTATCTTTTTCGATCCTGTATTCCATAATGATGACTGTTTTTTTGTGCCGCAAAGGTAGTCCGGAATCGGGAAACGGGAGGCCGGTTTTGTGTAAGATTTGGCGGGCGGGCACGCATGGCTGCCGGAAAATTTGTCATGTTCTTTAAAAGCAAAAAATAGTAAAGCTGTCCAAACAACTTTAAAAGGGCTTTACCCGTTGAATATTATGAGGGAGTGGCAGGGTTGTTGCGGCAATACAGAACAATATTTTATTGGTATATGGCAAAGATCAGGGTGGCAATAGCAGGTATAGGCGGGGTGGGTGGATACTTTGGGGGAATGCTCGCAAAGTATTATAGTAATGACCCGAGGGTAGATATCTGTTTTATAGCGCGGGGGGCGCATGCAGAAGCGATCAGGATGCAGGGATTGAGGGTAGAAACGCAAAACGGGGATTTTATTGCGCATCCTGCCCTGGTGAGTGATGATCCTGCGCTTATAGGGCCGGTTGATTATATCATTTATTGTACAAAGAGCTATGGTCTTGAAGCATTGGTTCAATCGTTGCGGCCCTGTATTGGGCCGGATACGGTATTACTCCCTTTACTGAACGGGGTAGACAATGACCAGGTGATCCGCGAGCTGCTGCCGCAAAACGAAGTATGGAATGGGTGTGTTTACCTTGTGGCCAAGCGTGCTGCTCCCGGCCTGATCAGGGCATCGGGTAATATAGCGAGGTTATTTTTCGGACTTGACAGCGGCGATGGGAAGCGCCTGAAGGGAATGGAGCAATTATTTACGGAAGCGGGGATTGATGCTACGCTGGCGCGGCCGGTGGAGCCGGTGATCTGGCAGAAGTTTATGTTTATATCGCCGGTGGCTACTCTTACTTCTTATCTTGATGCACCGATAGGTGAAATACTGGCGGAGGAAGAAAAGATGGGGCTGTTTCTCTCGTTGCTTGATGAACTGAGCTTTGTGGCAGCAAAGATGAATATTCCTCTTATACCTGATTATCATGGGCTTGTACTGGCCAGGATGGAAAGCCTGCCTTATGATACCACGTCTTCCATGCACAGGGATTTTCATGCAGGGCTATCTACGGAAGTTGAGGCCCTGACGGGCTATGTGGTAAGAATGAGCAAAACACTGAATGTGCCTACACCTGTGTATGACAAACTGTATGCAGAACTACTTTTAAAGGCAGCTTCTTTGTAAAGACCACTCTTCTGATGTGGTATGGCGGTGTAATGAAATTGAGCATTACCGCCCTGTCTGTCCTGAAACAGCTAATTATTTTCCTCCGAAGTTTGCTTTACGTTTTTCGAGAAAGGCTGTTACTCCCTCTTTCATTTCGTCTGTGCCGAAGCATTCTCCAAATAGCCTGACTTCTTCTGTAAAGCCATTTTTTGAAGTATCGAAATGGGCATTTACGGCGGCTAATACCCTGCTTACTGCATTGGGGCCTTTCGTCATGATAACGCCGAGTATCTGTTTGGTATGATCGAGAAGTGTTTCTGCTGTAGTAACATGGTTAACGAGGCCGAGCTGTTTGGCTTCATTGGCATCGATCATGTGGGCGGTAAGCATCAGCTCAATGGCTTTGCCTTTGCCGACGAGTTGTGTAAGGCGCTGGGTGCCGCCATAGCCGGGTATCAGGCCAAGGTTTACCTCGGGCTGGCCGAACTTTGCGTTCTCTGAAGCGATACGAAAATGGCAGGCCATTGCCAGCTCGCATCCGCCACCAAGCGAAAAGCCGTTAACAGCAGCAACTACGGGTTTAGGGCTGTTTTCTATCTTATTAAATACCATTTCCTGTCCACGCTGTGCCAGCGCAGCACCGCCATCAGCATCGAGTGAAAGAAACTCGCTGATATCGGCACCGGCTACAAAAGCTTTTGGTCCGCTACCTGTAAGGATCACTGCCTGGATGGCCGGGTCCTGGTATACCTCGTCCATAGCAGCAGAAATTTCTTCTATTACTGTTTTATTCAGCGCGTTGAGCTTATCGGGGCGGTTAACCGTGATGGTAAAGATGCCGTCGGTAAGGTTGGTCAGAATGGTATTGTACATGTGCTGTTGTTTGTATTAAATAATGGTTGCAAGTTATTTATTTCTTATGGTTGTTGGTTCAGCTTTTCTGTTTCTCCCATCCAGTACAATAATCTTTTGTGATAAAAGGAAATGGCATCGGCCATCACTACGGGGTAAGAAGCCATGACACCCAATACATGCCTAAGGGTGGCATTATCGCCACAACCACTTTTGAATAGCGAGAACAGGTTCTCCAGGGTGTTCACATTGCCCCATACGGATTTCAGATCGTTGAGCATTTTTGTTTGGGCTGCAGAAGGTACTTTCATGGCCCTCAGCGTTTGGATATACTTATTGAGGATATAGATGGCCATATCATTTACTGAGAGTCCTTTTTCGAGTGTAAGGTCTTTATAACTGTCGTTGCAATACGTTGTTGCGGTATTGGTATAAAAATACCCGTTTATAACGGTAGAGGCGCCGTTGTCTTGTGTATTGAAGAAATACCATTTTGGATCGAGAAAGGTGTATTTAGCACTTGAGCTATTACCGATGAGCGCAAACCACTTTGCAAGGGGCAGGGGTTTGGAGGCATCGAGTGAGGGGTCGATGACTATGGTGTCTTTCCGGTTCTTTCCTTCAATGACCACGCATGGCGCTACATGATAGTTCCACCTGATGTTGCCATCGGGGGTCAGGTTATTTTTGTCTTTGATAAAAAGGGTTGTATCGTTATTCCGGTACAGATCGACAGGTGCAAAGAGCCATATCTTGCAGTGCGCTATCTTATACTTTTTAGTTAACATCATCGACATGATCTCTGCCCGTTGCTGGCAGCCGCCCTGGGGGTAGCTGAACGTGATGCCAGCGTTGCTGATGTGGTTAAATACTTTTTGTATAACGGAGGGGTTGTATGGGGTAAGGTTATCCAAACCGGGAGTAGTTACGCAGCCCTGGCAGGGATAGTCTTTAGTGACGTCGAACCAGGTTTGCCCATTGGTAAAAGTAAACAGCAGTATAAATATGGTAAGGAGCAGGGATCTCATGTTTATAGTTTTGTGTGACAAATGTAAGCAAGTATGGCGTTGGCATAACCGGCAACAAACTTATACCTTCGCAGTATGAATCTTCTGACCTTCATTACTTATGCGGGTACATTTGTTTTTGCAGTTACGGGTGCACTGAAGGCGCGTACTTTTAAGATGGATGTATTTGGCGGGGTTGTACTGGCTTTTGCTACTGCTTATGGTGGTGGTACGCTGCGCGATCTGCTGATCGGGGTGCGGCCGGTAAACTGGGTGAATGATAATATTGCGCTTGGCCTTGTACTGTCGGCCGCAGTACTTACCTTTCTTTTACGGCAGAACCTGAACCGTTTCAGGCGTACCATATTTTTTACTGATGCAGTGGGGCTGGGTTTGTTTACTGCGGCGGGTATTGAGCGGAGCCTGCAGTATGGCATCAATGGTGAGTATGCCCTCATCATGGGGGTGATCTCTGCTACTTTTGGCGGACTTATCGCTGATATTCTCTGTAATGCTGTACCTAACCTGCTCAAACGGGGAGAGCTGTATGCTACGGCCTGTGCCATTGGCGGAGTGGTATATCTTTTACTGAAAAAAATAGACCTTGATAATAATATTGATCTTTTTATCTGCGTAGTTATTGTGGTAAGCACGCGTATTTACAGTAAGCGTAAGCGGCTGACACTGCCGGAGATTTAAGCAAGTAATGCCGACTCTCTCTACAGATAAAAACTATTGTTGCTGCTGTGCCTCCATATACTGGCGGTAGGAGTTGACGGGCGGCGCGGGGTTTTCTACCTTATACATGAAGGTGGGTTCGGCTAACAGTTCCTGCTTCATTTCTTCATCGCCATTGATGATCACTACCGATACTTCAAGTGTATGCTCTGCTGTGCCCTTGTATGTTCCTTTAACAGGTGTACAATCGCTGAAGCTGCGGCCGACTGCCAGGCGTATATGCCTGTCGCTTACGAGGCAATTGTTGGTGGGGTCGAAGCCGAGCCAGCCATAGAATGGAATAAATGCTTCTACCCAGGCATGGGTAGCGCCCTCGCCACGAAGTTCGGTATTGCGCGGACAGATATACCCGCTTACATAACGCGAAGGGATACCGGCTATACGCAGCATCACGAGCAGGATATGGGCAAAGTCCTGACAAACCCCGGCCTTGAGGCGCCATATCTCTTCCATACCTGTTTCGACAGAGGTAACCCCTTTGCGGTACTGGAAATGGGTAAAAACAAATTCGGAAAGCTGCCTGGCATTATGCAGTGGTGTTACGGTTTTTTGTACCAGCGCGTTTACCAGTGCTGTTACCTCATCCAGTTGGGCAAAGTGCTCGGGCTGGAGATAATCCATAAATGTATAATCATCCTGTAAAGTGGTCAATGCCTGCCACTGGGCTTCGGGTGTTTCTGTATCTTCGGGCTCAGCTATTTCTCTGGTTTCTATTTCACTTTCTGATTGTATGTTGAGGTGCTGGTGGGGTTGCAGCAGGGTAAAGATGCCCCGCGTATTACCGAAATAGTCTGTAAAGTTTTCGATCTGCGGGTTGCCGGATACTTTGATGCTGTGGCTGATTACTTTTTGCCATTCATCTTCGAGGGGATAGAGCATTATCTGGTTTACGCTGTCGATAACGGGGTGTGAATAGGTATAGCGGGTGATGTGATTTATTTTATACCGGGCCATTGTGTGTTTTTAAGAATTGCCAAAGTAAAGCTGGTTGAATGAATTTCCAATGTGATAACAGTCGTTTTTTATATCCTGTAAGAAATTGTTTACCGAAGTGGGGTTGGTAAGGTCTGTAGTGCTGTATTTGACGGTATTAAGTACTTTGCCGATGATGAACTCTGCCTGTTTGAACGTTTCGGGGAGTGCATAAGGGCGCAGCCTTTCTGCGTAGCGGTTTACCTGGCCCATGCAGTAGCCGATGGCATGGGGAAACTGTGTATCGTACAGTACCTGCTGTAATACCAGGTTGGTCTGGATATTGCCCCTGTTGGTTTTGAGGTACCATTCGTATCCTGCGAGCGAGTAGAGGAGGTAGCGCCAGCCGGGAGAGTCGGTATTGGCCTCTTCCTGCTGAAGTTCGCGGAGTTTGATCTGAAGAATATCGGCGGTAAGGATAGCGCGTTCGAGGTATTTACCGATGTTGAGAAAGCAAAAGTCTTCGCTCCGGCTCATGGTAGTATCGACAATACCGTAGTAGGTCATGCCCTGTTTGTTGAGGAGGTCCATAGCACTTACCGGATCGCCGAGGCGGAGCAGGTCCTGCAGGTGTTTGTCTCTTACTAGGTGGTAAAATTCGTTGAGGCATTGCCATACTTCCTTGGTAATGTGATCCTGCACAGAACGTGCATTCTCTCTTGCAGAGGTAATGTTGTGGATTACCGAGGAGGGGTTTTCCCTGTCGATGACGAGGCATTCCAGTGCCTGTACTGACTGGTGTTCTATGGCGCTGATGGCTTCGGGTTTGAGGTTGCCATATACACTGAGGATGGCCTGCCAGCTAAAGTCTGTCACTTCATCCTGCGAAGCGATATAATTGGTACGTATCATACGTAACAGCCCATTGGTTCTTTCCATATAACGGGCCATCCAGAATACGGCGTCTGCAACTCGACTTAACATAAATGATATTTCCTTTAATTAAACAGTTGGGTTTTAGTCTTCTACGATCCAGGTATCTTTGCTACCGCCGCCCTGTGATGAGTTCACCACTAAAGAGCCCTCTTTAAGCGCCACCCTGGTAAGGCCGCCGGGAACAATGTCGATACCATCGGGGCCAAACAGTGCATAAGGCCGGAGGTCGACCCGGCGGGGTTGCAGTTGCCCGTTGATATAGCAGGGGGAGGATGAAAGGCTGATGATGGGCTGGGCGATAAAGCTTCTCGGATCGGCGAGAATGGCCTGCCTGAAATCGTCCATCTCCTGTTCGGTTGCTGCGCTGCCGATCAGCATGCCATAGCCGCCAGATTCGTTGGTCTTCTTGATCACCATTTTATCCATATTTTTAAATACTTCTTCCCTGTGTTGGACAATTTCCAGCCTGTAAGTGGGTACATTTTTGAGTATGGGCTCTTCGTTGAGGTAATAGCGAATCATATCCGGCACATAGGAGTAGACGGCTTTGTCGTCGGCTACGCCATTGCCCATGGCATTGATGATGGCTACATTGCCTTTCCGGTAGGCCCAGTAGATGCCGGGTACGCCAAGCATACTATCGGGACGGAATACGAGGGGGTCGATAAAATCGTCATCTACCCGGCGGTAGATGACATCTACCTTTTGCAGGCCACGGGTGGTTTTCATATAAACAAAATGATTATCTACGACCAGGTCGCGTCCTTCCACGAGTTCAATACCCATGAGCCGGGCCAGCGTGGTATGTTCAAAATAGGCGGAATTGAATATGCCGGGAGTGAGCAGTACTACGGTGGGATTACTGGTATTGCGGTTGGCGAGGGCGAGCAGGTTCCTGAGCAGGAGATCGGGGTAATGTTTTACGGAGCGTACTTTATTTCTGGGCAACAGGGATGGAAAGATGCGATAGGTGATGCTCCTGTTTTCCAGCATATAGGATACACCTGATGGGGTGCGGAGATTGTCTTCGAGTACATAATATGTTCCATCGCTGTCGCGGATGAGATCGATGCCGGAGATATGGGTATAGATATCGTGGGGGATGTCTACGTGCATCATCTCCCGTAAGAAATTAGGACAGGAGTAAATGAGTTTGGAAGGAAGTATGCCATCTTTGATGATAAACTGATCGTGGTATATATCACGCAGGAAAATGTTCAGCGCTTTAAGGCGCTGTTTAATGCCTGCTTCGATCATTGCCCATTCGGAGGCGCGGATAATGCGGGGGATGATGTCGAAGGGAAATATCTTTTCTACGCCTTCGCCACTGCTGTACACGGTAAAGGTAATGCCCTGGCTCATGAACAGTTTTTTTGCGAGTTCGTCTTTATGGGACATTTCGCCTGCGGAGAGGTTTTCGATGGCGGATACAAAATTGCTGTAGTGCTGCCGGACGCCTTCGTTGGAAAACATCTCGTCCCATACATGGGGTTGTACGCCGTAACCGGAAAGGAATGAGTTGCTCATGCGCTGCTGATTTTATGTTATGCTGTCACAGTTGTTCAACCCAGGCGAGATCCCATTGGGTATAATGCCGGGCCTCTACAGAAAGGCAATCGGTTGGTTGTGCGGATACACTTCCTTGTGGTGATGAAAATACGAAAGGAATGGGAAAGTGAAAAATTTATGTAAGTGGGGCAAGGTGCGGGTAGCAGGATGCAGGAGGGTGAGTGCGGGTATGGGTTATGAGTGTGGAAGGGAATATTGATTAAAAGGAGCGGTTTTCTTTTACCCAGTCCTTTATATAATCTGCGATGGCGGTGGTGGGAGTGCCGGGAGCAAAGAGTTTGCCTACGCCAATATTGTTAAGTGCTTTCATATCGTCTTCAGGGATGATGCCGCCGCCGGTAAGGAGTACGTCGTTCATCTCTTTTTCTTTCATAAGTTGGATTATCTTTGGGAATACAGTGTTGTGGGCACCGCTAAGGATGCTGACGCCAATGGCGTCTACGTCTTCCTGGAGGGCGGCGTTTACTACCATTTCGGGCGTTTGGCGCAGGCCGGTGTAGATCACTTCCATACCAGCATCGCGGAGGGCGGTGGCAATCACTTTGGCACCACGGTCGTGGCCATCCAGTCCAACTTTAGCAATCAATACGCGTATGGGTCTGCTCATATTCCTGTTCTTGGCGTAAAAATAAAGGATATTGGGGATAATTGTTCCGGCAGGTGGTATGTCGACCTGTCATCGCCATAAATTTATCATTGTGCTGCAGGCGGATAAACGTGCAAACTCATTTTTAACAGAGCAGTATTTTGCTCCCCTTAGGGGTATGTCATCAGTGGGGCAACAGTATGGTATCAGTGGGCTATCCTCTCTGAAACTATACTGTTTTGTACTGAGATATACTTTAATTCCCTGTATAAGATTGTGATTATAGCTGTGCTACCAGTTTTTCGATGCGGGCGATGGTTTCGGCCTTACCGATCATGGCAGCGATTTCGAATACAGCGGGGCCAAATTTACCACCCACGAGCATAATACGCATGGGCAACTGCAGTTCGCCGGGTTTAATGCCCAGGGTAGCGGCAAGCGTTTTAAAAGTTTCTTCTATGGTAGTTACTTCCCATACTGTGAGGTCATTGAACCGGGAGGTGAGCCCGGTGAAAAATGCTTTTTTATCGTCGTTCCATTTTGGTTTAACCGCATCAATATCGTATTGTGCGGGGGCACGGAAGAGAAACCCGGCCTGTTCGTAAAAGTCGGTAAGTAAGGTGCAGCGTTCTTTAACGAGGTTGAGTGCCTGTGTAAAGTATTCGTCGTTGGCAACCTGTAGTCCTTTATCGATCAGGTGCTGGTGTACAACATTCTGCCATTGGGTGACCGGTTGCTTACGTATCCATTCCTGGTTGTACCATTTGGCTTTTTCAAAATCGAACTTTGCTCCTGACTTATGCACGCGGTCCATACTGAACTTCTCTACCAGTTCGTTGAGGGTAAAGATCTCCTGTCCGCTACCATCGTTCCAGCCCAGTGCGGCCAGCAGGTTGATGAAGGCTTCGGGGAGAAAGCCCAGTTCGCGGAAGCCGCGGGTAAGGTCACCCGTTTTGGGGTCGTTCCAGTCCATCGCATATACGGGAAAGCCGAGGCGGTCGCCATCGCGTTTGCTGAGCTTGCCGTTGCCATCGGGCTTTAGAATGAGCGGCAGGTGTGCCCATTGGGGCATTTTATTGAGCCCGAACAGGTATTTCCAAAGCAGGATGTGTACGGGGGCACTGGGTAACCACTCTTCGCCTCTAAAGGCATGACTGATCTTCATCAGGTAATCGTCTACCACTACGGCAAGGTGGTAGGTAGGCATGCCATCGGCCTTGAGCAGTACCTTATCATCAGTGGTGTTGCTGTCAAATTCAATATCGCCGCGGATCATATCGGTGAAAGCGATCGTTTCGTGTGCGGGTACCTTGATGCGTATTACATGAGGTGTACCGGCGTCGAGCAGGGCCTGTGTTTCGTGTGGCAGCAAGCGGAGGCTGTTGTTCAACTGCATGCGGACTTCCTGGTTATAGAAGAAACTGTTGCCGGCGGTTTTGTGTTCTTCGCGCAATTGTTCCAGCTCTTCGGGGGTGTCGAAGGCATAGTACGCGTGTCCGTCCTGCACCAGTTGCTCAGCATACCGGCGGTAAAGGGCTTTGCGCTCGCTCTGGCGGTAGGGGCCATATTCGCCGCCGTGCAGAGGGCTTTCGTCAGGCACCAGGCCACACCAGTTGAGACAGTCCATAATATACTGCTCTGCTCCTGCTACGTAGCGTGTCTGATCGGTATCTTCAATACGGAGGATAAACTGACCGCCGTGTTTTTTTGCAAATAAATAGTTGTATAAAACGGTGCGCACACCGCCGAGGTGCAAACCACCGGTGGGGGATGGCGCAAAACGAACCCTGATTGTATTCATGCGGCAAAGATAAGGCAGGAGTTGTGTAGGTTAAGCATTGTGGGGTTAAGGGTAGTTAAGGTGATTTTAGGGGAGATAGGGCATTGAAGAAGGCTGGTGGGGCACCGTCTTACGGATCAAGGAGGAGAGATGGTGAGAGCGAAGTGTTAAACATTAAGGAGTTAAGGGGAATTTAGGGAAGATAGGGCATTAAGGAAGGCTGGTGCGGAACCGTCTTACACAACAAGGAGGAGAGATGATCGGAGCGAAATGTGAAACATTAAGGAGTTAAGGGTAGTTAAGCGGAATAATAGAAAACGGCTACCGGGATGGGCAGCCGCTTTCTATATGGGATATGGTGATTTACCAGAGGGGGTAAGCGGTATTGTACCACTCATTGCTGGACAGATCTCCCTGTACATGCTGGTAGATGGTTCCTGATACGTTCAGCGACCATCCAATGGAAAAGTATGTGGGGCTGTTCACGGTAAGTCCGGATCGGGTAACCAGTACGAGTGTGAGATTGGAGTTTTGTACTGCGCTTCCGACGGGTGCAGAGAAAAAGCCGAGGTAATCTACAATGCCACACCCCCTGGCCACGGTGGCGTTGCCGGAACAGGAAAGATCATAATTGATCTCACGGGTTTCGCCTGCTGTGTTCCAACCATGGCGACCCTTCCATTCCAATTTGATATACAGGTAGCAGCCGGTGTAATAATTATACGTGGCCTGCCCGCAGGTGTTGGGCGCGATATATGAATAGTCGGTATATACACCTACTTCGTGTACATATTTCCTGGTGCCGCCTGCGGGATAATATTGATAAAATTCCCGCTGATGCCTCGCGTCGGTGTTATTGCTGAGGTAGATGTATTCTGCTGTGGGCGTATTCATCCCACCAGTAACCCCATTTTGTACCAACTGGCTGCGGGGTGCTGTAAGGGTAAGGGTATAACTGCCTCTGAGGCTACTGCTTGACGGATCCTGTTTTACCTGCTGTAACCTGTTTTCATCGGCATTGGGGATGTAGTGCTTTACGTTTTTGTTGTACCAGATAATGGTATCGCCTACCTGTACTTCGCCGTTCGCATTCAGCAAGGTCTGTATGCCGGGCGGTAGCCTGCGGAGGTCTGTTTCATTTTCTGTAAGGGCGTCATCATCACCAGTGTGGTTGGCGACTGATCTGAAAGAGGTAAACTTGTGCCGGTTCTCGAAGGCATCTCTGTCGTTTGCAGAAGCCCTGTCCATCTTTTCCATTACTTTATAAAAGGCAGTCGTGTTTTCAAAAACCAGTCTGCCGTTAGCAGTACGGACGGCAGGTTCTGCGGCTTGTAAAGGTGCCGTTGTGATCTCATTCTTTTTGCAGGAGAAGAAGAGGGTGGATGTGGCGAGGAGGCCGGCGAGCAGATGAATGGCCCGGGTGGTTTGTTTTTTCATTGTTATATGTTTTTAGGTTATAAATAATTGCCGACTTAAAGATAAGAAAGAAGGGTTGAAAAGATTTGCGGAGCTGGCTGCATCAGGGTGATAACGTTAAAGACATGCAATAAAAAAACCGCGGTGAAGACTCACCGCGGTGCATAAAACTAAACTATCCATTCAAAGTAAAATACTATTAAGCTCTATTGTTAACTGTGTGTTGTTGCACAGGTTAACGTAAAAGGATCGTCCTGGCCACACGCCCGTCGATAGAAATGGTGGCGAGCTTATCGCAGGTGCCATCACCAAAATCGATGATAGCGTAGTGATTGGGTCCTTCTACTTTTATCTTGCCTTTATCGATATTATCGCAGGCTGTTTTTTTCTGTAATGCTTCGAGTACGGTGCTGGTACGTGTTTTGCCTGCCATGTTGGTTACCGTATGGTTGCCCGTGATGGAAAACACATCGTCTGTAAGATTGAGCGGGGTGGCTGTGCCGGCTGTTTGTGTAACGTTGCGTATACCGTTGTGTAGCCAGTAGGTACCATTGGGTGCTGTAATCTTACCGTTTTCTACTTTACGCTGCCAGCTTTTGGTTCCTCCCTGGCTGGTATTTGTCCAGGTGATGGTTCCTTCTTTCCTGAAGCCGTTAACATAATAGTTATCGAATGTAATCACGGCGGTACTGTTGTACCTGCGAACGGAGTCGGACAGTACAACGGTCATTTTGCCTTTACGGGTAACGCCGCTTGGTGAAGTACAGCCGATACCAAAATCGATGAGGATGGTTTTAGGGAATCCTGAAGCGGGCGTAATGGTTACCGTTGCGCACCCGAGTATGCCGGTGGTTTCTGTTGTTCCTGTGGGCGTACGGCTACCCATCAGGTTATTGTCTGCTGCGGCTTCGTTGAAGACATCGTTTGCGTCTTCGGTGAGATTGTCGGCTATAGCCTGGTCGCCGCTGAGTTCAAAAGTTGTTTCAAATTCGTCGATCGTACCGGCGATGCTGCCTTTTTTACAGGAGCTGAATAGCAGGATGGCTGCTGTGGCGGAGAGGGTTAAGAGTTTTTTTGTCATTATACATATGGTTTAATAATCTGACTGTATGGGGTGCCGGAGGTTTAATCCGGCAGAAAAATTTTAATTTGTGGTATGTTTTATCTTATTAAAACGCCCTGGTGGCTTAAGATGTTGTACAGGCGCTGTATATGGCAGATGCCGAGGGGCAGTAAAACGATCTATCTCACGTTTGACGATGGTCCTCACCCGGAGGTTACCCCTTTTGTGCTTGAGCAGTTGCGGAAGCATGGTGCGAAGGCTACTTTTTTTTGTATAGGAAAAAATGTAGAAGCATACCCCGATGTTTACCAGCGTATTATCTCGGAAGGGCATAGTGTGGGTAATCATACACAAAATCACCTGAATGGCTGGTCGAATGGGGACGATGTTTATCTGGAGAATATAAGACAGGCAGCAACACATATTTCGTCTTCACTTTTCAGGCCACCATATGGCCGTATACGTCTGTCCCAGTTGCGCAAAATGTCTGGATACAAAGTAATTATGTGGTCTGTACTGAGTGGTGATTTTGATATAAGCATTGATGGTGCGCGATGTTTAACTAATGTTTTGCGGTATACGAGTGATGGTTCTGTGGTTGTTTTTCACGATAGTGAAAAGGCTGCTGTGCGTATGCGTTATGCTCTGCCTGAAGTGCTTGAAACCTTTTCTGGTAAAGGATTTCGCTTTGATGCGATTATTTAGTGAAGATGGGATTGCTGTAAAAAAATTGGGCCTGGGTGGAAACCCT
Organism: uncultured Ferruginibacter sp.; assembly: GCA_964590975.1. Taxonomy (GTDB): domain Bacteria; phylum Bacteroidota; class Bacteroidia; order Chitinophagales; family Chitinophagaceae; genus Ferruginibacter. Next base: position 71,446 of record CAZPXP010000001.1, on the reverse strand, counting down.
GGCCCGTTTTTAATCCGTACCCTATGAAAACTGGTGTAAAGTTAAACACTTGAAACTAAATATGCAACATTTTTTTTGCTCAGAGCGTGATGGGATGCGGTATACCGTTGATGGTTATCACTGCCTGGTTGTCGCAATTGCCATTACCATAATCGAGTAATGCTTCATGACTGTCACGCGTTAATTTGAGTGTGCCCTTTACGAGCCAGCGACAGGTAAATTTTTTGATGAGGGGTTCCTGTATGGTGGTTGTCCAAGTATGTCCTGCAGCGTTGCTGCCGCGTGCACCTCCGGTAATTTTAAATACGTCGTCGAGGGGGAAGGCTGGAGTGCCATTACCTTCGATCTGTGTTACTGACTTCAGGCTGTTCCATTTCCTCCAGCGGTTGTTATTGGTATTGCTGATTTTGGCATCCAGCACGGTTACTTTCCAGCCCTGCATATTAGAGGTACTTGTGTTTTCGGTGATGTGTGTACCTTCTACTTTAAAGCTGTCTACGTAATAATCTACGAGTGTGGTGGATACTTTGCTGCCGGGGATACGCATAGGTGCGGTATAAATGGATACGATTTTGCCTTTCCTGTATTTACCATCACGGCCGAGGCAACCGCTACCGAAATCGACTGTAACTGTTTTGGGAAATACGTGGGGGATGGCGGGTACAACAGTTACGGTAAAGCAACGGCTGGCAGAGTCGGGCGAGTTGATGTCGCGGCCTCCCATGATATTGCCGGAGAAATCGCCACCGAAGCCGAGGTCTTCACCGGCGACACCGGCGTTGATACTGCCGTTGATGTTGAATACGTCGTCGAAGATAACATCAGACTCAGCTTCACTTTGTGCGGCATCCAGTGTAGCGGCTTCTTCTGCCTGGGCTGACTCTGTTGCCGGGGCGATGTTGTCTTTCTTGCAGCCGGTAAAGGTGAGGGCTGCGCCGAGAGCTACTGCTGTGCACCATCCCGGGAGGTTGAAAAGGAATTTCATAATTAATACAATTTAAAAGGTGAATAAATGTTGTATGGCTATGACTGTGGTTGTATGACGAGGTTTAAAGCTTTGTTAATTATTTTAATGATTTTTGCAGTATGAGAATAATTGATACGCATTGTCACCTGTACCTGGAGGAGTTTAAGGATGGCCTGGATGGGGTAATAGAAAGGGCGGAAGCGGAAGGTGTGGATACTTTTTACCTGCCGGGGATTGATAGTACGGTGATTGATGATATGCTGGCGATGGAAGAGCGGTACCCGGGTAAATGTAAGGCGATGATGGGGCTGCATCCCTGTTATGTAAAGGAGAACTATAAGGACGAGCTGGCTGTTGTACGTGGCTGGCTGGAAAAGCGGCGGTTTGCAGCGGTAGGGGAGATCGGGCTGGATTTTTACTGGGATAAGACTTTTACGGATGCACAGCATGAGGCTTTCCGTACACAAATAGAGTGGTCGCTTGAGTTTGACCTGCCGATCGTGATCCATACGCGTAATGCCATGCAGGAGACCATCAACGTGGTAAAAGATTATACGGCCCGTGGGGTGAGGGGGATATTTCACTGCTTTAGTGGCAGTTATGAGAGTGCATTACAGATCATTGGGGCTGGTTTTTATCTTGGTATCGGCGGGGTGCTGACGTATAAGAATGCCGGGCTGCCGGAGGTACTGGCGAAGATTGACGTGCAGCACCTGGTGCTGGAAACGGATTCGCCCTACCTGACGCCTGTGCCTTTCAGGGGTAAGCGCAATGAGAGCAGCTACCTGAAGTATGTGATTGCGCAGTTGGCGGATGTGAAGGGTATGACGGTGGCTGAGCTAGCAGCCGTAACGACGGCTAATGCCCAAAAAATATTCGGCGGCTATTGAAAATGCGGTTATTTTTGCTGCCCGGAAAAAGAGAGGTGTCCGAGTGGTTGAAGGAGCACGCCTGGAAAGTGTGTATACGGGAAACTGTATCGAGGGTTCGAATCCCTTCCTCTCTGCTGAATACAGCCGCAACAATAAAATGTTGCGGTTTTTTATTTTAGACGCAGTTTGACTGAACTTATAGTTTTGGTAACTTTAATGATGGGATTGTAACATTGAAAAAGGGATAACTTAACAAGATGACTATGATAAATCATTTTATTAAAATATTGTTTGTCGTGTTTATGACAACAGGTCCGGTTGATGGGTTTGCTCAGGATGACGACTTTGAACAAATTTCAAAAACTTCCAAAGACACGACTGTTAGTTTTCCTTTAGGGTACAAGATCTCAAGGCCGAGACTTGAGTATCCATATTGGGACAGGGATTTTGATGTTTATTACAATTTTCTCACCCCTGCAATAAGAAAGACACAGGCTTCAATGAGTTATACTGAAAATGGAGTGGTTACTACAATAACCCCCAATTCAATCATTCCTCATGCGCAGCTTGATACAACGACAATGGTGTATGACCCGGAGAAATTTGCCGGAACCTGGCGAATGATGAAGTTTCGTTCAATCAGGTATAATGACTCTGTATATATTCCCGCAAAGGCTTACTACAGGCTCCCGGATACCATTTTAGATGACAAGAGTAATGACGAAGTGTTTGCCGTTATTTCAGGCAAAAATTTTAAACTCTATGCTAAGGAAGCGGGTGAAAGTAACTTCAAAAGAGTGATGTCTGCAAAGTATAAAATTGAAAACAGGAGATTTATCATGATGTATAAATTAGTTAAGGCAAGTGCGGGCGTTTCGCAGATCGGAATTGACGAAAAAGGGTACCTGATTTTAAATTATCCAAAGGTGATAGAGAATGTGAAAGGTGGAGAGTACTTTTCGTATTACGCTATCATTGAGCAATATATTTTTGAAAAAGTAAAATGAAAATAGCCTGATACTGAAACGGGTTTGCATAACAGGACTAATAAAAAAACAAAAGCCCGCAATCGAGGGCTTTTGTTTTTTATTCTGATAATATTATGTTCTGGATAGTATGTAACTGTTTATTCTCTTTTCCCCTTGAAGAAAGCCACTATCGCCATAGCATGACCATGCCCCAGGTCGAAGTCCTCTTTGAGCCAGGAAACAATTTCACCCGCTTTTATTTTGGGGTTGAGGAGACCTTTTTGCAGAAAGCCTTTTTGCTCCCCCAGCTTTTTAAAATCTTCCGGGCTTTTGCCTGTCTGGGTTTTTATATTATCTAAATATGCTTGAAATGACATAACGGAATATTTTAAGCGGTTTTTACAATTTCCTTTTTATCGTTTTATTTTTCGCTGATCTCTTTGAGTTTTTTTAATGCTACGGGCCAGGTATCCTGAAGAAAGGTAAGGAAGTCGCCCTCGGCATGCATATCTACCGCCACCACTGTACCACCATCTGCTTCTGTAAAGGTGTAGTTTTCTCTTACGCCTGCCCATTTTTGTATGTCTTCGCCTTCGGTAATTTCCTGCCCGTTTTTTACCATCCCGAGGTGTTCGATAGAGATAAACTTGTTTGGCTTGTTTTCGGCAATGCGGCTAACCATGCCCTGTAGTTCGCCGTTATCGTCTTTTATTACGAACAGGATCTTTGCGCCTTCTTCCCAACTGCCTTCAAAGTAAGAACCTTCGGCAAACGGGGCCGTCCATATCTTATACTGTTCTTTTTCGATCATTGTGTCGTACACTTTCTGCACCGGTGCATTGATCTGTACTTCAAAATGCAGGTGGGTACTGTTGCTGCTGGTTTCTGCATACTTTTTAAAGTTATCGAGAATGGCTTGCCAACCCCCGCGCTGTAATTCGATACTGTTGGTTTCTTCTGCCTCGAAGGTTTCTGATACGTGGGTCTCATTTCCTTTGCCGGTAAATGTAATTTTTACTTTACGTCCATCTCCGATCGTATATTCCAGGTATTCGTTAGGGGTTACCGCATCGAATACTCCTTCAAAATCGAAACCAAAACTGCCGTCCTTAGCTTCCATGCGGTAGGAGAATTTACCTCCGGGTTGCAGGTCGTGTTCGGCTTTGGGTGAGTGCCAGTCGGGCGATGCACAGTTCCATTTGGTAATGGCATCGGTACTGGTCCAATCGCTCCATACTTTTTCTACCGGAGCATTTATAGTTGCTTCTACTGTGATGATTTGTTTTGCGGCTGTTGACATTGTAGTTAATTTTTATGATGTGTAAATTATTTGTTCTGTTGAATTTGATACTGCAAACATACAGCCACTTTTTGCTTTTGATGCTGTGTGAATGTGACAATAAGGGGGCTGTTTGCGACAGGATGTAAGTATTACTTTTTTCAAAAAAAGAAACCGAATTTATTTGCTTTTACTAAATTATTTAGTATATTTGTATTGTAATCCTGACCTGAAATATTAGTATGGAATGTAATTATTATTTATGCTTTTAACTACGCCTGTAAGATTGTGAACACCGCGTGCCGCTAACCTGATTACATTATTCATAGCCTGATTTTATTATCACCAGGTCTCTGCCAGTACTGGCAAGTACATCGCATTTTCTTGTTCAGCAAAGATCGGTTTATCCTTTGCTATGCCATGCCTCTAAAGGAATGATAGAAGGAGTGTGTGCAGCATTAAAGGCTCGTTTTGCCTGTTTATTCTTTACAAAATAAAACACATAGATATGTCAGAAACAACAAAACACACGCTATTCAGCTTTGTTACGATGCGGTCGCCAGAGTTGATAGCTGATGAGGACAGGCAGTCGGTTTTTGTTCATCATCCTGCGCCTGGTGGGCGGGGCTTTTTCAGCAGCCTGATCGGCAAGCCGGCAGGCAGTACTGCAGCGCAGCTTACCGCCCTGAATGAAAAGGCAAAAGGGTTTAGTCCCTTTAACCTGCCAAAAGGATTGGAGGAGTTGTGCGGTACCAACTTTATTAATTTTTCTTCCTGGCTTGCCAGGAACAGGGTTGCTGTTTACAACCAGGAAAATGGAGGTGTGTCAGAGCGTGCCGAAGGTTCGCCAACAGCAGACCCGCTGAATGAAGATCAATTGCTGCTGATCTGGGACAATCTTTTCTATTTTCTTATCACGGACGGGCTGTTGCCAGCCAAAGAAAAAATGATTGAAGCACTGGTTGCTAATCATTACCTGAAAGCCAGGGGTGAATCTTACCAGCATACTTATGCTCTGTCGAGGGTAGTGGTGCCACCTGCACTTTTCGGGGTTGTCTCTTCTTCCGGAGTGGGGTTTGGTGCTGTCGCCGATGCGGAAGCACATCGCAGGAGACTTGAGGTTGAAACTCCTGAGACTCCTGAGGAGCCTGAAACACCTGTGCTGGTTAATACGAGGGAGTTGCAGAAGGGTATCAATATGGTACTCGCAAAAAACAATATCGATGAACAGAGTAAGCTTATCGCCGAACTTCAATCGTTACAGCAGCGTTACCGGAAAGAAAATGTAACGGCATATAATGCTGCGAAGAAGGAGTATGACGCAAAAGCGGCTGAGGCCTGGCGTAGTATTGTTGTTACAGGAGAAGATACCGGGCCTGCTGAACGGGAACCTGCGGCAGGGGTTATCTACACTCCCCCTTCGTTGCCACGGTTTGAGTTTGAACCGGCAAAAGAAATCGATGCTGAACGGCTTTATGATATGCTGTCTGACGAAGCACGTGCAACGGCTGAAGCATTCAGCCTCGCTGAAGAAAGCACATTCGAGGATGCTGTTAGGAGGGTGAACAATCAACTCAAAGTGGAAACTAATTCGTTGTTTGAGGGAACCAAGTTCAGCAAACCTGTTGCTGTAGTTAATGGCCGCATCCTGCCTGTTGAAGATGGGCCTGCAACTCCTGCACAGCAGTATGGATACACTATGCAATTGGTTAGCAGGAGTAACGGGCTGTATAAGATCATCGTTTCTATCAACATGGGTTACCCGAATGCTGATGTAAATAATGTTTTATATCATGCGCATTTTTCTAATGGCAGTACCAATACGGATGGGCAGTTTACTGAGCATACTTATGGTAATATCCTGGTATTGGAGTTCTACTACATCACCGGGCTGGAAGTATATAATACTCCTTTTAATCTTGAGGGCTTTATTGTGCTGGAATCTGGTGCCAAACTTTCCTTTAACGCGATGCTTGACCTGCAGAAAGGTGCGACGGGTATCATGACGGTAAAGGGTGGAACGGGTATTGAGCCGCCTGTGATACCTGCTCCGCAGCGCTTTGGTATTAAAAGAGTGGGTATTGCAGACTACAGGAAGGTGGAGCAATCTGTTTGCTGTTATGTTCCGGGGGAAGTGTCTCATATCGAGAACATTATGGCCCGTGAGTACAAGGAAAGGAGTACGCGCCGCCTGCGGAGATCGGAAGATACGACAACGACTGAACAGACAACCGAGACCGAGTCGCTGACGGATACTACGAGTACGGATCGTTTTGAAATGCAGCAGCAGACGGCCAAAGCGATCAGCGAAAGTACATCTATCGGTGTGAATGCAAGTGTGAGCTACAGCGGTCCTATGATACAGGCTACGCTGGGCGGAAACTATGCACACAATACCTCTACACAGGAATCGAATAACCTGGCCTTGAGTTTTTCGAAAGACATCACGCAAAAGGCTTCGGAGAAGATCGTGCAGAAGGTAAGAAAGGAGCGTATCCTGAAGATCATTGATGAGTTTGAAGAACAGAACAAACATGGGTATGATAACCGTGAGGGTGATGTTCATATTTCTGGTGTGTACCGCTGGATTGACAAGATATACAAGAACCAGGTGTATAATTACGGCAAACGCCTGATGTATGAATTTATGATACCACAGCCTGCGGTATTTCACCAGGTGGCAATGGTTAATTCGCCTGTTGAATCGAGTGTGACATTGCTGCAGAAGCCAGTGGACCCGAGAACTTTTGCGGGTACGCTTAACCTTAAGGATTACAAGAGCATTAATGAAAACACCATGGCGTACTGGGCTGCCTTGTACAACTGCGATGTTGAGGTTTACCCGCAGCAGACACTTGGGATCAACAAATCCTTTAACCTTACGCAGAAGGATACCGGCGGAAACCAGAATGGCGCCCTGTCGGATAAGATCGCTCTGCCTGATGGATACAGGGCAGTGAACGCCGTTGCTAACTTTTGTTTCTTTTTCCAACCCAGTAAAAAGGAGTGGACACATGCGGTAGCGACTGTTGGGGATAAGTCGACACCCTACCTGACCAATGATATTGCAGGCGGCAGGTATTATCTCTACTTCGACAGGCCTATTGATAAAGAGGTAGGTGTGTCGATCGAGTCGGGCGACCTGGCGGCCATATCATTGAATGTATTGCTCAATTGTGAGCGTACTGACGAGCACTACAAAGAATGGCAGATCAAGACCTTCAATCTTATTCTTGAGGCATACGAAAAGAAGCTGGCTGAATACAATAAACTGCTGGCAGACACACAAATTACGCAAACGAGCAGGGATACCAACCCCGGCTTCTATCGCCAGATTGAAAATACCGTGCTTCGTAAGAACTGCATCACTTATCTGGTTACGCATGATAAGATGGGTCAGAAATTCTATACCGAAGGTGGTACGACGGTTACACAGCCTACCAATACACAGGCGCTTGAAGATTATTCTGCACTGGTGAAGTTTATCGAACAGGCATTTGAGTGGGAAATCATGAGCTACACTTTTTATCCCTTCTACTGGGCTAGTAAAGCGGACTGGCAAAAAGCCTACCAGCAGGAATCTGACGACCCTATTTTCCGTGCATTCTTACAGTCGGGTATGGCAAGGGCTATTGTGACTGTTCGCCCGGGTTTTGAAGAAGCTGTTATGTATTATATGACCACGGGCAAGATATGGAACGGTGGACAAGTGCCTACTATTGGCGATGACCTTTATCTCTCTATTGTTGAGGAGCTGAAGCACCCAACCTACTATGTAGAAGAAACCTGGGAAACCCGCGTTCCAACCACGCTTACGGTAATCCAGTCGGGCGGTATCGGGCTGGAGGCCGATGGCCTGCCCTGTTCCTGCGGCGATCCAACTGGTATCAGCCAGAGCGGAGCAACTATACAGGGTGGTGGTAAATAAGTAGCCTCCTTTCTTCTATCACCTGCAACCACGCAGGACGTGGTTGCAGGTATTTTTCAAATCATTATAACAATTGTATGGATAACGATAACGGTATAACGGGTGGTCGTGTTGAGCGGGATCACGGACGCCAGCCCTGGAATGTGCCGGGTGATACGGAGATGGCATTTGCACGGCTACGAAATGCAGTTACCAGCACTGCTTCCGGATCGGGCTTTGACGACAGCCCTTTCGGAAAGGATTGGGATAGTGGTAAACGCGTAACAGATCAGCGGATAGAAGCTGACTCGGGTGAACCAATAATAATTGAAAGAAAGAAACAGTAAAAACAATAAAGATGAGCATAAGAGGAATGTCGTTCAGCTTTGCTGATAAGTTTAATTATGAAAGTCCTTTTTCACCAGCCGGATCTCCCCAGGGAGCAACGGGCTTTTATACGGGCAGTATTGATTTTCAGAAATTGTGTGAGAGGATCGTTGCGTCGAAAGGAGGTGTTTTTGAATACAATTATGAGGATTATCTAAGTAATAAAACCGAGTATTATACGCCTCCGCCCGGGGCCATGTTCAGCCCACCCGTTAGTGTACATACCTACCTAACCGTTACTGACTTACAGGGAATCACGCACCAGGTAATCTCTTTCGGAAGGCTTAATAAAAAACAGGGTATGGTTAAGGTGAGGGGTTTTCATGATGTTTGTAATGTTGTGACTGTGGATGGTGAAGATGAGAAGCTGCGGTTTAAAAAGTTCTTTTATTATGACGGAGCTCCGGGTTGCAGCAATAATGAGGATGACCTTGCTTTTGAAATCGAATGTATTGACACGACTTCTTACCTTAAGCTGTCGGAGTATCTTGGCTTCTACAGCGATGACAATATTAAAAAACAGTTTACCAAGGCGTTTGATGCTGCCAGGGAAAGTAAAGCGACACTGAATTACCTGTACAAGAATGCCCCGGATTATGTTATAGCTACAAGGACCGATCCTGTGCTGTGGAAAGACCTTCAACTGCTGCTCAATTATGATAAAAGCAGTTGGTTTAAGGATGCCAGCAATGCGATGGTGAAGATACTGATGGGGTTTAATGATCTTAAAGGTATGTATGCCACATTGGAAAAGGACCCGACGCTTGTGCTTGATCTCTATGATTTTATTAACGGGAAGCAGGTTGGAGTGTATTGTACTTTTCTCGATATCCTGAGTAAGCTGTGTGCGAGCCCCGAACGATTGTCGAGAAAATTTATACGCATTCCTTATGGGAGTAATATTGAACTCGACAGCGATCTTTTCTTTGATGCTAAAAAGGGTGTTGTCAACATCAGGGCATACCAGGTTAGTTATTCCGGGTTCTATGATAATGGTATGGGTGGTGTTGGTCAGGATAAGGAAAAAAGCCTTGTACTGGATATACCTGATCTGCATCCGCTCGATATCATTCAGTTGCATGATGCGACCACCGGAAAGTCCCAGAATGTACCAGCCATTTATGTAAAATATCTTTCTGACCAGGCAGAATGGGCAAGGGTTATTGAAATGATAACCATATCGCTGGATATCATTACTATACTGATCTCGGCGGGTGCACTGGCAGCAGGGGCAAGGGGGTTGATCTTCCTGCTCTCTGTGGCTGATATTGGCCTGGCAACTACTGACCTTTTGCTCAAGATTGACGAGGTTAAGGCTTACCTGAACCAGACGGAGGGGGGTAAATGGTTTGTTGAGCACTGGAATGAAATATATGGGATAGCCGGAGTGCTGATGCTGAGCCCGATGATTGTAAACGGTATCATCCAGCGTGGCCCTGCTTTGATCAATTTTTTGCTCAAACAAGGTGTAAAGCAGGCAACTGAATTTGCTGATCTTATACGCAGGTTGATTTTGAATCTCAAGGTTGAGCTCTATATCGCTGCCTACAATAAAATTGTGCTTTGTTCTTTTGAGCCATTTTCGATTGTTGCCCAGTTGCTTGGAAATGGTATTGCGCGAAGTATGGAGGAGGTTGGGTTATTACTTGGCAAGCTGTCTGAAAGCGAGGTAAGGGTAATCCTGTATAATGGAGTTAAGGTGGCAGAAGGGGATATTAACGAACTGAAGACTGTATTAGCGGATATCTTTAAACGCCGTGGCAGCGAGTTGGTTAAGTATCTTGAAGAACTGATAAGCAAAAGCAGGAGACTGTACCGGGCAGCAAATGATGCTGATAGGGTTCTGATCAATTCCTTGCGTAAGAAATTCGGTGCAAAGATCACAAAAAATATAGCCAAATGTATTGGAGAGATTGGTGGGCAAAAAATTGATCTTGAGGTAGTTAGCGGTAGTATTAAAAACGGGCAATGGCAAAATAAAGGTAATTTTATACCGCCAAACCCGAGTGAATATGTTTACAAGCCTAATCCATTAGGATATATTGAGCATACCGAGCAAAAGGTAATAGAATATCTTCGAAAGAAATTTGAATTTAATAAGGACATAGCAGGCAGGATTGAACTGATCTCAGAACGGAGTTTTTGTGATAATTGTAATTGGATAGTCGACCAGTTTCAAAAGGAATTTCTTAATATAGAAATAGTCAGAGTTGAAGTAGGATTAACAAAATAATATAATAATGAATTACTTATCAAATTTAATAAAACAAATAAGAAAGGCCGAAATATCGATTGAGGGTTGCTCAAAAGAAGAAGTAGAAAAGATAAACGGCCTTGTCAATATGCCATTGCCTAAAGCATACATCGAGTTCCTGGAATCAATGGGTAAAGAAATGCGCCGGAAGGAACCAGCGTCAAAGGGTTTCTTGGCAGGGATCGATGTGTTTTATGAATATATTCCTGGCTTGAAAGATGGCGCTAAAGACTTATTGAAAGAAGACGAGTCATCACTGCAGGTAGGGGACAATGATTTCGTGTTTTACATGGCACAGGGGTGTGATTTCGCTTTCTTTAAGCTAAATGAAGGAGATAATCCTCCTGTGTATTATTACCGTGAAGGCATAAGGCAATCGCAGTATAAAATAGTAGCCGGGTCATTTTCCAGCTTTTTAGAAAAGTATTTTAAAGAAGACAGTGGCTTGTTCGCAGGGGTCAATAGCTGATATAGCAATAAGAGTGTTTTCTACCGGTTTGTTTTACGACCGTTTCCTGTAGCTCACTACAGCCCAACCGTTAAATACTGCGGCGAAGCCCAGCATGATCGCCAGGTGATATTTGATATCGGCGAGCGTACTTCCTTTGAGTACTACCATCCGCATCACTTCGATGAAATAGGACACCGGGTTAAAGCGTGTGATCCATTGCGCCCATTCGGGCATGCTGTCGATAGCGGTGTACAAACCACCGAGCAGTATAAAGACCATCATCAGGAAAAATGAAATGAGCATGGCCTGCTGCTGCGTGGAGGCGTAGGTTGAGATCAGTAAGCCCAGCCCGAGCACGGCAAGCAGGTACACTGCTGCGAACAGGTAAATGGTGGCGTAACTGCCGAGTGGAATAATACCGTATACTAACCAGGCAATGGTGAGCCCAAGCGTGAGTACTACAAGGCCGAGTATCCAGAAGGGAATGAGCTTGCCCAGTATGAAATGGTATTTCTTTACGGGTGTTACGTTGATTTGTTCTATGGTGCCGATCTCTTTTTCCCGAACGATATTGATGGCGGTAAGGTTGGCGCCTACCATGGTCAGGAGGATCACGAGGATGCCCGGTACCATGAAGAATTTATAATTGAGCAGGGGGTTATACCAGTTGGAGGATGCTATTTCAATTTGTGTTTCGGTATTGAACCGTGGCATCTGTAACCATTCCAGCCGTACTTCTTTATTATAGTCCTGGATGATGCTGCGAAGGTAGGCGCTGCCGAGGTTGGCTTTTACGCCGTTGATAGCATTGCCGGCGATATAGAGTTTTGCTTCACTTTGCTGTACGAGGTCTTTCTCGAATGCGGGGGGTATTTCGAGTATAATATCAGCATTGTCTTTTTCGATCTCTGCGAATGCTTCATTAAAGGAGCTGGAAAAATCGTTCAGTACAAAATAGCGGGAGGCGGTGATTTTGGAAGCCAGCTTGCGTGAGTAATCGGAATGATCGTGGTCGACGATGGACAAACGTATATTCTTCATCTCGTAGTCTGCCGCCCAGGGTAGTATCACCAACTGGATCACGGGCATGATAAAGATGAGACGTATGATGGACGGATCGCGGAAGATCTGCCGGAATTCTTTTTGCAGTAAAAACTTCAATGTTCTCATGCGAGCCTGATTTTAAAACGTTTAACGGCAAGGGTCAGGAAAAAGATGACCATGCCGGAAAGGATCAGTGTTTCTTTCCATACCCCACGCAGGCTCAATCCTTTGATCATTACTCCTTTTACAATATTATAGTACCATTTGGCCGGTACCACGTTGGAAACCACGCGCAGGGGTGTGGGCATATTCTCTACGGGGAACATAAAGCCGCTGAGCATGATCGTGGGAAGGAACATTCCAATTAATGAGATGAACATTGCCGTTTGCTGGGACTCTGCTCCTGAGGAGATAAGTAATCCGAGGGAGAGAGAAACAAGGGTAAACAGGATGCTCTCAAATACCAGTAGTACGAGACTGCCATTGATGGGCACTTCGAGTGCGAAAACGCTCAGCAGTAATATGCTGCTGATATTGACTACAGAAAGCAGGAGGTAGGGCATGGCTTTTGCAAAAACGACGAGTTGCGGCCTCATGGGCGATACGAGCATGATCTCCATGGTGCCGGTCTCTTTTTCTTTTACGATAGTAATGGCCGTCATCATGGTGCACACCAGCAATAATACCATAGCCATTACCCCGGGTACAAAATTGTATGCTCCTTTAAGCTGGGGATTATAGAGCATTCTTGTTTCTGTATTGATGGTATAAGGGAGTTTGCGGTTGCCTGTAATGCGTTGCTGAAAATCCATGATAATGGCGGTGGCGTAGTTGATCAGTGTATTGGCCACATTGGGGTCTGACGCATCGGCGATAAGTTGAACCTGCCCCTTGTTTAGGTGCTGGAGATCGTTGCTGAAGCCTGCGGGCAGTACAATAGCCATTTTGATCTTTCCCTCCTGAAAGGCGGTTTCGATGGCGTCGGGGGTTTGCAGGTTACGTTCAATATCAAAATAGCGGCTGGCTTCTATCTGGTTGATGAGGGTGGTGGTGGCTGCATCCCTGGCATTGTCGAGTACAGCGATGCGTGTATTCTTTACTTCATTGGTAAGGGCAAAGCCAAAGATAATGATCTGCACTATGGGCATACCCAGCAGGATGAACATGGTGCGTTTGTCGCGCCAGATGTGAAAGAATTCTTTCTTTACAAAACTGAGAAATTGTTTCATCTGTTCTTGCTGTTTGCAGTATTGTTATTCACTTCTTTTGGCTTTTCTTGCCAGTTTCAGAAATACATCGTCCATACTCGCGGCTTCATATTGCTGTTTAAGCCGGGCAGGGGTATCCAATGCTTCGATAGAGCCATCTACCATGATGCTTACACGGTTGCAGTATTCTGCTTCATCCATATAATGGGTGGTAACAAAAATGGTGATGCCGTCTTCAGCGGCCTGGTAGATCAGGTTCCAGAACTCGCGTCGTGTGACGGGGTCTACACCGCCCGTGGGTTCGTCGAGGAACACGATGCCGGGTTCGTGAAGAATGGCTACGGAAAAGGCCAGCTTTTGTTTCCAGCCGAGGGGCAGCGATTTTACCAGCTTATTGGCTTCTTTTTCAAGATGCAGGCGCTGGAGAATGAAAGCTGTTTTCTCTTTGATGAAGGCATCGCTCCTGCCATAGATACCGCCATAAAAACGCATGTTCTCCTTTACTGTAAGGTCTTCATACAAAGAGAATTTCTGGCTCATGTAGCCAATGCTCTGTTTAATTTTCTCGTTCTCTTTAAATACGTCAAAGCCTGCCACTGTTGCTGCACCGGATGTAGGCAGGGAGAGGCCACAGAGCATACGCATAGCGGTAGTCTTTCCTGCGCCGTTGGCACCAAGGAATCCAAATATCTCACCTTTGTACACGTTGAACGTAATGTTGTTCACGGCAACAAAATCGCCAAAGCGTTTGGTGAGCTGGTCTGCTGTTATGATCGTACCTGTTGTCATTCCTGATTGCGCATTAATTGCATAAAACAATCTTCGATATTGGGTTTAAGCGGAACCAGTTCGAGCCCGGCATGCTGTTGCTGCTGCAGGTAATTGTACAGTTGTGCCTGCTCTCCGGGTTTACTGATCACTGCGTGATGATAAGTGCCTGAAGGGTAGGCGTGTTCTACCATGCCTGATGCTTCAAGATCGCGCAGCAGGTGCAGCATATTGTTTGCTTTTACGCCCAGCAGTATCCTGCCGAAGCTGGCTACGATATTGGCGGGGGTATCAACAGACATAAGATTGCCGGTTTGTACGAGCGCTACCCTGTCGCAGAGGCTGGCTTCATCCATATAGGGTGTACTTACAAGGATGGTAATGTTTTGTGCCTTCAGGCGTTTGAGCATTTCCCAAAACTCTTTGCGGGAAACGGCATCTACTCCTGTGGTGGGCTCATCTAAAAAAAGAACAGATGGCCGGTGAATGAGGGCACAGCATAATGCCAGTTTTTGTTTCATACCGCCAGAGAGCTTGCCTGCCGGGCGGTTTTTAAAGGGTTCTATCTGGACGTAGATGTCTTTAATGAGATCGTAATTTTCCTTTACTGAAGTATTGAATATGGTAGCAAAGAAATCCAGGTTTTCTTGTATGGTAAGGTCCTGGTAAAGGGAGAACCTGCCGGGCATATATCCTACGCGTTTGCGTATGGCTTTGTAATCTTTTACAACATCAAGTCCATCTACGGTTGCCACGCCACTGTCTGCCAGCAGCAGGGTAGTGAAGATGCGGAATAATGAGGTTTTGCCGGCGCCATCGGGCCCGATAAGACCAAAGAGCTCGCCGGGCATTACGTTGAGCGAGACATCGTTAAGGGCTGTTACTTCCTTTTTCTTCCCGTAGGTCTTGATGATATTTGTTGCTGTTACCGCGTTCACTGTTATGCTGGCAGATTAATTGTTTTTACCGGCGCTCTCCGGCAGTTTTACTTCGGCATACATGCCCATTTTCAGGTAACCGTCGTTCTTTACCCTGATCTTAATGGCATATACGAGGTTGGCGCGTTCTTCCTTTGTCTGAATGGTCTTGGGTGTGAACTCTGCCTTGTCTGATATCCAGTAAATGGTGCCGGTATATTCCTTGTATTCTTTTGTGCCTTTGTCGATCAGCACTTTAACGGTATCATTCAGTTTTACCTGCGGCAGTTGGGTGCCTGTGATATAGGCGCGGAGTGTCATTGTAGTCAGGTCTGCAATCTTGTAAAGGGCTTTGCCTGCTGCTGTGATCTCGCCCGGTTGGGCATATTTACTGATCACGGTACCGCTTATGGGGTTTACAATAAAGGATCGTTTTTCCTGGTCTTTCAGTTGTGCTATTCTTTTCTGCAAAGGCCTGGCTTCGCTCAGGATGGTACGGTTCTGGGTGGCAATATTGTTTTGCTGTACGTTGATTTGTTGCTGGGTTACCGTGAGTTGTTTGCGTGCTACGTCGACCTGTGCGTTGATATCGTCCAGTTGCTTACCTGTTGCCGCATCGGCCTTAAGCAGGTTTTCAATGCGTGCCTTTTCGTGCAGCAGGTTGGTGAGCTGTGATTGCTGTACGTTCAACTGATCCCTGAGCAGTTGAACCTGTGGTGCTGCTGTAGCCGTTTTCTCGCCCAGTGCGCCGATGCTGGCTTCTACCTGTTCCTGCTGGAGTGACAGGTTTACAGCGTCTACCGATCCTACGACACTGTCTTTGCCTATAAGTGCGCCTTCTTCTATGGTAAATGTGATGAGCTTCCCGGGCAGCTCGGATGATACGATGACTTCGTCTGTCTCGAAAGTTCCGGAAGCATCGAAGACTTCGTTTTTATTTTTACAGCCCGTTATCAGTATGGTGGTGGCGGCTATAATGGTGATGGTTTTATACATGTCCTGTATTTTATAATGTTGTCTGATGATTATTTTCCGGCAATGGTCTGGTAGTTGATCCTGGCCTGGAGCAACTGCACCTGGTGGGTGATGAGCGACTGGCGGGCCTGGTCTTCTGCATTAACTTCCCGCAGGTAATCGTTTGCAGTAATCACGCCATTTTCCAGTTGGGCCTTGGCTGCTTCTTTTACTTTCGCCCGCAGGTCGATGATCTCAGCATCGGTACTGATGAGCTGCTCCAGTTTATCGATCTCGGCAGATTGCTGTTTCAGGGAGGTATTGGTATTGAGTAAGAAGGTTTCTTTCTGAACGTCTACCTGTTTCTGGTTCAGTGCTATCAGTTGCTTTTCTTTTTTATGTGTATAGAGGTACCCGAGCGACCAGTTGAAGCGTACACCTGTGGTATAGAAAAAGGAAAAGTCATTCTTCAGGAAATTGAGACCGGGACGGCCAAAGCCTCCCTGCACAAAGAAGCTGGCTTTGGGCAGGTTGCGCGCGTCGACGAGTTTTTGCTGGCTCTGCAATAATTGCAATTGGTTATTGAAAAGCTGGAGCTCGGGCCTGGCGATGTCGTTTGTTACTGGTGTATTGGTTGTTCCGGGTTTTTCGAGTATTATATCTGCGGGCAGAGGCTGGTTAATGAATAGTCCCAGTACATCTATATAACCCTTGCGCGTAGCTTTGAGCTCGATAATGCGTTGATCTGTTTTAAGTAATTCTGCTTTGAGCACATTGAGGTTTGAGCGAAAAGCTACTCCATTATTTACCTGTGCTTCTACTTTTTTGATGCCGTTATTGAAATCGTCTTTTACCAGGGCTGCCTGCCTGAGCTGTTCGTCGAGAAAAAGTACCCCAAGGAACAACTGGTTTATCCTTTCCCTGATCTTATAGAGGTCTACCTCGATTTTTTGCTGCTCTACGGCAGCATTGCGTAACTGGATGTCTTTCTGCTGTTTTACCACCCCTCCGTCATACAGCAACTGGTTTACGTCGGCCAGCAGCTTATACTGGTCTTTGTTGGGTGGTGTAATGGAGACGCCGGGGATGGCTACTTTTACCTGTGTTACTTCCGATTGATAGGTGGCCTGTGCGCTGAAGGCTACCTGTGGCAGGAAAGCTTTATCGAGATTTTCAATGGTAAGTGAAGCGGTCTGTGTGACCAGATCGCGCTGCTTAACGAGCGGATAATTCTGCTGGGCCAATGTGCAGGCCTGTTGCAGGCTGAGGCGTTGCGGTGGTTGTGCTGTGGCCCATTGTGCGAGCAGCAGCAGACCGGCGAGAATCCTTTTCATACTATATATCAATTAGTTTGACCAATGGTTAACCATTATATGGGTTACAGCCTGATTGAGTTGATTATAAAGGCAGCAACTTCTTTTTTTCGTTGCTCCATCAGTTGTTTAAATTGTGTGTCGTTGAGGTGCATGATCATCATAAACATTGGTTTGCCTACAAAGGGAAATACACAGAGTGACATAATATTTATAACCAGTTGCACCGGGTTGATGGGCCTTATATTGCCCTTTTTTTTCTCTTCTTCCACCTGTTTGAGCAGGAGATCGGCCCTGGGTGGATTGCCATGCCACATTTTCTTAAAGAAAGCTTCGGGGTGTTTGTTCATTTCGTTCAGGACAAATAATGGGAGGTAGGGACTATCGAGCGCCATGTCGATATAATACCCGGTAAACCTTTCTATTTTTTCAAACAGGGCCAGGTCTGATTCAATGATGTCGTTGACACGGGGGAGGAAGCGTGTGAAAGCCTCCTGGAAAATAACCCCGAAGAGTTTATCCTTACTGCGGAAATAATAATGAAGAAGTGCTTTGTTGATTCCTGCCTCATCTGCAATATCCTGCATGCGTGCGCCATCGAGCCCTTTTGTTATAAAAACCTTCTTTGCGGCTGCAAGTATTTTCTGTTCTGCATTCAGGTGTTCCGCGTTATTATCCATTTAGTTTAACCATTTGGTTAATTGCAAAGGTAATTGCATCGGACTGAGTTTTCCAAGTATTTTTTGAAAAAAAATAAAAATGACCGGAGGAACAGGTAAGTACAGGCTTTTGCCAGATAGTGTGCGGAAGGGTAATGCAGTTTGAGGTGGGCAGGGGCGGAAATAAAAAAGGGCCAGCATAAAAATGCAGCCCCGCTTTAAAATCCAATATCCTATGAAAAACCAAGGCAAATATATGCATTATTTGATTTTTACCAAGTAAATGTACAGGAATGGCTTGTTTTATGGGTCGTTTGATGATTCAGGAACCACTGTAAGCTAATGATTATCAATGCGTAACATATCAATTGTTAATGATTCGCAAAAAAAGATTATAATAGTTTTTTATATGATTTTGGACTATGGCTGTTATCAAGAGAATAGCAACTGCATAACGCTATGATTTTCAGCTATCATTTCTAAAATCGGCGGTTTAATATTTGGAGGTTTAGTTTTTTGTTGTACTTTTAATCTTATAGTTATCGGATTTTATAACCGGATACAAGCATGAAATTGTATAAACGGCGTTAATTTCTGATAAACGACAGCTAAATGGATAACCTTTTACAACACATAAAATTCTATATCAAAACCGATCTGCCAGCGGGGTGTAAAGTGACTTACTCCGGTATGGTTGTCTCCTCCTCCTGCGCATCGCTGCGCGGGCAACTACTTATTATATCACTTTCTATTTTCCTTTTTCCTTTTTTCTTATTTATTAATTAAAACCAAGCTTGACCAGCATGAGAAAGTTTTACGTATTCGTCCTTTTTTTATTACTTTTTACAGAGAGCAGCTATGCGCAGTCTGACTGTTCCAGTGCGGTAGTAATCTGTGGTAACACACAGCCGTTTAACCCGAGCGGGGTTGGTTCTAAATTAGAGCAACTTGCCTGCGGCGGTATTGAGCACAACAGCGTTTGGCTTGCTTTCCAGGCTAAAGCCAGTGGCAGGTTGAATTTTGTGATCCGTGCCTTTACCCTGGACGGGTTACCTACTGCGGCCGACTTTGACTGGAGCCTTTTTGCCCTTCCAGGTGCACCCGGTGTAGCCAATTGCGATGCTAAAACCCAGTTGAGCTGTAACTTTAGTGGTACAGCTACTGTGTATGGTATTCCCGGCGCTACGGGCATGGCTTCTCCGCCGTATGCTTCTGCTGCTTTTAACCCCGGCATTGATGTGGTAAATGGCAACTGGTATGTATTGATTGTCGATCAGTTTTCAAATACTACCCCTTTATTGTTCAGTGTGCAGTTTACAGGTAACCCTGAAAGCCCGAACCTGAACTCAACTCCCGGTATTTTTGATAACCGTCCTGATTTTACAATCAATACAACATCGGGCTGCAGTGGTAGTTTTTCTTTTACCAACAGCTCTGCTGCTACAGCAGGTATTGCTTCTTACGCGTGGAACTTCGGCGACGGATCAACCTCAACGGCAGCTAATCCCAGCCATACTTATGCTACACCCGGTACCTATTATGTTACGTTGACGGTAACAGATAATAACGGTTGTAAATCTGACATTCGTAAAACTGTTATTTATAATAATACTCCCCCGGTAGTTAATACTGCGGGGCTTTTAATTCTTCCATCCTGTTCTGATGGTAATGACGGAAGTATTACCATCACCACTACCGGGGCCACCACCCCGGGTGTAACGGGTGGTACTCCTCCTTATACTTATGAACTGGTATCGCCATCACCGATGATCAGGCCATCGCAGTCTTCCAATGTATTTACAGGGTTACAACCCGGTGGCTATACGATAAAGGTAACTGATGCCTGTGGTAAATCGGGTACGGGTACTTTTACCATTGCGCAGGTTATTACTAACTCAAGTATTGGTCTTTCTATCCAGAATATACAATCTGCCTGTGCCGGTACTCCTTCGGGTACCGCTACGCTGTTTGCGAACGGTACCAGGCCTCCTTATACGATGGCGCTTGTTAATTCATCGCCAGTATTGGTGGCCCCGATCACCGCTACCCTGCGGGACCCGGTAACGGCTAATTACTATGTTACTTTTACGGGTCTTTTACCCGGTGTGTATACGGTTGATGCTACAGATGGCTGCGGCAAGGTCCGTCGTGCTACTTTTACGGTAACAGCAAGTACTGCGCCTACGGCCACTACTGTAGCGAGTGCTTCGTGTGCTACAAGCCCCACCGGTACGCTTAATGTTACGGCTACTGCAGCTACGGGGCTGAGTGGCAGTGGTGCACCCGGAACATTCCAGTATGCACTTATTGCTCCTTCGGCTGTAACACGTCCTTTCCAGACGAGCTCTGTATTTGAAACCCTGCCACCGGGCAGTTATACCATTGCGGTCAGGGATGTCTGCGGTAATGTTGGAACGGCTACGGCCACTATTAGTGCGGCTGCTGCCCCAACCTTTGGTACAGCGTTCACTTCCCTGTCGTGCCCCAATGGCGGAACGGGCAGCATTGAGGCGCAGATCAGCGCTGTGGGTGGTGGATCGCCTTTCCTTTTCGACCTGGTTGCTCCATCGCCCGTAACCAGGCCTGCGCAAACTGATAATACTTTCAGTAATCTGCCTCCGGGTGTGTATACGGTGCGTCTTACTGATGTCTGTGGCAGCCAGGTTACCAGTAATGTAACCGTAAATGCGGGTACAGCACCAACGTTTACTACTACTATTACTGCCAGTTGTACTACACCAGCCGCCGGTACTATTACTGTTGCGCCCAGTGCAACGAGTATTCCGCCTTTTAGCTTTGAACTCATAAGCCCGGGCGCTGCCATCAGGCCGTTGCAGGGCAGCAATATTGCCAATACTGTAAACAGTATATTTACGGGTCTCGACCAGGGTGGTTATACCATACGTATGACAGATGGTTGTGGTGTGCCCGTTACCAATACGGCTACGGTTTCTGCTCCCACAGCGCTTGCGTTTCCTGCAGGGTCTACTACTGTGCCTTCCTGCGCAGCATCATCTACAGGACGTATTATCGTGGCCCAGCCTACAACGGGTCTTGGTGCTTACCGATACGAGTTGATTGCTCCTTCGGCTGTAACAGCGG
This sequence comes from uncultured Ferruginibacter sp., assembly GCA_964590975.1. Taxonomy (GTDB): domain Bacteria; phylum Bacteroidota; class Bacteroidia; order Chitinophagales; family Chitinophagaceae; genus Ferruginibacter. The sequence continues at coordinate 50,396 of CAZPXP010000001.1, read as the reverse complement.
GGCCGCAATACAGCAGGGTATTTGATAATTTACCGGTTGGCAGTTATACTGTAAGGATCACTGATTCGTGCGGTACACAGGTTACTATCGGAGCACCATTAACTATTGCTGCGGCCACTGCACCAACTTTGAGTGCTACGAATACGTCGAGCTGTGCTACTGCTTCAGGTACGATCACTGCATTGGCTACTACGGCCAACCAGGGCGGTGGTACTTACCTGTATTCGCTGATTGCTCCTTCGCCGGTAACCAGGCCCAACCAAGCTTCCCCTATTTTCACTGGTTTGCCTGCGGGCGCATATACTGTACAGATTACCGACCAGTGTGGTGCGACAGGAACAACCACCACTACCATTACTGCAGCGGGTGCGTTTACGCCTGCCGCCGGTGGTTCTGTAGTAGGCTGTACGGGTTCAGCTTACCGTGCGCAGATCATCGTTACCAATCCGCAGAATTTTACTCCTGGTGGTCCTATACCTGCGGGCAGCGGCGGCGGGCCATATACTTATGCATTATATGATGCTGCTAATACAACACTGCTCGCAGGGCCTCAGTCGAGCAATATATTTAGTACTGTTATACCTGTTGCGGGTAACCCGAGTCATACGGTAAGGGTTACGGATGCGTGTGGTAATACTTCTACTGTAGGGCTTGCTGTTAATCCTCCGACAGCGCTGAGCAATGCAACAATCAGTGCGACAACGTCTTCCTGTGCGGCAAGTAATACGGGTGTAATTAAAGTTACCACAACTCCAACGGGTGGTCTTGCTCCTTATTCTTATACGCTGATTGATGCCACAACATCGGCAGTTGTTGCAGGGCCGCAGACGTCAACAACGTTTAACGGTGTTCCTGCAAATGCTACCGGATATTTTGTGCAGACTACCGACGCCTGTGGTAATACGAGCACTACTACTGTTGCCCTGTTGTTCCCTGCTGCTGTTGCACCCACTGTTACAGCGGCTACAACGGCTTCATGTGTTACACCTGCAACGGGAAGGATTATCGCAACACCGGGTACTGGTGCTACTTTTGCGGGTGGTACATTCTCTTATGCCCTGTACGACGCGGCCAATACTGTGCTGATTGCCGGTCCACAGGCCAGCCCGGCTTTCCTGAACCTTGCCCCGGCTACCTATACCCTGCGCATCATCGACCGTTGCGGAACGGTAGGTACTACATCGGCAACGATTTCCACAACCGTAACAGCGCTTACTGCTGCAGGTACTGCAACGGGTACCTGTACGAGTGGTAGTTCGGGTGTGATCACAGGATCATTTACAGGTGGTTCACTACCTGTTACCTATACGCTTGTTGATCAGCCTACAAGTACTGTAGTGGCTGGTCCGCAGCCCGGTAATATCTTTGCAGGACTGGCTGCCGGTACTTATATCGTCAGGACTACTGATGCTTGTGGTACTGTAGCTAATTCGGCCAATATTGTACTTGGCAACCTGACTGCCACACCCACTGTTTCTACTACGAGTGCGCTGGATTGTGCAGGTTCTGCAATTATCAGCGCATACGGTGCCGGTGGCAGCGGCGGTCCTTATACGTACGCAATTTGTACGGGCGCTGGCTGTACGGGCTTTGGGGCTTATTCGCCTACCAACAGGTTTACTGTATTAACAAGCGGAACTTACCGTGTCAGCGTGCAGGATCGTTGCGGTAATGCAGTAAGTTCGGGAGATATAGTAATCTCAATACCAACAAAACCTGTGCTGACAGGGGTGACAAAGGCCAACGCCTGTGGTTCTACTACTATAACCCCTGTATTTACGGGTGTGCCTAATACGCCTTACTACAGTGTGGACGGTGCTAACTTTACTACCACGCCGGGCAGTATCGCTCCCGGTTGTCATTCAATACGTGTAGCAGATAATAATGCGGGTACCTTCGGTTGCGCGAGTGATCCGTTTGAGTTCAGCGTATTTGATTTACCAACGCTTGCTGTTCCTGCATCTGCGGATGTGAACTGCTTTAACGGGGCTGTAACTGTTAGGGCTAACGTAGGAGGGGGTAATACGGGTTGTGCCGGATCTGGCGCTGTAATCGGTATTAAGCTGACTGGCTGTACCGGTTGTGGTGGAGGTGCTGATGCCATAGGTACGATCAAGAATGCGGGCCCATCAGCTACGTTTAACCTTATCGGCGCATCTTCTGCAACCTTCGCTCCTGTGATAAGGGTGAGCGGTACTGAAGTTTGTGCGGGCAGCAACCTGAATCTGAATTTTGTTGCTAATTATTGCAATGGTGGTACATTGCCTGTTAATATTGAATACTTCAGGGGATACAAAACCGGCAGTTCGCACAGCCTTACCTGGAAGGTGAACTGCACCAATAGCCCAAGGGCTACCATGACGCTTGAGCGCGGTGCTGATGGCCGGAACTTCACCAGCATTTACAGTATTACCGCAGAAGCTGTTCGCTGCCTGCAACCATTTGACAATGTGGATGCACGTCCGCTCGATGGTATGAACTATTACCGTCTTAAAATGACAGACGCTGATGGAAGGGTTACCTACAGCAGCATTATTGCCTTGCTCAACAGGAACAGTGGTTTTGCGATCATAGGTATCCAGCCTAACCCGATAACGAAGAGCGGTGAAGCGATCCTGAATGTGACAAGTGCACAAAAGGGATCATTGCAGCTCGTGGTGACGGATGTGGCGGGCAAACAGATTCTTACACAGTCTGCAACGTTGGTTGCAGGCAGCAACCAGGTGCCGCTGCACTTCAGCCAGCTCGCCGCAGGATCTTACCAGATCACTGTTAACAGCAACGATGGAAGCAGCAAAACGGTGAGGTTTGTGAAGGAGTAAATGATGCTTTAGCTATTTTAATAACAAAGAGGTTGCCTGTACAGGCAACCTCTTTTTGTATTCAGTAGTAAGTGACGGATCGTTTATTAAAGCCGTTTTTGCGTTTGTAAGGGAGGTTTTCATGCCTGTTTGATTTCTTTTCATCCGTGTAAGGAGCGTTTTCACCCCTGTTTGACTCTTTTTCACTCTTGTAAGTATGATTTCCGCAACTGTGCAGTACTATTTCCTGCATGCAGGGATGATTTTATGTGTGTGCGGGCTTATCTCATTCGTGTAAGATTGATTTTCGTGCCTGTACAACTCATTTTCGTGTGTGTAAGATTGATTTTCACGCTTGTACGGGTATTGTACATTATTGTTTATCTTATTTTGACTGTTGCGGAAATTGATATGGTGGCATGCGGTGTTTTCTGCGCGGACGCGCGGATGGAGATGGTTTATTTGCGGGTGATTATGGCTGCGTATTTTATTAATACATAAAATAGATTGGCAAGCAGTTGTGTGCGGCCAGTAATCAGGAACTGCGTTGCGGCTGAACCCCGCTCTCAGCCCTTAAGGCTTTTCTTCTGCGTCTCCAGTCTATTATATTGAGCAATACACTCATAACAATACTGGCAAGAAACCCTATGAGCGTGCATAACCCTACGAGGCGTTGGTTGAGGTTGGCACCCGTTGTTTTTAAGATGAGGAAATGGATATAGGAGCGGGATTGATCATTATATCCCAATTCGCGCCTGACCATCCAGTGGACATCGGTACAGAGGCAGTATCCCCAGCCAAACCAGATGCCCAGTACAAACCACGACCCTGCTGTAACCGACAGGGTGATCAGATTCAGGCGCCTGGTCTTTTTAAACCACCAGCCTGTAAGATTGAACAGCACGAATACGGCATGGAAAATAAAGAGGAAATAATTAAGGAATTGGTACATAGGAATTTTATTAGAGTACTAAGGTAATCACTCCGGCTTCTTATTCCTATACCCACAGGCGGGAATTATATTTGTTATAAGTACACGGTGGCTGGTGGCATACAGGGTTGGGTACAGAAGGGGGTAAATATGGCCACCTGAATAAACAGGCCATCCACGGGTGCCTATTCCGTATCAAGTGCATATCTTTAATAAAATTTTTTACCTATGGGTTTATTTGATTTTATCAGGAATGAATTTATTGAGGTTATCGATTGGGTGGATGACACTAACGATACCCTGATCTATAAGTTTCCCGACAAGGGCAACAAGATTATGAACGGTGCACAACTTACCGTAAGGGAGAGCCAGTCTGCAGTGCTGATGAATGAGGGCGAGTTTGGCGATGTGTACGGGCCGGGCCGGTATGTGCTGAGCACGAATAATATGCCTGTTACTACTACGCTTAAGTCGTGGAAGTATCTTTTTGATTCACCGTTCAAGGTAGATGTGTTTTTTGTCAATACAAAGCAGTTTGTCAACCTTAAATGGGGTACTTCCAACCCCATCATAGTGCGCGATGCCGAACTGGGGCAGGTGCGCCTGCGTTCTTTTGGTTCTTATACTTTCAGGGTAAGCGACAGCCAGAAATTCATCAGGGAATTTGCCGGTACCAACCCCTGGGTACGTATAGCCGATGTGGAGGACCAATTGCGTAATGCTATTATCAGCCGTTTGTCTGAAGGGCTTGCGGAAGCTAAAATATCTATCCTCGACCTGGCTACCCAGTTCAGCGAATTGGGAGAAAGGCTCAAACCTTCATTTCAGCAGGAGTTTGACAGTTGGGGTATTACTATTGAAAAGTTCTATATAGAAAATGTTACGCTGCCTGAAGAGGTGGAAAAAATGCTGGATAAGACCTCGGAGCTTAACCTGCTCCAGGGTAAGCTGCAGCAGTTTAACCAGATGCAGGGTGGTATTGCTATGGAGAAGATGGCTGATAACCCCGGTGCCGGTGGCACGGCTGGTGTGGGGGCGGGTATATTGCTTACCAACCTTATGCAACAGGCTACACAGGTAACTAATACCGGCGGCGATAACAAACAGCAGATGCTTGACCTCCTCAAACAACTGGGCGAGCTTAAAACTGCCGGTATCATTACTGAAGCGGAGTTTAACCAGAAGAAGACAGAAATCCTTAGTAAGCTGTAATATGGACGGTATTCCATCTGTGGCTGCCGGTTCCCTGAAATTGTATCCCTGCCCGGGCTGCAATGCTCAACTGCTGTTTGACCCCCGGGTGCAGGAACTGGATTGTACCCACTGCGGTACGCGTATCCGTATTGATAAGGGGCGGGACAGGATCACTGAGCTGGACCTGCGTGCGCAACTGCGCCAGGCTGCGGCTCCCGGCATCCTGCCTGTAACGCAGTACGTGTACAACTGCACCCGCTGCGGTACCGGCAATACCTTCAGCAGTGAAAAACCTTCTTTTGTATGCAGTTCGTGTAAGTTCCAGGTGGTTAATCCGGAGGCTTTCCGTACCAGGGAGGTGCAGCCAGCCGGTATTGTTCCCTTTGTGGTGGATAAGGCACAGGCTGTTAATATTTATAAAGGCTGGGTGAGTAAGGGGTTCTGGCAACCGGGTAAGCTGAAGACGGTTGCCCGTGCGGATATGCTGGAGGGCATTTACCTGCCTTTCTGGACCTTCGACGCGCTGACGGACAGCACCTGGAGCGGTTATGCGGGTACGTATTACTGGGATACGGAATATTATACCGACAGCGAGGGTAAACGCCAGAGCAGGAGTGTACGCAAAACGCGCTGGACGTACCGCAGCGGCGATTACAGCAATTTCTTTAATGATATACTGGTTGGTGGTTCGGACATGATCAGCCAGGAGGAATGTGCGGCTGTTTTCCCTTTCAATCTTGATGAAGTGGTTAATTTCAGCCCTGATTTCCTGGCGGGGTGGAAGGCTGATGTGTATGATATTGCCCTTGCTGACGGGTACACGCTTGCAGAGGATATCATGAAAAACGAGATCCGCGGCGCTTGTGCGTCTCTTTGCAGCGATGATACTTACCGCGATCTTGAAGTGGAGACCAACTATTCTGCGCAGACCTATAAACACCTGTTACTGCCCCTTTGGTTGTGCAGTTATCTCTATAAGGGTAAAACCTGGCATTTTATCATTAATGGGCAAACGGGCAAGATCTATGGTAAAAAGCCTGTTTCGGGAGCCAAGGTTGTGGTGGCCATTGTGCTGGTGGCAGCCCTTATTTTGCTGCTCTGGTCGATTTTTAATAATAACTGAGGTGCGGGTTGCGGCTTTCATCCCCAAATAATCCCCACTCTGCCCAAAAAATACCCTGTATTTTCGGAATTTTAACGCTGCTTCCTTACCTTTGCGGCCTGAAAAATAGCTTCTTTATTATAAACTTGCATTTATGGCCAATACTGGTAAAGTAAAATCAATCATCGGAGCCGTTGTGGACGTTCAGTTCGACGGACAACTGCCTGAAATTCTGAACGCTCTTGAGCTGAAACGCGAAAATGGCGATACGCTGGTGTTAGAAGTACAGCAGCACCTGGGTGAAGACAGTGTACGTACCATTGCGATGGACGGTACTGAAGGTCTGGTAAGGGGTACTCCCGTGGTTGATACCGGTAAAGCGATTGCTATGCCTACTGGCGAAGCGATCAAGGGCCGCCTGTTTAACGTAACGGGTGATGCTATTGATGGTTTGCCCCAGGTAAGTAAAGAAGGTGGCCGCCCCATCCATGCTACTCCCCCGTTGTTTGAAAACCTGAGCACTGCTACCGAGGTACTGTTTACAGGTATTAAGGTAATTGACCTGATCGAGCCTTATGCAAAGGGTGGTAAGATTGGTCTTTTTGGTGGTGCTGGTGTGGGTAAGACGGTACTGATCCAGGAGCTGATCAATAATATCGCGAAAGCGTACAGTGGTTTATCTGTATTTGCCGGTGTGGGTGAGCGTACACGTGAAGGTAATGACCTGATGCGTGAGATGATCGAAGCGGGCATTATGAAATATGGCGATAGGTTTAAGCATAGTATGGAAGAAGGCGGATGGGATCTGAGTGCTGTGGATATGAAGGACCTGGAAGATTCCAAGGCTACTTTCGTATTCGGGCAGATGAATGAACCTCCCGGAGCCCGTGCACGCGTGGCGCTGAGCGGTCTTACTATTGCAGAGTATTTCCGTGATGGGGATGGTTCGGGCCAGGGTAAGGATATCCTCTTCTTCGTAGATAATATCTTCCGTTTTACGCAGGCGGGTTCTGAGGTATCGGCCCTGCTGGGTCGTATGCCTTCAGCGGTGGGTTACCAGCCTACGCTGGCTACAGAGATGGGCCTGATGCAGGAAAGGATCACTTCTACCAAAAACGGTTCTATTACCTCCGTACAGGCGGTATATGTACCTGCGGATGACTTGACGGATCCGGCTCCTGCAACAACTTTTGCTCACCTTGATGCGACAACCGTACTGAGCCGTAAGATTGCGGATCTGGGTATCTATCCTGCGGTGGATCCGCTGGATTCTACCAGCCGTATCCTTACTCCTGCTATCGTGGGTGATGCGCATTATGATTGTGCCAACCGCGTAAAACTGATCTTACAACGTTATAAGGAACTTCAGGATATCATTGCGATTCTTGGTCTGGATGAACTGAGCGACGATGATAAGCAAACGGTATCCCGGGCACGTAAGGTACAACGTTTCCTCAGCCAGCCCTTCTTCGTGGCTGAGCAGTTTACTGGTTTGAAAGGTGTACTGGTGCCTATCGAAGATACCATCCGTGGCTTTAATGCTATTATGGACGGTGAAGTGGATGAGTATCCGGAGGCGGCTTTCAACCTTGTAGGTACACTGGAAGATGCCATTGAGAAAGGTAAGAAGATGATGGCGCAGGCAAGTGCGTAGTAACTATTAACTATTATTATCATGATATTAGAAATACTAACGCCGGAGAAAAAGATTTTCAGTGGCGACGTTTACGGAGTACAATTGCCGGGCATCAGCGGGTTGTTTGAAGTGCTGGATAAGCACGCGCCAATGGTGAGTGCCCTGAAAGCGGGTAAGCTGAAGATATTGACGGATAAAACGTCTACTTCTTTATTCACGATACAGAGCGGTTTTGTGGAAGTACTGAACAACAAGACCACAGTACTGGTAGAAGGGGCAACTGAAGCCTGATTATTTTGTATTGATTTACTGAATATACGGAACCCACGGCCATGGCCGTGGGTTCTCTTTTTGTGGTATGTGTAAGACCGGGGCGGGCGGGGGAGCAATAACGTTTTGTTAAGGGTAAGGGTGGGCATACAGGATGTAAAGGGATTTGCTTAACTTAACAGCGATTAACACAGGGGTATGACAGCGGAACAGGAGCTGCTATGGCAAAAGATCAATGGTTTTCAATTGGACGACCCGGCGGTGTCTTTCAGCTTCACGGACCGGCTGGCGCAGGAAAATGCATGGGAGCTTGATTTTGCGCTGCGGTGTGTGACGGAATACAAAAGGTTTATGTTGCTGCTCTGCATCAGCGAAGGTCCTCTTACTCCTTCGGAAGCGGTGGACCAGGTTTGGCATCTTCACCTGCTTTACACAGCATCTTACTGGATCGATTTCTGCCAGGGTTTGCTTGGCCGCATGATTCATCATGGCCCTACCAGGGGAGGCCCGGTTGAGCGCGATAGGTTTACGAACTGGTACGAAAATACAATCTCACTTTATCATACCGTATTTGAAAGGGAGGCGCCGGCAGATATATGGCCGTCTGCTGCTGTTCGTTTTGCGGCGACCCGTTTTCAAAGAATCAATACAGATGATTACTGGCTTATTCCTAAACCCAAACTGAAACGAAAATGAAATACCTTACCACCCTGCTGCCTGCTGAAGCACTGCTGCTTACGGAGGGTAATGCCTGTTCCCTGCCAACCCTGCTGAAAGCGGGGTTTCTGCACCTGCTGCTGCGGCAGGTGATAAAAACGGAGCATTGCGATGCCGGGCAAAGCGCAACGCCTGCGGATTCGCCCAATCCCTGTATTACTACCGGTAAAAATTATACCACGATAAAAACAAAGCCTGCTGAGGATATTATGCTCACTCTTTTCGACAACGGGCAGCATAATGGGCGGTTTCTTTTCAGGCACCTGGTAAAAGTGGCTTACCGTAAAGCTGTTACACCCGGGCGGTACCGCCGGCTGGTGATGCTGGACGGTGCAGTGGCCGGTTTCTTTTCTCAGCATTTGCTGCAACGGCTCACGGGCACTTTTTCGCTCAGCGCTGAAGGCGGGGTGGTGCGTGAGCAACTGAAACAGGAGCTGCGGGATACTGAACAGCTTATCAACAACTGTATTGATACTGACCCGGAAAGGGTGACGGCAACGCTTGACGCTATTAAGGGGAACGTTCTGCTTTTAAAGAATGTTGACCTGGACCGCCTGCTGCCTGCCGCCCTTCAATTTGCCGCGTTGCAAATGAAGCCTGGTGATGAGGCGGCGTTATCTGCAACAGGTTGTACGGGTTGCAGTACCTGGCACAGCTACAACGAATACTCTGATGGCTTTGACAGTGGCGGCAGCGGGCATGGTGGCTCTGACGGGGGTGGTTGCGGAGGTGATAGTGGCTGCAGCAGCGGTTGTGGCGGCTGTGGGGGAGGGGGTGATTAGGGCATCGGCTAATGGTGTATTAGCAAATGATCCGTACCTTGCAACACGGGTAAATCATTTAGGCTTACCAGTTATAGTACAAGCAATATGAGACAGTCGTTTTTTTTGCACAGGTATGTAAAAGTATATACCGGGTTTCTATTTTGTATGTTGATTGCGCAGGCTGTTATGGCGCAGTACCAGCCGGAGTATCACCCTCTTAACGGAGGTGCTCCGCTTAGTACCGGGCAGAGTGGAACGGGCTCGAATATTGATGTAGTGTATCACCGTGCTGAATGGTCGATAAACCCCAACGCAGCATCCAAGACCATTACGGGTACCATCACCACTTATTTCAGGACCCTGATCGCAGGTGTGTCTTCCATCAGCTTCGACCTCAATAATAACTCTTTTAATAACGGCGCCTTAACTGTTCTCTATCATGGGAATATCTGCACCCGTACTTTTCCTGCAACGGGTAATATCAATATCGTCAACATTAGTTTGCCTTCGGCAATAGCTGCTGCGAATACGCTTGATTCGATAGTGATCAATTATTCGGGTGTGCCGCCCGCCCGCAGCGGTGCAGCAGAGGGTTTCCAGAAGGGCAGTTATACTGACCAATCCGGCATCACGCAGACATATACGACTACTTTATCGGAGTCTTACGAAGACCGCGACTGGTGGCCCTGCAAAGCGGATATGCAGGATAAGATCGACTCGATGGACATTATCGTAACTGTTCCCTGGAGCGGTGCTGATACGTTTTGGGTAGCTACCAATGGTAAACTGGTAGACTCTGCTTTCAGCGGGGCGAACAGGATATTCAAGTCTAAAACGCGCTACCCGATAGCTTCTTACCTTGTTGCCCTTGTAGTGGCCAAATACGACAGGTATTATGCTAATGTAAATGTTAATGGTACTACTGTGCCGGTTGCTTATTACCTGCTGAGGGGTAAAACGGCCTCTTATTATACGAACGCAATTAACGCGATGAACAGGATCAACGCTGTGGTGACGGCATTTAGCAACAAGTTTGGCGATTATCCTTTTAAGCTGGAAAAGCATGGGTTTTATGATGGCCTGCTGGGGGCTTCCGGTATGGAGCACCAAACTTTTTCGGGTATGGCCTCCAATGCACTCTCCAGCGTTACCACACTGGCACACGAACTGACGCACCAGTGGTTTGGGGATAATGTAACTTTCTCTACCTGGAACGATCTGTGGCTGGCAGAGGGTTTTGCACGGTATGGAGAAGCGCTTGCGGCAGAGCTGGTACCTGCACTGGGCATTAACCCTTACAGTGTACGCAACAGCTTTAAAACTAATGCGCTGAACCTGGGCAACCAGAGTGCGTGGATACCTGATGGCAATATTGCTTCTTCCAACCTCATCTGGAATTCCAACTATGGCAGCACGGTTTACGAGCGTGGCGCAGCTATTGTATCGATGCTGCGCACTCTTTGTGGCGATACGAAATTCTTCCAGGCTATGACCAATTACCAGACTGCCCGTGCAGGTAAATCTGCCAGCACGGATACGCTTAAAGCGTATATTAATGCAGTACTGGGGGCAGATATATCGGGCTTTTTTACCAGTTTTGTTGGAGGGTCGGGCAACAGCCCTACAGCAGCGGGCGGGGTGGGCAATCCTATATATAATATTGCCTGGAATAATCCTTCGGGGAACAAATTGCTGGTGAGGGTTACTTCGCAGGGCCGCTCGGTCAACTCCAACGTGAGCTATTATAACGGTCCTGTTGTATTACACGTTTTAGGTGCAACGCCTGCCACACAGGATACTACCATTGTTTTTTATGACTGGGGTGGGGGCAAGCTTTCTTATGCGGGTAATGGGTTAAGCGACCTTATCAGCGGCAACCTGCTGAGCTATGACCTGTCTTTTGTGCCTACTACAATAAATTATGACGACAGTGCAAGAACGCTTTCTACGGGTTCTGTGACGAAGGATGCAAACCTGCTGGGCTATATCTGGTCGGGCGGCACGAGCACGGTATGGGGCAATGCTTCCAACTGGCAACCCTGCTGTGGGGTGCCACCGCAGAACGTGGATGTAACGATTGCAACAACTACTTTTCCTCCTGTACTGCCGGGGCCGGTAACTATCCGTAACCTTACGCTTAATGCGGGTAAGTATCTTGATCTTGGCAATACTGACCTGACTATTACAGGTACTGTAAGCGGCACAGGTACGTTTTCCGGTTCGGCTTCTTCTAATCTTATTCTTGAGGGAAATGCGGGGCAGCTCAACTTTTTACAGACCACCGCTGCTACGCGCTCGCTCAATAACCTCACGCTCAGACCTGGCAGTGCAGCAAGGCTGGGCAGTGCGCTTGATGTTAATTCGATCAACGTAAACACTTCTAATTTTACGATCAATACGGGAGTGGTATTGCTGGTGAAGCAATAAAGGGGCGATGCAGAGCCTGGTTAGAATTGTTTCTTCAACTGTACCCTTGCCCATGCGCAAAAGGGCATTACCAGCAGAAGCGCCCACCAGTACCAGCAACCCGTAATTAACCAGAGCGGGAGTATAAAAAGAAACAGGTAAAGGGGGTAGAGGATAAACATCGACCCTACCATGGCAGAATCGAAATGATCGTTATGTGCCATCCTTTTCCAGAAAAATTTCCTGAATGGCAGGTAAAGGGGTCTGTGCAATACAAAGCCAAGGAGGGCGGGTAACCCAAGTACTACTTTTTTTACAGGGGATACTGGTTGTTCAAAAATACTTTTTATCTGGGGGCGGTCATTACTGTCTATCTCATACACGAGTTGTTGGAGTTCCTGTTTGAGCAACTGGTTAAAGGTGCTAATACATTTACCCTGTGGTTGCGACAGGTCGATATCGTGTGCGGTGATCACGCGGCCAAAGCCGAGATGAATGTTTTTGCCAAAGCTGCTGAAACTGTGATAGTTGATGCCGGTGGGCAGGATGCGTAAAGGAATGCCTGCTTCCCAACTGCTGATGGCGAGTCTTGCCGTACCCTTCATTAACGGGCGAAGGTGCCATTCGTTGATACACCTGCCTTCAATAAAGATCAGTACAATACCATTTTTCCTGAACAGTTCCCGGCATACGTCAAATGTGGTGTAGTTGTGCTCAAGATTTTCGGCACCTTCACTCAGGCGGTAAACCGGCAGGATATTCAATTGCCGGAGAAGGGTGCTGATAAAGCTACCGGAGAAGGCATCGCCTCTTGCCAGTGAGTAGATCGGCTGCCGGAAGAGGGTAGCGAGTATGATAGCGTCGAGAAAAGAGTTGGGGTGATTGGCTGCAATAAGTAATGGCCCCCTGAGCTGAAGCAGTTCTTTATGATTGATACGGAGATGGCGGCAGTATATCCATAATGCCAGTCGTGCAGGGAATTTTAATAAAGCAAACAGCAAAACATTTTTTTTGGAAGATAAAACTTTTTCTGCTTACGGGTAACAGGTAAAAGAAAAGAGGCTGCTGCGTTACAGGTGGGGTGCAACTCTGTGGTTTATTGATTAATTTGTGCAGTATAACAGATACAGCTATGAATCATCGTTTACTGGAACAACTGGAAGAGACTTATGCCTTCCTGCAATATCACGGTTTTGCTGAAGCGCGTACCGGTATTGTGCTGGGTACCGGCCTGGGTGAGCTGATCAACCATATGGAGGTACAGCTTTCTGTTCCTTATAATGATGTACCTCATTTCGCGGTGTCTACGGTAGAGTCGCACAAAGGGAACCTGCTGCTGGGAAAGATTGGATCTGAGACTATTATAGCCATGCAGGGCAGGTTTCATTATTATGAAGGATACAGTATGCCGGAGATCACCTTCCCTGTAAGGGTAATGAAAATGCTTGGTGTAAAGAGGCTGTTCCTGAGCAATGCGGCTGGCGGTATGCACCCCGATTTTAAGAAGGGCGACCTGGTTATCCTGGAAGATCATATCAATATGCAAACGGAGAACCCCCTGCGTGGCCTGAACGATCCCTGTTTTGGCCCACGCTTTCCTGATATGAGCCGTCCTTATAATGTTGAACTGAGTAATCTTATCCGGGAAAAAGGCCAGCTTTTTGGTGTGCCTTTTAAAAGTGGAATATATGTAGCTGTTAACGGCCCTAACCTCGAAACCCGCGCCGAATACCGCCACCTCAGGCTTGCGGGCGCAGACATGGTTGGTATGAGCACGGTACCTGAAGTGATCGTTGCCAACCAGTTGGGGATTCCCTGTGCCGCAGTAAGTGTGATCACTGATGAGTGTGACCCTGAGAATCTCTACCCGGTAGAGATCAGCGACATACTTGCTGTAGCGGGTATGGCAGATAAGATGCTGAGCCAGGTGCTTGCGGCTGTACTTGGGGGAAAGTAGTTGGAACGGAATTGCGTACCTTCATATACTGAACTTCCGGTCATGAAAAAGAGCAGTATCATTCTTTCCGTACTATTGGGTATCATCATCACCAGCAGCTTTATACAGCAGCAGGATAGTGTTGCTGCGGAGTCGCAATATATACCGCCATCGGTACAGCGAACCGGCGATGCTGCAAAAGGGTTTACCTATCTGACAACCGGCGATTATGTAAAAGGAGGATTGCCTTACAGCGTCTTTATAAAAGCGATGGGTAAGGATACCACCAACTTCCTTAAACGGTCAGGAAAAAATGCCAGCATCAGCCACGAGTTTACAATGATTGAAGCGCCTAACGGTGAAGATCTTGTTGCACCCAACTGTATGCAATGTCATGCACAGGTGCTGGATGGCGAGCTGTACATGGGCATGGGGAATACTTTTGTTGATTTCTCTGATACGAAGGTGGTGACTAAAGAAAAGATCAGGCTGCTGGAAAATTTACTGAAGATCACTGCGCCTAAAAAATACCAGGCTACTAAATTCTTCCTCGAAGTAACGCGTACTGTTACCCCTTATCTCACCACCAGTGTGCGCGGAGTTAATCCTGCGGACCGCCTTGCTACTGTACTGGCTGCCCACCGCGACCCTGCTACTTTTGCGTGGAGCAGTAAAGGGATGATGGATGTGCCGGAGGAAGTAATTCCCAGCGACGTGCCGGCATGGTGGTTATTGAAGAAAAAGCATGGCATGTTTTATAATGGTTTTGGGCGTGGCGATTTTGGCCGCTTCCTGATGGCCAGTAACCTGCTGACTGTCAGCGATACTTCCGAATCGCGAGAGGTAGACAGTAAGATCAGCGATGTGCTGGCTTATATCTATACTATCAAAGCCCCAAAATATCCGAGACCAGTCAATGAGCAACTGGTTGCTGCGGGCAAACAGATTTTTACTGCCGATTGCTCCGGCTGCCATGGTACCTATGGGGATAACCCTGCTTATCCCAACCTGCTTATCCCGGGGGCTGTTATACAGACGGACTCCCTGCTTTACAGTTCCAACTACCAGAACCCGCAGTTTGTTGACTGGTTCAATAACAGTTGGTTTGCGCAGGGTGATCACCCTGCCCGGCTGGTTCCTTATAACGGTTATATTGCCCCGCCCCTGGATGGCGTGTGGGCTACCGCGCCTTACCTGCACAACGGGTCGGTGCCCAATCTCGAAGCTGTGCTCAAAAGCAGTATACGACCTGCTTACTGGCAGCGCAACTTTGACCATCCCGAATATGATTATGTCAACCCGGGCTGGCCTTATACTCCCTACAATCAACCTGGCGGCAACACCGTTTACAATACGACTCTTCGTGGTTATGGCAATAAGGGTCATTATTTTGGCGACCACCTGAAGCCTAATGAACGCAGGGCGGTAATTGAATACCTGAAAACGTTGTAATAAAATCCCTTCATGTACAAGAGAGGCGCTGTGGGTTGGATGTCGCCAATCCCGGCGATTCACCTAACTTTAGTCTAAAATAAACTGCTATGCGTTCTTTCATACTGGCTGTACTTTTATTGGCTGCTGTTACTGCCACAGCCCAGACACAGAAGCCGCCACTGCATGGTAAGCACTGGATGGCTATTACGGGTAAACCTCTTGCGGCTACTGCCGGCAGCATGATCTTTCAGCAGGGAGGTAATGCGATTGATGCTGCCTGCGCTATGCTGGCCGCTACCTGCACCATGTGGGATGTGTTGAGCTGGGGTGGAGAAACGCAGGCGTTGATCTACAATCCAAAGACGGGTAAAGTTATTGGTATTAATGCGTTGGGTATAGCGCCCTCAGGGGCTACTGCAGATTTTTTCAAGGGCAAAGGATACAATTTCCCTCCGGAGTACGGGCCTCTTGCAGCGCTCACTCCCGGTACTCCCGGCGGGTTGTGTCATATACTTTCGGAATATGGTACCATGAGCCTCAGGCAGGTGTTGGCACCTGCTATGCAGCTTGCTGCGGGATACCCGATTGAGGCACAGACTGCCAACAGTATGGAGCGTAACAAACAACGCATTAAGGAATGGCCTTACAGTAAAAAAGTATTCTTACCTCATACCGGCCTGAAGCGTGAGGCCCCGGAGGCAGGCGAGATATTTGTGCAACAGGATCTGCTCAATACCCTCACCAAAATGGTAGAGGCTGAGCAGGATGCGCTGAAGAAAAAGAAAAGCCGTAAGGAAGCGATCATGGCGGCTTATGACCGCTTTTATAAAGGCGATATTGCACAGGAGTTTGTACGTGGCTGTAAGGAGCAGGGCGGACTTATTACCATGGAAGACCTTGCTAAATGGAAACCTGTTGAAGAGGTGCCGATGCAAACCAATTACAGGGGTATCGATGTATATAAGCTGCAACAGTGGACACAGGGCCCTATGCTGCTTCAGGCACTGAACATCCTTGAGAACTTCGATCTTAAATCGATGGGGTATAACAGTACCCGCTACCTGCATACGCTCTACCAGGCTATGAACCTCAGCTTTGCTGACCGAGATTTTTATTATGGAGATCCCTACTTCGCACCAGAAGAGCCTATGGCAGGCCTGCTCAGTAAAGCTTATGCCAAACAGCGAGCGGCGCTGATCGGCTTTGATAAGAACAATCCGAATATTGGTCCGGGTGATCCTTACCCTTTTGAGGGTAAAACAAATCCTTACACTGATATCATGCGCCAGCGTGGTTTTACAGCCGGGGCAGGGCAGGCGATGAACAGTGTAGCTGCGAATGATGCTGATTACCAGGATCGTTTATGGCGTGGTACAACGTCTGTGGAAGCTGCGGATGCTGAAGGCTGGGTTGTATCTATCACGCCAAGCGGCGGATGGATACCGGCCTGTATTGCCGGTAATACTGGTGTGGGTATGAGCCAGCGGATGCAAAGCTTTGTACTTGACCCTTCTCTCAATCCTTTTAATGTAGTGGAGCCCGGTAAAAGGCCCAGGGTAACGCTTACGCCAACACTTGCCCTTAAAGAGGGTAAGCCCTTTCTTTGTTTTGGGGTGCAGGGGGGTGATACACAGGATCAGAACCTGCTGCAGTTTTTTCTGAATATGGTTGAGTTTGATATGACGGTGCAGGAGGCCTGCGAAGCTGCCAACATCAATACCAACCAGCTCTGGCTATCTCTGGGCGGTACTAAAACGGCCGACCGTCAACCGAAGCCGGGTAATCTTTACCTGAGCGATAAAACGCCGGACTGGCAGCGCAGCGAGCTTCGTAAGATGGGCTATACGCTAACATTTGATGATAGAACGAGCGGCCCTATCAATGCGATATGGTTCGACTGGAAGCACAAGAGTTTCTGGGGAGGCTCTTCCAATCATGGTGAGGATTATGGAATAGGGTGGTGAGGCAGGTGTCGGGAGTCAAGGGAGACAAGTCTTTAATATTATTTACACTTTTTTCGCTATTGTGCTGAGCAAAATGAGGAGGTCGTCTTTTCTCCGGCGGGCTACATCGAGCAGCGTACCGTTGTGCAATACCACCTGTCCTCCTTCGCCTTTATTGTAGCGCTTTACAAAACTGATGTTTACGAGTGAGCCGTTATGGATGCGGCAGAATTGCTGCGGGGGCAATATGTCTTCAAATTCCTTTAATGTTTTGGAAGACAGGAGCGGGCGGCTATTGTCTAAATGAATATTGGTGTAGTTGCCCTCTGCTTCAAGGTAGATGATATGGGCAAATTCAAGTATCTCAAGGCCTGCTGCGGTGGATACTGCAATTTTATCGGGAGTGCTCTTCTGCTGGCTGATATAATGCCCAAGGATAGCCAGTTGTTCGTTGGAGAAGGGTTGGTGGCGTTGTTGTTTCTCTGCAATACGCTGCACGGCATTAACGAGTTCCTGTACATCTATCGGCTTTACTAAATAATCGAGAGCACTAAAGCGGATGGCATTGATGGCATACTGGTTAAATGCTGTTGTGAATACAAGATCAAAGTTCTGCCGGGGGAGTTGTTGTAACATTGTAAAGCCATTCATCAGCGGCATCTCTATATCGAGGAAAACAATGTCGGGTGTAAACTGACTGATGGCAATGAGCCCTTCCTGTCCGTTGCCACACTCTGCTATTACCTCCACCTGCGGGCAATGTGTTTGCAGCTTCTTACGCAATGACTCACGCCCGCTTTTTTCATCATCGATAAGTATTGCTTTCAGCATCTGTTGTGTTTAAACGTATAATATAATTTCCACCCTGGTGCCGGTACTGTTGCCTGCTGCATCTTTCAGATCGGTAAAGGTAACGGTCTCGGCGCTATCCTTGTTGAACAGGTGAATACGCTCCCTGCTCATCTGCAGACCAATGCTGTTATGGTCGAGCCGGTTGGTACTGTTCAGCTCCTGCGCCTTTTCCCTGCCGATGCCATTATCTTCGATGGTATAATGCAACTGGCTGGCCCTGAGTTCTGCTTTGATCTCCAGCCTGCCGTTGTTGTGCTTTAACTGCCGAAGGCCATGGTGGATCGCATTCTCTACATAGGGTTGTATAATAAGCGGGGGTATGCGGTAATGACCCGTCATGAGCAGATCGTCTGCCTGCATCGTAAAAGTAAACCGGTTGTCGTTACGCAACTGTTCCAGTTCAAGATAGAGTCTTAATGTTTCCCAGTCTTTCCAGAAGGGTATCTCGTCGTTACGGCTGTTGTCGAGTATGCCCCTGATCAGTTTTGCAAATTTATTGAGCCAGGCAGATGCGTTTTCTTTATCGTTGTCCTGTATAAAATTATCGATGCTGTTGATGCAGTTGAAGATAAAGTGCGGGTTCATCTGTGCTTTCAGGGCCATCATTTCTGTTTCTGCTATTTTCTGTTTCATCGAAGCCCTGCTTCGGATAAGAATGATACGCCTGCGTACCAGCAGGAGCGTGAGCAGGCCCAGCGCCAGCGCCACGAGCAGGATGAACCAGGATCGCAGCCAGAAGGGGGGTACAATCTTAATATAGAGGGTAAGGATGTTACTGGTATTTTTCAGCCTGATTCTGATGGTATAGTTGCCTGCTGCAAGGTTGCTGAAGTTGAGTATATGGGTTTGGCCGAGGGGTGTCCAGTTGCTTTCGCTGTTTACGCTGTATTCGAATGTAATGTTGCCTGAATAATCTGTTGCAACGGCACCCACCTGGAGCATAATATTATTGCGGTTATGCGGCAGTATGTAGTTGCTGTCTATTTCTACCAGGCTGTCGTTGATGGCTATGCGGCGTATATAGAGTGGTATGGCAGCAGTGCTTCCTGGTGCTTCCGGCGCTTTCCACCGGTAATAATAACTTTCGCTGTTAGTGCCGTACATATACCCGTTGCTTCCGCCGGTGATGCTGCTGATTACAGACATCTGCAGATCGCTGTACAGGTAATTGGAGAAACGGCTGCTGTTCATATTCCAGTAACTCAGGCCCTGGTTGGTACTCGTCCACAGGTATCCTTTCTGATCCTTTGCTATAAACCGGCAACTGTTGTCTGGCAAGCCATCGCGCTGGGTAATCAGGGTAAAGGAACTGTCTGCATAGCGGAAGATATAAATGCCTTTGTTGATGTCGGCCATAACGAGACTACCTTCATTTCCTGGTATGATGGCAGTTATGGTGGCGGGGTTGCTGTTGCTGTGCTGCCGTAGTGGAAAATAGGAGAGTTTTTGCGAGGGGGTATGGTACCTGTACAGGCCCTCATGCTCTTCCGATATCCAGACGAATTGCCGGTCTTTATCGTAATAGAGTGCGGGGTAAGATTTTTCCTGCGCTACCGGAATGATGTTTACAAACCTGCATTCGCCTTTTTGCGGATGATAATAGACAATACCCTGTGTACGGAGTCTTATCCAGTAACCGCCAGTGCCATCGGGTACACAGTTTCTTACGGTGAGGGGATTGGCGGGAAAGAGTGGTGGAGGCAGGGTTACGGAATCGGCGAGCATGGTAGTCATATCATAACGGTACAGGTGTTCTTCTGTGCTGATGAGGCCATGTGTACTGTCTGTCTGCAACCAGTTGGTTACCTCATCGGTGATCCATCCTCCTTTAGTAGTGCGGATAGGGGTGAATGTATTTTTATTTTCATTCCATAATCCTGTTTGTTTCCGGTCGGAATTATACAGGAGCAGTACACCTGGTTGATTTTCGAGAGGCATTATCCTGCGCAGGTAGGCGGTATTGGAAAAAGGCTTCACTGTAGCTACCCAGTTATCATACTGATACATATCTGTGAGGCCGTTCGTGGAACTGAGCCAGAAGTGCGTGCCCTGGTGCGTGATGTTGAATACATTGGAAGAAACGCCTTCTGCGCGCGGCAGTTGACGGCTGAATGTTCGGCTTCGTTTATCAAAAAGCCCCAGCCCGTCTAACCCGGCATATAGGAGCGTATCTTCGTGATAGGGGGTGATGCCATAAATGCGGTCAAATCCTTTTATGGAGTTCCAGGCTTCGGGAGGTGTATAACGCTGCCAGGCAGCGGTTTTTGTATTGAAGCAAACCAGTCCTTTGTTGTAAGTGCCGATCCATAAAAAACCATCCCTGTCTATGTGGCTGAACTGGCAGCCATAGTAATCATCTATATCTTCATAAGGGTACCAGTTAAATGTGCGTGTTGCGGTATTTACGCTGTACAGGCCATAGGTGGTAAGTACCCACATTTCGGTGCTGCTTTTGGGTAGCAGGCCTACTATTATAATGCGGTTGTTGTTTCCCTTTGCAGGTTTATGTTTGAGTGCGTAATCGGCCCAACCGGAGCGCTGGAATTTTTTTGTGGTGGTATCAAATATCAACAGTTCGTACCAGGTACCAACCCAAAGTTTGCCGGTTTGATCCTGCTGCAGGGCACAGAACCAGCGGCCGCATTTCCCATTGCTGCTGTCGGGGTAGTAGTTGGAAAAATTCTGGTGGGCGGGGTTATACAGGCTGATGCCGCCGATAGACCCTACCCATAAGCGCTCCTGCCGGTCGATAAAGAGGGCTTGTATTTCGTTAGACGCGATGCTGTGTGAATCTTTGGGATTATTATAAAAACAATCAAAGGCGTTGCCGTCGAACCGGTTGAGTCCATTGTCTGTCGGTATCCACAAAAATCCCTGTTTGTCTTTTACGATAGCGCCTATGGTGTTGCTGCTCAGGCCGTCTTTGGTGGTATAGGTTTTAAAACGATACGGCTGTGCATTACACAGATAGCAGATGCTCCAAAAAAATAATACGCCGATCCATTTCATTTTTAAATGTAAGAAATGTTTTACCTGTATCCACCGTTCGGAGGTTAGGGTTCTTTAATGCTGCTGTCTTTTAGCGAATGCCTGCACAGCCATCGATATACGCCTGCACCTTGCTTCCTGCCAGTGCTTTAAAACCTGGTTTTAAAACCACTTTTACACCGCCATCAAGTTTGATGAATGTGTTGCTGCCACTGATGGTACCATTAGCTGTAACCTGTACGGCAGCTTCGTAATGCTGAAAGCCGGCATTGCTGAGGCTGCCAACGGGAACATTGGCCTGGCATGTGGTACAGTTGCTGAGGCAGTTGGCGTTATTTACAAATGTACGTATGACATTGCCCGGTAGAGGACCAAAGCCGGCAAGAAAGTTAAGGCCGATGTCGGGTCTGTCAAAGCAGTAGCTCATAAAAGTGCCGCCATTGGCCGGGGTGGTTCCTGCAACTGCATTAGGGCTGCAACCGTTACCTTCCATGGCTACGCAATTGTCGATTGCACCATAATTACCACCGCCCAGGTTCCATCCGCAAAACTGGGTATGTGACGACTTCAGCAGATGACCGATTTCGTGTGTGCACATATAGGTTTCCATACCAACATCGGGTATCGGAAAATTATCATACCGGCCAATAAAGTTGAGGTTGCAGTAAATAAAGCTGCCAAAATTATAATCAGGAGAAGGCGTATTGTCATAATTGCCACAGGTGTTGGGTGAGAGCGACTTTACCCAGCCGTATCCACCGGCAATGCCTCCGTTGAGCTGGCACCAGTCCAGCAGCATGGCCATATTACCCCAGTAGTTGTCTTTATAATAATCGGCAAAAGAGCGATTGGCAATCGTGGTAGAAGAGCCTGGCAGCGTAGTGTTGAAGGGGGTGGGTGTAGTCCATACGTTTACTTCGGATATGCGAACATTCAGTTGTTCATTTTCATAGGCGGTACGTACGCCGCTCCATATCCGGTAAACATAATTAATGGTTTCCTGTACACTCCTGTTGTGCTGCATGTACAGGCTGTCTGTACAGTCAACAAAAACAAAAATACATTTGTCTATATAAGATGCCGTACTGCGTTGTGCGGCTGTTGCAGTATTGGTGCCGGTAAATATACCGGCAGGGGGGGCGCCCATGCCACAGTTCATTTGTGTGCGTGGCATTATCAGTTCCTTTGAGCTGCTAAGTGTGCAGGGCTGGCCCTGTGTTCCTTTCTGTGCCTGGATGGTAATATCCGGCAGGTGAGCCGTTAGCGAAAAGTATCCCGGGGCAATGGTAAGCAGCACATCATGTTTGCCACTTATACTGCTTATTTTTCCTCTGTACAGTTTTGGCATAAAAATCCCCTGGATGTATGATGCGTTATTCACCTTTACCCGTACGTTTTCCATAGGTATCAGGGTTAGGGTTGCCTGCAGGGCAGGAGCGCTGCCGTATGAAAGGGGTAGCTGTATAGTTTCTTTATTACTAAAGTAGAGTGCATTGATTGCTGTGGTGTCGGGCTGTATTTCGTAATATTTTCCTGAACCGGCAATGGTTTTCTGTACAGGGTTTTTCCAAAGAAAAACATTATCCCCGGCAGGCTTATCTGCTGTTTGTGCCATGAGCATGCAGGGCCCGCAGAGCAGCAATGTATAAAATAGTTTTCTCATCGTATTACTCTTTACCGGTTTTTAAAGCATCGATTTCTTTTTTCAATTCGATTATATAGAGGGTGAGTTCTTCTATTTTTTCCATCATCTTTTTCTGTACATCACCGAGGTGCAGGCCATTCTTTTCGATTTCGGCGGCAGAGGGTATATTGGGCAGGTGCTTGTTGTCTTTGATAAACCGTGCTACTTCATGCAGGGGCTTCAGTCTGTATCCGTCAGCAAATACATAATCTGCCCAGCCGGTTTCCACTATTACTTCCTCGCTTCGGATATTTCCTTTTACAGCCAGTTTATAGGTGGGGTTGGTGGTACCGATGCCGAAATTGCCATTGGGCAGCAGGGTTACCTGCGACCACTGTCCATTGGTGAAAAAGTGCAGCGGAGCAGCTCCGCCACCAGCTATTGAGCCACCGGTACCCAGGTAAACACCTTCACTGTTGGTGCTTCTGCCTGCACCACCCAGAAAAGCCTGGGCAAAGAAGTTGCCGTTACTTACCGACCAGCCTGTAGATTCGTTGGCGATCCTGATTTCCAGTTTTGCAAGAGTGGGCGAATAATTGGTGCCGATACCCACATTACCGCCATAAGGGTTTATAACAACGGGTCTGTAGGAATAGCCTCCCAGCCCGTAATAGGTGCTTTGGATATTGCTGCCGTCAAAATTCAGTGTCTGTCCGTTTCCGTTGGTGTTGGAAACGCTCAGTCCACCCCCACTAAAACCAATAATCCCTCCGGTAAACATGGCTGTATGTGAAATGAATGTATTACCCTGAACGGTGAGTTTGCTGGAGGGTGTTTTGGTACCTATGCCTACGTTGCCCAGCCCTGCTTCATCGTTCAGTATAACATTGGCGCCATTGTTACCGCCACGTATATAAGTGTTCTGCAGGCCGCTTTCGGGAATATTAATATGAGAGGTAAAGTTGTTGCCGGTAAAAGAGGCTGTTCCCCAGGTGCTGGTACCCACTACCGATAGTTTGGCGAGTGGGGTAGGTGTACCGATACCTACGCGGCCAGTATTGTTGTTGTATACGTCTGCCCCATTGGCAAGCCATACACCTCCTGCGCTGGCGAGTGGGGTAAAAGAGATGCCTGTTACAAACCAGCGCAGCTCAGAAGGACTGTACTGCAGGGTTACGGCGCCTTTCGGCGGTATAGTAATGTTATTGCCATTGCTGGTGGTAATACGGTTTTCGGCTGCAGATGATACAGATTCGTTTACCATGGTCATGCTGAATGCTGTGGTATTGATGAGTGTAACAGTACGGCCGTCAACACCTCCATCAAGGCCGGTTACAGAAAAGTCGGCTGTAGGCGATACTACCCTGTAAATGCTGCGCCTGTCGCTGCTGGTGATAACATCATCGTTAGTGCCATTAGCGAGCGACATACTGGCCATGCGGGTAGCTATATCGCCTGCCACATCCAGCGTAGCCTGGGGGCTTGTGGTACCAATACCCGTATTCTGTGCGCAGAGAGGAACTGCAAGAAAAAGGGATGGCAGAAATGCTAAAAGAAGCTTATTCATAAAATGTATTTTTTGATATTGAAATACACCGGGTACTGAGTAATATATGCGCTCAGGAGTTGTTTGTGCGGCCATTACGTATCTCAGGTACCCGGAATAAAGCAGCAAGCTACAATGCTACGGGCCGTGCAGTTACAGCCGCTTACTGGCTGGCGCTGATGAATTATTGAATGGTGAAACTAAGGAGAGGGAGGGTTAGTTAAACTGCGGATCAAGAGGGTAATTGATCATCCGCTCATATTCTCCGCCAAGGTGTTTGAGGCTGTCTTTCCATACCTCTTCGGGATTATCGTGAAAAACAAGTTGTTGTGTTGCGTCTGCGAGTATCCAGCTTTTCTCTTTGAGCTCATCACCCAGTTGCCCGTCGCTCCAGCCGCTGTAGCCGATAAAGAACCTGATCCTTGCAGCATCTGCCTGGTTGCTTTTGATGAGTGCACTTACAGCTTCAAAATTACCTCCCCAGTAAATGCCTTCCATCACTTCAAAACTGTCGGGTATCAGGTCGGGGTACTGGTGCAGGAAATGGATCGTATCCGGCTGCACCGGGCCACCCACAAATACCGGTAGCTCGAAGCCTTCAAACCCACCCATCAGTTCGTCAAGTGTGTACTCAAAAACTTTATTCAGCACAAACCCAAAACTGCCTCCGTGCTGGTGTTCGCATAAGAATACCACCGTTCTGCAGAAATTGGGATCTTTCAGAAAGGGATCTGCGATGAGTAATATGCCGGGGGCAGGCTGTAACATATAGCTAAAATTAGTATCCAATTTACAGCTTTACAAGTATTGAATAAAAAATGACCATTAAATTTTAAAAAAACCAATGCCATGCACTCTTTTAACATCCCGTTGCAGAAAAACGCGCCCCAATCCGGTATTTTTGCATAAGAATAGTGGGCAACGTTGTACAATGCTGTATATTGCTTCCCGTTTATATATCGCATCTGTATCTAAACAAGCGCAGGAATGAAGAAAATTTTCCCTATTATAACCGGTTTGGTTTTTCTTTCGCTGATCGGGCTGATTTTTTTTCAGTTCCTTTGGATCAAGAGTGCCAAAGATGCTAAAGAGCAGCAGTTTGAAGACAATATCAATAACTCATTACCCGATGCCGCAAATGAACTGACTGCCGACCGCGCTTTACTGATACCCCAGGGCGGCAAGAGCAACCCGCTTTTTCCCAACGACCGCCTGCACTATGAACTATTCCGCCCATCTGTAGTACAACGCTTCTCCAAAACAGAAATACGCGACATAATAAAAAAGTCTTTCGAGAAACATAACCTCCGTAGTATCAATTTTGAATTTGCAGTAACACCCGTAAGCGTTGTGGGAGAAGAAGTAATGAGCGAAAAGTTTATGAGCTTTTATATAGACTCCACCAACAACCGCAACAGGCGCCATATCATCCTGCTTGAGCCACAAAGCGGCAGCAACTTCGAGAATGTTTCCCAGGGTGAATATCTTGTAGTGATCGTACCCTACCAGAGCAATATCATCTGGAAGTCGATGCGCTGGTTTATTGCCGGGGCTATCCTCTTTACCGCCATCATCACCACCGCCTTTTTCCTTACCATACGCACCCTGCTCAAACAGAAAAAGCTGAGCGAGATTAAGTCCGACTTTATCAACAACATGACCCACGAGTTCAAAACCCCGCTTGCCACCATTTCTCTTGCTGTTGATGCCCTGCGTAATGATAAAGTGATCAACGACAGGGATAAAACCAATTACTTTACCAGTATCATCAAGGAAGAAAATAAGCGCATGAACAAACAGGTAGAGACCATACTGAAAGCCGCTCTGCTGGATAAGCAGGAGGTAGAGGTGAACCTGAAGAACCTCTCTGCCCACGAGCTTATCGAAAGCGCGCTCAATAATATCATGCTGCAGGTAAAAGAAAAGGAAGGTACTATCGACGTGCAGCTTAATGCCACCAAATATATGATCATGGCCGATGAGGTGCACTTCACCAACCTCATCAACAACCTGCTCGATAATGCCGTAAAATATGCCAGGGAAAACCTCCACATTAAACTCACCACAAGTAATGTGAGCAACCACCTGCGTATCCGTATCGAAGACAATGGCATCGGGATGAACAAAGAAACCCTCAGCCGGATATTCGAAAAATTCTACCGCGCCCATACAGGCAACATCCACAATGTAAAGGGCTTTGGCCTCGGCCTGAGCTATGTTAAAACCATGGTAGAAGCTCACAAGGGCACCATTAAAGCCGAAAGTACCCCGGGCCGTGGCAGCACCTTCACCGTTATAGTACCTCTCGCTTCCTGATCTTCACAGTTAATAGTCCTGCTTCAGCCGTGGGCAGGTTCCCACCTGCCTTAACCTAACTCCTGAATGTTTTATCTCTCCGCTCCGGTCATCCCTTATTCCCTCTATGGCCGGTACCCTAACACCCTCCTCCGCATCAATCCCTGAGCCCTTACTTTTCTCCCTCTTCCGGTCACCTTATCAACAATATTCTTGAGCCGTAGTTGAAGTGATGTTGCAGTGATGTTGCAGTGATGTTGAAGTGATGTTGAAGTAACCTTCCTTCCAAACCATAATTGTGGTTATGCACAGTCTGCACACAGCAATTCACAGCTTTTGCACATGTTTGTTCACTAAAAAGAGGCTGAAACACAACGGGGCGGCACCATTGGCACCTGTGGATAAAAAACTTTAACCCAATTCTGTGTGGAAAGTGGGAAAAAGTGTTATTTTGTGTCAATTACTTACTGATAAAAGCGGTTTAGCACTACTAAATGATAAGTTTTCTCGGCGAATACGAATCCACTTTGGACTCCAAAGGTCGCTTTCTTCTCCCCGCAGGCTTTAAAAAGCAACTGCCGGCAGAAGGAAGTAACGGCTTCGTCGTGAACCGTGGCTTCGAGAAATGCCTTACCCTTTATCCCGTACAAAGCTGGGAACCCATCTTTTCCGACATCAGTAAACTAAACGATTTCGACCCAAAAGTACGGGAGTTCCGCCGCACTTTCCTCAACGGGGCCACACAGGTCGAGCTCGACTCCGCCGGAAGGATCAACCTTCCTAAAAACCTGGTCGATCACGCCGGTCTCGAAAAAGACATCGTGCTCGTATCAGCCATCAACAAAATTGAGATTTGGGATAAAAGTAAGTATACACAGTTCTTTGAAACAGTTTCACCGGAAAATTTCAGTAACCTGGCCAACGAGGTCATGAACAAAAACGGTAATCCGGGCTAAGGCAGGGTAAGCGATGAAGAATAAGAAAAGCGATACAACCCCTCCTTCTTCCGAAAACGGGGAGTACCACATACCGGTATTACTGAACGAGACCATCGATGCCCTCGCCATTGAACCGGGAGGTATTTATGTCGATTGCACATTTGGCGGTGGCGGACACAGCAGGGCTGTACTGGATCGCCTCGGTCCCGGCGGACGGCTCGTAGCCTTCGATCAGGATGCCGATGCGGCACAAAACCAGCCCGCCGATCCGCGCATATTGTTTATACCGCAGAACTTCCGTCACCTGCAACGCTTCCTGCGCCTGCACAAAATCGACCGCGTAAATGGCCTGCTCGCCGACCTCGGCGTATCAAGCCACCAGTTCGATGAAGCGGAAAGAGGATTCTCCACCCGCTTCGACGCCGCGCTCGATATGCGGATGGACCAGCGCCAGACCCTCACAGCCGCCGATATCATAAGCAGCTATAGCGAACAGCAACTGCATAAGATGTTCGAAACCTTTGGCGAAGTGACCAACGCGCGTACCCTCGCCCGTACCATCGTACAGCAACGCCCGCTCATCGCCATGGATACCATCAATGCGTTTAAGCTTTCCCTTCAGCAGGTAGTTAAGGGAAACCCACAGAAATATTTTGCCCAGGTATTCCAGGCGCTGCGCATCGCAGTTAACGACGAACTCGGCGCACTCGCCGCTCTCCTGGAGCAACTGCCCTCCGTTCTTTACCCGGGCGCAAGAGCCGCCATCATCACGTTTCATTCACTCGAAGACAGGATCGTCAAAAATTTTTTTCGCGATGGTACCCTCCAGCCCGTAGAAGCCGACGACCTCTACGGAACAAAGCCGGAATCCCCCTTCGCCATTATTACTAAAAAACCCATCACCGCCGGTGAAACTGAACTCAAAGAAAATCCCAGGAGCAGGAGTGCCAAACTCAGGGTGGCCGCACTCAAATCATCCGGGAAGTAAAACAATATAATTATCTCAATCAATACATAACCAACAAATGCAGGCGCAACAGGTTAAAACAGACTGGAAAAAATGGCTCACCTATAAGTGGGTGGTACAGAATATTCCCTTCTTCCTGTTCCTCGCCCTGCTCGCTGTGCTCTACATCTACAACGGGCATTATACCGATAAACTGGTACGCCGTATCAGCACAACAGAAAAACACATCAAAGAACTCGAATACGAATATAAAACCATAAAAAGCGAAGTCATTTTCAGAAGTAAAGCCAGCGAGCTGGTAAAAGTGGTAACCCCGGCAGGTCTTAAAGAACTGACCAAACCACCCGTTACCCTGGCAAAAGACGGTCAGTAATACACAACAGCAGTCATCAATGGATATAAAAAAAGACATACTCTGGAGGGTCTATCTCTGTTTTATCGGGATGATCATACTGGGCATACTCGTGCTCGGCAGGGCTTTTTATATCCAGCAGGTACAGGGCGCCATGTGGAGAAGCAAGGGCGACAGCATGCACCTTAAATATTTACCCATCGATGCCGAACGCGGCAGCATCTACAGCGAAGATGGTAACATGCTCAGCACATCCGTGCCCATCTTCGACGTTTACATCGACTTCGCCGCCGAAGGCCTCCGCGATAAGAACGGCCAGCGCTTCAAAGAAAATATCGACTCCCTCGCTTATAACCTCAACCGCCTCTTTGGCGATAAAACAGCAGCGCTCTATAAAAAAGAATTGCAGGACGCCTATAAACGCAAAGACCGTTATTTCCCCCTGAAGAAAAAAATAACTTTTGTACAATACAAAGAACTGAGAGATTTCCCGCTCGTACGGCAGGGGCGCAACAAAAGCGGCTTCATCATCGACCCGCGCGACAAACGCATCAACCCCTACCGCCTCCTGGCCAACCGCACCATCGGCCTCTCACGCGAAGACTCCACAAAGAACGTAGGCCTCGAAAAAAGCTACGACAGCCTGCTGAAAGGTACCTCCGGCCAGCGCCTGATGCGCTATATCGCAGGCGCCTACCTCCCCGTTGAAGGCGCCGAAGTGGAACCCGAGAATGGTAAAGACATTGTAACTACCCTCGACACCTATATGCAGGACGTGGCCGAAGACGCGCTGATGGATATGATGCTGAGCAACAACTCACTCCACGGTACTGCCATTGTAATGGAAACCGCCACCGGTAAGATCAAGGCCATCGCCAACCTCGGTAAACAACCCGATGGTACATACGTGGAAGACCTCAACTATGGCATCGGTAAACGCACTGAGCCCGGTTCGGTATTCAAACTGGCTACCCTTATCAGCCTCCTTGAAGATAAATATGTCGACATCAATTCGCTGGTCGACTGCGAAGGTGGCGTTAAATCCTTTTACGGCCTGCGCATACGCGACGCTCACCTCGGCACCGGCACCGTATCCGTAAAGGATGCCTTTTCCATGAGCAGTAACGTAGCCTTCGCCAAACTGGCCGACCAGTACTACCACGATCAGCCTTCTAAATTCATCAACCACCTCCACCAGCTTCGCCTCGATACCCTCACCGGTGTAGACATTGTAGCCTCCTCCGGCTTCCCCATCATCAAAAAAGCCGGAAGCCGCACCTGGAGCAATACCACCATTCCTTTTATGGCTCATGGCTATGAAGCACTGGTAACGCCCCTGCACATGCTCATGCTCTATAACGCAGTAGCCAACAATGGTAAAATGATGCAGCCCTACCTCGTTAACTCCGTGATGGATTACGGCGTGGAAGTAAAACACGTGCAACCCAAAGTGCTGATAGATAAAATATGCAGCGACGCCACCCTCATCCAGTTAAAAGAAGCATTATACGAAGTGGTGCACGGTACACATGGCACCGGGCGCAAAATATTGTTCGACAGCAGTTACAGCATCTCCGGTAAAACGGGCACTGCCGTAACAGCCCTCAATAACAAAGGATACAATAAAGGTAATAAGATATACCAGTCTTCCTTTATTGGTTACTTCCCCTCAGATAAACCCGCATACAGCATTGCCGTAGTCATACAGAATAGTAATGAGTCAAAGCTCATCTATGGTGCCGACGTAGCAGGTACCGTTTTTAAAAGAATAAGCGATAAGATCTATGGCCGCTTCCTGAGCACTACACAGTTTATGGTGAATACCAAAACAGACAGCCTGCCTTACCAGTACTATGGTATGCGCAACGATTTTACATCTATATTCAGTTGGATGCGCCTGCCTTATTCAGATTCAGCAAACGGCAACCCCATTGTGTCGGCATCAATACAGGCAAGCAACGCCGTCTGGAGGGCCCCGGCGCAGCCCCTCGCAGGCAACAGCCAGGTGCCCGATGTTACAGGTATGGGGTTGAAAGATGCTATCCAGGTGCTGGAAGACAGGGGCGCAAAAGTGATCATCTCCGGCCGTGGCCGGGTATTTAACCAGGCGCCGCTGGCAGGATCACCCATGAAGAAAGGACAGCCGGTAAACCTGTTATTAAATTGATAAGAAAGGGCACAGGCCCTCATAAAATATAAAGAGATAAAAATAATGCTGCTGCAGGACATATTATATAAAGTGAACATTCGCACCATAACGGGTAGCACCGCTGTGGAAGTGAACGCTTTGTATATCGACTCGCGCAAAGCAGCACCCGGCAGTTGTTTTATTGCCATACGGGGCAGCAAAACAGACGGGCACGACTTTATCAGTAAAGCAATCGCACAGGGCGCAACCGCCGTGATCTGCGAAGCATTGCCTGCCGGTACTTACGACGGGGTGACCATCATCGTGGTCGACGATAGCAGCCTCGCAGCAGGTATCGCCGCGCATAACTTTTATGGCGAACCCTCCCTGAAGGTAAAGCTGGTAGGCGTTACCGGTACCAACGGTAAAACCACCATCGCCACCCTGCTCTGGAAACTGTTTACCGCCCTGGGATATCGCTGCGGGCTTATCAGCACCGTGCAGAACCAGGTAGGCGATACCGTACTGCCTGCCACACACACCACCCCCGACGCCATCAGCGTCAACGCCCTCCTGGCACGTATGGCAGAAGAAGGCAGTACCCATGTATTCATGGAATGCAGCAGCCACGCCATTCACCAGCACAGGATCGCCGGGCTGAAATTTACCGGCGCCCTGTTCAGCAATATCACCCACGATCACCTCGATTACCACAATACTTTCGATGAATACATCAGGGTAAAGAAATCCTGGTTCGATGGGCTCCCCGCCACTGCTTTTGCAATAAGCAATGCCGACGATAAGCGCGGTACGGTGATGTTACAGAATACGGCCGCCAAAAAGTATTACTACAGCCTGCGCACACTGGCAGACTTTAAGGGTAAAATATTAGACAACAGCCTCATAGGCCTGCACCTCAGTATCAACGATATAGAAGTGCATTTCCGCCTTATCGGTGAGTTCAACGCCAGCAACCTGCTGGCCGTATATGGGGCAGCCATCTGTCTTGGCGAAGACAAATACAAAGTACTCGAAACCCTCAGCAGCCTCACCGGTGCCGAAGGCCGCTTCGAATATATTGTAAGCCCTGCACAGCAGGTAATGGGTATTGTCGATTATGCACATACACCCGATGCCCTGCTCAACGTACTGGCCACCATTAAAAAACTCCGCCAGGGTAACGGGCAGATCATTACCGTTGTAGGCTGTGGTGGCGATCGCGACAAAACCAAACGCCCCGTAATGGCAGAAGTAGCATGCGAGTACAGCGACAGGGTGATTTTTACGTCAGACAATCCCCGTACAGAAGACCCCGCCGCCATACTTAAAGATATGGAAGCAGGCGTGAACGCCGTAACCAAAAGAAAATGTCTTTCAATCGCCGACAGGAAAGAAGCTATTAAGACAGCCGTAGCCTTTGCACAGAAAGAAGACATCGTACTGGTAGCAGGCAAGGGGCATGAAAAATACCAGGAGATCAATGGTGTGCGTAATGAATTTGATGATAAAGCAGTGTTGAACCAAATGTTTGCATTACTGGAAAAATAAAAAAATATGTTCTATCACTTTTTTAAATGGTTGACAGATGAAGGGTTTAAGTTTCCCGGAAGCGGCCTGTGGCAGTTTACCACCTTCAGGGTGCTACTGGCTATGCTGTTATCATTGGTGATTACAACAGTATATGGCAAACAGCTCATCAACTTTCTGCAACGCAAACAACTCGGCGAAAGCGTACGCGACCTCGGCCTCGCAGGCGAAGAGCAAAAGAAAGGTACCCCCACCATGGGTGGCATCATCATCATCCTGGCCATCATCATTCCCACCATATTATTTGCCAACCTCGATAAAGTGTACATCAGGCTCATGCTGCTCTGTACGGTATGGCTCGGCATCATCGGCTTTATCGACGACTATCTTAAGATCAGGGCCAAGCGCATGGCCAGGCAGAAAGGCGTGGAATACAAAAAGAGCGACAGCGACGGGCTGGCAGGCAGGTTCAAAATATTTGGCCAGGTAATGCTGGGTATTATCGTGGGTGCAACGCTTTACTTCAACCAGAACGTAGTGGTAAAACGCGAAGTGAACACGCAGACCAACGATGTAAAAGTACCACTCGGGTTAAAAGAAAAAACAACCAATGCCAAACTCGATACGGTAACGATCGATGGAAAGACACACGTATTTGCCTCTGTAAAAACACCCATCACTACCATTCCCTTTGTAAAATCACACGAGTTTAACTACGCCAAGCTGCTCCCCGCTTCATGGCGCGACTATACCTATATACTCTATATCATCGTGGTGATATTTATTGTTACCGCCGTATCCAACGGCGCCAATATCACCGATGGACTGGATGGCCTGGCCACCGGCGTTAGTGCCATCATCGGTATCTGCCTCGGCATATTCGCCTACGTAAGCGGTAACGTCAAGTTTGCAGAATACCTCAACATCATGTATATCCCCAACCTCAGCGAGCTCAGCATCTTTATCGCTGCCTTTGTGGGCGCATGTATCGGGTTTCTCTGGTATAACTCCTATCCCGCCCAGGTATTCATGGGCGACACAGGAAGCCTGGCGCTGGGAGGCATCATCGCCGCACTGGCCATTATTGTACGAAAAGAATTACTCATCCCTATTTTCTGCCTGGTATTCCTCGTAGAAAACCTGAGCGTAATGATACAGGTTAGTTACTTCAAATATACCAAACGAAAGTATGGTGAAGGCCGGAGGATTTTCCTGATGAGCCCCCTGCACCACCATTTTCAGAAGAAAGGGTATCATGAAAGTAAAATAGCCGTCAGGTTCTGGATCGTAACCATATTAAGCGTTGTGACCGCCATCGTAACGCTTAAACTAAGATAGTTATTGGAAAACCGCAGCCGTTGATTTACACCACGGCGAAAATGGTTTGCATTGTAAGCCTTATTCGTAAAGAGACTAATATCCGCAACAAAACCTTAACCATGAAATACACGGCGACCTGTTAAATTCTATGCTTAAGAAAAACCATTTCTTTTTTAAACAGGAGCCGTTTTGAAAATTGACAGGAATGAAGAGAAAGATGATCATATTGGGTGCGGGTGAAAGTGGTATCGGCGCAGCACTGCTGGGCAGGCAGCAAGGCTATGACGTGTTCGTAAGCGATGCAGGCAGAATCAGTACGCTGTACGCTTCGGAACTGGCTGCCCATGATATCCCCTTTGAACAGGGTGGCCATGATGAAGAACGCGTGCTCGACGCAGACGAGGTCATGAAAAGCCCCGGCATTCCCGAAAAGAATGCACTCGTGCAGAAGATCAGGGCTAAACACATACCCATCATCAGCGAGATCGAACTGGCATACCGGTTCAAAGGCAACAGCAGGATCATCGCCATCACTGGCAGCAACGGTAAAACTACCACCACCTCGCTCATCTGCCACATCTGTAAAACAGGCGGTATGGATTGCGCACTGGTAGGTAATATCGGGTTCTCCTTTGCCCGCCAGGTAGCAACAGACCCCAAACCCTGGTACATCGTTGAAGTGAGCTCTTTTCAACTGGATGATATTCACCTGTTCAGGCCCAACATCGCCGTGCTGACGAATATTACCGAAGACCACCTCGACCGCTACGACTATAAAATGCAGAACTACATCAGCAGCAAATTTCGCATTACCCTTAACCAGACCGGGGAAGATGTGTTTATCTACTGTGCCGACGACGAAGTGACCATTCAAAATATACATAACTACCCCATTCAATCAACTTTATTACCATTTACCATGAGTAAACAACTTCCCCAGGGTGCTTTTACTGCAAATGCCAAATTGCACCTGAAATGGCGACAGGAAGAAATGTCCATGAGCATCGACGATTTTAAATTAAAAGGAAAACATAATCAATACAACAGTATGGCAGCAAGTTTGGCCGCAACGGTCGCAGACATTAAAAAAGAATCCGTGAGGGAAGCACTTACCACATTTCAGAGCCTCGAACACCGTATGGAGCCCGTGGCCACCATCAAGGGTGTTGAGTTTATCAACGACAGTAAAGCAACCAATGTAAACAGCACATGGTATGCACTGGAAAGCATGGAAAAACCCGTAATCCTTATTCTCGGCGGGGTAGACAAAGGCAACGACTACGAACCGCTGAAAGACCTCGTTAAAGAAAAGGTAAAAGCAATTGTCTGTATGGGAAAAGACAACCTCAAAATACACGAAGCCTTTGGCAATATCGTGGAATTGATAATAAATACAGAAAATGCCAAAGACGCAGTACAGTCAGCTTTTCATTTTGCCAGCAGGGGCGATGTGGTATTACTCAGCCCTGCCTGCGCCAGCTTCGACCTTTTCAGTAATTATGAAGACAGAGGTAACCAGTTTAAACAGGCAGTAAAAGGCCTTTGATACTAAATATATCCGCACAGCGGAACCATGGCAGAAACAAATAACATATCGCAGTTCTTCAACGCACCATTCCGGTCCCTCGGCCCGGCCAACCTGGCTCAGCGCACCAAAGGCGACCGCGTGATATGGGGTATCGTAGTAATACTCACCATGGTGAGCCTGCTCGCCGTGTACAGCAGTACAGGATCGCTCGCCTATAAATACAGCAAAAGCAATGAGAGCTTCCTCTTTAAACAGGTAGCCTTTATTGCCATTGGTGTAATGATCATCTATTTTGCCCATCGTGTCAACTATACCATTTACTCACGGCTGGCTAAAATATTCTTCCTGATCTCTATACCCCTGCTCATCTACACCTACTTCTTTGGCACACGATTGAACGAAGGCAGCCGCTGGATCAAGCTGCCCATCATCAATATGACCTTCCAGACCTCCGATCTTGCCAAGCTGGCGCTCTTTATGTACCTCAGCCGCCTGCTCAGTAAAAAGCAGAATGTCATCAAAGACCTGAAGAAGGGATTCCTGCCCGTCATCATTCCCGTGGGCATCATCTGCCTGCTCATCGCACCCGCCAACCTGTCTACCGCAATGCTCGTAGGCGGCACCAGCCTGGTACTGATGTTCATCGGCAGAGTAAGCACCAGGCATATACTGCTCACCATAACCATCGTTATGGTACCCGTATTGGTACTGCTGGGTGTGGCAGCTAAATATTATGATAAAGAAGAGAACAAGTCTAAAGACCTGCCCGCCATTTTCTCGGTAGGGCGTATGCCCACCTGGATCAGCCGTATCCAGACCTTTATGTACGGCAGCAAAGACATCGATAACGATAAGCTCTACCAGATCAACCAGGCCAAGATCGCCATCGCCAATGGCGGCTTCCTCGGTAAAGGACCCGGCCGGAGCGACGCACGAAACTTCCTGCCACATTCTTACAGCGACTTTATCTATGCCATCATCCTCGAAGAATACGGCCTCGTAGGCGGGGCATTTATGGTATTCATATACCTGCTCTTCCTGCTGCGCTGTATACGGCTTTTCAAAAAATGCCCCTACGCGTTTGGGGCATTCCTGGCACTGGCCCTCAGCTTTATGCTCGTCATACAGGCCATCGCCAACATGGGGGTAAACGTCAATCTCTTTCCCAACACAGGCGTTACCCTCCCGCTGGTAAGTATGGGAGGTAGCAGCTTCCTCTTTACCTGCCTCTCCATCGGTATCATACTCAGTGTGGCAAGAAACGTGGAACAAATAGAAGGATCAGCAATTGTAAAACCAGAACCGGCAACAGCAGAAGAATGAGCGCTATAACAAACGATAAGGCAACGATCATCATCGCCGGCGGCGGAACGGGAGGGCATATCTTTCCCGCCATTGCCATTGCCAATGCCATCCGCAGGCATAACCCGCAACTGGATATTCTCTTTATAGGCGCTAACGGTAAAATGGAAATGGAAAAAGTACCCCAGGCAGGCTATCCCATCCGCGGGTTGGATATTGCCGGGTTCAACAGGAGTTCCATATTGAAAAATATCACACTACCCTTTAAGCTCATAAAAAGTCTTATACAGGTACGCCGCATCATGAACTCAGTAAAGCCCGTAGCTGCTATCGGGGTGGGGGGCTATTCCAGCTTCCCCGTATTGCGTTACGCACAGTCTAAAGGTATTCCCACCTTTATACACGAAAGCAACTCCTTCGCAGGTAAAAGCAATATCATGCTGGGTAAGAAAGCTACGCTGGTTTTTGTGGCCTCAACCGGTATGGGCAGGTTCTTCCCGGCAGATAAGATCATCATAACCGGCAACCCCGTACGCAGCAGTATCGTACAGAGCCGGATCACCCGGGAAGAAGGAATACAGTTCTTCGGGCTGGATGCATCTAAAACCACCGTGCTCACTATAGGCGGCAGCCTCGGTGCCAAAAGCATCAATGAAGCCTGGGAAAAAAACCTGGACACCTTTACAAACGCAGGTTACCAGCTCATCTGGCAAACCGGTAAGCCCTTTGCCGATCGTGGCAAAAAAGCAGCCGAAGGGAATCCTCAGGTATGGGTAAGCCATTTTATCGCGCAGATGGAATACGCCTACGCCGCCGCCGATATAGTGGTGAGCCGTAGCGGTGCCATGGCCATTGCCGAACTATGTGTAGTGCAAAAACCCGCCGTGTTTGTACCCTTTCCCTATGCAGCCGAAGACCACCAGACGGTAAATGCAAAACACCTCGTAGCACAGGATGCAGGGCTGATGATCGCCGATAATGAAGCAGCAGCAAAATTAGTACCCGCCGTACTGGCCCTTGCAGGCGATCCCGTACGGCAGGCAGAACTGAAAAAGAATATTGCAGGGCTTGGCGTAACCAATGCCGACGAACTGATTGCAGAACAAATATTGAAAGTAATACAGTGATAGAACTGAACAACATAAAGAACATTTATTTTATCGGTATCGGTGGTATCGGCATGAGTAACCTTGCCCGCTATTTCGCAGGGAGAGGTATTACCGTATCCGGTTATGATAAAACACCTACCGACCTCACCCGCCAGCTCGAAGCCGAAGGCATTGCCATTCATTATACAGAAAACCTTGATGCAATAGACCGCAACGCCAACCTCGTCGTCTACACACCCGCGGTACCCGCCGCACATGCCGAACTGGTATATTTCAGGGAGAACGGTTACCAGGTGGTAAAACGCAGCGACCTGCTTGGTGCCATTACCAGCCACTCATTTAATATATGCGTTGCCGGCACACACGGTAAAACCACCACCACCACAATGGTCGCACATATCCTGCGGCATAGTGGTTATGGATGTAATGCCTTCCTCGGGGGTATCGCTGCCAACTACAACAGCAACTTCTGGAGCAGCGACAACGACG
This sequence comes from uncultured Ferruginibacter sp., assembly GCA_964590975.1. Taxonomy (GTDB): domain Bacteria; phylum Bacteroidota; class Bacteroidia; order Chitinophagales; family Chitinophagaceae; genus Ferruginibacter. The sequence goes on along the minus strand of CAZPXP010000001.1, from coordinate 12,297 downwards.
TTTGTGTAGCGGAAGCCGATGAATACGACAGGAGCTTTTTAAAACTGAGTCCCGACGTAGCCATCATCTCTTCAATGGATCCCGATCACCTCGACATATACGGTACACCCGAAGCAGTGGAAGAAGCTTTTGTAGACTTTTCCGCACGCATCAAACCCCGTGGCCTGCTCATCAGTAAGTACGGCTTGCCAAGGCAGGAGCAACTGAAGGGCGACCGACGGCTCACCTACAGCAGGGAAGACAGCAAGGCCGATGTACACGCCGCCAATATCAGCATGATAAACGGCAGCTACCAGTTTGATCTTATCCACCCGCAGCAGCCCATAACAGGTATTGCACTGCACATGGGCGGGCTTCATAATATAGAGAATGCCGTTGCCGCAATAGCCGTGGCAATAGAACTGGGTATCAGCACCGAAAAGATCCGTGAAGCAGTGGCCGCCTTCAAAGGAGTTAAAAGAAGGTTTGAATATGTATTAGGCCCGGCAGACAATGGCGGCAGCATAATACTGATCGACGATTATGCACACCACCCGGCAGAACTCACGGCCCTGCTTACCAGCGCTAAAGAGCTGTTCAGCGGCAGAAAATGCACCATTGTCTTTCAGCCACACCTGTACAGCCGTACCAGCGACCAGGCAGATGGCTTTGCACAGGCGCTCGGCATAGCAGATGAAGTGGTGCTGCTGCCCATCTATCCCGCAAGAGAACTGCCTGTCGAAGGGGTAACGAGCCAGATGATTGCCGGCAAGATGAATAACAAGCCGGAAGTGTTGCTGGTTAAGGAAGATATAATAGCTTGGGCGGCTGCACGCAAACCATCGCTGCTGGTGATGGCAGGTGCAGGTGATATTGATACGCTGGTGCTGCCCGTAAAAGCCGTACTGCAACAGCAGAAACAATTAGAAAAACATTAACAGTAAAACGACAATAAAAGAAATAGTCACTGGTTGAGATAACAGAAATGACCACGAAAAAGACGATATGGAAATGGTTCTTCCGCATCACCTGGGCGCTCACCGGGTTGGGTGTGGTATTCCTGCTCGTGGCTGCCGTACACAAGAAAGACCATAAAGCCTGCAAGGCAGTGGATATCAGTATTGTAGCAGACGGTGATAACTTCTTCGTCGACCAGAAAGACGTATTGCAGGCCATTCGAAAAGTAGCTGGCGGCGACCCGGTAGGTAAGCCTTGCGGCGACCTCAACCTCCGCCAGATCGAAACAGGCCTCGAAGAAAACGTATGGATCAAAAGCGCAGAACTGTTCTTCGACAATAACAACATATTAAAAGCAAAAGTGATTGAACGAGTACCCGTGGCAAGGGTTTTTACCACCACAGGTACTACCTTCTATCTCGATACGGCTGCCGCACGCCTGCCCCTGAGCGATAAGTTCTCTGCACGGGTACCCGTCTTTACAGGCTTCCCGTCCGACCGTATCGTATTTGCTGCAGAAGACAGTATGCTTATGCGCAACGTAGTGAACATAAGCAGGGGAATAATAAAAGACAGCTTCCTGTTTTCGATGATCGACCAGGTAGACATTACCCCCGACAGGCGCTTCGAAATGGTGCCCCGCATAGGAAACAGTATCATCATTTTTGGAGATGCCTCTGATATAGAAGCACGCTTCCGTAAACTGAAAACTTTCTACCGGCAGGTCATTCCCAAAACAGGCTGGGGATATTACAGCAGCATCAACCTGCAATACAAAGGACAGGTAGTGGCAAGCAAGCGTGGGGCAGCAGAGATCAAAGCCGATTCACTCAAAGTGATACAACTGATGCAGGAGATCGCCCGCCAGGCCGCAGAACAGCAGGCCGCAGATACCGTACAGCGTTTCGTGCAGGATAATGCCGCCAACACGGCCGACAGTACGATCATACAGCAGTCACTCCAGCGCGATGAGGAGCCCGGTAGAACTCCCGCGCCGGTAATCAATAACCCGGTGCCTGCAGCAGCCCCCGCCACCATTCCATCTGGCGGCAATCCCGTAAAACCCATAACACCCCCGGCACGGAATACAACACCGGTAGTGCGTGCACAGCCGGGAGCAGCAACTCCCGTGCGAACGGTGCCGGCAAAACCGGCAGCAAAGCCACCGGCCAAACCCGGCGCAAAACCACCCGCGCAGAAGCCACGGGTAGTAATGCCGCCTAAAAATGATTATTGACAATAACTATAACACAAACATAAAAGCAAACAAACAAAACAATCAAAAACTATGAGCAGCGAACAACCCATCATCGTAGGCCTTGATATCGGTACCACAAAAATTGCCGCTATTGCAGGACGCAAAAATGAATACGGCAAGCTGGAAATTCTTGGTTTTGGTCGCGCCAACAGCAATGGTGTGCAGCATGGCATGGTGCTCAATATCGATCAAACCATTAAAGCCATCCAGACTGCTTTGGAAAATTGTTATGGCAGTAACCCCAACCTCGTTATCAACGAAGTGTATGTGGGTATTGCAGGTCACCACATCAAAAGTCTTCAGACCCGTGGCGATATCGTACGCCAGAATATAGAGGAAGAGATCAAGCAGGCGGAGATCGATCAACTCATCGGCGACCAGTACCGCACCTATATTCCTGCCGGCGACCAGATCATCGACGTTATTCCCCAGGAGTTCACCGTCGATAATTTCCAGAACATCCCTAACCCCATCGGGTACAGCGGCGTAAAAGTAGGCGCCAACTTCCACATCATTACCGGCGATAAAAACGCCATCCGCAACATCAACCGCAGCGTGGAAAAAGCAGGGCTCATCACCAAAGACCTGGTGCTCCAGCCACTGGCTTCTGCAGCAGCAGTAATGTGCGACCAGGACCTCGAAGCGGGCGTGGCCATCGTGGATATTGGTGGTGGTACTACCGACCTTGCCGTTTTTTATGAAGGCATCCTCAAACACACAGCCGTAATTCCCTTTGGTGGTGAGAACATTACCAACGACATCAAAACCGGGCTGGGTGTACTAAAAACACAGGCCGAACAAATGAAAGTACAGTTTGGCAGCGCACTCGCCGACGAGGCAAAAGCCAATGCCTTTATCACCATTCCCGGCCTCCGTGGTATGGCACCCAAAGAGATCAGCGTAAAAAACCTCGCAGGCATTATACAGGCACGCATCAGCGAGATCATGGATTTTGTTACCTATCACCTCAAACAGGTAGGCCTCGATACACGCATGCTCAACGGCGGTGTTATCCTTACCGGAGGGGGTTCACAACTCAAACACCTGATACAGTTAACAGAATACATTACCGGTTTGAACGCACGTATCGGTTATCCCAACGAGCACCTCGCTTCGGGCCATATCGACGAGCTCGCCAAACCCATGTACAGCACCTGTATCGGTCTTATCCTTAAAGGATACAACGATTACGAAAACAACCAGAAACAGTTCGGCGAAACATTCAGGAAAGTGGAAATCCCCGGCAGCCTCCAGCAGCAGGCCGCAGTAGACGAAGTAGCTGATGTGGAAGATTCCCCCGTAGTTAATACAACCGCCAGGCAACGCAAGTCGCTCAAAGGCTTTATGGATTCTTTCAAGAACGGCCTGATCGATCTGTTCAAGGAAGAAGAAGACGCAAAACTGTAAAGGATCAGTAATAAAAAACAATACAAGTTCTTTCTATAACAACCCATTCATTCAAAGGAGCGCCGGAGAGTAAGCCGGGCGTTCAAATTCTCAAATCCCGTGCTGTTCCGGTAATCAACAGGATAGCAGGGGCAAAAACTAAAGCGTATGATACATTTTGATTTGCCAAAGGAAAAATCTTCTATCATTAAAGTGATAGGAGTTGGTGGCGGAGGAAGCAATGCGGTAAACCATATGTTTTCCCAGCAGATAGAAGGAGTGAACTTCATCATCTGTAATACCGATGCCCAGGCCATCGCCCTGAGTAAGGTCCCGAATAAGATACAACTCGGCCCGCACCTTACACAGGGGTTGGGAGCAGGCGCTAACCCCGACATTGGCAGGCAGGCAACAGAAGAAAGCCTCGAAGAGATCAAACATATTCTCGAAGTCAATACCAAAATGGCCTTCATCACAGCAGGTATGGGCGGTGGCACAGGTACGGGCGGTGCACCCACGCTGGCCAAGATCTGTAAAGACCTCGGTATCCTTACCGTGGGTATCGTTACCACACCCTTTGCCTATGAAGGCAAAAAGCGTATTGCACAGGCCGAGGCAGGCATCAACGAACTGAAGAACCACGTAGATACATTGCTGGTGATCAGCAATGATAAACTGCGCCACCAGTTCGGTAACCTTAAAATGAGGGAAGCATTTGCAAAAGCAGATAACGTACTCGCCACGGCAGCCAAATGTATTACAGATGTGATCAACAGCACCGGCCAGATCAATGTGGATTTTGCCGACGTATGCACAGTTATGAAAAACGGCGGGGTAGCCATTCTCGGCAGCGCTGCCTGTAGCGGCGAGAACAGGGCGCACAGGGCTATTGAAGAAGCACTCAACTCACCATTGCTTAACGACAACGATATCCGCGGTGCACGCTGGATACTCATCAACATCAACTCCTCCGAAGGTGAAAACGAATTTACGATGGATGAGGTAGAAGTGATACAAACCTACCTCCTCAGTCATGCCGGCGATAATACAGACGTGATCCTCGGTTTGGGATACGACAATTCCCTGGGTGATGCCATTGGTATCACGCTTATCGCTACAGGATTCGAACATAAAGACCCCTTTGTAAAAGAGAAAACCGTAGTAGAAGAGAAAAAAGTAGAGAAGATCGTTATGACACTCGACATGCCCGCAGCAGCACCTGCAGTGGCACAACAGCCCGCGTCGAAAACATACCAGCAGCCTGTTCTGCAGTTTGAAGACGATAAAGATATCGAGGAAATTACAGAACCCGCAGCCATCACAGTTACCGACGACCCCATGATGCCCGTGCTTAACGAAATGCCCGAAGCTCAGCCAAAGGTAGATTTACCACGTAAAAATACTGTGGAAAATATTGAGGAGACACCTGTGTATTTTGAAATATCTTCGGCCTCAGATCAGGTAGCACCTGTCGATTATGACGCAGAAATACACTATAAACCAATTGAAGAAACACCTGCAGAAAACCACAGCACCTCCCCCAAAAACGAAATTCAAGATGCTAGCACCGCCTATTCGTCGGGCGGTTATTTGGCCAAGCCTTTACAATTATATGTAAAGGACGAACCGGAACCAGAATCCAATAAAAAGGAGGAACCACTACCTGTGCAGATCGTCGTACAGAAAGACGAACCTGTGCATGAACTGCAATTGGTAGTTAAAGACTCCCATGAAGCGGCGGAGGAGCCAAAAAATGATCAACAGACTCAGCCCATTATAATGTCCAATGTTGAGGAACCTGCGATGCAGGACGAAGCAGAGGAACTTAGGCGCCGGGCTATGGAACGCATTGCGAAGCTGCGTAATCTGTCATTCAACATCAACGCAGCCGATCCTAACAACGAGTTTGAAACGGTACCGGCCTACCTCCGCCGCAATATGGAACTCCACAATTCCATCGCCAACGTAGAATCCTTCTACAGTAACTACACAGTAAAAACCGGCGAGAACAATCAAACCGAAATCAGTACAATCAATACCTTTCTTGAGGGCGAAAAGCCCGATTAATAGTGTGGCAGTATACGCGGTATGCTGCCTCTTTTGTTTGTGTTTGGTGCTTTTATAGTTATAGGCCCCTTTCTGAAAAGAGAGGGGTTTCTATTTATTTATCCCGTCAAAACTGGCCTGTATTTTGCTGCAAATACAGTACTAACACAGAATAGCCCCCTCTCAAAACACCTTTAACCGCAAACGGCCAGCGGGCCCGCATGCCCCTGCGTGAAGCCCGGCGCGTTACCTCCGGCAATCTTAATCATAAAAAACACAAACATGAAAATCACAATCATCACTGCTGCACTCCTGCTGTCAGCAAGCCTGTGGTCCTGTAAAAAACACGACAGAACACCAGTCCCCAACACCAACGCCGTAAGCGCACCGCCCGAGGCTTCCGCCGCCTGCGCACCCCTTTATTATAACCTGGTATGGGACCCCGCCGGCACAAGTAATCTATATAAGATCAGCGGTTCCCCAAGCGCAGGCCCTGTCGTTGTAACACCCGTCCTTGGCTCATTGGGTACCAGTGTCATCGGCGGCGCAACACCTGTAACAAAAGTGACGGGCCTGGCTTACGACCCGGCCACCGGTACCGCCTGGGCTGTTACCGGCAACAGCGGATCTAACCCCAATTCATTAATCAGGTTCGCGATCGGCAATCCCAATGTGGTTACCATTACCCCCTTAACCACTGCCTGTGGCATCACGCTTAACCTGAGTGATATCGAACGCGACCAAACCACAGGTGTTTATTATGCCATCAACATCAGCAGTACCGATCCAAACAACCGCATTGTAACGGTAAACCCGTCTACCGGCGTTGTAAGCTGCCTGCCCAATTTTATCTCACTGGGCATAAAGATGCGCGGGTTAACCTTTGGCTGTAATGGTCAACTGTATGTGCTTTATACCATTGGCGATACAGGCGTTATCATAAACATAAATAAAACAACCGGCGCTATCATTACCTCGTATAGCTATACCGGCCCCATTACACCCGGCGGAGTAGGTAACCCGGATGCAGGCCTGCACTTCGACTGTACCTGTATCGGCAGATTCATTACAGGCAGCCTCACAGGTGGACCACTGCTCACGAATGCTCTTCCATCAGCGCTTGGCGGACCCTCCTATGCGTCTGTTTCAGGGATTATTAAGCCCACAGTCGATTTTGCACGACCATAATGCATCGCAAGATGGCGGGGCATAATCAATCCTTGAATACCAGTAATTCCCCGCTCTTATATACAGGATTCCCGCACATAAAAGATACCGGTCTGCGGCCTTATAAGCGGGTGCCCGTTGCTGACATGAACCACACCTTCCGGGGTTAAGCATTTATCCGTTTGCTCAATCTCAAAAGGAACGATCCCGGGCAGGTTAAAGCTGGCTTTTCCTCCGCCTGCTATACCTGTTCCGGGATTGTTTTGTACTTTTCGGCCATCGCAATGCTTTGCGGGCAACTACAAACCTCTGCTATCAAAAATACACCTACATTTGTACGCGTTTTCAATAAGGGATCTGGCAACCATTAATGAAAACAGAACATCTTACTCTAAATCTTTTTTGTGGGAAAGCATATCAATAAAGTCACAGCAGCAGGTCTGCTGGTCGCTTTAGGTATTATTTATGGTGATATCGGCACATCACCACTTTACGTTTTTGACGCCATTATTAAAAGCAAGCCCAACGATCTCCGGATGCCCCTGAATGAATTACTCATCATCGGAGGACTTTCATGCATTATCTGGACGCTTACTCTGCAAACAACGATCAAGTATGTTGTACTTACCCTCAAAGCAGATAACAAAGGGGAAGGTGGGATATTCTCTCTCTATACACTCGTACGCCGGCGTCGGAAATGGCTCGTACTGCCAGCAATGGTAGGCGGAGCTGCCCTGCTGGCCGATGGTATGATAACCCCGCCGATTTCAGTTACAGCCTCTATCGAAGGCCTTAAGAATCTTCCGGCCCTGAGCAATATCACCGAGAACACTATTGTGTATATCGTACTGGGAATCCTTGCAGTACTCTTCCTCATGCAGCAGTTTGGTACAGGGTCAATAGGAAAACTCTTTGGCCCTATCATGTTCATTTGGTTCAGCATGCTGGCCGTACTGGGCTTGCTGCACATTTCCGACGACTGGAGCGTGCTTAAAGCATTTAACCCCTACTATGCAGTAAAGCTGCTTTCCGTCTACCCCAAAGGCTTCTGGTTGCTGGGTGCAGTCTTTCTCTGCACTACGGGCGCCGAAGCCCTCTACAGCGATCTCGGACACTGCGGCCGCGGTAACATACGCACCACCTGGACGCTCGTGAAAGCATGCCTCATCATTCACTACCTGGGGCAGGGTGCCTGGCTGCTGCATAACTATACAGGTACCATTTTTGCAGATGCAGACATGCTCAGCAAAGTAAAGGAGGCCGCAATGGCCAATCCTTCAATTATGGCAGCTAACCCCAAATTTGTTGAGATCATAAAGCCAATCTATGGCCTTATGCCAGACTGGTTTATTATCCCGGGTATCATCATCGCCACCGCTGCCGCAATTATTGCCAGCCAGGCACTGATCAGTGGCTCTTTTACGCTCATCAGTGAAGCCATACGGCTCAACCTCTGGCCCAAGATGAAGATCGTTTACCCCACAGAAGCCAAAGGGCAACTGTTTATACCGGGCATCAACACCCTGCTGCTCGCAGGTTGTTTTGTAGTAGTTCTGTACTTCAGGAACTCCGGGGCCATGGAGGCCGCCTATGGCCTCGCCATTACACTCTGTATGCTGGCAACTACCATTCTCTTCAGCAATTACCTTGTATTGCATCGTGTAAAAGCTTCACTCATTTATATCTTTCTTATCGTTTATATTGGTATCGAAGCCTGCTTTTTGCTGGCCAATCTCGATAAATTCATGCATGGAGGCTATGTAACACTTGTTGTAGGCGGTGCCCTCTTTGCAGTAATGTATATCTGGTACCGTAGCCGGAAGATCAAGAACAGGTATGTGGAATTTGTAAAGCTCGAAGATTATATCCCCAAACTCGAAGAACTCAGCAACGATACTACCGTACCCAAGTATGCTACGCACCTGGTATATATGACCAGCGCCAATAACCCCAAAGAGATTGAGCACAAGATCATTTATTCCATCCTCAGTGGCATGCCCAAACGGGCCGACATCTACTGGTTTGTTCATGTCGACACGCTCGACGATCCCTATACCTGCGAGTATGAAGTAACACACATTATACCTAATGATATCATCCGCGTAGAATTTCGTCTCGGGTTCAGGATGGCGCCACGCATTAACCTCATGTTCAAGAAAGTGGTGGAAGACCTCGTAGCCAACCGCGAAGTGAACGTTACAAGCCGTTACGAAAGCCAGCAGCGAAATAACGTAGTGGGCGACTTTAAGTTTATCGTCATGGAAAAATTCCTGAGCCAGGATAATGAACTGCCTTTTTTTGAACGCATTATTATGAAGCTGTACTTTGGCGTTAAAGAACTCAGCCTGAGTGAAGAACGAAGTTTCGGACTGGAGCAGAGCTACGTTAACGTGGAAAAATTCCCGCTGATCGTAGCCCCTACCACCCGCCTCAAGCTAAACCGTGTTTACCGGTACGGCGAAGACGACGAGTAGGTTGGCAGGTCCAATCCAAATGACTATCTTAACAGTGCAATGTTAAACAGCATTCCCCTGCTCAATCTCGCTATTTATATCATCATTGGCATCGTGGTGCTCTCCGTTATTGCCTATTTTGTACAGGAGCGTTTCATTTTCAAGCCCGAGAAGCTGCGCCAGGATTTTGTGTACAAATACGATATGCCATTTGAAGAGCTCTTCTTCGACGTCGAACCCGGCGTAAGGATCAACGGCCTGCACTTTAAAGTACAACAACCGCAGGGACTCATACTCTACCTGCATGGTAATACACGTAGTATAAAAGGCTGGGCCAAATATGCTAAAGATTTTTACCGCTATCAGTACGATGTAGTACTGGTAGATTACCGCGGCTTCGGAAAAAGTACAGGTAAGCGCAGCGAAGATGAAATGCTCGGCGATATGCAGTTTGTGTATGAGACACTCACAAAAACCTATCCCGAAAATCACATGATCGTATATGGCCGCAGTATGGGCAGTGGCTTCGCAACCAAACTCGCCAGCGATAACAAACCCCGCTACCTTATCCTCGACGCACCATATTTCAGCTTCCGGAAAACCGTGGAGCGATTCCTGCCAATACTCCCCGTAAAATATGTGCTTCGCTTTCATCTGCGTACCGACAAATGGATTACCCGCGTAAATTGCCATACCTATATTCTGCACGGCACCCGCGACTGGCTGATCCCCATCAGCCACAGTGAAAAGCTCCAGGCGCTTTCTCCCCGGAAGATCACGCTTATCCGTATTCATGGTGGTGGACATAATAATTTACCATCCTTCCATGAGTACCATAACTTTGTGCGCGATATTCTAAAATATTGATATCATCAATGAAACCAAACAGAAAAAAAATAGGCAGATGGATTAAGGTAATTATTTTGGTCTATTGTGTACTTGGTATTGCCTTCTATTACATACAGGAAAAATTCCTTTTTCATCCCGAACCGCTGGATCGCAGCTATACCTATCATTTTGATGTGCCCTTCGAGGAGGTAACAATTCCTTTTTCTAAAGAAGATACGCTGAGTATGGTAAAATTCTTCCCAAAAGACAGTGTACCAAAGGGTGTTGTCTTGTACTTTCATGGTAACAGGCAAAACATTAACCGGTATGCACCCTTTGCAGCAGCATTTACAAAAAACGGTTACGAAGTGTGGATGGAAGACTATCCCGGCTTTGGCAAGAGTATTGGAAAAAGAACGGAAGAAAACCTCTATAGCCAGGCCCTGCAACTATATAAAATGGCGCAGGCACGTTACCACGACGATAGTATTGTACTCTATGGTAAATCCCTGGGAACAGGCATTGCCGCTTACACCGCGTCTTATTCCAAAGCCAAAAGGCTGGTACTGGAAACCCCCTATTACAGTATCCCGGAACTCTTTGCCTGTTATGCACCCATTTATCCCATGTCTGCCATGAGTACCTATAAGATTCCGCTCTGCCATTATATCGATGGCCTTAATATGCCCGTAACTATTTTTCACGGAACAGGCGACAAGGTAATTCCTTACCGTTGTGCTTCAAAGTTAAAACCCCTGTTAAAACCTTCTGATGAATTTATTACCATTGAGGGAGGCAACCATAATAACCTGGCCGGTTATCCTTTATACACAAAGAAGGTAGACAGCCTGCTGAGCCTGTAATCACTCAAGGGAAATAATATTGCGCGGCTTGTTCTTTTTGATCTTCTCCGGAACGCAAAGCAGTATCTCGGTTTTAAGAACTTCCGCCAGCCGCTTTTTTACAAAATCACGATGCGTCACAATACTTACCTCTCTTACAGGTGCAGGCTGTTTAAAGAAGCGCATGAGCCTCTGCTGTTTGGCCGATAGATCAAGCGTAGCAAGTTCCGGCAATACCGTAATGCCATCGTTCAGCTCCACGAGGCGGCGTAGTGTTTCGATGCTGCCAGCCTCGTACTCAAAAAAGGCGCCTTCCGCGCTGGCCTTTCTCAGCTCACAGAGATTAATGATCTGCGAACGGAAACAATGCCCTTCCTCAAGCAGCCATAATTTATTGGGATCAATATCCTTTGCCAGGATAAAGCTTTTCTGGTACGCTTTATCCTTTGTTGATACATAAGCAATAAACTCCTCGTAAAACAATACCTCCTCATTGATCGTTGGCTCATTGAGTGGTGTAACCAGTATGCCCATATCAAGCTTACCCTCTTTAAGCCGGGCAATCATCAGTTGCGTGGTATATTCTCCAACGATCAACTTTATAGCCGGGTACATTTTAGTAAACCGTTGTAAAAAGAGGGGCAGCAGGTAAGGTGCCAGGGTAGGGATGATACCCAGCCTCAACTCACCGGTAATAATGTCTTTCTTATGTTGTACGATCTCCGTAATCTGGCCCATTTCAGCCAGCACCTTCCTTGCCTGTTCAATTACCGCGGCGCCCGCACGCGTGGGTGTTACCGGTAATGTACTCCTGTCAAACAGTTTGAGCCCAAGCTCCTGTTCCAGCTTCTGGATCTGCATGCTGAGCGTAGGCTGGGTAACAAAACACACTTCTGCCGCTTTGGCAAAATGACGGTGATTATCTACTGCAATGATATATTCTAACTGTGTGATTGTCATGTCTTTGTAAGATTGCCCTTTCGTCTGCTAAGATTACGTAGTAGTATAGATTATATCTATGATACTATTGTAAATATCAAAATAATTTATCAATACTTCACATTAATTCATCGAGATATTATTTGCTTTGCTGTAACCGCACTCCCTTCTTATCCACTTTCAGGGTATATACACCTCCTACGGTAAGTGCATAATTGTCCTTTCCATGGCTGACAGGGAAGCCAAAGCCAACAGGGTAGGGCTTATCTTTTATCAGATCATGTATAGCCTCATAGATCGTTTGACCAAAAGAACGGTCAGTATCTTTCATATCAGTAAAGCCGCCTACGATCAGGCCGGCTAAACCATCAAGTTTCCCGGTGCGTTCCATTTGATGCATCATACGGTCGCTGCTGTACACATATTCACCAATGTCCTCTAT